>JAUMYJ010000002.1:0-126067 GCA_030528715.1 Bacteroidales bacterium | reverse complement strand
GTAAAGTACAAGACTATACTTACTCATCTACTACTTTTCCCCATGGGTGGGTACTCATTATTGGTGTTTTACACAAAGTTATTCGCCCTATTTTCAATGGGGGATAAATGGGGAGTAAAATTCGCAACTTTATTCACAGGGTGTGAATAGTTAGGTAATATAGCTTTTGATACTTTGAAAATAAGTCTATTAGTTCTGAGTAAGCATGGGTATTACTATATGGATAACTACTACTATTTGTGAATAGCTTAGTATAGGTTAGTATAATGACCAAACATCGTTTACTTATCCCCACATTTCACGTTTATATCATAACCAGCACTATTTAGAGAGGACTTAAAATATATTCTTTTTCTTCTAAACTAATAAAAAAATAGATGTATGTGGGGAAAAGTGGGTAAAGGCTTAAGAGGGCAGAGAATGATAAGTAGAGGAATAGTGGAATTGATCAAAAAGCATTAACTTTGTAGGTAAACTTACAAGAGCATGTAGGTCGTTTGTTTATTTCAATCATCTAAACGATGAGTTTATCTCCTACCGCACCTTTGTACGAAGTCGTGGCTGAGCGTATTGTAAAAGAGTTGCCTTTTGCACCTACGGAGCATCAGGCAGAGGCTATTGTACGTTTGGGGCATTTCTTGACCGATAGCCATGAGCGCACAGCTTTTGTGCTACGCGGCTATGCTGGTACGGGCAAAACTACCGTAGTGGCTGCTCTTGTTAAGGCGTTGCGTCGCTTAGGGCGTCCGCCTGTGTTACTAGCACCTACGGGGCGTGCGGCTAAGGTTATGGCAGGCTATGCAGGTGTATCGGCCTATACAATACACCGACTCATCTACCAGCAAAAGCGTTTTGATGGTGAATTATCGGCTTTTGAAATAAGGCACAATAAGATGCGCCATACGCTGTTTATCGTAGACGAAGCATCTATGATAGCCAATGATGGGCATAGTGGCTCGGTCTTTGGTACGGGTAGGCTTATGGACGATTTGGTAGAACATGTATATAGCCAAAATGGGTGTCGGCTGCTTTTAGTGGGCGATGAGGCACAGTTGCCACCAGTGGGCGAGAGTCATAGTGCAGCCTTAGATGTGGATTATGTGCGTGGTTTTGGTTTGAATACTTATCATGCCGACTTGCATCAGGTCGTACGTCAGGCACAAGGCTCGGATATCTTACGCAACGCTACACGCCTACGTAAACTCTTAGTACAAGCGCGTAAAACTATGGCTATGTATCCGTTCAAGCCCACATTGCGTGCCGATGAAAATGATGGCCGAAGCGATGTGAGCGTATTGATGGGTGGAGAGCTTATAGAAGAATTAGAGCATTGCTACTTTCGCCAGCGTGATGAGGGGTTAGCATTGGCTGATACGATTGTAATTACACGTAGTAATAGTAGGGCGATACGCATCAATAATGGTATTCGTACACGCATTTTTGAACGAGAAAGTTTGCTTTCGCGTGGCGACTTGCTGATGGTGAGTAAGAACAATTACCATTGGAGCGAAGTAGCACAGCGCACGCTTCCTGCCGAGGCACGACCACCTTTTGCCTTTATCGCTAATGGCGACTTGGCACGCGTAGAGCGCATACAGCGTATTTATGAATTGTATGGGTTTCAGTTTGCCGAGGTGTCGCTTCAATTTCCCGATTATGAGGATTATGAGCTAGATACTGTTATCATTCTCGATGCTTTGCAGGCCGAAGCACCTGCATTAACACGCGAACAAGCCAATAGACTTTATGAAAGTGTGGCCGAGGATTATCTAGACATACCCTATAAGCGCGATCGTATGAAGAAAATAAGAGAAGACCGACACTATAATGCGCTACAAGTAAAATATGCCTATGCCGTGACTTGCCATAAGGCACAAGGTGGGCAATGGGCCAATGTTATTGTAGACCAAGGCTATGTGATTGAAGAACAGATGGACGATAGCTACTTGCGTTGGCTCTATACGGCAGTAACACGTGCACAACAACATCTCTATCTACTCAACTGGCCCGAGGGTCAAACGGAGCAAGCTCCTAAACGAATACACCATTAACACTACACTCAACAGAATAAATTATGAATAAACAACACATACGCTTTTTGCCCTATGGAGGGCTGTGTAATCGGCTCAATGCTGTGGCTACGGCAGTAAGTTTAGCTACTTCTGGCCGAGACATAACTGTGTTGTGGCTGCGTAAGCCTTGGTGTGCAGCAGCATTTCATGAGTTGTTTGAACCTATGGAAATAAGTGGTGTAAAACTCTATTCGGCTGACACAGCCTCACTCCTTTGGCAACGATCGTTGCCACGAAATCTTAGGCAAGCAGGGCGTATCCGTCAATTCTTTGGCTGGTATAATATGGAAGACTTATATCCCCATACATCAGAGTCAGAAGCGTTTGAACAAGCATTAGCTCGTGTACCTAAGTTATATGTTTCCACATGTCAGCGTTTGTTGACACCTACGCTAGCATTGCGCGATTTGTTTAAGCCTATTACTTCGATACAAATGCGTATAGATGCTGTGGTAGATACCTTTTCGCCCAATACCTATGGGCTACACATTCGTCGTGGTGACCATGATTTTTGTCGTGTAAATTCTCCGCTTGAAGCCTTTATACAACACATGGATACACTTATAGCGCGTGAGCCTGATGCTTGCTTTTACGTTGCTACCGACGATGCAACTGTGCGCGATACACTTGCTGTGCGCTATCCTAATCGCATACGCTATTACGAGGGTGCTACACTCTCACGTAGCAGTGTAGCTGGCATGCAAGATGCCGTAGTAGATCTCTTTGTCCTTTCGCGTACGAAGGCTATTTATGGTAGCTTGTCTAGCTCGTTTTCGGAGGTAGCGGCTGAATTAGGAGGTATTCCCCTAGAAATGGCTACCCTTTCACAATAGTACACCATATACGAACACTAAGTATTGCTCTCTTTCCACTATGCTATGTACCATTTATAGCGCAGCACTCAATGGGATGACTTGTGCCATTATAACTGTAGAATATGATGCTCATGCTGGTGATGGGCGAAATATTCGTATGGTGGGTTTACCCGACAATGCTGTGCGCGAAAGTTACGGCCGTGTGAACTCTGCGTTGATGAATAATCGCTATCACTTTGCACCTTGTAATTTGATTGTTAATTTTGCACCAGCTGATTTTCGTAAAGAAGGCACAGGTTTTGATTTGCCATTGGCCATAGCCAAGCTGGCCACAGAACAACTGGTAGATGCTGCGGCACTGGATAAGTATGTCATTGTGGGCGAGTTGGGATTAGATGGTACGGTGCGTCCTATTAAAGGGGCATTACCGATAGCTATAAAGGCACGTGAAATGGGTTTTGAACGTTTAATTGTGCCACTAGAAAATGCACGTGAAGCCGCTGTGGTCAATCGCTTAGAGGTATATGCTGTAAGTCACTTTAAGGAAGCTGCTGATATTATCAATGGCCGTAGCACGATTGAGCCTACTATGGTAGATACGCGTGCAGAATTTTATGCGCAGCAGACGCAGTTTACCCATGATTTTAGTGAAGTGCGTGGACAAGAAAACGTAAAGCGTGCTTTTGAAGTAGCTGCGGCAGGTGGTCATAACTTATTGCTTGTAGGTAGTCCAGGTTGTGGAAAAAGTATGATGAGTAAGCGCGTGCCATCTATATTGCCACCACTTACGCTACAAGAAAGTTTAGAAACAACACAGCTGCATAGTATTGCAGGTAAATTGCAACAAGATACTTCACTCATAGCACAGCGACCATTTCGTAGTCCTCACCATACTATTAGTGATGTGGCTTTGATTGGTGGTGGAACGAGTTTGCAGCCAGGCGAAATAAGTTTGGCACACAATGGTGTACTATTTATGGACGAATTGCCAGAATTTAGTCGCAATGCCTTAGAAACGCTCCGCCAGCCGTTGGAAGATAGAGAAATTACCATCTCGCGTGCTAAATACACAGCTACGTTGCCTTGTTCGTTTATGCTCATAGCTTCGATGAACCCTTGCCCTTGTGGCTATTATAATCACCCGAATAAGCCTTGTACGTGTACGCCACAGCAGCGATTGCGCTATATTCAAAAGATTTCAGGCCCTTTACTCGATCGTATTGACTTGCAAGTAGAGGTTACGCCTGTACCTTTTACCTCTTTGGCTGAGGCTGATCCTGGCGAGTCAAGCTATGTGGTACGTGAGCGTGTTATTGCAGCGCGCCAACGACAGTACATGCGTTTCAAAGATGACCCAACCGTTCACTGCAATGCCCAAATGGGTAGTCGCCATATACAGCGTTATGCTCAGCTTGATGCTACGGGTGCAGCCATGCTACAACAAGTGATGCAGCGACTTGACCTATCGGCACGTGCTTACGAGCGTATCCTCAAAGTAGCACGTACAATTGCTGATTTAGCAGGCGAAGAACATATTATGACTATACATTTAGCCGAGGCCATTGGCTACCGCAATTTGGATAGAAATACTTGGGGGTTATAAAAAATAAAAGGTTAAACCATGGCGCTATATCTACGAAAAGTTGCAATTTGCAATCATAAAAAAATAAGATAACTACAATGAAGAATTTTACTAAGCTAGTCCGTATAGGTAGTCTGGTCTTTGGCCTTATGATAGGTATGCAAGCACAAGCACAGGTTAATGACCATAGCTCACGCATGATAGCTACTATCTATGCCAATGCGCAGGTTAAGTATAGCGAGGCAACAGCTACACGTTCAAGTGGTGTGCGCACTGGTTTTGAACTTCAACGTGCTTATATAGGCTATCAACATGCTCTAAGTAAGCAATGGGTAGGGCGTGTTTTGTTTGATGTGACCAATGACTCTACGCTTAAAGGTTCGCACTACAATGTTTATGTAAAAAATGCCTATGCTTGTTATACTCAGCCTAAGTGGCAAGTTGTTTTTGGTATGATACCTACTGACCTTTATAGCGATGCTGAGAGCCATTGGGGGAAACGCTATATGTCGCTAAATATTAATGACCTAGCAGGTTTTGGGTCAAGTGCTGACCTTGGGGTAGGATTTTACTATAAATGGTCTGACGAGTGGGGTATTCATGCACAGCTGCTTAATGGTGAGGGTTATCGAAAAATGCAGCTTGATAGTAGCTTTAAGGCCTCTTTATCGCTTAATTTTCATCCTTCCAAAATAGTGATGCTGCGTCTTTATGGCGATGTGATGCAGAGCGATGCAGCAACACAATTTACCACCAACGTTCTTTTGGGCTATACACATCCTAAATTTCGTTTTGGTTTAGAGGGTGGTTTACAATTTAACCAACGAGGACAGAAGGGTTACGATATGGCCATTGCTTCGCTTTGGGGTACTTATAATTGTTCAGAGAAAGTAGCTTTTTTCCTTCGTGGCGATTGGCAAAAGCCCACTGTTGATGGTCAAAGTGATGATGTACCTAATTCTTGGCGCGATAAAAAGATGCGTTATCATGCTATAGTGGGGGCAGATATTGTAGCTTTTCATCTCAAAGGTATGCAGCAAGTACGTCTATCTCCCAATGTAAAATGGTCACAAACTTATGCTGGGCATAATCAAGTTGTGGCTTATCTATCGGTAGGAGCTTTTTTCTAAAGAACCAAGCTTGTAAATAAGGTACGAATATAAGAAAATGAAAGGCTTTCAATAATACTTAATGAATAGAAAGTAAAAAGAAAGGTGTTCATAATGAACACCTTTTCGATATTTGGTGATATATGATTATCGGTTGTAATTAGCGATTACTTGCCGATGCAATATATTTACCTCTCTATCAATTAGGCGACTAGCCTTTTAATCGGTACAAATACCTCTTAAATAAATGGTAAAACAGTTTTATCTCACTGTTTTATAAGGATTTACATACTTGTACCGTATAGCTTAGTTCTCAGTCTTTCAATCTTCTTTTTGGACGTTATAATCTATAAATCAATAGATTACAACACCTCCCATTTGTACTTAGCACGCTTGCCCTCTGCAAAAGTACCCATTTCGGAGCATATCAAAGCAAGATGATGTAAGGAAAATATTATAGCAATCCCTATTGGGTATAATTCCTCCTTTTACTGGAAATAATACCCCCGAAAAGGGGTATAATCGATTTATATTTCTTATATTTGCCACTGATAAGGTATATAATGGCTTAATCGGAGTGTGCAGTGCACAATGATATGCCTTGAGTGTGGAACTTCAAGCAATTGATGTAAGATGGTAGCGAGGACAATCATAGCGCAGTATGTGAAGGAGATGCGCAAGAAATATAAACTGACACAAGTAGACCTCTCTGAGAAAGCTGGAGTGGGGCTACGCTTCGTGCGAGAACTAGAGCAAGGCAAGACCACTCTTCGCCTCGATAAGGTCAATAAAGTTTTTGAACTCTTCGGTTCGGAGTGCGGTCCTGTGCCAATGAAACGAGAAGGAGATGAAGTCTGAAATAGTATAACTATGCATATTAAGACTATGATGATTGAGGATGAATATGATTTGACTGATGAAAGGTTAAGTGATAAATATGTATGCACTGAGCATTTTGAAGATTGTTACATCAATAAGTGGATAGAGGATAATGGGAATAGAGGAACTTGTACATATTGCTCTAGAACAGTTGTTCCAGTAGTGAATATGCATGCTTTTATTGATTTTGTGAGATCTAAACTTTCAGGTAGATTCTGCCCAATTGATGATGCAGGGCCTTTTCTCGCAAGTTCATTTTATGATGACGAGGATGAAGAGATACCTGGATTTCATAGAGTCGGTTCTTTTATCGCTCCAACTTATCCAGAACAATACGAAGATACAGTGGATATGCTTTGTGCGTATGGATTAGAGACTTCTGATAGCAATTTGAACTCAGACATCATTTCTTGCTTCAATGATAACCAATGGATAAAGAACGACTTTTTCAAAGAAGACTTAGATGAAGAATTTTCAAGGAAATGGAATTCATTTGTTGAAATAGTAAAGCATCAAAGAAGGTATACCTTTTTTTGTTCTCCTCAGTTTGTTCCCCAAGAGGAGTGGAGAGGTGATATATTAACAGAGATTAAAGAGTTGTGTGAATCCATTTTACTTCGATTAATACCAGTAGGTTTTATTATTTACAGAGGAAGACCCAATGAAGACTTAGCGTCTTGCTTTTCTGATTTTAGTGATTTGACCTCTCCCCCATCGAAATATGCTAAAAGCAATAGAATGAGTGCAGAAGGGATATCTTTATTTTATGGTGCTTTTGATGAGGATACAGTACTGAGAGAAATAAAAAACTACTGTAATCCTATGAGTATTGACGTAGGAGAGTTTTCTGTAACTAAAGCATTAAGTGTTGTAGACTTATCAAACATTCCGTCAAAGTTGTCTTTCTGGATGCCTAAATACTATGAAGAGTATAAGTTTCTTCATAAATTTCATAATAATATCACTCATCCATCTTCTATAGAGGATGAACAAATCTATATCCCTACTCAGGTTTTTACAGAATATCTGCGCTATCTGTCCAGAGGACCAATAGATGGCATTGTCTATCAGAGCTCCCTGACTGGGAAAAAAAATGTTGTACTCTTTTACGACAATCATACTTCTTCTGAGGTTGTTAGTCTTCAAAAATCTCAAAAAAAAACATTATAAATCGATGAAGCAGGCAATTGTTTATTGGAAGACACTCAAAGCAGGCGTTCTCACAGAAAGTGATGAGGGCTATTTCTTTGTTTACGACAGGGACTATCTGGCTATGCCCGAAGCTCAAGGTATAAGCCTAACAATGCCTTTGCGAGAAGAACCATTTGAGAGTAGTACACTTCCCCCCTTCTTTGATGGGCTTATCCCTGAGGGCTGGCTATTGGACATTGCTCAAAAGAATTGGAAGATAGACGCAAGGGATCGAATGGCATTGCTACTCACTTGCTGTCGTGACTGCATAGGAGCGGCAAGTATCGAACCTCTAAATACGACTGAAGATGACGAATAGATGCTTATACTGCTACGAAACTTTGATTGATGGAGAGGTGGATTACCATGCCAAGTGTTGTCGCAAATTGTTTGGGACGCCCCAAGCTCCGATATTGCCTTATACAAGTAGCGAAGTACGAGCGTTGGCTGGCGAGGTCGTTCGTTCGCAGACCACAGTGACAGGAGTACAACCTAAGCTGTCTCTCGACTTTGATCAGATGAGCAATTCGCCCAAGCGATTTACCATCGTTGGCTTGTGGGGACGGTTTATCCTTAAACCTCAAACAGAGCGTTATCCGCATCTCCCCGAGTTGGAAGATGTGTCGATGCACCTTGCAGAGATTGCCAAGATAGAAACAGTTCCTCATGGACTGATGCGATTCAGCGATGGCGAACCATGCTATATCACTCGTCGCATAGACCGAACAGGGAAAGGAGAGAAGCTCTCAATGGAAGATATGTGCCAGCTCTCAGAGCGTCTGACCGAATATAAATACAAAGGCTCACACGAGCAGATAGCCAAGCTGATCTCCAAGTATAGCTCTGTACCGAAACTTGATCTTGTCAAGTACTGGGAGCAAGTACTCTTTTCGTGGCTGATAGGTAATGCCGATATGCACCTCAAGAATTACTCGCTCTATGCTCCAGAGGGGAACGAATATCAACTCACTCCAGCCTATGACCTGCTGTCTACGGCACTTGTTATTCCTGAGGATACAGAAGAACTTGCATTGACCCTCTGTGGCAAAAAGCGCAAACTCACTCGCCAACACTTCATAGAAGCAATGATAGCCTCAGGATTGGATGAGAAAGTGTGCGACAACATCTTCGCTCGCTTTGGGCACATCCTCCCCGAATGGGAAGCCTGCATCCGCCAGAGCTTCCTTCCTGAGGAGATGCAGGAACAGTATATTCAACTGATTAGAAATCGACTTAGTTTCATTATCGAGTAGCAATAACGTTCAGAATAAAAACAAATTTGATATAATGGCAAAAGGTATTCAATCGGTAGAACCCAATATTGCTGACTTAGTTAATGGTTGGCTCAAGTCTTACAAGTTAGACTATAAGCTAGAGCAGGAGAGTCTCAATGCAGAGATAGACAAAGCTCTCACGGAGTATTTCACCAAAAACGGAGGGAGTGGAGCCAACCGACCTGATGTGAAACTCCTCCTGCAAGACAAACTACTCAACTATTACCCAATCTTGATTGAGTATAAAGGCTACAAAGATAAGCTGGTCAAGCTCGATGCTCAGGGTCTAGTCGATAATAAGAAGGCTAAGAATGAGCCTAATTTTAAGAACATCAACAGCTATGCGGTCAATGGAGCTATTCACTATGCCAACGCGATATTACACCACACGGGCTATACCGACATCATCTCTATTGGGGTAACAGGATATCGCGACGAGAGAGACAAACTTCAGCATGAGATTGGAGTCTACTATGTATCCAAGGGTAATCTCGGGGTAGGACAAGAGGTAGGCAAGTATGAAGACTTGTCTTTTCTCAAGGCTGAGAATTTTGATGCATTTATCGATCGCGTTAATAAGCTAAGTCTTACCCCCGAAGAGCTGCAGCGGCTCAAGGAGCAACGAGAGCAGGAGATTAACACCAGCCTTAAGCAGCTCAACAACGACATCTACCAAAATGAAAAAGGGCTTGGTGAGAATGACCGGGTGTACCTCGTAGCAGCCTCTATTATTGCTACGCTAGGGGTACCAGGTAAGGTCGCTCCACTAGAGAAGACAGACCTAAGGTCATCCAGCGAGGAAGGTAATACAGATGGGGAAATTATTATGCGCAAGATTAAAGCATTTCTCGGAGAGAAAACTATCCCGACAGAGAAACGAGAACTCATTGTGCGTACCCTGAAGAATACCCTCACCACAGAGAATATCAATAAAGTTGAAAATGGTGAGAGTCAGCTTAAGCGTGTCTTCTGCAAGATTATAGATGACCTAGGTATCTATTATAAGATTGGTCTGACAACGGACTTCACAGGTAAACTCTTCAATGAGATGTATTCGTGGCTTGGCTTTACTCAGGATAAGCTCAATGACGTTGTGCTAACGCCCTCTTATGTAGCACAGCTTCTCGTACGCCTGGCTAGGGTGAACAAAGACTCTTATGTTTGGGACTTTGCGACAGGATCGGCAGGTCTTTTGGTAGCCGCAATGAATGAAATGCTCAACGATGCACGAGCTACGATTACTTCTCCCGATGAGCTCGCTCGCAAAGAGGCTCTTATCAAAGCGGAGCAACTCCTAGGTCTAGAGCTCCTCTCTAGCGTATATATGTTAGCTATTCTCAATATGATATTGATGGGGGATGGGAGCTCTAATATCCTGAACAAGAACTCTCTTACCGACTTTGATGGTAAGTATGGTTTCGGGAAAGATAATACACACTTCCCTGCCGATGCTTTTGTCCTCAATCCGCCTTATTCGGCTGATGGCAACGGAATGAATTTCGTAGAGCGTGCTCTCAGTATGATGAGTAAGGGATATGCTGCAGTGATTATTCAGAACTCTGCAGGCAGTGGTAAGGCACGAGAAATCAATAAGCGTATACTCCAGCGTAATACACTTGTGGCGAGTATCAAGATGCCGATAGACCTCTTCCTCGGCAAGTCTAGTGTGCAAACGAATATCTATGTCTTCAAAGTCGCAGAGAAGCACGACCCAAAGCATATCGTCAAGTTCATAGACTTCTCCAACGATGGCTACACGCGTACGAACCGCAAAAAAGCAAGTATTAATCTTCGTGATACAGATCGGGCCAAGGAGCGATATGAGGAGCTAGTAAACCTAGTTCTCTATGGTAAGCAATATCTCAATATATTTACCGAGAAGGAGTACTACGAAGCCCCTATAGATCCGCAGAATGGTGCAGACTGGAATAAGTCTGCACCCGTAGATACACGCCCAACATTGAATGACTTCAAGCGTACGGTGGCTGAATATCTCGCTTGGGAGGTTTCAACGCTCCTCAAGCAACAAATAACTAACGAGGACAACTTGGGAAAATAGATGCCCCACTCAACAGGGTGCTTGAAAGCGTTGAGTGGGGCGAATATCGGCTCGGGGATTTGTTTGAAACAAAAATCTCAAGAAGCATTGATGAGGGAAAGGTAATGCTCTCCCAAAACTACCAGCCAGGACTCATTGAGTTTGTTGGGCGAACAACGGTAGAGAATGGAGTAAAAGGGTATACTAGAGAGCTCGGTTTTAAACCGAATTCTCCTGACGTTATTTCTGTCAGTCAAATTGGAACAATAACTGCTCAGATAAGAACTAATCATTGGTATGCTAGTCAAAATATTTTCTTGCTTTCTCCTAAGAAAGAACATAAGAAACTACTTTCTTTATTCGGAATATCAGCTATAAATAAAGCTTTAGAAGGGAGCTTTGATTCGGGATATAGTAACTACCCAACTTTGCTTACATTACAGAACCTTAAAGTTAAGCTCCCGATTCTACAAGGCGAAATAGACTACGACTTTATGGAGCGTTTCATAGCCGAGCTAAACGCTTATCTTACTATAACAGGTCTCAAGGACTATACACTTACTCCTGAAGAAGAACAGGCTATTAAGGATTTTAAGGCTGGGAATGTTAAGTGGGGAGAGTTTGATGTGATCAAGGTCTTTGATGTTCGCAATGCTGGCAATATTTTAGCAAATGAAATTGTAGAAGGAAGTGGTTCTACCCCTTACTTATGCGCTAGTAGAGAGAATAATGCTGTTAGTTCCTATATCTCGTATCGGGAAGAGTGGATAACTGAAGGGAACTGTATATTCATTGGAGGAAAGACATTTGTTGTTACCTATCAAGAATGCGATTTTTTCTCCAATGATAGCCATAACCTTACGCTACGTCTATATGATTCTGAGCATCGAACTAAGCTCAAGCAACTCTACTTGGCTACTTGTGTCAACAAGAGCCTTGGACATAAGTACTCGTGGGGAGATAGTGTGAGCAATCGAAAAATACAGAAAGATAAGATACTGCTCCCTTGCATCCATGGACAGGTGAACTTCTCTAAAATGGACACCTTTATCTCGGCTATTCAGAAACTGGTAATCAAGGACGTGGTTCTCTATTCTGAGAAAGAGTTTGCAGCAGCTAGACGAGCTATACAATGAACTAATAACACAAGACTTTAGACGACTATGATTAAGAAAATTAATATTGCCTCATTTGGTCAGTATCAGGACTATAAGTGGGATTCTGGAAATAATCTTTCGGAAAAGACGCTTCAGCGACTTAATATAATATATGGCAGAAATTATTCAGGAAAAACTACACTTTCAAGAATATTCTCTTGTATTGAGCAAGAAAAGATGATTGAACGATATGAAGAGGCTCAATTTTCTTTTGAAATGTCCGATAGCTCAACTATTGTCCATAATAATCTTACAACAGCATATAAGTTTAGGGTTTATAACTCTGACTTTATGAAGAATAATCTTAGCTTCTTCTTTGATGAAAGAGGCTCAATAAAGCCTTTCACCTTGATTGGATCTACCAATGTGGAAGTACAGGGACTAATTGATATCATAGACCAAGAACTTGGGAATGAAGATACTCCTCAGGGTAAAAGAGGCATACTAAAGGAGATACAAGCGAATTTATTGAGCTTTGAAAATGAAAAAAGAACAATTGAAAGACGATTGTCAGATGCTCTATCAACAGAAGCAAATAGAACAATTAAAACGAATCCTCATTACTGGGGGCAGGATTCGGGTATCTACAATCGAAATAATATTGAGAAAGAAATTGATGATATTTTGATGAATCCCCCTGCCGAGATTAGCGCAGAACAGGAAGGCAAATTAAAGCAAGAAATAGATGAACTGGTAAAGCCCCCTTTATCAATTCTACCCGAAAGCTTACCAAAGCTGAACGTAATAATTGACGAGTCAAAGAATCTTGCTACCCAAAAGATCTTTCTAGAAGAAAGGAAGAATATCGTAAAGAGCTTAGATTTCATAGAATACATACGTTTATACAGGGCATAAGGTATTCAGAAGAAAAGACTAAAATTTCCGATCTTGACAAAAGAATTAGCCAACATATTGAAGATAGAGATAAGTTGCAGAATGAAATAAACGAGCTTACTGTTAAGAGAGGAGAACTAGAACTAAAACTAAAAGATGAGGGAAAGGCAGCTGATGCCATAAATCATTACTTAGTTCAGTTCTTCGGATCTCATCACTTGCAATTAGAGCCTGAGGTTGAGTCTTGTGATGATGTGAAGAGAACGGTATTTAGAGTAAAAAGGGGGGAGGAATCGGCTTTTAATCTTAGTGGTGGAGAAGCAAGTCTTATCGCATTTTGTTATTTTATTGCACAATTAAAGGATGAGCTATCAGGTCCAGATGCTGAAAAATTGATTATTTATATTGACGATCCAATTTCAAGCTTAGATGCCAATCATATATTCTACGTATATAGCCTTATTGAGAGCATTCTTTGCGAACCTCTTAAATATGCTCAGCTCTTCATCTCTACACACAACCTAGAGTTTCTTAAGTATCTTAAAAGGTTAACTTCCCCACCAGTACCAGAAAAAGATGGAGCTGTTTCTCGCTTGGATTTATGTATATATCGAGAGGAGAAGCCAGGGGAGAAAAGTCGTAGTGTGCTACGACTGATGCCTCGCTCTCTTAGCGAGCATATCACAGAGTACGATTTCTTGTTTAAGGAGATATATAGCGTCATAAAACCACTTAAAGGAGAACGATATAAATATATAGAAAATAATTATACACAATTCTATAATCTTCCCAATAATATGAGGAAATTCTTAGAATGTTATTTTTCCTATCGCCGCCCAGATGTTACGAATCCTCTTTGTGCAGAAACACTTAAGGAGTTGTTGGGAAATACTCCTTGGCCTAAAATGATAAATCGTATTATAAATGAAGGTTCTCACCTTGCTTGGGCTGAAAAAGGGGCAATGCTTCTATATGATGTTCAGGAGGCAGAGAAAGGTGCTGTGCTTATTTTAAAAGCGATTAGAAGCAAAGATAGAGTACATTTTGATGCACTCTGTAAGGTGTGTCAAATAGATCTTGTTGAAGATGGAACTGAGTTATAACTTCAACTCAGTCCTTATCGCTTGATTCAATTTCTAGTTTAATTATAGTAAGGAGTCCTAACGATAAGTAGCGAAATAAGGCAATCGCCTTATGGCATTTGTGATGCTATTAGGCGATTTATTGTTTTAGTGTTTCAGTTGTTGAATGAGGGACTCTTGCTCTTTGTCGAGACACTCTTGCTGCAGGTCTAGCTCGGCTTGGCGTTCGACTGCGAGTTCATAGTTCGTGACACGAGAGCGGAGCTTGCGGATGCTGTCATCTGAGTCCTCAGCCGAAAAAAGACTGTCAAGGCTGGCGACGTTTGGCTGTGTATAGCCGAGCTCCATTCGTAGGATACGATAGCAGAGGGCATGACTATCAAGGGCTTGATTGACACCATAGAGATGTACAGACCAACCGATGATGCAGGCAAGGACAGCGACTATCATACCCCATACGATCCATTCCGCCTAGCGTTTGACATACAGGAGATAGTACTTCGTGACCTTGACTTCGGGTGTGGTTTGGTTAGCTTGGAGTTCTGTCAGAAGTTTGTTGATTGCTTCGTCCTGACTTATATATACGCACCTTCTGCAATACTTGATTTCATTTCGTGGATGCGCTCACCAAGTTTAGCAATTACTTGACAAAGTTCCTCTCTAAATTGATGATGAAACTCCAATTGTTCCTCTAAAATATTGGCAATTCCTGCGAAGTATTTCCTATTCTTGACTTCACCTTGTGACTCTGTTGGTTGTGGAAAATAGGAGATACTCGCTCATAATGAACGCCTTTTCGATATTTAATGATATATGATTATCGGTTGTAATTAGCGATTACTTGCCGATACAAAAATTTCGGAATACGTATTGTAGTGCGTCGTCTGCTGTTATTTCTCCTACGATTTCTCCGATTTGTCGTATTGCTTCGCGTAAATCCATAGCTAGGAGCTCTCCGCTTAGTCCAAAATCTAGACCTTGTAGCGTGCGTTCTAGAGCACTTTGTGATAGGCGCAGGGCTTCTACATGGCGTACATTACTTACAACGATGCTACCAGCCTCAACTTGTTCGGGCAGGGCGGCGAGTGTTTTGAGAGTTGTGTGTAGCTGTGTAAGGCCTATGTGTTGGGCGGCAGAGAGTAATACACAATGTGTAGTCAGTGCTGTGTAGGCCTCAACGACGGCAGACTGATTGTTGGGAGTAATGAGATCGGCTTTGTTGAGTACGATGAGAAGTGGTTTGTCAGGGTGTACTTCGGTAATGGCTTTGTATTGATCTATTGGGGGCGTAGCATGTAGCGCAGCATCTACTACCCATACAATAATGGCTGCCTCCTCCATCTTTTGCCATGAACGAGCAATACCCATCTGCTCAATGGTGTCATCTGTATTGCGTAGTCCTGCTGTATCAATGAAGCGAAACGTAATGCCCTCTATATTGGCTAGGTCTTCGATTACGTCACGCGTTGTGCCGTGAATGTCGCTTACGATAGCACGCTCATCACCTACTAGTGTATTGAGTAGGGTGCTCTTGCCAGCGTTCGTATGGCCTACGATAGCCACTGGTACACCATGTTTAAGCGCATTGCCCACACGAAATGAGGCTATGAGATTGGCTTGCATCGTCATGATGTCTGTCAATAGTGTGCGTAGCTCGGTGCGGTCGGCAAATTCGAGGTCTTCGTGATCCGAGAAGTCAAGTTCAAGCTCAATGAGCGCTGTGAGGCGTAATAGCTGCTCTTTCATCGCACGTAATTGGTGGCTAAATGCACCGCGTAGCTGGCTTACGGCCATGCGGTGCTGAGCTGCCGAGCGTGCAGCTATTAGGTCGGCTACGGCTTCGGCTTGACTTAAATCCATCTTGCCATTGGTAAAAGCGCGTTGTGTAAATTCTCCTGGCTGTGCTAATGTTGCCCCTGCTTCTATGAGTAGTGTGAGTGTACGTTCTAAAATATAGGGTGAGCCATGGCACGATAGCTCTACACTATCTTCGCCTGTATAGCTGTGTGGTGCACGAAATACGCTAGCTATCACTTCGTCTACGACTTCTTCTGAGGCTGGGTCTACGATGTGGCCATAATGTAAGGTATGGCCAGTGGCTGCTGTGAGCTTTGTGTTACGTGGGGTACGAAAAATGGTATCGGCTATATCAACAGCCTGTGAACCTGAGATACGTATGACTCCAAGCGCGCCTCCCGAGGCGGTAGCTATGGCGCAAATCGTAGTGCCCTGCTGGGCTATGCGGTAAGAGGTTAAGAGAGGCATTTCTCGTATTACGTTTTAAAAATACACTTCAAAGATAGGTAAAATAATGCAATGGTGTGTGTCATAGCATACAAAATCTTCGCTTTGTCATATGAGCAAAGCGAAGATTTTGTATATGTAGTATGTTGTGCCTTTGCTTATTTGAGGGCTTCGGCATCGTTTACTACGGTAATGCTGACACGGTTGAGTGGCAGTGATTTGCCAAACATTGTCGTTGTGCCTGGACCTTCTACTGTAATGCGTGAGGCGTCTATCTTATACTTGTTTACAAGCATATTCTTCACTGCATTAGCGCGACCGATAGAGAGGCGCATGTTGTTCTTGGCAGGCCCTTCGATAGAGGCATAGCCAGTCACGTGTGCAGTTGCTTGTGGGAACTTTTTGAGGTAGAGGGCTACGCGTTCTACGTTAGGTACTTGTGATGGGTCGATAACAGTCTTGTTGAGGCGGTAGTGTACGATGCTTTCGATCACACGCTTTTCTTTGACCTCTACGGTCTGTTGTTGTTTTTGGTTGCGTAGGTCAGCTAGTTGCTGTTGGAGTGAGCGCACTTGTTGTTGGAGTGGTGCTATTTCACCTTGCTTAGCATTGAGTTGGTTACGCAGGTCGTTGATTGTGTTATTTAGACCAGCTTCGTCTACATCGTTAGCATCTGTAAGTGCGAAGTGGCTACGACCATAGCTATTGCCAAAGCGATATACTATACCAGCTTGTAGCTCAATAGCACTACGGTTTATGTTAAGGTCGCCTTCGTCAAGCATAGCACCCGAAGTTGGGTCAATGAAATAACCGATTGATGGGCTTAGTTTGATAGCCCATTGACGCTTTTCTCCAAGGTTGAAGAGGGCGTTAAGACCTAAGTCTACAAAGAGTGCATCGTTGCTAGCTTGAGAAGCTGCAGCACGTCCGCTATACGTATGGAGGAAGCCACCACCAATCTTAGCTTCAAGTTCGAATAGACGAGGACGGCCGATATAGCCACCGAAGAGGTTCATCAAGTTTACGTTACCATTGATGGTATATTTTACATTGTCAATAGCACGCTTGCCACGATAGCCTATGGTGTAGTGTTCCGTTGGAAATACAGGTAGCATGCCATTAGCCACAGGGCCACCATTGATGTAGGCCTGTACTTGAGCCGATAGTCCGAAGAGAGGTGAAAGATCTTTGCGTAGTTCTACACCAAATGAAGGACGAGCACTTTTGAAAAAGGCGTGATTGGTCGTAGGTGTCTGCGCACCACCATTGATACCAATTGACCAATTGTCAAAGAATTTGCTGTAATACTGCTTCTGAGGAGCTCCCTCGGCTGAATGGTAGTAATACTTACCTGCCTTTTCGAGGGATTGTGCGTTCGCCACCAAAGTGCTGGCAGCTACGGCTACGAGGAGTAATAAACGCTTCATTATAAATAGAGTTTTTAGTTATATTCAAGCTTTACAATTCGGTTAGATATATAATTCCGCTGTAAATTTAATCATATATTTTGTATTTACCCCTAATTTATAGGAGAAAATAGGCTAATAAGGTGTAAAATACATCATATCGCCTCCCTAATCGTCTATTTTCCACCTATTATAGTATGTGTTAGTCCTTTGTAAGGCGAGTCAGTAGCGAGCTATCACCATAGCTCAGAAAGCGAAACTCGTTGGCAAGAGCATAGTCGTATACCTTATGCCACTCTCCACCGAGAAAAGCTGATACGAGCAACAATAGTGTGCTTTTAGGCTGGTGAAAGTTAGTGATAATTTGTGTTACGATATGGAATGTATAGCCTGGAACGATAATGATTTGAGTACTGGTGTAGAGAATGTCTAGACCATGTGTATCCATATAGCTAGCGAGAGCTTCAAGAGCCTCTAATGTGCTGAGTATATTGGCTTCTGAGGTATAGGGTTCCCATTGCTCTACGGCAAGATCGGCTTCGTCGCGCATAGGGTCTTTTGCTACTTTGCAGCCAATGTAGTATAGACTTTCGAGTGTGCGTACTGAGGTTGTTCCCACGGCTATACAGTTTCCACCATGGGCTATAAGACGTGCTATGGTGTGTCGGCTTACAGCAATCCACTCGGCGTGCATTTTGTGGTTGCCTATGTGGTCAGTTTTGACAGGCTTGAATGTGCCTGCACCTACGTGTAGCGTGATTTCTTCACGTTCGATACCACGTGTATCTAGGTCGGCAAAGACTTCATCGGTAAAATGTAGACCTGCCGTAGGGGCTGCTACCGAGCCTTTTACCCTGGCGTATACTGTTTGATAGGTGTCTAAATCACTTGCTTCGGTATTGCGGTGCAAATAAGGAGGAATGGGTAGTTCGCCAGCTGCCTCGATAACTTCTGCCCAAGACAGACCTCCTGTCCATGTAAAGGTTACGAGGGTGCTTGTACCTATGGTCTGCCCCCGTTGTGCACTAAATGTGATATGTTTTCCCTTGATGTCAAGTGTTAGGCTAAGTGGCTCATTATTCTTCCACTTTTTAGCATTACCCACAAGGCAATACCAAGTTGTATTAGTGGTAGCAGCAAAATTTTGTGCGTAGTCGGCGGGTGTATGTGGTTCTAAGCAAAATACCTCAATAAGTGCTCCCGTAGCTTTGCGCAAGCGTAGGCGTGCACGAATGACACGTGTGTTGTTATAAATGAGCAGTGCTTTGGGGGGCAGATGTACTGGGAGGTTTCTAAATGTTTCGTGCCAAATGTGTCCATCACGCCATAATAGTAATTTGGAGTTGTGACGTGGGTTTACGGGGTATTTGGCAATGCGCTCATCGGGCAGTGGGTAGTCATAGGCTTCGATGGCAATAGCTTGTGGCTGTTGGGTCATAGGATTATAGGTTGGCTTGTGTGGCTAGCTGGGGCCAAGGCGCAAGTGTAGGTACGGGGGCATTGATAGTAATAAGTGCGTGGCTCACAGGGTGTTCAAAGGCCACGTGATAAGCATGTAGGCAGATACTGCCATCAAGATTACTACGTCGAGCGCCATATTTCAAATCGCCTTTAATAACACTACCGATGTATGCTAGCTGGCAGCGTATTTGGTGATGTCGACCAGTAAGTAGTGTTACTTCGAGTAGCGTATAGCGGTCGCTAGTGGCTAGTGTACGATAGCGTAGTCGTGCTTCTTTGCTATTGGGTATGGGGTGTGGGTGGGCATAGCTTTTGTTTTGTCGCTCGTTGCGTACGAGGTAGTGAGTCAATTCGCCTTCAGCTGTTTGTGGAGCTTGCTCTACGATGGCTAGATAAGTTTTGTGTACGACATTTTGACGAAAAAGGTCGTTAAGTCGTGTCAGTGCCTTGCTGGTTTTTGCGAGTATCACAATGCCCGAGGTTGGTCGATCGAGTCTGTGTGGCAGACCTATAAATACGTTTCCTGGCTTGTTATACTTAGCTTTGAGATAGGCTTTGGCTGTGTCAGTTAGTGTGGTGTCGCCTGTTTTGTCGCCTTGGGTGATTTCGCCAGCTGTTTTGCTTACTATGAGGAGGTGATTGTCTTCGTAGAGAGGGGTCATGAGGCGTAATTCGTTGAAAAAATATAAAGCTACAAAAGCCACGAAGCCCTAGCCCTGCTGTCGTAGAGGGCTTAGGGCTTCGTGTATATTAAGCCGTGTGGCTTAGGTGTTCATACCACCATCTACTTGGATCACTTGACCTGTGATATAGCTCGAAAGGTCAGAAGCAAGGAAGAGAGCACAATTGGCCACATCTTCTACTTGGCCACCACGGCGCAGTGGTATAGCCGCTGCCCATTGCTTGCGTACATCATCGCTAAGGGCATCGGTCATTGCTGTTTCGATAAAGCCAGGGGCAATGGCATTGGCACGTACACCACGGCTCCCGAGCTCTTGTGCAATACTCTTAGCTAGGCCAATCATACCTGCCTTAGAAGCAGAATAGTTGGCTTGGCCAGCGTTACCATGTACACCTACTACCGAGGCCATGTTGATAATGCTACCGCTACGCTGTTTAGCCATGATAGGTACGCAGGCATGTACGTAGTTGAAGGCAGATTTTAGATTGACGTTGATAACCAAGTCCCACTGCTCTTCGCTCATGCGCATCATGAGACCGTCGCGTGTGATACCTGCATTGTTTACCAAAATATCTATTTGGCCGAAGTCGGCATGTATTTGCTTTACCGTAGCAGCTGTAGCTTCAAAGTCAGCGGCGTTAGAGGCATATCCGATGCACTTCACACCGAGAGCAGCGATTTCGGCTTCGGTAGCTTTGCCGTTTTCATCAATAACGATGTCGGTGAATGCAATGTTAGCGCCTTCTTGGGCGAATTTGAGAGCGATAGCCTTGCCGATACCGCGTGCGGCACCTGTTACGATGGCTGTCTTACCTGTTAAAAGTCCCATGTTTTATTGAGATTAGTTATTGCTATAATACGTTTATGTATTGATTTTCCTATCTATCCATGCTCGGGCATACCTAGTGCGCGACGTACTAGCCCAGCTACGATGGGGCGACTCGTTACCTCATCGTGTCCCTCACCTAGGCGACCAAAAATATAAGGTACCTCTAAGCCCTTTAAGCAATGCTGTATGATGTCGGCGTAGAGGTTTACGTCTTCAATTTTGAATTTACCCGTAGCTTTACCCTCTTGAAGCACTTGGCGTAGTAGATCGCGCTCGGCTATGTCAAACTTTTTGCGAACCAGCTCTACCTTCCAAATGTTACGGAAAAACTCGGCACGTAGTGATCCATTGCGTGCTACGGTTTCTTTTATCATACTCAGGTGTGAGTAGATGATCATCGTTATCTTTTGCTCTGGTGTAGCCTCCATAGTGGCCAACTCGTCCATACGATCGCTCATACGCTCTAACTCCGACTCTATCACAGCGTAATAGATCTTTTGTTTACTACTGAAATAAGTGTAGAGTGTGCGACGACCCTTGTGCGAGGCCGTAGCAATATCGTTCATCGTAGTTGCGTTAAAACCTTTTGAAGCAAAGAGTTCGCGAGCTACATCTATGAGGAGTTGGCGTGTTTTGGCGATCGACATATCTATGTGTAAGCTGTATGGTGAGTGTTATTATCGCCCACATATGTTTTACGTATGAGGTGCAATAATGTTGCAAAGGTAGCAATAAAAAATCAAAAACGGCACAAAAGCTAGTGACTAGTGCAAGCCCATAACAAAAAAAGTCATTGTTAGTACCTTGTTGAGGTCTTTTTTTGTAACTTTGCTGAGCACATATGGACATGCAGCATTTTATGGACATGACATCACGCATTGCTATCATTGGTGACAATACACTGATGGTACTCGGTCTACGCGGTTTGCTCGAATCGTTGATGCCTACTATTGAGGTAGGCACCTACTCTACGGTTACTGAGTTGCATGCTGCTGAGCGTTTGGGTAAACACTTCTTTCATTATTTCGTGATGACGCGCGCGTTGCTGGCTGACACATCTTTTTTTACGCGTCATAGTAAGCGCTGCATCGTACTGGTAGATAATAATACATCTCTGCTTCCTGCAAACTTTCACACGCTAGATATGAGTCAGCCCGAAGGGCAGCTGATACGAGACCTAATACTTTTACAGCATCGTGGGCACAAGGGGCGTAGCGTACCTCAAGCGGCACATCCTCACTTAGTGCCTAAAAAAGAGGAAAGTTCAGAGCCAACACATGCTGAGCGGTTGTACCGAGAAAAGCTTTATAAGCATAATGAGGCAACTCCACTTTTTACTAGCCACCCTGATATTATTCCACCAAATGATATGTCCCAAGTGGCACTTTATGCTACACATATGGCCACATCGGAACATGAGGTACAGCCATCCTACATTCATCCCGATATTTTGCCACCTTCTGGCCTGCCTAGTGACCAACATCGCCAGATACCATGCTATGCTACGGGTAGCATTCACCCCGATATTATTGACCTTGGTGTGCCAGTATCTTCCGAGGTCGTGATGTCTAATCATTCGCCTGTGTCTCCTGAAGTGCTGACCAATAGAGAGCGTGAGGTACTTATATACATAGTTAAAGGTTTTACTAATAAGGAGATTGCTCGTCAGCTTAATATTGGTTTGACCACTATTATTACACATCGTCGTAATCTTATTGAAAAGCTAGCTATTCGCTCTATTTCTGCACTTACGGTTTATGCCGTCACTCATGGCTTAGTACCCATTGAAGATATTGATACCTAATTATTACTGCTAGCGGCCGTATTGAGAAAATGATACACTACTTCGGCAGGACAGCTCTTTACTAAGCGTCCTACCGAAGTGTATTTGTATCAGATGATTAAGGCCTATTGACTGCGCTAGTCAAAGAAGACAAATGGTTATGAATTAGTAGCACTCAGTGTGGTTGTACTTAATTAGTGTGAAAGTGCTATGTACTAGAATGAGGCTCGCAGTCAAGGCGATAGAGCTGCCACAAACAGATGCCTACTCCCAAAGTTAGTAGTCCTATGCACCATGGCTGTATAGGTGGAGTGATAATGAGCACAAGTAGTAGTAGGAGGAAGGCTACCCACCAGCCTACCTGTGTTAGAGAGTATATTTCGCCTAGTAGTAAGCGTACCACATAAGCCCAATGGTGCGTCCATTGACGCTCGCTAGTAGCAATATTGGTCATAGTTGTGTCGCTGCTAGAAATTAAGGGTAGATGGAGGGGTAGTGGTGTCGTAGTCATGCGTGTATTGTTAGGGTTGGGATACGATGTATAGTTGATTATTATGAGTTGGTATGGCAAAGATAGATACTATCTTTGTCAATTTCTGACAATCTCCTATGGCGCATGTTAAATCTCCGTTAGGTATCGCATTTTATTATCAGTCTATCAGCTAAGGCTTGCTGCTTAGCGTGATATAAGTCTGTATTTTGAAAATCTACTTGATACTATAAACTATAATCTGCTGCGTGTAACGATTGAAGATAGAGTGCTATCGTATGCTAAGTGAAAGTGTGTAAAGTATATACATGGCTTAACAAAGATTGTCATATAATATTTTGTATATCATGCTTTTATACCTATCTTTACCCTAGGTGGTATTTATAACAATATATCCTATCAACAGATTAAACTATTTTCAGAAGATGAATGTGAAACTTTTTGGCCTTGTGGCAGCTGTTGCTGTGGGGTTATCGGCGTGTAACACTAGTGGTGAGGACGTACCGACAATGGAACAACTTACTGCTCAACTTAAAGCGAAATATGGGCAGGTGCGTCAAGTGAGTTTTAATAAGCAGGGTGACTATACGGTAGCTACGTTTAGCATTGATACAGTGCAGTCGCAAGCATGGTTTGCTGGTACAGCACAACGCTGGGCGTTGACTGAAATTGACCTTCCGTTTGCACAGCTCCCTACTGCGGTGCGCACAGCCTTTGCCACTAGCCCTTATGGCTCTTGGCGTGTCGATGATGTCGATCGTATAGACCGAGAAGGTGTAGCCGTTATGTATATCATTGAGGTAGAGCAAGGTAATGAAGAGGTGGAGCTCTATTATTCAGAAGATGGTACGCTCATTAAGCTGCGTACCCAAGTGGCTAATACCCCTGTGCCACCTGCTAACTCTGCCCTTCATGATCATTTATTACCTACTGGCTTGCAGGCGGTGTATAGCTATTTGAAAACGCACTATCCCAAGGTCACAGTCTTAGAAATTGACGACGAAGATGGCCGTATTGAGGTTGACATTCTAGATGGGAATGTACATCGTGAGTTGCTTTTTGGGCGTGATGGCCGCTGGATAACGACAAAGATAGATGATGGGTATAGCGATGCTTACGACTATACATCTACGCCTGCCTCGATACGTACGCTCATTGAGCAATACATTGCTAAGCACTATGCTGGTGCTATTCTTACTGATTTTGATCACGAACGTAGCCATTACGAAGTAGAGATACGTCGTAATGGCGTGGAGTTGGATCTCATTTTTGACCTCGAAGGTCGTTTCTTGAGAGAGAAAAGTGATGCTCCTGGATTGACAGAGGCTATCTTGACTACCATTCAGCAATATATCGCTCGAAACTATCCTGGTGCTATTATTAAGGATGTAGAGCGCGATGATGATACCAGTTTGTTTGAAGTCGAAATAAGTCATAATGGCCACGAGCGCGACCTTATGTTTGATGCTAATGGCAACTTCGTACGCGAGGACAGAGACTAAGTTATCGCAACACTAAATTCCACACGCAGGGCTATGAACATCATTGTTCATAGCCCTGCGTGTGGAATCTTATATATAGACTTATTTGTTGCGTGTGGCTACATGGTCTACAAAGGCGTGTAGTGCTTCACGTGTTTGGTTTGGGTTAAAGAGTGTGTCAATTAGTGCGTGAGCAGCTGTGGTATGTGTGTGCATACATTGCTCGGCATAGGCTATACCACCTTGGGTATGTGCAGCTTCTACGAGTGTGGTTATGGCCTTGGGAGAGGCTTCGCCTTGGCGCACGTCTAGGCCTATTTGGCGTAGTGTTGGGTCATTTGTTTGGTTGATGACGTAGATGGCTGGGAGGGTTAGCTTACCCTCTTGCATATCGTTTCCCGTAGGTTTGCCCACATCATCGGTATGATAGTCGAAAATGTCGTCACGTATTTGAAAGGCTGTGCCGATATGCAGCCCTAGTGCTTCGAGTTGGGTGTGTTGCAGGTTGGTAAGGTCTGTCCTACTAGTAAGTGCGCCGAGATGAAGGCAAGCATTAAAGAGCACAGCGGTTTTTTCGCGTATGATGCGGAAATAGCGGTCTTCGCTAAAATCGGTGGCTTGGAGGTTTTCGAGTTGTAGCAGCTCACCCTGCGATAGCATTTGACCCAGCTTGGCTACGGTATGTACAGCTTCAATGTGATGCGTGCGTGCTGACTCGCCTAGGGCAAGTGAGAGCATATAGTCGCCTACGAGGACTGCCGCTTTGTTGTCAAATAACGTGTGTACCGCTTGATGGCCACGGCGTGTAGCAGCCTCGTCAATAACATCATCATGTACGAGGCTGGCAGTGTGAAGTAGTTCGAGCGTGGCTGCAGCGTGTAATGTGGCCTGTGTGATTTGTCCTAAGGCTTGTGCCGTGAGCAATACGAGTGTTGGGCGCATGCGCTTGCCCTGCTGACTACGTACATAGCTTAATACTTGCCCTAGCAGGGCATCGGTATGTGTAAAAAGAGTGTCGTAGTGAGTTTGAAATTGGGCTAACGCTGTGGCAATAGGAGCTTGTATGGCGGTAGAACTGGGCATTGGCAAAACGTGTATCGAGGACTATTGTTTCACTGCAAAAATACTAAAAAGCGCGCACAATACAATTGCTTTTCAACCTTTTTGAGTATCTTTACAACAAAAATAGGGCTAACACGCTGTATTACATCGTGCAGTGTGTGCCTTCGTACATCAATCGTATTTCTCCTAGCAAATATGCCTACACTCTTTTTACTTGATGCCTACGCGCTCATATTTCGTGCTTATTATGCCTTTATTCGTGCGCCACGCATTAATTCGCGAGGGCAAAACACATCGGCCGTCTTTGGCTTTGTCAATACGCTTGAAGACCTTTTGCAGCGCATGCAGCCTACACATATAGGCGTAGTCTTCGATCCTAAGGGCGATACGTTTAGGCATGCCTTGTATCCAGATTATAAGGCACAGCGTGAGGCTACGCCCGAAGATATTCGTTGGGCTGTGCCGTATATCAAGCGCATTGTTGAGGCTTATCGGATTCCTATCCTAGAAGTGGAGGGGTACGAGGCCGATGATGTTATAGGTACATTGGCTACCGAGGCGGGTCGTCAAGGCATTGACACCTATATGATGACACCCGACAAAGACTACGCACAACTCGTGAGTAATCATGTACATATGTATCGCCCAGCTAAGGGTGGTAATGAGGCAGAAGTGCTTGGTGTAGATGAAGTTAGGGAGAAGTATGGCGTTGATCGTCCAGAGCAGGTTGTTGACCTCTTGGGCCTAATGGGCGATGCGGCTGATAATATTCCTGGCTGCCCTGGTGTAGGCGAAAAAACAGCAGTAAAACTCATTCAGCAATTTGGCAGTATTGAAGGTTTGCTTGCTCGTACCAATGAACTTAAAGGTGCCTTACAAAAGAAGGTGGTAGAACATACCGAACAGATACGCCTTTCGCGCACTTTGGCTACGATTAACACCCAAGTGCCCATAGTGCTTGATATGGATATGCTAGTACGTCAATCGCCAGACAAAGAGGCACTTTTGGCTATTTACGAGGAACTAGAATTCCGCTCGTTTATAGCCAAGTTTCAAAGCCACGATACCTCTGCCAATGCTAATGCAACAGCTCCGACTACGTCCACAGCAGGTATGATGGGTGATCTTTTTGCCACAGCCGAGGTGACAGCACCGATGCAGGGAGCTTTGCAGCCCAACTATGGGGGGCATGCACTCGAAACTTTGGCCGACCGCACAGTGAACTATACGCTAATAACATCGCTAGCGGCGTGCCAAGCCCTCTTACCTACGCTCTTGGCTGCGTCTAGTGTGAGCTTTGATACCGAGACTACTAGTACCGATGCTACCACGGCAGGTCTCGTAGGTATGAGCTTTGCCACGCAGCCAGGCCAGGCTTATTATGTTGCTGTGCCACAAGATGCTGCTGAGGCTTCTGCACTAGTGGCTCTCTTTGCTCCGTTGTGGGAGAGCGATAGGGTATTGCTCGTAGGCCAAAATATCAAGTATGACTATACTGTGCTTACACGCTATGGTGCGCGCATTACGGCACGCTTGTTTGACACGATGTTGGCACATTATGTGCTACAACCTGAGTTGCGCCATGGCATGGATTATATGGCCGAAACACTTCTCAACTATCGTCCTATCAGCATAGAGACACTTATAGGTTCTAAGGGTAAAGGACAGGGGTCTATGGCCGACTTATCGCCCGAAGCTATTTGTGACTATGCTTGCGAAGATGCCGACATCACGCTACAACTCTACCATTACCTTGCCTCACGTCTAGATGAAACAGGTATGCGCATGCTCTTTGAGCAGGTAGAGATGCCCCTTGTAACCGTCTTGGCAAAAATGGAGCTAGCTGGTGTACATCTTGACACGCCTGTGTTGGCGCAAATCGAGGCCGACTTTAAGCAACGCTTAGCGCAGCTTGAAGCCAAAGTCTACGAAATGGCTGGACATGCTTTCAATATTAGTAGCCCCAAGCAGGTAGGCGAATTACTTTTTGATGAGCTCAAAATTGCTGATAAGGCTAAGAAAACCAAGGGAGGACAATACGTTACTAGCGAAGAAGTGCTAGAAAGCTATAAAGATAAGCATCCTATCGTAGGGCTTATACTAGACTATCGTGGCCTACGTAAGCTGCTTTCTACCTATGTAGAGGCATTGCCTAAGCTTATTCACCCCGATACAGGCAACATTCACACAACGTTTAATCAAGCGGTGACAGCTACAGGGCGCTTGTCATCAAGCGACCCCAACTTACAAAATATCCCTGTGCGTGGTGACGATGGGCGTGAAATACGCCGTGCCTTTGCTCCGGAGCTAGGGCAGTTGTTTTTCTCGGCTGACTATTCGCAAATTGAGCTACGCATCATGGCACATTTAAGTCAAGACCCTCATATGATAGCTGCCTTTCGCGCCGAGGATGATATCCATGCCGATACAGCTGCACGCATCTATCACAAGCCTATTGAGCATGTCACGAGTGATGAGCGGCGCAAGGCTAAAACGGCTAATTTTGGTATTATTTATGGTATATCTGCTTTTGGTTTATCGCAGCGTATCGGTGTTAGTCGAGGCGAAGCCAAGGCACTTATTGATAGCTATTTTTCTACTTATCCCACAGTCAAGGCTTATATGGAAAAAAGTATTGCTGAGGCCAAGGCTAAGGGCTATGCAGAAACACTCTTTGGTCGGCGTCGCTACCTACCCGACCTTCACTCGGGTAATGCTGTTGTACGCGGCTTTGCTGAGCGCAATGCTATCAATACCCCCATTCAAGGTACTGCGGCCGACATCATTAAAGTAGCTATGGCGCGTATTCACCAGCGTTTTGAGGCAGAGGGTATTCGTTCGCGCATGATATTGCAGGTACACGATGAGCTCAATTTTAGTGTTTTACCCGAAGAGAAGACACAGGTGGAGCGCATTGTAGTAGAGGAAATGGAGCGTGCCTATCCACTGAGTGTGCCCCTCAAAGCTGAGTGTGGCTGGGGCAAGAATTGGCTCGAAGCACACTAAGCCTGCCACGTAAGAGGCTAGGTCGTCAATTCACGGTACGTTTAGCGCGCTAGGAGACAAATGCTTCCTAGCGCGCTACAAATGTCTATTCTGGCCTATTCTATCTATTCTGTATGAGGCCCTAAGTTTTAGGCGAAAAAAAATTGATTGCCATCGCGGCAACCAATCTCTCCTTAACACTAAATCTAAATACTATGAAAAACACGATGCAAAATTACATACTTTGTCCCAATCTACCAAACAAATAGCAGTAAAACTGCTTAGATGTAACCATAGTTTAACAGAGCGTGCATGTATGATAGGCTCGGAGGTGAAACGCCCTATTTAAAAATATTTTTCGTGTAACATTAGCGTAATATTCCGATATTATGGCTATCTTTGTAGCCATAATATATATATACTAACACCAAATCATTTTATGATGTCTTCCCGACGTTTACACGCCCTATTGATGGGCTTTGCCGTGGTAGGGGCTATGAGTTTGCCTACGCACGCGCAGTTGCTAGTCGGTAGTAACGGCTCGCAAACACCACTTGCGCCTACAAAGCTGACGAAACGCACAGCTAAGAGTAGTCGTATTTTAAGCACGACTACACTCAAAACTAATTTTGTTGCTAGCCCCAACCAGTACTTTGTGCTGCACATGCCACAGGCACCAATTGCCGCTGTACAGGCTAAGCTAGCTACACACGCTAAGCTGATACACTATATTCCTGATGGCTTTTACCTCTATGCCGCGGCCGATGCTCAAACGGCGATTGCTAAGATGCGTGCTGCCACACTGGGTGAGGTAGTGATTGCTGGCGAAGGTAATGTGCCAGCAGCCTTTAAGCTCGAAACACGCCTCTACCAAGCTCTCCATGCTGGCCAGTTGCCAGAGGGCATCAAGGGGGTTATGGTTTATCCAAACCAAGAAAGCGATGCCTCGGCTCTCTTTCGCACACTAGACCGCTGGGGTATTGCATATCAAGCCATAGCACAAGCAGCTTTACTTACCTCGCCTACACTCACGCAGGTAGAGCAGATAGCGGCTATTCCTTACGTATCTGGTCTGAGCATTGAGGAAACTCCTGTAGAGCAGTTCCTCCATACCGAAACCTTGATGCAGACCAATGCTATTGACATCGTAAACTACGACCGCAAAGGCCCTATCGGTGATAGCGTATATTTTGTAAACTGGGAGACCTATGGCCAAGAGCCCGAGTACCTCATCAATACCTATGGGCGTAACATTGAGGGACTCACCGATAATCGTAGAAATGCACATGGTACCAACTGTGGCCTCATCGTGAGTAGTGCCAACAATATCTTGGAGTACCAAAACATAGGTATGGCTCCTGGTACTATCAACCTCTCGGGTAACCTCGGTATTGATGGTCTATGGCATCATGCTGCTGTGCCTAGCCAAATGCAACAAGGCTACTCGCCACTCGTTAGTAACCACTCTGTGGGGTGGTATAGTGGCGTGCATCCTTACGATGGCAATGCGCGTATGGTCGACCAAAGCATCAATACAAATGCCTATATGTGTGTATATCCTACGGGTAATTATGCTTATGGTAGACACTATTGGGGACCTTATAAAGAAGGTATCACGCCCGATGTGGCCGACTATGGCAACATTACAGGTACCATTAAGACTAACAAGAATGGTCTTGCCGTACACTCTACACTCTTTCCTGGTACAGATGTAACGTGGGCAAGCTTTGGACCCACTTTCGATGGGCGTATGAAACCCGAAATCTGTGCTCAGGGTATCGGTGGTACAAGCTATGCGTCGCCAGGTGTAGCAGGTATGTTTGCTGTGCTTTTAGATCAATGGAAAAGATCATATCCCGATGAGCCAGCTCGTGTCGATATATGTAAGGCAGTGATGCTTAACACTGCAATGGACGTACGTACTTATGTGGGTAATGTAGAGGCAGGTTTTGGCATAGATTACCGTACGGGCTATGGGCAGATTTCTCCACTCTTCTCTGTTAACAGTATCAAAGATGGCCGTGTAAAATACGATGCAAGTATCGGTACGGGCGAAACCCAAGATTTCCAAATCACCGTACCAGCTGGCCAAACCGAGCTACGTGTGATGTTGCTCTGGAACGACCCTGCCGCTGCCGCTGGTGTGTCTAAGGCACTCATTAACGACCTTGACCTCGAAGTGATAGCTCCCGATGCTACTACATTCCTACCTTGGACGCTTGACCCTTCGCCTACACAGGTAACCTTCCCAGCTAAGCGCAAAGTAAACCGACACGACAATCATGAGCGTGTCGTTATTACCGCGCCTAATAAGAACGAAGCACTCCCAGCGGGCAATTACACCATTCGCGTGAAAGGGCATAGCGTGCCACAAGGGCCACAAAACTACGTACTCACGTGGCAATGGCGTGAGCGTGGCATTGTGATGACGTCTATCCCTGAGGGCTTCCGCTTGCAGCCTAATCAAGAAGTAACACTATCTTGGGATATGCAGCTGGCAGCCAACGAAGAGCGTCAGGCCACCAACTGGAAGAAGGGTGCCATGACACCTGTCGTAGAATACCGCACTTCGCCCTCAGAGCCTTGGACTATTTGTGAGCCTAATCAAGGCTTTGTTTATAATGCTAAGGGTGATGGCAGCCCCATCTATGGCCATCAGCGTGGTAAGAATTTCTTCCGCTGGCGTGTACCTGCCAACTTACAGCCTACGAGTACGCTGCAATTCCGCGTGTCGGTAGACGACCTCTCGGCTGAAACCAACAATGCTCACGTCAACGTTAGTATGGCGCGCCCAACGCTGCTAAGCCTATCGCCACAGCAGGTGAAGCTCTCGTGGACACCACTCGAAGGAGTAGCTACTGGTAAGTATATGATTTATGCACTCTACGAAAAATATATGACAATCGTAGATAGCGTAGATGCCACTACACACGAAAAAGTGGTGACTGCACCTGCTGGCCATGCGTGGAGCAACAAGCATTTCTTTGCCATTGCTCACAAAACAGAGACAGGTGCGCTTGGTCAACGCTCAGCTCCCGTAGGCCTTGACCAATTTAACCCACTTGTAACCAACGAGTCCGACCGCTGGGAAAGTACCTATACACTTTGCCATGGCGACACGCTTGCCCTTACGGCAGGCCATCTCGAAGGTACAGTGACTTGGTATAAAAACGAAGTAAGCCTACCCACTACCGAGCGTACGCTCAACCTCACGCGTGACGACGTAGGTCGCTACAAGTATAGTATTACTAACGCTGGCGAGGTCGTCTTTACATCTAAGGAAACGAGCATCAATAAATCTGCCGTAGAGCTGTCTGATACGGCCGAATGGGGATTTGGTAAATGGAATGGTTACGTCTTCAAACGTAACACAACAGACTTCCAGCCACCACTCCTTGGTGCTGACGCCAAGTTCTATGGTAAGTTTAGCCTCAACCGCTTTGCGTTTAACTCACACACGGATCTCTTCCCTTGGGAAAAATACAACATTGCTCTTACACCTGGCTATGTAGGCTGTCCTACCGAAGGCAATAGCAGAGCTTATGTGATTGTGATGAAACGTACTGGCTTTGCGCGAGGTACTTATACATTTACGATGCAGCGCGTCTCAGGTAATGCAGAGATTATCGTGCGTGACCCCAAAGGTACACAGCAAATGTACCATATCTCTGGTCAAAATCAGTTTAACAAAGTATTGCCATCTGTACGCCTTGACGAAACGAGCACCGTAGAAATACACTGGGTGGGCAATCACTTTGCCCTTGACGTGACTGCTAACCTCTATGGTGTAGGGTATAGTCCTGCCAAGGTGGCTACTAACCTTGCCTATTGGCTTGAACCTAACGCGTTGGTTGCACAAGATGGGGAAGTCGTGCGCCACATTACGAGTGCTAAGCCTACCTTTGAAACATTGGCTGCCGAGGGGGCAGACGCTCCTGCTACACGCGTAGCCAATGGTAGTAACTACAACGCTACGCTACGCTTCAATGGCACTGGTGGCTATACGGGTATGTCGCCCAATACTAGCGATTTGACCGCTACAACCGACTTCGTCGTGGCACATGTAGATGCAGAAACACCAGGAGAAACGCGCCTATTGACCTTTGGCTTAGCTGGTGCAACTAGCGATGTTACGAGCGACTCTACCTATGCTGTGATGCTGAATGGTGGCAAGGTGCTCTCTACCACACGTGGTGGCACTTCGATAGCCAATGGTAATTACTCTGCTGGTCGCTTGGCACTTCTTACGGTGCGTCATGCTAAGGATAAGAAGTCTGAGTTGCTCTATAATGGTACGAAAGTCAAGGCCGTAGCCAATGCTGCAAAAACGACCAACCTCGTGCTGCAACGTATGGCGTTGGGTACAGACTTTGACCCAGCTACTGACAACTACCTCAAAGGCGACCTAAGTGAAGCTATTCACTACACTGGTACGCTTACCGAGCAGCAAGAAAATAGTGTGCGCACTTATTTGGCCATCAAGCACGGCCTTACCATCGACCACAACTATGTCGATGGTGCTAAGGTACTTTATCCTGTCAATAGCTATGCGCATCAGATTGTAGGTCTTGGTCAATCGGTGCTTAGCCGCCTTAGCCAACGTCAATCTAAGGGGCAGCTTACGGCTACAACACCTAGCACTAGTATTTTGGCCGTAGGTAATTTGGCAGCAACCAATGCAGAGAACACTAGTAAGCTGACCGAAGGTAAGTACTACATCATGGGTGCCAATATGGCTTACAAGGCGGCTCGTTACAGAGGTACAAGGACGATAGCCGACCCTACTTTCCGCCTCATCACTACTAAGCCTGCGACTGCGGCTTACGATGAACTCTCGCTCTACATTCCTAAGGCAGAGCTTCAACGTGAGAGCTATACACCTGTGTTGCTACTTGATACGCTTACCACACGTCTTAACAGCGTAGAAACAGCTAGCAAGAAGGTGGTCTTCGAAGACTATGACGAGACCTATATGCGTGCACGCTTCACGCCAATGACCGACTCTTGCTTCGTACGCGTGGCATGGGACGTGACTACAGGGGTAGCTAGTGCTTTGGCCGAAGGCGAAAGCGTAGTGTGGCAGGCCGAGACCGAGGTGCTTCGTGTCGGTATACCTACGGCTATGGCTATTGAGGTGTATGATGCCACAGGTCGCTTAGCCTTGCGCCATACGACCTCTGGTGTACAGCAGGTCTCTACTGCCGTGCTACCATCGGGCGTCTATATTCTAAAAATCCAGCGTAGCAATGGCACGATTTATAGCGATAAGCTAGCCATCTTCCGCTAGTTTTGGCTAGTCTAGTTGAGAAACACTTAGGGCTGTACCTTCACAACAAGGGGTGTACAGCCCTAAGTGTATGTGCTTGTTTTATATTCATTGGTCTGAGTTTCGAGTCAATCATAGGCGTTAACACAGGCTATTCAAAGCTATCGACCTTGGGCAAGATAACTATGATATTATCTATACCCTAATGCAGTCGGTTTTCCCCTAGGCTATATATACCCCAAGCCTCGACTAAGTTCATTGCTCACATCGGGTATAGGTCTTTGGCATAGGTCTACAAACGTCTACCCGCAGTAAGCAGAATGACTTACGTATCCAAGCAAACATATAGCTTCATAAGGCATATTGAGCACACATCATGCTGTCACATTGCTAGGAGATAGTAGGGGAGAGGGGTAGCAGCATCGTATGCAAGGCTAAGTGATGAGATAAAATGCTTAGGGCTGCACACCTCGGTAGAGGGTACAGCCCTAAGGGATATGGCACGCTAGGCATGTGTCTTAGCCGTTAGTGTGTGGCGTTTATCTGTGTTTTTTGGCCATTGATGATGTAAATGCCCTTACCAAGTACCTCACGGTTCGTACCAAGGTAGTGGCCGTTGAGGTCGTAAATGCGAGTTGTGCCAGAGGTTGCATCGTCTGTCAATGCGACGTGCTTGATGCCCACCACGCCATCGCGTGCCGTATTTAGCGTGGCAACATAAGGTGTAGCTTCCTTACGTACGAGGCATGGCGACCAAGGTGAGAAAGTATAGGTCATAAGCCTTTCCCATAGTCCATTGCTCTTCAATACGTAGGTACGACGCATACTCTCTACGCTTAGTTGGCTGCTGAGTATCCAGTCCTTTTGATTTATATAGTAGCCACCAAACTGGTGTACACTCACATTTTCTGGCACTGACGTTACACCATGCTCCGAAAGTATAAGATAAGGGGTGTTGGCTTCTAGTGCTTCACCCGTATAACGGGTAAAGTGAACCACGCCATCGACTACATCTTTAAATACATAAGCCTTAGCGTCAGCTGGCAGTGTATAGCTAAATGGCAAGTGGAGTATATTGAATTTGCGTGACCAAAACTCCTGGCCTTCGAGTGTCACTTTCTTTGCAACGAAAGGGAGTATCACGTAGCTTGAATGGTGGGCATTGAGTCGATACTCTTCACACACCCAAGTGCCCTTGCTAAGATACACGATGTTTGGTATCTTGTTAAACATAGGAGGCAATGAGGGCAAGTATTTTAAGGTAGCCTCGTTGAGTTCCTCCTGGATCAGTTTACGCCCTATTTCACGGGGAGCCTTTATATCACTCATATCTACACTGCCTAGGATAGGTGCCTTTTTCACAAAGTCTTTAAGACGCTCTACGTTAATGACATTCAACTGGTTGATATCCAGTGTGCGTAGCAGAGTGCAGCCAAAGAATGCACTATCCATGTTTACTAGCAATGGGGTGTTAAACTGAGACAGATCTATATGTCCTAGTGCCTTACAGTTCATAAACATTTTAGCGATGCTTTTTACCGCGTTGCCTTGAAAGCCGTCTGACCAAACACCACTAAGTTGATAGCAGTTTTGAAACATGCCCTCCATAGTGGTTACTTTGTCCGTTTTGAAGCTACTTGTTTCGATAAATATTGCATTGTGGCAGTCTGCAAACATATAGCTCATATCCGTCACTTGCTCTGTATTCAATCCAAAGTCTATCTTATTGAGCATTTTACAACCTGCAAACATGTAGGCCATATTCTGAACTTTGCTTGTGTTGAGGCGTTCTAGCCCGCTGATTTCTTGTAGGTTTTCAAAGCCGTAAAACAGCTTAGCTAGCGTTTCGGGGGTGTAAGATGCCATGCTGGGGTGAATATCCACATAGCGTGTTCCCTCGCGTATCTTTTCAGCAGACATTCTTTCGGGTTGGTATTCCTCAATAATAACCCCGTCGTCAATCGCTATAAATGGTGATGCGATTAACGTTGTCGTGCTATCTGCGGCCGAGAAAGAACGCCAAATTTTAGTTTTGAGTACTATCTGCGCGTGTGCTACTTGTGCAGCTAGCAGTGTAATGAATAAAAAGAGTAGTTTGTGTCTCATAACATAGTGTTTTAGAGATTACCTATGGCTCAAAGGTAGGGGTGAATGTAGTAGTGATAAAAAGGCAACATGGGCAAGAGGCGTGAGCCATCATAACTGATAATGCTAAGTGGTGGCGAGCAAATGTGCTTTAAGCAGTGCCACGCGCAAGCCAAGCAGGAGGTTAAAAACGCCTCTGAACGGACTGTAGGCCAACCTCTTAACCTCAAATAAGTTTTATGAGGATGCGAATTTACACACTTTATTTGTAAATTCGCACATGTTTTATACTTGAAAATTCGATTTTAGGAATTATCCTCCATAGAAATAGGGATTTTCTTATCAACAAATACAATCTAAATGTCTATTGCCACACGTTACGATACCCTTGCTTAGCCCACACGACCTCACGTGGGTTAGGTCTAGCTGTGTGTGCGAGAAAGCCAATTAGTAGTACTTAGTGTTTATCTCTTGAAGCCTATAATGTAGAGCAAAAAGCCACCTCATCAGGATAGTGCACATACGCCATCTTGATGAAGTAGCGTTTAGGGGGGAGTAAAAAGAATTCTAAATCTAACTAAAAGCCTTGATTTAGATAGCATTAGCTCCCACTGGCAGTTGGGTGTCGTATATAGTAGGCATAGAGCTAGGTGGCAAAGTGTAGAGGGCTACACTACCACTACACGATAGCACAGCCCCCTACATCATAAGAATAGCTACAATCTATGCCATAGCTGCTTGTGCCGCAGCTAAGCGTGCAATAGGCACACGGAAAGGTGAGCAGCTCACATAGTCAAGCCCCGTAGTGTGGCAGAATTTTACTGACGAAGGCTCACCACCATGCTCACCACAGATGCCACACTTCAAAGTGGGCTTTGTGGTGCGACCACGTGCCACGGCTAGCTCTACGAGCTGGCCTACGCCCTCTTGGTCTAGCACTTGGAAGGGATCTACGGGCAAGAGCTTCTTTTCGAGGTAGGTAGGCAAGAATGTTGCGATATCATCGCGTGAGTAGCCATAGGTGAGCTGTGTTAGGTCGTTCGTGCCAAACGAAAAGTACTCGGCACGCTCAGCAATTTGATCGGCAATGAGCGCAGCCCGTGGTATCTCTATCATCGTGCCGACCTTATAGTCTACACGTACACCCTCGGCAGCAAAAATGGCTTCGGCCTCTGCGCGGATGAGTGCCTCTTGCAGCTCAAACTCGGCCTTAACGCCAGTGAGTGGCACCATGATTTCGGGCATGGGGTTTAGCCCCTCTTGTTTTAAGGCGACGGCTGCGCCAATGATAGCCCGTGTTTGCATCTGTGTAATCTCGGGATAAGTATTGCCTAGACGGCAGCCACGATGGCCGAGCATAGGGTTTTGCTCATGGAGTGCATCTACACGCTGCTTAATGACCGTGACGTCTACACCCAACACTGTGGCAAGCTCGGCTTGCCCTTTAGCATCGTGTGGTACGAACTCGTGCAGTGGTGGGTCAAGTAGGCGTACATTGACAGGCAAACCATTCATCGCACGGAATATACCCTTGAAGTCTTCTGTCTGTATGGGGAGTAGTTTAGCCAGTGCCTTGCGACGGTCTTCGGCCGTAGTAGCAAGTATCATCTCACGCATGGCCAAGATTTTATCGCCCTCGAAAAACATGTGCTCCGTACGACACAATCCTATACCCTTAGCGCCAAATTGGCGAGCCACCTCGGCATCGTGTGGTGTGTCGGCATTGGTGCGTACTGCCATGCGTGTATGCTTGTCGCACAGGGCCATAAGCGCAGCAAAGTCACCTGATATTTCGGCCGACTGTGTAGGTAGCTGCCCTGCATAGACAAAGCCGTTGGAGCCATTGAGCGAGATGTAGTCTCCCTCTTTATAGACTTGGCCATCAACACTCAGTGTGCGGCTCTTATAGTCTATTACAAGCCCACCAGCTGCCGACACGCAACACTTGCCCATACCACGTGCTACTACTGCGGCATGACTAGTCATGCCACCACGGGCCGTGAGGATACCTTCGGCAGCGGCCATACCTGCCAAATCTTCGGGGGAGGTTTCTATACGTACGAGTATCACACGCTTGCCAGCCTTGTGCCATGCTTCGGCTTCGTCGGCAAAAAATACGATTTGTCCACTCGCTGCACCTGGTGAGGCGGGTAGGCCTTGCGTGAGTGGCTTGGCCTTGCGTTCGGCTTCTTTGTCAAATACGGGGTGCAAGAGCTCATCTAGCTTGGCAGGGTCACAGCGTTGTAATGCCGTAGCCTCGTCAATACTGCCTTGTTTGAGTAAATCCATGGCTATCTTGACCATGGCAGAGCCCGTACGCTTGCCATTGCGCGTTTGAAGAAACCATAGCTTACCCTCTTGCACGGTAAACTCCATGTCTTGCATGTCGTGGTAGTGGTCTTCTAAGCGCTGCTGCGTAGCATCAAGCTGTGCATACATTTCGGGCATGAGCTCTTCCATCGAGGCATATTTGGCAAGGCGCTCTTCCTCGCTTATGCCTTGCAGCTGTGCCCAGCGTTGTGAGCCTATTTTGGTAATCTGCTGTGGTGTGCGAATACCTGCTACAACGTCTTCGCCTTGTGCATTGATGAGCCATTCGCCATTAAAGAGGTCTTCGCCAGTGGCAGCATCACGACTGAAACATACCCCCGTGGCCGAAGTCTCGCCCATGTTTCCAAAGACCATAGCTTGCACATTGACGGCCGTACCCCACTCGGCAGGTATGCCTTCCATCTTGCGGTAGAGTATGGCGCGCTCGTTCATCCAGCTATTGAACACGGCACAGATAGCTCCCCAAAGCTGCTCCACAGGGTTGGTGGGAAACTCACGCCCAGTTTTCTCCTTAATGACGGCTTTGAAGCGTTGTACCAAAAGCTGCAAATCGGCCACCGTAAGCTCGTTGTCAAGATGAATGCCACGGCTAGCCTTGACAGCCTCGATAATTTCTTCAAAGGGGTCAATATCTTCCTTGTTGACGGGTTTAAGCCCCATTACGACATCGCCATACATTTGTACGAAGCGACGATAGGCGTCGTAAACGAAACGTGGGTTATTGGTTTTCTTTATCAGGCCTTCGGCTACTTGGTCGTTAATGCCAAGGTTGAGGATTGTGTCCATCATACCTGGCATAGAGGCACGTGCACCTGAGCGCACTGACACGAGCAGTGGGTTGGTTGCATCGCCAAAGCGGCTGTTCATGAGGTGCTCTACGTGTGCTATGGCCACCTCGACCTCAGGTCGCAGCATACGAATGACCTCATCGCGCCCCAAAGCATAGTAGTCGTTGCACGTGTCGGTAGTGATCGTAAAACCTGGGGGGACAGGTACGCCTATAAGGTTCATCTCGGCTAGATTGGCTCCCTTACCACCGAGTAAGTTGCGCATAGAGCTATCGCCCTCGGCATATCCACCACCAAAGTGGTAAACGCGTTTCACCTGTGTCATATCGGTTGTGTATTTAGACGTGTGTAACAAATTTAGTGTGTCGTTAGGAGTTGCAATTATAGCGAAATTTGATTGAAGTACCAAATGATTGGCAGACTTTTTTCGAAAAACGGTAGGTCTTAGTGCAAATAGGCTCAGTAGTTTGTCTCAACACTTTCTTACTGAGAATGGGTAAAAACTATAAAATTCGTACACGAAAAAGATTATTATGCAAAAACAAAATTGTAACTTTGCTACACTAAAACGACGTATATAACACCACGATGGCACATCGACGATATTGTTTGCTCTTTACACTGATGCTCACAGCTTGCCTTGCCTTATCGTGTGGCAATGGGTGGCAAAAACAAGCACATTTTACGCCCGAGCAGCAGGCACTGGCTGACAGTGGCTGGGTAAAAACAGCACCCAAACCTGGCGATATGCCCGAACACTATGGCGTATACAGCAAGCGTGGCCTCACGCACAACTCCTTTCTCATTAACCTAGAACCAGGTATGAGCGCGATGGCCATAAAAATCATTTCGGCCGAAGACAGCACGTGTCAGCGCTATATTTTTGCCGAAGCAGGCACAATCACTGAGGTAAGCCAAATACGCCCTGGCACTTATTACCTACTGATGACTCACGGCCGAGATTGGATGGAGCAGCCAGCAGCCATAGGGCAAATGACCAAAGGTAAATTTACACGTGAGGCACGCTACGAGCGTAGTGCAATAGATTTTATTTTTCCCAACGCCACCGATACTATTCAGTACGAAGTGCTTGTGCGCACTCATGGTAGTGAGCGCACCTATAACTTTCCCGTAGGTGCTGTGGAAGAGACGGCCTTTGTTGGTGTACGCTAGGGTGATGTGTCTACGCTCCAAAATGTGTTTAGTACCTCCTTCCCAAAGCACCGATTGTCTAAGGTGGTAGCTACGTCGCACAATAGTAGCTCCAGCTATCGAGCCCTTTCTTGTAAAGCAAGGAATATGCTCGATAGCAAGAAAAATGTACACTCTACATTGCAAAAAATGCCCATTACTGCCAACAAAAGCGTGCACAACTAAAAATAAAATAGTATCTTTGCACCATTATCATACGTGTGTGCCATTGAGGTGCGTACGTGTAATGGCGTATGCTACGCTTATTACTCCAATAGCTATATGACGAGAATTGCTATTTTTGCTTCGGGCTCAGGCAGTAATGCAGAGCGTATTATCGAAGAAAGCCGCAAGGGCAATGCCATTGAGGTTGCTGTAATCTGTTACAACCGTGCCGATGCTGGTGTGGTGGCACGTGCCGAGCGCTTGGGTGTGCCAGCCGTATATCTGCCCAAAACCGACTTTTTACAAGCAGAGCATACCCTCACGTTACTCCGAGCATATGCCGTAGAGGGCATTGTGCTAGCAGGCTTTTTACTCCTTGTACCGCCTTACCTTGTAGAAGCTTTTCCTAATCGCATCATCAATATACACCCTGCCCTACTCCCCCAATATGGTGGTAAGGGTATGTATGGCATGCATGTGCACGAGGCCGTAGTAGCTGCCAAAGAACACCAAACAGGCATTACCATACACCTTGTGGACGAACACTACGACCACGGCACACACCTACATCAAGCTACCGTAGAGGTGCTGCCCACTGATACACCCGAACAAGTGGCCGAGAAAGTACACCAGCTCGAATATCGTGACTTCCCTATCGTAGTGGCCAACTATTTCGCCTCACTCGAAGCCCTAGGCTAATGAAAGCCCTCCCGCTACACGATAATAATAACCCACTATAATCCTTACATCTATGCACCTTAGAGGTAAAATTCACTATGTAGGCGTGAACGACCGCCGCTTGGAGCGTTTTGAGCGTATGTGGTCGCTCAAAAAAGGCGTAGCCTACAACGCCTACCTTATTGACGACGAGCAGGTAGCCCTTATCGATAGTGTAGACATTTGCTACTGCGATGACTTGATAGACAACATTAAGCGCATCATTGGTGACCGTGCGGTAGATTACCTCATTGTCAATCACATGGAACCCGACCACTCGGGGTCACTCAGCATCCTTAAATACCATTACCCCAACATGCGTCTCGTGGGCAATAAGAAAACCATTGAGATGATAGAGGGCTTTTACGAGGTAGATTGCTCGGATGCCGTTGTGGTAGACGACAAGTCTGAGCTATCACTCGGGCACCACAAACTTAACTTCTGCCTCATACCTATGATGCACTGGCCAGAAACTATGATTACCTTCGATGTGGCTGAGCAAGTGGCCTTCACGGGTGATGTATTTGGTGCCTTTGGCGCGGTTAATGGCGGCCCTCTCGATACCATGATAGATATCGAAGATACGCTTGAAGAAGTACGCCGATACTATGCGTGTATCTTAGGTAAATATGGTACAACAGCTGTACGTTCGTTTGCCAAAATCGAAAAGCTAGGTCACACTTTTACAATGTTTTGTAGCACACACGGCCCTGTATGGACGGGTGACAACTGCAAAATGATTTGGGATTTCTATGCCAATCTCGCCACCGCACGCTGGGAGAAAGGGCTGGTTGTAGTCTTTGGCTCAATGTATGGCAACTCACTTAAAGTGGCTGAGCAAATCATTCGTGGTGCTTCACATGCTGGTGTAAAAAAAATTCGTGTACACGATGCTACCGAGAGCGACCCATCAATGGTGTTGGCCGATGTTTATCGTTTTAATGGCTTGGCCATCGGTGCACCAACTTACAACCTTGGTCTATACCCCCCTATTGACGACTTCATGCGTAAGCTAGTAGGTCGTGAAGTTAAAAATCACCCTACGGCCTTCTTTGGTGGCTTCACATGGGCTGGTAAGGCCGCTAGCCTATTGCAAGAGTACACTGAGCAAATTGGTCTCGAAGTTGTAGGCGAACACATCGAGTTTAAGCAAGGGGCGCGTCAAGATATCTTAGACAAGGCTTACGAACTCGGTCGTTGCCTAGGTGAGGCTATCTTGGCTGACGAGCGTACGATAGACTAAGTATGTCTCTGTATAGTAAACACTGCCTTACATAGAGCTACGCTCAAAGTATTGTACCACGCCAGGAAACACATGTTTCCTAGCGTGGTACGTATGTATATAGACACGGGATAAGTGTACTAAAACTTGGAACAATACCTTGTGCTTAAGCGCTAGGTAGTGCAGGCAAGCGAAAGAGGCGTTGGGCTGTGGCAGTAGTTTGGGTAGCGATGTGTTGAGGTGTTGTGTCATAGGCCGTAGCCAGCGCATGTAATACTAAGGGTAGATGGGCGGGCTCATTGCGCTGACCACGATAAGGCACAGGGGCAAGGTAAGGGGCGTCGGTTTCGAGTACTAAACGCTCCAAAGGTACATGGGCAGCTAAAATGCCCGCAACCTCGCCTTTACGAAAAGTACTCACGCCACCAATGCCTAGACAAAAGTTGGGAAAACGCGTTAGTAATTCGTGCGCTTCATCGGCCGTACCACCAAAGCAATGGAATATGCCTGCAACCTTGTCTGCCCATGGTAGCAATGTGTCTACGACCTCGCGATGTGCGTTACGTGTGTGTATCATTAGTGGTAGATTGTAGCGTTCGGCCCAGTTGGCTTGATGACGCAATACAGCTATCTGCTCGTCTTGGCGTGAGGTGTCCCAATAGAGGTCAATCCCCACTTCACCCACAGCGATGTATGGGGCATTGGGGGCAGCTAAAGCCTCCTCCATGCGGTCTAAAAGTGGCCATGGGTCGGTGGGAAGCTCTGTGGGGTGTAGCCCCATCATGGGGAATATAAAACCTTGGTATGCTTTGCAAAGGCTTAGCATAGGATCGATAGTGGTGGCATCTACATTAGGTAGGCAGATACCTATACAGCCAGCCGCCTTGGCACGAGCTATTACTAGTGAGCGATCGGCGTCAAACTGCTCATCGTAAAGATGACAATGGGTGTCTATATAGCGTGTGGTATGCATACGTAAAAAGTAAAGTAATAGCCTAAAACGAGCGTATAGTGTATATTGCGCTCACGCTAGTATAGCGTATGTGGTGTTGGCACAAAATTACAACAAAAACATGAGCTATACAAAGACTGTACCACCTTAATACAAGCGAAAACAAAAACTTGGTGTCTATCCATTGGGATAGGCACCAAGTTTTTAATTCGTAAGCACGAACTAAGTGTGTATTTATAGTGCTTACTTACTTTCGTTGATGGTAGTGATGCTTACACGATTCCACTCATTGAGTTGGAACATTTGTGTTGTACCAGGACCTTCTACTGTAATGCGGCTAGCTGCAATCTTATACTTCTTTACGAGCATATCCTTTACGGCATTAGCACGACCGATAGAGAGGCGCATATTATTTTGTGCAGGACCTTCTACCGAGGCGTAGCCTACGATGTGTGCCTTAGCGTTAGGATACTTTTTAAGGTAAACAGCTACACGCTCTACATTGGGCACTTGTGACGCATCAATTACAGTAGAGTTTACGCGATAGTGTACCATTGACTCAATGCTGCGCTTGTCGGTCTTCTTTTCTACCTGCACCACTTCGGGCTTGCGGTTGCGTAGCTCGTTTACTTGCTGTTGGAGTGTACGTACTTGCTGTTGTAATGGTGCGATTTCGCCTTGCTTGGCATTGAGTTGATTGCGTAGGTCGTTGATTGTAGCATTTAGACTAGCCTCGTCTACGTTGTTTTTCTTAGCGTAGGCAAAGTGATGACGCCCATAGCTTGTACCGAAGTGGTATACTAGCCCTGCTTGCAACTCTACGGCACTGCGATTGAGGTTTAGGTCACCTTCATCAAGCATAGCACGGCTGGTAGGGTCGATAAAGTAGCCAATCGAAGGAGATAGCTTAATAGTCCAAGCGCGGCTTTCGCCAAGGTTGAATAAGAAATTAGCACCAAGATCTACGAAGAAGGCATCATTGTCCTTGGCAGCACCAGCATAAGTGTGGAGGAAGCCACCACCTACCTTAGCTTCGAGCTCAAACGTGCGTGGACGGCCAAGGTAGCCGCCGAAAAGGTTAGAAAGGCTGAGGTTACCATTGAGCGTATATTTTACGTTGTCAATAGCTTGCTTGCCAAAGCTGCCAATGTTATAAGGCTTTCCTACGAAAGCATCACGCATACCATTGCCAATAGGGCCGCCATTAAGATAAGCTTGCACTTGTGCTGAAACACCAAAGAGTGGTGAGAAATCCTTGCGGAGTTCAACGCCAAATGAAGGCTTAGCATTCTTGAAAAAAGCATGGTTGAGTGTAGGTGTTTGTGCACCAACGTTAAGGCCTACCGACCAATTGTCGAAGAACTTGCTCTTATAGAGTGTACGTGCTTCGTCTTTGTGGTAGTAATACTGACCTACCTTTTCTAAAGTTTGTGCAGTAGCTGTAAAAGTGCTGGCAACAGCAGCTACGAGAAATAAAAACTTCTTCATTATCAATTTGTTTTGAATATATTTGTCTATTCATCTCCACACCGCTAAGTACTCAGTACAAGTAGGGGGGATAAGTTCTAGTATATCTACTGCAAAATTAGCAATAATTTCGTATAGTACCAAGTGTACCCTTAAAATGTAACTGAATGGACACAATCATCGCATTAAGCTCAATATAAAATAGGCAGCTATGTCTAAGCGACACAGCTGCCTATGAGTGTTTTAGCGACTATCGTGCTTTGGTTTACTTACCAGCATCGATAGTTGTGATGCTCACGCGGTTCCATTCTTGCTGTTCGAACATTTCTACGGCACCTTGACCTTCAGTCGTGATGCGGTCGGCAGCAATCTTGTACTTCTTCACGAGTGCAGTCTTCACAGCTTCGGCACGAGCGATAGAGAGTTTCTTATTGATAGCAGCGCTACCATCTGTTGACGCATAGCCACGTACGATAGCCTTAGCTGTTGGGTTCTTTTTGAGGTAGATAGCTACGCGCTCTACGTTAGGCATTTGCGAAGCATCGATGACAGACTGACCAATACGGTAGTGTACCATTGATTCGAGCGTGCGTGTAGACTTGGTTTCAACCACGGTCTTTGTAGCAGGCTTTTGGTTGCGAGCTTCGTTAAGCTGTTGTTGTAGTGTGCGGATTTGAGCCTGAGCTTGTGAGAGCTCGCCAGCCTTGCCGTTGAGTTGGCCACGGAGGTTGTTGATTGTAGCGTTCAAGCCTTCTTCGTCTACCTTCTTGCAAGCTTCGAGTGTGAAGTGGTTAGCACCATTGCTGTTCTTGAAGCGATATACAAAGCCAAGGTTAGCTTCAATTACGCTCTTATTGATGTTGAGGTCAGCACCATTGATGGTAGCGATTTCGTCGAATACGGTGTAGCCAATTGTAGGGCTAAACTTCACAGCCCAAGCGCGGCTAGCACCAAGGTTAAATAAGAAGTTAAGACCGAAGTCTGCTTGGAAGGCATCAGCATTCTTAGCAACACCGCTATATACGTGCGTTAAGCCAGCACCAGCAACAGCTTCTACCTCAAACGTGCGAGGACGGCCATTGTAGCCGAAGAGCATGTTAGAGAGGTTAAAGTTACCAGCCACACGGTACTTAGCATTGTCAATAGCGGTTTTACCTGTAAAGGTGGTAAAGGCATTGTGTAAGTCTGCTACGCCAGCTACACGAGAGGCGCTGTTAGTATAGCCCTGAGCACCGATTGACAAACCAAAGACAGGTGAGAAGTCCTTGCGTAACTCTACACCATAAGATAGACGAGCGTTCTTGAAGAAGCTGTAATTCGTCGTAGGTGTGGCGGCACCAGCATTAATACCAATTGACCAATTGTCGAAGAACTTGCTTTGAGCTAAACGTTCTTGGGCATTAGCTGCCACTGCACTAGCAGCTACAGCAACGAGGAGTAAAATTTTTCTCATGTGTATGTCCAATATTTATAATGGTTTATTATTACTACTTTCGTAATTCAATGATACCACAAAGATAATATTTTAATGCATACATCACACACAAAAGCAGGGTTAAAACGCTGATTTTCCCGACTTTTTAATACGAATTGCTATGTTTTGTGTTTTTTGTACATAATATACTCATATATTAGCATTTGCTGGGTTGTATGTAGGCAGTATGTGTTCTTGGCTGTACAGCTATTTTTTACTATCTTTGCAGGCCACAGCTAGCTTTGGTCTAGCTGTAACTCATTAGTGACATAACAACACAACCATGAAAAAACTCTACATAGAGACCTATGGCTGCCAAATGAACGTGGCTGATAGCGAAGTGGTAGCTTCGGTTATGAAGATGGCTGGCTACGATATGACTGAGCAACTTGATGAGGCCGATGCCGTATTTCTTAACACTTGCTCTGTACGCGATAATGCCGAGCAAAAAATCATCAATCGCCTTGATGCGCTACATGCCATGCGAAAGCATGGGCGTGAGCTACTCATAGGTGTGCTAGGGTGTATGGCCGAGCGTGTCAAAGAAGACCTCATGGACAACCATCATGCAGATCTCGTGGCAGGTCCAGACGCCTACCTCTCTCTACCCGACCTCATCGCACAAGCCGAGGTTGGCAACAAGGCCATGAACATTGAGCTTTCGAAAACCGAAACCTACGGCGACATCATTCCCGAGCGCATCTGTTCTGGGCGTGTGTCGGGTTTTGTCAGCATCACACGTGGCTGCAATAATTTCTGCCACTATTGTATCGTGCCTTATACGCGTGGTCGAGAGCGTAGTCGTGAGGTGCAAAGTATCATCAACGAAGTCAAAGACCTCGAAACACGCAACTATAAGGAGGTAACGCTCTTGGGGCAAAATGTAGACTCTTACCATTACATCGCTCCCGATGGCACAGCCACCAACTTTGCTCAACTGTTGCGACTCGTAGCTGAGGCGGCACCAGGCATGCGCATACGCTTCCAAACGCCACACCCCAAGGATATGAGCGATGAGACTATTGAGGTAATAGCTACTATGCCCAATGTGTGCAAGCATATCCACTTCCCAGTGCAGAGTGGTAGCAATCGCATCTTGAAGAAGATGAACCGCAAGTACGACCGTGAGTGGTATCTCTCTCGTGTAGAAGTTATCAAAAAGCGTATTCCAGATTGTGGTCTCACTACCGATATCTTTGCTGGCTATTGCTCTGAAACCGAAGAAGACCACCAACTTTCACTCGATATCATGCGTCAATGTCGCTACGATTGGTCGTTTATGTTTAAGTATAGCGAGCGTCCTGGTACCTATGCTGCAAAACACCTTCCTGACGATGTGCCTGAGGAAATAAAAGTACGCCGTCTTACAGAGCTCATAGACCTGCAAAACCAGCTTTCGCTCGAAAACAATCAAGCTTGCATCGGCCAAGTCTACGAAGTGCTCGTAGAGGGTGTAAGCAAACGTAGTCGCGACCAGCTCTTTGGTCGTACGGAGCAAAATAAAGTGGTTGTTTTTGACCGTGAAGGTTATCGCATTGGCGACTTTGTCAAGGTACGCATCACTAAGGCAACCCAAGCGACCTTAATTGGAGAGCCAGTAGGTGAATGAACTCACTTCAAGCATCCATATAAACATAGGGCTGATTTCTACATAACAGAAATCAGCCCTATGTTTATATTTTGTCCCTCTCGGTAGCCTGTGACTTAGCGTTCTACCAAGCGTAGCTCGCTACCCGAAAGTACTGCTTGGCCATCGGCCACTAGACTCGCAATTGCTGTGGGAAAATGGGGCGATTCGTGGTAGCGTTGTCGCAGTGTGGTGAGCGGTTGAGCACCTGTATTATGTAGCAAAGTCAGTACATCTTCGGCAATGGTGCTGACACTATTGGCAGGTGTCTCGGCCGTACGGAGACAATAGTCGCATACACCACAGCGCGGCGTACGTGTTTCGCCAAAATAGTCAAGTAACATGCCACTACGGCAGGCATCGGTGCGCTCGCCATAGCGCATCACGCTCTGAACCCGCTCGGCATATTGTGCTTTACGCTCGGCATACACACTATCGCGCAATACGAGATCTTTGCTTAGCACACGGCGTGTAGGGTAGTGTATGTGTGCAGCTCGCTTGCGTGGCACGTAGTTTACGATACCGTGACGCGTCAGTAATACGAGTGTATCGTAGACTTCCTGATATGTACAGCCTGCGTATGTAGCTACTACATTTTCGTCAAAATATACATATTCACTAAATAGGCCTGTATAAAGTCTCAGTAAGGCTTGTATGATGCGGTCTGCTTTATGCAGTACATAATCGTTTAGTCGATAAAGCTCGTCACGATGCACGAGGAACATCACGCGTGAGGTTTGCTCTTCTTCATCGGTATAGTCAATATAGCCTGCTTGCGTGAGGATTTCGAGTGCAGCACGTGCTGGTACGGGAAAGTATTTGTATGTACGACAAAAGCGCTCGAGGCTAAACTCGTAGGTTACATCGTAGCCGTCACCCACTGCAAGCGTAAAGAAATAGGCTAAGTGGTCGTAAATATCAGCAATGTACGCGGGCTCAGGATAATTGTCGGCAATGCGACGTGTGAGTTTAATACGATCGCTTTTATTAAATAGCAATATGGCCGTAGCTGGCTGACCATCGCGCCCTGCCCTACCAGCTTCTTGAAAATAAGCTTCAAGTGAGTCGGGCACATCGGCATGCAATACTAGGCGTACGTCGGGCTTGTCTATTCCCATACCAAAGGCGTTGGTAGCTACCATCACACGCACCTTTCCCTCTTGCCAGGCTTGCTGGCGAATATCTTTATCTAGATTAGTCAGTCCTGCATGATAGGCCATGGCCGTGATGCCAGCTTGTGAGAGTGCTTCGGCATACTCACGTGTGCCACGTCGGCTGCGTGTATAGACGATGGCCGAACCTCCTATTTCTTGTAGCAAACGTAATATCGTGGCCAGTTTGTCGGGAGCTTGTTGCACGCGGTATGAGAGGTTGCTACGTGCAAAACTCATCTGAAACACATTACGCTCGCGAAAGGCGAGCTTGTCTTGTATATCCTCCACTACTCGAGGCGTAGCCGTAGCCGTAAGTGCTAAGATCGGTGCATGTGGCAGTAGGGTGCGTAGCTCCGCGATTTGTAGGTAAGATGGCCGAAAGTCGTAGCCCCACTGCGAGATACAATGTGCTTCATCGACAGCTACAAAGCAGATATTGATACGCCTAAGTTTCTTAACAAATAACTCACTACGTAGTCGCTCGGGCGATACATAGAGAAACTTGATGCCACCAAAAATACAATTTTCGAGTGTCGTGAGTATCTCTGCACGTGTTACACCAGTATAGATGGCTGCTGCCGTAATGCCCTGCTGCCGCAACCGTTGCACTTGGTCTTTCATTAGCGAGATGAGGGGCGACACTACAAGGCACACACCCTCCACGGCTAAGGCTGGTACTTGAAACGTAATACTCTTACCTCCCCCTGTGGGCATTAGGCCTAGCGTATCGCGGCCAGCCCCTATGCTCTCAATAATGCTGCGCTGTATGCCACGAAAGTCATCGTAGCCCCAATAACGCTTTAAGATGCTTTGATAGCGATCCATAGTGTCAGTATGCGCTTAGCTAGGCAGGCCTAAATAGATTCTATCGGGCGGATTTGCTCTATGAGTAGCTGAACCTCGCCTTTCTTGTGTGTGTTGTCTTCCACGCTATAACAAATGTCAAAGGCGCGCTTACTCTTTACATAGCCTGCTTGTGCGCTTTGTCCAAAGGCGATGCCATTCATGACGATGCTTGACTTATTGTCTACAAGTTCGAGTTTGATGTGTTCTTGCCCACGGCCTACCACTTTGCTCGTGCCATAGTCGTACACTTGCCTAGTGCAAAAGATGGGTTTCGGGTTGCCAGGCCCAAAGGGAGCAAAGCGTTTTAGCTCACTACGTAAGCGGCGGTTGATGTCACGAAAATCAATGACGGCATCGATGTGCTGCTTAGGCTCGCGCTGTTCTTCGGCAATGTGGGTATTGACATAGGCTTCAAAGCGTGTTATAAATTCGGGTAGGTCGGCCGTACGTAGGGTCATACCAGCAGCATAGATATGCCCACCAAAGTTTATTAAAAGGTCGCGACAGCTTTCGAGTGCTTTGTAGATATCAAAGCCTGGAACAGAGCGCACTGAGCCTGTCACTGTGTCGGTCGTATTTTGAGTAATTACGATGGTAGGTCGGTAGTGTAGCTCGGTAAGCCGAGAGGCCACAATCCCTATTACTCCCTTGTTCCAAGCAGGGTCGTAGACCACGATGCAACGCTTCTCGTCCATGTGCTGCATGCCCTCTACGATGGCATGTGCCTCTTCGGTCATTTGCTTGTCAAGGTCTTTGCGCTGGTCGTTATAGTCGTTGATTTGCTGTGCCATTTGGCGTGCCACTTGTGTCTGTCGTTCTACCAGTAAGGCCACGGCTGTACGCCCACTTTGTATGCGCCCTGAGGCGTTGATGCGTGGCGCGATTTTGAAGACAATATCGTTAAACGACAGCGTTTGTCCTTTCAGTCCACATACTTCTATAATAGCGCGTAGCCCTACGCTTGCACTCTTATTTAAGCGACGTAGGCCATGGTAGGCCAAGATACGATTTTCGCCCACCACAGGTACCAAGTCGGCTGCAATGCTTACCGCACAAAGGTCTAGTAGTTGTGCCACACGGCTAAACTCAATACCATTGTTAATGGCAAAAGCCTGCATGAGCTTAAAGCCAACACCACAGCCCGAGAGGTCGGTGCAAGGATAGGTATTGTCAGTACGCTTAGGGTTGAGCACTGCCACCGCAGGTGGTAGTGTATCATCGGGTACATGGTGGTCACACACGATAAAGTCTATCCCTAGCGTTTGGGCATAGGCTATCTCTTCGCATGCCTTAATACCACTATCTAGCACGATGATAAGCGACACACCCATGGCATGTGCGCGGTCAATGGCGGCTAGGCTTACGCCATAGCCCTCTTCGTAGCGGTTGGGGATAAAGTAGTCTATGTGTGAGTAGTATTGACTCAAAAAGGCATAAACTAAGGCCACGGCCGTACAGCCGTCTACATCGTAGTCTCCATACACGAGGATGTGCTCGCGGCTACCCATGGCACGATTGATGCGCTCCACAGCTGCATGCATGTCGTTCATCAAAAAAGGGTCGTGCAGCGTAGTCAAGCGTGGGTTAAAAAAAGCCTTGGCCTCTTGCTCCGTACGAATGCCGCGTGCATAGAGTAAACGCCCCGTGAGTGGATAAACACCCAACAGCCGTGCCAAGCGGTCAGCTGCTTCTTTGTCGTCCTTGGTTAAGGGGTCGTAATGCCAGCGTGGAGTCATATCGTATATGATGTTTTAATAGGTAAAGTTACAAAAATCTGCCGACATAAGCACTACGAGGTACCTTAGTCGGCAGATTTTTTAGTAAAAGTAAACACCACTGCGGAAGGCAACCTCCCCAGAGTAAGTGTATAAGCCTTGTTTTGCTGTATAACGCCCATTATACAGCTGTACAACGTGCCAAAGCCAGCTGTGTAGCGTACCTTATACAGCATTTCGAAGCACTATGCAGCCCATCGCAACCACAGTGCATAGAGGGCTTCGGAGCATAGCCCAAATGCGATACAAAGACCTAAAAGTGTACCCCACGTAAGCCAGCTACGCAGCCAAGCTGCAATGCTTAGACGACTCCGAGTTTTCAGTAGCTTACGACACAGCACATAGCTTGCATTACCACTCAGTAAGGCGTATGGCACCGAGCGTAGCCAATGCGAGGTGAGCAAGGGCGTGTTGTATTGACCCGTAGCGAAAGCCTCGCTCAACTCTAAGGCAGAGTCATAGCAATAGCTACCTATGAACACAAGCCATACCAACCCCCAAAGCGGGTAAGTATACTTAGGACGCCACCATAGTTTGCGCCCATGCAAACGCTCCCAACGCAAATGGTGCTTGCGCCCATAGAATAAGATAAAGAAGAGCACTATCCCTCCAAAAAGCCCTAGGCCAATATGTGAAAGGTGCCAATAGGCATGCCAAAATGTCATGAATAAGTATATTTAAGTTAAGTGAAACCCAAGTCCTGTGTTGCTAAGCATCGGCCGTAGATACACGGCTTTCTGAAAGTTGCTGCTTGACATAGGCTGCAAAGCGTGGTGAGCGCACAATGGTGATGTGGTCTAACAGGCCTAGCACAAAGCGACCAATGCCACGGTAGTCGCACACAGCAATGCTAAGGTCTATCCACTCGTCTTGGCTCTCTTCATGAGGCAAGCGGCTCAACCCCGTAATGGCAGCAGGGTATTCCTCAATGAGGATTTGTGCTGCCATTTGGTCAAGACGTAGGGTTACGGGGATTTGCTCCTTACTCGAAAAGCCAAAAGCATCGGTATGCACCAACTCATGACGCTCGCGATAGCTCCATTTGAGGTCTATCAACTCTACACGTCCCATGCGGCTGACGCGAAAGGTCTTACATAAGCCCGAGCTTAGCTCATAGCAACGTACATCGTTGTTGGTTTGCAAGAATTGAAACGGCTCTACAATGCGTCGCTCACGCTGCTGCGAGTGTGTGCTAAGGTAGTCGTGAATACACACGATGCGCTCCTCCTTAATGGCTTGGTAGATGATGGCTAGGTTTTGCCCCATTTGCTCGTCTACCTCACTAGGTGCAAGGATACCAAAGTCGTGCAAGCGGTCGAGTTTTTGTTGCAGTGCCTTGACTTCGGGGGTGCGGTTACGGTGTACGCTTTGTAGGAGCTTCCATACGGTGATAGCCTCGTTTTCAGAGAAGTAAATGCGGTCGCTCACGCGACGAAAAAACACCGATTGGGGCGAGATACGAAAATAAGTACCCTCTTTCTCAACAATAAAGCCACATGCTTTGAAGCTTTTGAGTAAGCGATAGGCTGTGCGTGGTTGTAGATTAGCGTGCAGGCAAATCTCTTCGAGCGTGTAGGCACGATTGGCCAACATGCTGATGAGATCGAAGGCACGTTTGAGCTTGGTAGCATGCTCATCGGGCGGAGAGAGCGGCATGATGCGTTGTGCGTTATTGCGCTATACGCAGATTTTTGAGGTTTATTACTCCTCCCGTAACGCGGTCTTCGGCTATGCGCGTGGTTTTCGTGCTGCCCGTGAGCTTAATGTTACTCCCCGTAGTGGCATTGGCCACCACGTGTTGCACATCTAGTTTGTGAATGTCGATGTCGCTTCCCGTAGTCGCTTGTGCTGACAAGGTTGCACCACTAAGCTCAGCTATACGACTGCTTGCCCCCGTGGTACTCGTCACACCCACATTGCCATGGGCACGCAGTGTGCGCACGTTACAGGTGGCACCTGTAGTTGCTGTAAGGTCGGCCTGTTGCTCGACGGCGAGCGAGCCTATGTGCAGTGTGCTACCAGTAGAGATGTCGGCAGAAAAGCTGGGCACTTGGAGCGTTTGAGCCTTAAACGCAGAACCAGTGCTTAGAGAGACAGTAGTGAGTGTGGGCGCTACGATACGCACCTTAACCTCCTCATTTCTAACATTGCCATTGCGCTTGATTTTAAGGCTTAGCGCACCGTTTGTGGCTCCTTCGTACACCAATTTGCTACCAGCTGCCAAGTGGCCTACGATATAAGCCGTGGGAATGGTGTCTTTTTGCTCATACACCACATCTATGCCGAGGCTTACATTAAGGCTTTTTAGCGGCGCAAGACTCACGACCTCGTCAATGCATTGTTGAGGGTCAGCCTTGACTTTCTTTTGCTTCTTTTCTTTCTTCGCCCGAGTCGTGCAGTCATTGCCAACGACGATGAGGCAGCTTGTGGTCATCATACTCAAGCAGAGACCCACGAGGAGATGCGTGGTTTTCATGGTTGTGATTGATTTTTAAATAAGGTGAGGAAATAGTGCGTTAAACACAAAGCCCCATGCAAGTTGGGGTGAGCCAACAAGCACAAGGCTCAATGTAGCTATTATATGGCACGCCCTATAATAGGCGAGCACGTAGTTTTTCAATCATATCGGCTGTCATGGTGTCGATATCAAACTTAGGTTGCCAATCCCACTCGGTGCGAGCAGCAGAGTCGTCTAGTGCGTCTGGCCAAGAGTTAGCTATCGTTTGGCGTAAGGTGTCTACCTGGTAGCGCATGCTAAAGTCTGGTATCACTTTCTTAATGGCGGCCTCAAAATGCTCGGGTGCTACACTCATAGCTGCAATATTAAAGCTATTGCGATGTACCAAGCGCGAGGGATCGGCCTCCATGAGCTGTATCATAGCATCAAGCGCATCGGGCATATACATCATGTCCATATAGGTACCTTGGCCTATGGGGCATACAAAGGTTTCGCCCTTTACCGCCGAATAATAGATGTCTACGGCATAGTCGGTAGTGCCACCGCCAGGAGGCGTAACGTTAGAAATCAAGCCAGGGAAACGCACTGAGCGCGTATCCACACCATACTTATTATAGTAGTAGTCGCTCAATAGCTCGCCCGTTACCTTAGTAACACCATAGATGGTGCGCGGACGCTGAATAGTGTCTTGTGGTGTTTGCTGTGCTGGTGTTTCGGGGCCAAAACAAGCGATAGAACTTGGTGTAAACACGGCTACCCCCTTTTCGCGGGCTACTTCAAGCAGGCCTAGTAGGCCATCTACACCTATTTTCCAGGCCAACATAGGTTTTTGCTCTGCGACAACTGACAATAGAGCTGCCAAGTTGTACACCGTGTCAATCTGATATTTGTCTATCAAAGCAGCCAAAGCCGTTGTGTCGGTAATGTCGGCCACCTCGGCAGGACCACTTTCGAGCAGCTCGCCCGTAGGTGGTGCGCTGGGAATATAGCCAGCCACCACATTGTCCTTGCCATACTGACTGCGTAGGCGCATCGTAAGTTCTGAGCCAATCTGACCCGTCGAACCAATAATAAGTATTCGCTTCATTCCTTTTATTATAGTATATAAGTAGCTACAAAGTAACGACTTTTTTTTGAAACACCACTAATGAAATATACCTTATTTCAAAAAAATGTCGTTACTTTGTAGCGTCTATGTGATTTGGCTGCTGCTAGGGCAGCTCGTCGCATGTTATAACGCCATATTATCTCATATACATACCCTTTAACCGCAAGGAAAACCCATGTACAGCAAACTGCAACAACACCTGCAAAACGAGCTCGCAGCAATTCGAGAGGCAGGTCTTTACAAAAACGAGCGTTTTATCGAAAACGCCCAAGGTGCCGAAATCTCAGTCAATGGCAAGACGGTGCTAAACTTCTGCGCCAATAACTACCTTGGATTATCTAATCACCCCGAGCTCATTGCTGGTGCCAAACAAGCGATGGATAGCTTTGGTTATGGCATGTCGTCGGTGCGCTTCATCTGTGGTACGCAGACGCTTCACAAGCAGCTCGAAGCCGCTATCTCAGAGTTTTTTCATACAGAAGATACCATACTCTATGCAGCTTGCTTTGATGCCAATGGTGGCTTGTTTGAGCCTCTCCTTACAGCCGAAGATGCCATCATAAGCGATGCACTCAACCACGCTTCCATCATTGACGGAGTGCGCCTATGCAAGGCCAAACGCTACCGCTATGCTAACGCTAATATGGAAGAACTCGAAGCCTGCTTGCAGCAAGCACAAGAGCAACGCTTCCGCGTGATTGTGACCGATGGCGTATTCTCTATGGACGGCAATGTAGCCCCTATTGACAAGATATGCGACTTGGCCGAAAAGTACGATGCACTTGTTATCGTAGATGAAAGCCACTCGGCTGGTGTAGTCGGTGCTACGGGACGAGGTGTCAGTGAGTTTTTTGACACGTACGATCGTGTAGACGTTTATACTGGTACACTCGGCAAGGCTTTTGGTGGTGCTATGGGTGGCTTTACGACAGGCAAGAAGGAAATCATCGAGATGCTCCGTCAGCGTAGCCGTCCGTACCTCTTCTCAAACAGCGTAGCCCCCGCTATTGTTGGAGCAGGTTTGGCTACCTTCCGCATTTTGAAAGAGAGCAATGCACTTCACGACCGCTTGGTAGAAAACGTAGAATATTTCCGCACCAAAATGCTTGCAGCTGGCTTTGATATAAAGCCTACACAAAGTGCTATTTGCGCTGTGATGCTTTACGATGCTCCACTATCGCAGAAATTTGCGGCTCGCATGCAAGATGAGGGCGTGTATGTTACCGGCTTTTTCTATCCCGTAGTGCCCAAGAACGAGGCTCGTATCCGTGTGCAGCTGTCTGCATGCCACACCCGCGAACACCTTGACAAAGCCATTGCTGCCTTTATCAAAGTCGGGCAAGAGCTTGGTGTCGTGAAATAATCGATTTACATACCATAGACTCCCATCGGGACGAGTCATGCACTCGCCTCGATGGGAGTTGACCTAAACGCCCTGCGCTATAAATACCCGACTAATGACAGCCATCAAACGCACACATAATCGTGAGATAAACATTCTTAGGGCAATGTTAATCGTGCTAGTTATTTTGGTTCACATTGCCAATTTTGGGCAGTTATATCCCGAAGTAAAAGCACGTGTACTAGCCTTTTTGATGCCTGCTTTTTTACTTATAACGGGCTATTTGACCAATGTTGATAAGCGGCTTCTTGACTTCGGGCGTTACGTAGGGCAAATAGCCCTACCCTACGTCATACTTGTAACAGGCTTTGCATTACTATCGCTCTACTTCCCCGTGCGCGATGGTTTAGAGGTGTTTAGCTGGGAGGCATTAGTGCGTATCGTGCTAATAGATGCTATCGGGCCTTACTGGTTTTTACATACGATGCTTGTGTGCAGCACGCTGTATTACGTGGTGTATTGGCTCTTTGCTCCTTTGGGGTTAGTGGGGCGCTACACGCTGCTAGGAGTTACCTTAGCATTGGTAGCCCGCTTTACGCCACTACTTGGCATAGAGACTGCCTGCTATTACTACATGGGGATAGGCGTACACTGCTTTTGGAAAGATTTTTCACGCCTATACGTGCATAGTCTTTGGCCACTATTACCCTTTGGGTTACTGATGATTGATGGCACACTGCTAGGAGCCGATAGCATTGGTGTACTGATAAGTGTAGTGTGTTTCTTTTCGTTTGCCACACAAATCGGTGCGTGGTTTAAGGGGCGTGTCGCTAAGGTTGTAGACTATGTTGGCAGAAATACTTTCCCGATTTACATCTTTCACCCCATTTTTACTTTAGCTGCCAAGTACCTACTACCTTTGTTTGCCCACGATACTACGGGGCTAATGCATACGTTTACCACCATCATCATGAGTCTAGTAGGGTGTTTGGCCATGGCAGCGTTGCTTGATCGTACGCGGCTATGCTATCTTTTTGGTCGTGCTGCGTTGTTGCGTTAGCTTGATACACCACTCCATACGACTAGCCACACCACTGCTTCAAAAGCAGTGGTGTGGCTAGTCGTATGGAGTGGTATTTTTTTGTTTAAGGCGTATATGCCTAGTCTATACATTTACTTTACCTTACCCGTTTGTATGGGGCAAGGCTCATCGTGGTGTATGGTTACGTGTTCCTTTTCTTTTAATAGGCGAGGCTTATAGCCAGTTTTATCCACCGCTTTAAGGATACGCTCTGGCTGAGTTTTATCAGCATCGTAGTGCACGATTATGACTTGGCTCGTGCGGTTGATTTGAATGCTTGTCACTCCTTTGCCAAAGCGCAATGCTTTATTTATTCGTGCTTCACAACCGCCACAGTGCATCTGTGGTGTGGTTGTGAGGCGTAGCGTTTGAATGTCCTTGGCTGTTGCTACTAGCGTACTCGCAAACGCAAAACATATTGTAAGCAAAAAAGTCTTCATCTTGTCAATCATAAATGTGTTATAAACGTAAGCGTAGTCCTACATAAGCCATAGCGCCATGTAGCGGGCCATAGACTAGCGTAGGCTCAAAAGTTGTACTAAATGGCTGGTCGGGTGCAAATATGGCATTAGCTTGTTTATAATTCGTCAAGTTCTCGCCACCGATATACACGCTCCACGTCTTAAACCAGCGTGTCACTTGTGCACTCATTTGTCCATAAGCAGAGAAGTGATGCTGCGTAGCTATCGTATTAGGCAAATGCCCACCACCATTGACTAGTCCCGTAGCATCAAACTGCCAGTTGCCATTGGCCGTACGATACGAGGCTGTAAGGAGCACCTTGTAGCGATGCGTCAGTGGCTTGCGCATCAGCACACCATTGTATGTACTACGAACGTCCTGATAGCGGTAGGCAGCCGTAGTGGTAAATCCTGACAGCCACTCATAGGTAGCGTCAAATTGTAACGTATGTGCATACGAGCGTCCGCTAAGTGCTTCTAAGTGGAGCTCTGTGGGAGATACTTCGTAGTTGGCTATCAGTTGGCGGTCAAAGTGTGTGTAGTAGTAGTCTGCATTGAGTGTAAGTGTGCGACCGGCTAGAGGGACTGACCACATGGCCGAGAGGCCATAGTTGTTGGCTGCCTCTTGCACATCTCTCCCTAGCACGATAGTACGACCAGAAGCTAGCAGGTTGTGTTGTTCTGCCAAGGCATAAGCTGTGCGATAGCCTCGGCCAGCCGAAGCACGCAAGGTAAGTGTCTCTATGGGTTTCCACTTGGCATGTACGCGAGGTGTGATAAAGCTCCCCCAACGACTACTATGATCCCAGCGCAAGCCAGCACTTAGCACTAAGTGGTCATCGTGCTTATAGGTATATTCACCATACATACCGCCTACATGTTCGCCTCGTGGCGTACGAATGTGTACGCCTGTGGGCTGCTGTACAAGCTGATAGCTCTCGCCCATATAGTCGTAAACGTAGCTTGTGCCTAGTGATAGCGAGGTCTCGGCCGTGAGGTCGGTCTCGTACATGAGTGAGGCATAGGCGTTCTTTTGGTTTACAGCATAATGGCGATAGCCATAAGTAGCCGTCTGTAAATGTGTATTACCTGATAGTATAAGGGCAATATTAGTGCCACGCAAGGCATTGAGCAAATAAGACTGCTTGACGAAAGCCTCGTAACGCTCGGTATCTACGGCAATACGATAGAGTGGATAGCCTACCGTAGGCATAGCTGTTTTATGTGTTTGGCCACCTGTACGTTTTTCGTGTAAGGTACGTAGTGAGGCGTGCATTTGATAGCGACCGCCAGCATAGTTCCAGCGATTTTGTAGGTGGAATTGACGCAAATTGGGCTTGTCAAGTAAGCCGTCGTGGTTGTCGTCATGGTGGCCTTTGGTATCTTCGTAATGGCCTAGTAGGCTGGTGTGCCAGCCTTTACCTAGGTCAAGATTGGCATCAGCGTTGGCTTCCCAGCGGCTGTCGGTATCGCCATAGAAGTTTAGGTTTATTGCTTCATCGCGCTGTGGCTTTACCATTTCAATGTTGATTTGCCCTGTGATGCTCTCATAGCCCTGCTTGACTTGTGCTGCTCCCTTAGAAACTTGTATGCTCTGCATCCATGGGCCAGGCATATAGCCCAAAGCAAAGGGCGCAGCGGCTCCACGATAGGCGGGTACATTTTCGGTGAGCATTTGCACGTAGCTGCCCGATAGACCTAGCAGCTTTATTTGCCGTGCACCCGTGGCGGCATCGCTATACGATACGTCTACCGAGGGGTTGGTCACAAAGCTCTCACCAAGGTTGCAGCAAGCAGCTTTGGTCAGTTCTTCGTTGGTGATGGTGATGGTGTTGGTAATGCCTTGCCCTTGCACTAATCCCTTGCGACGTGTGGTTATCTCGGCCTCGGCCAAAGTGTCAAAAGCCTTATCTTCGCGTAGCACGAAGCGCAAAGGTATAGCCCCTACTGCTGCACTATCGCTATGATACCCTATGTAGCTTACTACGACCTGACGTGCATTGTCCACCAAGGGCAACACAAAGCGACCATCACCGTCGGTAAATGTGGACTCGCCACCAGTATAGCGTACGGTAGCACCAACAAGAGGCGTGCCATCGGTTGTTAATACTTGACCACTCACAGTGGCATGTTGTGCCATAGCCGATTGCGCAACAGTAGCTACTACCACTGCAAGGGCATGGCGCATGTAGGTATAAAAAGTCTTCATGAAAAGGTTGTCTTAATCGTCATAAAATACTGCGCCTACCTATGGAAAAAGAGAAGTATGCGCACAAAATACTCGACTTGCTACTCACAAACCGAGGTGGATTGCCATTGGCTAAATGATTAAGACACTTAAACGTAAAAGATAAGTCCTTGGAGAGGATATAATGCCATAAAAGGGCACAAACCTACACCATGCACCATCGCTACACTGCATGCATAGGGTGACACATGCAGACATAAACAATTGCCAGTGTGGTAAATCAATCCACAGCGGTGCAAGTGTAGGGGTGGCATTGGCTGCAACAAGCGTAGGTGCTAAACGTGCTACACCAATACTCATACAATCGTTATCGGTAGGGCAACACGTTTTTTCGCCCGTATCCGAACAGCAATCGTCGTTACCAAGGTAGGCCGAAGTCGTTTGACTGTGCAAGCAATGCATTACTGGTAGCCCCACGCTTAGATAGGCCACCAGCAGCGCCAAAAGCAGTGACCCTATAAGGCCAAAGCGTGTGTGCATAGATGTAGTGCATTGCTTGTTCATGGATACAAAGTTACGGCTTTCTTGACATACAAGGGATATTATTACCCTTAAAAAAACTTATTACTGCTGCCTGCAAGCCATGGGGTTATACTATTAAGTAAGGAATATCTCCCCACATCACATACCCTATGTAAGGTCGTGTTGCTAGACGCCTGTTCTTACCTAAGCTCGCGAACCTACGTAAAGGGCATAGGTTCTGCTTAATGGTCGTTATACAGCTTATAATGCACCATATACAGCTGTATAGCGACCGTTAAACAGCTTTTAAGTTCATAACCCAATACATTCACCTTAATTAACTTCATGGTTTTTCAATAGTTTGAAGTTGGTGTCGCGTAGTTAAGGGAGGGGTTAGTCGCTTTTCTCTATAAAGAATAGGGGTTATATGCTTTTTTTATTGTACTTTTGCTTGTTAGTTATATAATGTTTGTCTTTTCCATTTTAAGAAGCAAGAAGCACATTGAAACATAGAAGTTAGGACTGACAAACATGATTTACGACCCGAGATTAAACCATAAGATAGATAAGTATTACAAACACTATGGCAACAAAACGCAGCATCATCATTACAGGAGGCGCAGGCTTTATCGGCAGTCATGTGGTACGTTTATTTGTAAACAAGTACCCCAACTATCATATTATCAATGTAGATAAACTAACCTACGCTGGCAACCTTATGACGCTACGTGATCTTGAAGGTAAGCCCAATTATACCTTCGTGCGTGCTGATATTTGTGATTTTGAGCACATGAGTAGACTGATGGCTGAGAATGCCGTTGATGGTATCATTCACCTTGCGGCTGAAAGTCACGTAGACCGTAGCATCAAAGACCCTTTTACCTTTGCTCAAACCAACGTGATGGGCACACTCAGCCTACTTCAAGCAGCCAAAAACCATTGGGAGGCTCAACCCGAGGGCTATGAGGGCAAACTGTTTTACCACATCTCTACCGACGAGGTGTATGGGGCACTCGACTTGACACATCCAGAGGGCATCACACCGCCATTTAGCACAACGGCCTCATCAAGCGAGCAGCATTTAGCCTATGGCGAAGACTTCTTTTATGAGACAACGAAGTACAACCCCCATAGCCCCTACTCGGCCTCCAAGGCTAGCAGCGATCATTTCGTACGTGCCTTTCATGACACATACGGCCTGCCCACTATTGTGACTAACTGCTCTAACAACTACGGCCCATACCAATTCCCTGAGAAGCTCATTCCCCTTTTTATCAACAATATCCGCCAAGGCAAAGCCCTACCCGTGTATGGCAAAGGCGAAAACGTGCGCGATTGGCTCTACGTAGAAGACCACGCCCGCGCCATCGACCTCATCTTCCACAAAGGTAAGGTGGCCGATACGTACAACATTGGTGGCTTTAACGAGTGGAAAAATATAGACCTCATCAAAGTCATCATCAACACCGTAGACCGCCTAGTGGGTAACCCCGAGGGGCACTCACTTAAACTGATCACCTACGTCACCGATCGCAAGGGACACGACATGCGCTATGCCATAGACTCTACCAAGTTGCAACAAGAGCTAGGCTGGGAGCCCAGCCTACAATTCGAAGAAGGCATCGAAAAAACCGTACGCTGGTATCTCGACAACCAAGCCTGGCTAGATACCATTACCTCGGGCGAGTACGAACGCTATTATGAGGAGATGTATAAGGGGGAGTAGGTAGTTACTATGATATAGTAGTTTTGCAGCGTCATGGGTAAGTCGATCAAAGGAAATATCGTCTACACGATAGCTAACACTTTCTTAGGCTTGATATTTCCTCTCATTACGTTTCCCTACATCTCCAGAGTGTTACAGCCTGAAGGTGTAGGGCTGTATAACTTCTACAACGCTATATTAGGCTATGTTGCGATGTTTGCCAATATAGGCATTGCATTGTATGCAACACGCCTTATCGCTCGGCATCGTGATGATTTATATGAGCGCAGCAAAATTACCATAGAGGTGTTTTTGCTACATTGCCTAACAACGTTGATAGCCTCTTCTGCTATCTTCGTATTAGCTTGGACTGTACCACGAATATACGAGCATCAGATGCTGTTTTTCGTAATGGGTACGAGTATTGTATTAGGCCCATTATCGGTCAATTGGTTTTACCAGGGTGTCGAGGAATTTAAATACATCACGATACGCTCGCTAGCCATCAAGGCTTTGTCGATGGTATTACTATTGACCTTTGTAAAAACACACAATGACGTTATCATCTATGCCATTATCTCTGTATTGGCTAATATTGGCAACTATTTTTTTAACATTGCCTACTTACGAAAATTTATTAGTTTGCGTGGCTTGCGTTGGAGCAAGTTAGAAGTCATGCGTCACCTCAAACCCTGCTTGACCCTTTTCGTGCTCAGTGTGGTAATCAGCGTTTATGTTCACTTAGATGCTGTTATGCTAGGCTTTTTTCAGTCTGATGCCGCTGTGGGTTATTACGCAGTCCCTGTACGCTTGTCTCACATTGTGTTGTCTATCATAACCTCTATAGGTACAGCACTTTTACCACGCTTCTCATATCTTTTAGAATCTGGTGACATAGGAACGTTCAATACCCTCTGCCGCAAATCAATGCTCTTTATAATAAGCATTTCACTACCCATCATGCTAGGACTCATCACACTGGCTAAACCACTGATTATTTCCGCATTTGGATTAAACTATACACCATCTATCTTGGTATTACAACTACTCTCTCCCATTGTGTTTTTTGCCGCCATTACAAACGTTTTGGGCATTCAAATACTTTACCCTATGGGCAAAGAAAGACTAGTTATTTATAGTACACTAGGAGCTGCGATAGTTAACTTCTCTCTTAACTGCTTGTTAATCCCCATCTATTCTTACAATGGTGCAGCGGTGGCTACCTGTATAGCTGAGGCTATCGTACTCGTCTTACAGCTTTGTTTGGGTAGGAACTATTTGCCACAACGCTTGTTTCCACCTAGGCTATGGAGCCTCGGTGTGGCTGGGGTCATCATGAGTCTTTTGGTTTGGAGCATCACACTCATAGCAATGCCACAATGGCTACACCTTCTCATTGGTACGGCAGTTGGTATTACCAGCTACTTTGCTTTATTGCTTTGGTTCAAGAATGAACTTGCACTAAGCCTTCTCTTCATGGTAACTCATAAATTAAAACGTATAGTGTAATGGACTTAATTATCGGCGCAGGCATTACTGGTTTATCGTATGCTGCATTTTGTGGCCATACCGACTATTTGCTATTAGAGCAATCTACCGAAATCGGTGGGTATTGCAAGACAACACGTCGCAATGGCTACGTGTGGGATTATTCGGGCCATTTCTTTCACTTTACCGACCCCCTCATCAAAGATATCGTAATGGGTGGGATGGATAAAGCATCGCTTGTAGAGGTGACAAAAAACACAGCTATTCACTATCATGATCGCCGAATAGACTACCCCTTCCAAAAAAACATTCATCAGCTAGCTAAGCAAGAATTCATAGATTGCTTGTACGACCTCTTTACGACCTCGGCCGAGGATTACGCTACGTTTAAAGAAATGCTCTATGTGAAATTTGGCCAAGCCATTGCAGATAAGTTTTTAATCCCCTACAATACCAAACTCTATGCTTGCGATTTAGACACTTTAGACAAAGATGCCATGGGACGTTTCTTTCCCTATGCTGAAAAAGAAGAGATTGTACGTAACTTCAAACAAGAACACGACTCTTCTTACAATGCGACCTTTGTCTACCCGCTCGAAGGTGCTATAGCCTATATTCACTCTATGATGCGCCATGTAAAAAAAGAGCAAGTGCGCCTCAATTGCAGTGTAAAGTCTATTGATTTGCAGCGCCAGATAGTTGTCACAAACTCTGGAGAGATTATACACTACGATCGCCTTGTTTCGACCATACCTTTTCCTAGATTACTGCAGCTAGCCAACATAGCGTATGACAAAACTATCTATAATTGGAATAAAGTATTGGTGTTTAACCTTGGTTTTGATACAGGTGGTAACGACAACCAAACCCATTGGCTTTACTTCCCAGAAGAAAAATATTGCTTCTATCGTGTAGGCTTTTATAGTAATATTCTTTCGTCCGAAAAACTATCTCTCTACGTCGAACTTGGCTTTAAGAAAGACGAAGCCATAGTACCCGAAGACTGGTTAAACATTGTGCTACATGACCTGAAGCAGGCGGGTATTGTCAGCGAAGCACAACAGCTAGTAGACTACGAAAGTATCGTGATGAACCCTGCCTATGTACACATCAACGCCGCCTCAGTTGCTGATGTTGCACATCGCAAAGACGTTTTAGCAGAAAATGGTGTGTACTCGATCGGTCGCTATGGTAGCTGGACGTACTGCTCTATTGAAGACAACGTAAAAGAGGCCAAAGCTCTAGCTCAACAACTAAACCCATAAGCCATGCAGAAATTACTAACCATTGTAGTTCCCGTCTATAACACGGAAAAATACTTGCCCAAGTGCCTAGACTCTCTGATTGTACCTGAGTATTTGGACCAATTGGAGGTGCTTGTTATAATAGATGGCAGCCCTGACAATTCAGCGGCTGTGGCCAAACAATATCAACAGCAATATCCTAGCACGTTCATCGTTATTGAAAAAGAAAATGGAGGACACGGATCCACTATCAACAAAGGCTTATCGCTAGCAACAGGCAAATACTTCCGTGTACTGGATTCTGATGACTGGTTTGATGAAGCTAATTTCAAGCTGTTCCTCGATCGACTCTCAACGGCTGACGAGGATATTGTGATGACACATGTTGTGAGAGAGTATACATCAGAAGGGAAAAGCCTATTGTGGAAAGACCCAGACTTTGACGAAATGTATGAAGTGATACATAAAGATTGCGGTGTCTTTTCAAAGCTTGATCATGCTTTTTTTACAATGGCACGATGTACATACAAAACGCAACTGCTATCGAAACATCACCTAACTCTACTAGAACGGCAATCTTTTGAGGACACTTTTCTACACATCTTCCCGATACCATATGTTTCCTCTTTTATTTTCTACGATCTTCCGCTTTATCACTATTATTTAGAACGACCTGGACAAAGCGTTGGACAACACTTCACTATAAAACATTGGCAAGATTGGTGTAACCTAGTCAAGCAGATGATAGCGTTTTACAACGTCCAAAAACCTCTCTTACCAACGCGCCATGACTATATCCTCAAAATTATAAAATCATATGCCAATAACCTATATGTCATGGCAACAGTCCTCCCTTATCAAGAGGGTAAACAAGTACTTTACAGCCTACACAAACATCTCAAGACCAAAGATATATACAAAGATATACTAGGACTTAAGATGCGCTGCTACACAATTTTACCTTATTGGTGTTACAAATATGGTTATATCTGGTATACCAAGTTACGCTCAAAATTTTAGCTGACATACGATGACGATCCCAGTTATTATTCTCAACTACAATACTCATAATGATTGTGCTAAGTGTATCTCTTTTCTGCAGCGACAAAAGGGGGTAGATTTAGAAATCATCATTGTCGACAATAACTCCTCGATAGATGATTTAACGGCACTTCGTGTAATTTGCTCCGACACAAAATGTACCCTCCTCGAAAGTAAAGAAAATCGTGGCTACAACGCTGGCAACAACATAGGCCTACGCTATGCTGCTCAAAAAGGCTATACATATGCATTGATTGCAAATCCTGATATGGAATTCCCACAGGAAAACTATATCGCGACACTTGTCAATACCATAGAGCAAGAAGCAAATGCCGTGGTAGTGGCCAGCGACATCGTAACACCCGAAGGAGTACATCAGAATCCAATACAACGCGATGACAATTGGCTATCGTCATGGGCTTGGATTTATCATTTTTTCGGCTATAGGTCTACGGATACATACGATTTTATAGACGATTATACCCGTAGCCATGTGTGTTACAAAGTCTCTGGCTGCTGTCTATTATTACGCATAGACTTTCTCAAGAAAATCGACTTTTTTGACGAGGGCGTATTTTTATATTGCGAGGAGGCTATTCTATCAAAACAAGTAGAACACACTGGACATACAATGTATTACACACCTGAGGTCTATGCTCTACATCGTCACATCAAGACAAAAAAAGGAAACCCATTATTCCGTCTACAGCATTGGAAAAACTCACGCTACTATTTTATTGATAGATATAGCAGTTATAATGAATGGGGAAAACTCGGAGCAAAGTTTTCGTTTATCACTTATATAACACTACTAAAACTCTACAATTACTGGAAGGGCTTTAAAAAACAGTAACAGAACTATTAGTTATCATATATGTATAGAATCTCAAGGGTTGCTTTTCGCCTATTTGAAAGTCGTTCAATCGCCATATTTATTGTGACGTTATTTTGTATCCGTTTTTTTCCTTTAGAGGGGCATGATATTAGTCCTATAAAGGTTGGATTAATGGCTCTAACACCCTTACTGATTTTACTGCAACCTTTTATAGCTACACGCACACTCTTAATAGCTATCGCTTTTTGGCTTGTATGCTTCTCGACTGCTGTGTATAACACCCCTATGCGCTTTTCAACACTAGCTTATTTAGGAGGATTTCTAATAACCTTTTCATATTATACCTCTTTATTACGTCGAGGGGTATTTACATTTCCTTTCTTTACAAAGTTACTACGCATTCTAATAATAGGATATTCTGTAGTATTAATTGGCCAACAAGTATGCCTACTAATGGGTATTAAACATTTTGCACTGCTCAATCTTGTAGGGCAACCTTACTTATCTGTAGATAAACTCCCATCGCTTACACGTGAACCGAGTCACACTGCACGCATTATGGCAGTAGCTTACCTATGCTACCTGAGATGCTTACAAATCACTTATGGCAAAAAGCCTTCACTAACACAACTTATAAATAGACGAAATCGCTGGGTAACCTTGCTCTTTTTATGGAGTATGATAACTATGGGTTCTGGTACAGCCTATATCTGTTTGGCATTATTAAGCTTGTTTTTCATTAGACTAAAAAATGCCGTAGTCCTTATTCCACTAATGATAGTCGCTTTCTCGTTTATTTATCAGATAGAAAATAAGAGCTTACAGCGTGCTATTAAGACTGCCCACGCAACTACAACATTGAATACAGACAACGTTATCGAAACAGATGGTTCAGCAGCTGTACGTATCATACCTTTGATAAATACGCTGACTAAAACCGACCTCACAGCCCAAGAAACTTGGCTAGGACAAGGTACCCTTCAGAAAGGAAAACTTACGATTAAAGGAATGTATGAAGCAAAACATGGAATATTAATGCAGTATGGTTTTATCGCTTTAATTTTATCTATATGCCTAGCCTATACTAGTATTATCTGGAAGTTCTGGAGTGTAGAAACTAGTTTTTTTATTGTTATTTTTGGTTTCTCACTTGGCAATATAGACTATGCTTGGGGGGCATATATGCTTTTAGCAAGTAGTAAATACTTCTTAGATAAGCATCGTAAGCACGCCATTCCTTCTCACGAATACGAAGAGGCTTTAGAACAACTTACCACAAAGACACCAAACTGATATAGCATGAACATATAATACAACTCACAGTACTTCCTCCAAATTACACTTCCTTTATTCACAGACAAGACACGATACAGCACCTTATAGACTACCTTCATGACGGGAGTTTTTAAACGTATTGTATATCAGAATAGACATCCCTGGTTACCTTAGTTCACAAATTGATATGCCTACTGACCTAACCTTAGCCATCTGCATGTATAATGCCGAGGATTACATTACCGAGACTTTGCAGTGTATTCTAGCACAAACGAAACAAGATTTTCATCTGCTCATTCTTGACGACTGTTCTACCGATAATTGTGCTAATTGTGTAGAACATTTTTTTAACATACATCCACGTCAATACGAACTCATACGCCACAACGAGAACAAGGGTCTTGCAGCCATGCGCCATAAAGCAGAACAATATGCACAAACCCAATATCTCCTTTTTGTAGATGCTGACGACCTCCCCGTAAATACACTCGTAGAAAAACTCTACACAAAAATCACCTCTGACAATGATTTAATGGCAGTTGGTTGCTATATGGACTATATCAATGATGAGGGAAAACCTATCGCTGGTGGTATCTACTTAGGAGAGACTACTAAAAAGAGTTTTTATAGTAAAGCAGAGAAAGAGAAACTTATTTTTATGCCAGCAATTGCTATTTTTGATCGTGAGTTAGCTCTTTCTGTAGGCGGTCATAACATAGAGGGATTTCCTATAGGAAAACCACGTTATCAAGACTATTGTGAGGATCTAGATCTCTGGACACGCATGAGCGATTTGTATAAACAAAACAAAGCAATCATCGTAATTCCAGAAGTATTATACCACTACAGAAAACATATACAAAGTTTATCCGCAAATACATTGCCGATGCTACTACGCATGCGTCACGTCAAACAAAATCTTAAACGTCGGCGACAAGGCAAAAACGATATGAGCTTCATTGATTTTTATGCTCAACTTACACCTGAAAGATATCAACAGTTAAAAAGCGAAGCTAAAGCTGCTGATATGCTCCGCATGGGATATTACAATTTACGTAAAGGGAAGTATTTCAGCGGTTTATTACTTTTATGCCAGTCTATATGCGCTAGTCCTAGTTACTTTCTTGACAAAATAAAGCACAACTTACTTCATAAGTATCGCTAATTTTCAAGTCACATCATATCACATTGCAATGAATACACTTGTATTTCTAACCACCATCATCCACTATCTCAATACCACGACCAAGTATGCTATATTGCGCAACTATGAAGGATTGCCCGAGTACAATCCTAGTCGCGACATAGATATTGCTATCCTTCAAAAAGATTTCTTGAAAATTCGCATGAACTTGGTCAAACTCATCGAGAGTACTGGCTGGCACATCGTGACCTATCTTAATAGTGACCGTTTGGTGACATTTGTTTGTGGTATAATACACGAAGATGATAGCATAGAAACGCTGCAACTTGATTTTTTCTTCCATACTTCTGTATTTGGATTGAGGCTACTTGACAATGAGACCATTTTAGCAGATCGTCAATTCAATGGTACACTTTACCACGTATCACCAGCTTATGCATTTCTTGACAAATATACCTATTGTCGTTCCGTAGGTGCAAAATACCCCCCAAAATATGCTGACGTCCGCCATAGTGTAGAGCAGGAGCCAGTGGTACAAACCACTATTCAAAAGATTTTCAACACTCCCTCTCTTGATGCATGTGACAAACTGAATCGCAAAGAGGCACTCCTTGCCCTATTAAAAACTAACTTCAAACGCTATGGACTTGGTGTTTTAAGCAGCTACCTCTCGTTTGAGTATCATCATATCAAAAACTACCTCTGCTCTAACACGGGTTTCTCCATTGGGTTCACAGGTCCTGATGGTTCAGGTAAAACTACCATCATCAACCTACTTATAGAGAATTTTGGTAGTATCTTTCACACAGCTCATGCTTATTATCACTTCCGACCACAACTCTTTGGAAATTTAGGAGATATGGCACAAAGTATTGGTGTTAAAAAAGAAGTGGATCGTAATTACAGCCAACCACACCGTGGTAAAAAAACAGGCACATTTAGCTCATTGCTACGTCTAGCCTACTACACTACAGACTATATATTAGGCTATTGGTTCAAAGTCAAGAGCCTTACTCGCATAACCTATTTGGTCATCTTCGACCGCTACTTCACAGACATCATTTGTGATAGTCGCCGTAGCCGCATAAATTTAAGCACAAAATTTCTCTATACCTTTGGCAAGCTCTTCATCCCATCACTCGACTACAACATCTTATTAACAGCTAAGACCGATACAATCTTAGCGCGTAAGCAAGAGCTGGATGCCCAAAGTATAGCTGAAATCAACCGTAAAATAGACTACCTCAAGCATAAACCAAACTACTATAAGATCATCAACGACACGACACCTCAAGCAGCTGTTGCAAAGATTTTACGTATCATTTTTGCAAAGCAACATGAGCGCAACCTTCGTCGATTAAATTAAAATTATGTCATTATGGCACAAAACTTCACAACACAGACAAAGTGGCATAAAGTATGGTCACGCCTTATGATGATCATCAATGACTTTATTGTCCAATGGCGACATTTTTCATTTACCTTAGCCTTCTACAACACCATGTGGTGGATTGGAAACTATTTTCCTCCACTACGTCGCTTACAATTTATGGCAATGCGACGAATAACCTCATGGATGGACAAATATTTAAGCCATCACTATCCTACAATCATATCCCGACTAGAACAAGCTCCCATGCCAACACCCGACCAATACGTCACACGAAAAGACTACTTTATTTGGGTATTTTGGTGGCAAGGAGAAGAGAGCATGCCCGAACTCGTACGTAGTTGTTACCGTCAGTTACTACGCAACAACAATAATGTCATACTGATTACAAAAGATAACTTCCAATCTTATTGTAACATACCTCAATCTGTCGTAGACAAAGTTGAAGCAGGCATCATCACATTCACTTCATTTAGCGACATTATCCGCGTAAGTCTACTAGCAGCACATGGTGGCTATTGGCTGGATAGCACCTGTTGGGTCACACAAGAACTACCCGACGAAGTGTATAATCAGGCCATTTGGTCAACACGTACGATGTCACAAGCACCACTACCCATGTGGAGCAATTCTCGCTGGTGTGGTTACAGCCTTGGTACCAACCTGCACAACAATCCACCTTTTGTTTTTATGAAAGACCTTATGTGTGCTGTAGTTACAGATAAATTATGGCCTTTTTATTCATTTATCGACTACCTCTATGATTTTGCCTATCGCAAGAACGCTCATGTAAAGGCTATGTTTGACGCTATCCCTGAAAACAACGTTAAACGTAATCAATTACACCTCAAACTTAATACGCCTTTTAATCAATCAGATTATCAAGCACTATGCGCTGACACATGGGTTTTCAAACTCTCCTACAAGACACCTTGGCGTGCTAGAACTGCCGATGGACAACTAACCTACTATGGCTACCTATGTACACAGGACACCAACTAATATAGCAATCACTATGCAACGACTCAAAATCTTCGTCTCAGCTTATGCTTGCGAACCCGATTTAGGCAGTGAGATTGGAGTAGGGTGGCATTGGGTGTTGGAAATGTCGAAGTATTTCGATCTGTATGTCCTAACACGAGCCAGCAATAAACACACGATAGAACCGTGGGTTGCTGTTCACCCTGAGTATAGCCACATTCACTTTTATTACTACGATTTACCACAGTGGGCACGCTTTTGGAAGCGAGGAATGAAGGGTGTACGCATTTATTACAACTTGTGGCAGTATTTTTCTGACCGCATCGTAAAACGCGTGATGCAGAAGCATGCTATAAAAATATTTCATCACGTGACCTATGGCAATGTCATGTGGAAAGTTAGCAGCTATGGTCAACGACAATTCTTCATCTGGGGACCTGTGGGAGGCTTAGAAACCATCCCCTCGGAGTATTCACAGCACTACGACAAATCTTCAAGACGCTTAGAATTCATACGCCGTGTTATAGTCCGCCTAATGCGTCTGTCGCCAAGTTTTCGCCTGCGTTGCAGTCAAGCCAACTTGATATTATGCAAGACCGAGATTACACGCTCTCTCGTACCCTCAAAGTATCGCCACAAGGCTATTCTCTTTACCGATGTCGCCGTAGATGCCACTAAACAAATACAACAGCTTACGGGAGAGAAAGTCAACCACCAGCATACTACCTTTGTTACCATTGGTCGTTTAGATGCCTGGCGTGGATTTGACCTCATCATTGAGGCCATGGCCGAGGCTGTAAAACACAATGCCAACATCCACCTTACCATTGTGGGCGATGGCATAGACTGCCACCGTTTACAAGCACTTGTAGACACACACAAGCTAAGGGCGCACATCACATTTGCTGGCTATGTACCAATGACAGCCTACTACCTTTATATGTACCAAAGTGATGCTGTCATCAATGCTTCGCTTAAAGAAGGTGCAGTTACTGTGTCATTTGATAGTATGGCTATGGGGAAACCTCTCTTATGTATTGATACCACAGGTTACACACGCTACTTTTCTAACGATTATGCTATCGTGGTGCCACGCTCAGATCGAGCTACCACTATTAGCCAATTAGCCCAAGGAATTCTTGCATTAACTGATACCACCATACGTCAACAGCTAGGTGATCGAGCTCGGGCTGCTGGTATTAAGTTTACATGGGAAGCAAGAGGGCGTGAAATTCGAGACGCTATACTTACTGCTTGGCATAATCACCTACAACACTAACCCATGCATATCCCTCACCTCTTACCTACCATTGCTACGGTGTCTTCCGATGGCAGCCCTTTTTTAAGTTTTGCTAATGCCGATGGCAAGCGTTGGGTGATGCCTGAACAGGACATGGGTGTGGCCTTGCAGCTTTATCAGCCTAGTGGCCTAAAAGGCAAACTCTTAAAATGGTTATTTCCCTACCTATATCGCATTAAGGCGGTACAGCATGCAGTGCGTGCAGAGCGTATGAGGCTCACGCTTACACCAGCTTTTAAAGCACAGCTCGAAACACACTTTGGTACAGAGCCACTTGCTTTTGCCATCTTTTGTGGTACACCCTGCGTACACCAAAAGTTTACCATACAGATTAGTCGTGGCCACCAAATCCTAGGCTACGCAAAGGTTAGTGACAATACTGAGGTTGTCGGTCTCTTTGAACGTGAGGCTGATACCATGCGTTACCTCGCCACACGGGGTGTGATGCATGTGCCACAATGCTTGTTTTGTGGTACACTTACCGAGGGGGTAGGGGTATTTATACAGAGCACTGCCAAGACAATTCACGCTACGACCGACCACCATTGGAGCAGTCGTACCTCCAATTTTCTCAAAACGATATACGCGCAGACCAAACAATTTCTGCCCTTTGAGCAAACTGATTTTTATACAGATTTGCACTACCTAAGCAGCCACTTCCATAGCTTTTCTGCCCAAGACCAAACACTCTTGAAGCATGCCGTAGAACAGCAATTTACGCTATGTGGCAGTAATGTGTGCTATGGCTTCTACCATGGCGATTTCACACCTTGGAACACCTACATTGAGCGTGGTGTACTCTATGCTTTTGATCTCGAATATGCCCGACGTACTTACCCGCCATACCTCGACTATTGGCATTTTTACACCCAAACAGCCATCTTCGCCCAAGGGCGTTCGGCTGCCGATATCCTGTTACACTACAAGGTCGATGCTCAAGCCTGTGGACTTTTTGCCCCACATGATATAGCCACGAGCTATACGGCCTACCTATTAGCGGTCATCGCTCACTACACCCACCGCGAACGTGGCCGCTTTGAAGGCGATATCGTGCGAAGCATGGCCTTGTGGCTTGACCTTCTTCGCATGCTCTTGGGGCAAAATGCTATATAGCGGCCGTTGCACACGTGTATAGTGCGCGCTGTACAGCTGTATAACGTACATAAGACAACATAATCCTCTTACTGACTTCTCCTTAATTCTATAAACGTATGAAGCAAGTAGCCATTATAGGTATCCAAGGTGTTCCAGCCAAATATGGCGGGTTTGAGACTTTGGTCGAAAACTTTATCGGTAAGCATTGTTCTGGCCACGTGCAATACACCATCTTTTGCAGTGCCAAAGATAGTATTGACCGCCCTATGACGTATCGCGGTGCGCAGCTACGTTACGTACCATTCTTCCGTGCCAATGGTGTGCAGAGCATACCCTACGATATACTATCGCTATGCGTTGCGTTGCGTGGCTTTGACACTGTACTAATACTGGGGGTGTCGGGCTGCATTTTCTTGCCTTTATTTCGTCTACTCTTCCGTGGCCGCATAGTCATCAATATCGATGGCCTAGAACACCAACGCGCCAAGTGGGGGAGAGTTACCAAGTGGTTTTTGCGTACGAGCGAAGCCTTGGCCGTACGCTATGCTGATGCTATTGTAGCTGACAATAAGGGCATACAAGATTATATCTCAGCCACTTATGGCAAGCATTCACAGCTCATAGCCTATGGTGGTGACCATGTGTTATGTCACGTAGATGCAGCACTTCAAGAACGTATTTTGAGCGAATACCACCTTACACCCGATGGCTATGCTATTAGTGTGTGTCGCATCGAACCCGAAAACAACACCCACCTCATACTCGAAGCCTTTGCACGCTCGGGCATGACACTTGTGTTTGTGGGCAACTGGCAGCGAAGCCGCTATAGCCGTAGCCTACGCAAACGCTATTCAGCCTACCCCAACATTCGATGTGTTGAGGCCGTTTATCAGCTTGATGTGCTTTATACCCTACGTCGTCATTGCCGTTACTACATTCATGGGCATAGTGCTGGTGGCACCAACCCCTCGCTGGTAGAGGCCATGCAGTTTGGAAAGCCTATCTTAGCCTACGATGTGGTGTATAATCGAGAAACTACCGAGCATAAGGCGCACTATTTCAAAACGGCAAGTGAACTTGAAGCACTGCTCATTCAAGCACCACGTACGGGCGAAGCTATGGCCGAAATAGCCCAAAGACGCTATTATTGGCAGCGCATAGCAGGCTTATACGAAGCCCTCTATTAGTGCCACACAAACATTTGCACAGCGTGGCTTAAAAGGGTATTTTGCTGAAAAAGTGCATTTTCGTTTACTTTTTTCGCCGTTTTTATTTGGTGGTATCGAAAAATGTTGTAACTTTGCAGCGCAATTAACGCCAAAGCCTTGTGCTTAGGCTTATGCTGCCCCATTCGTCTATCGGTTAGGACGTCAGATTTTCATTCTGAAAAGAGGAGTTCGACTCTCCTATGGGGTACTTACTTAATTTATAGTTAAGTAGGAAGCCCCATTCGTCTATCGGTTAGGACGTCAGATTTTCATTCTGAAAAGAGGAGTTCGACTCTCCTATGGGGTACCAAACAAAAGAAATCAAGAAGACAAAATGGCAAATCACAAATCATGCGAAAAGCGCATTCGTCAGACAGCAAAAAGAAGACTGCACAACAGATATTATGCTAAGACAATGCGTAATGCAGTGCGCAAGCTTCGTGCTACGACAGAAAAAGCTGTCGCTGTAGAATTGCTGCCTACTGTACAAAAGATGCTTGACAAGCTCGCTAAGACTAACATTATCCACAAGAAGAAGGCTGCAAACATCAAGTCTAGCCTTATGCTTCATGTGAACAAGTTGACCTAAAAGCTCAATAGCATCTAAACGTTCATAAGGAACATCATTGTATTTAAGTATTGGTAAAGTGCATTTCTGCCTCTAGGTTTAGAGGTAGAAATGTTTTTTGTACACATCTTTTAAAGCATAGGCACGTGCCCATGTGGCAAGAATATTGTATCTTTGTGAAGTACTACACTAATAATATACCGGTAGAACATGAACAAAACGATACAGATATTTTGCAAAAACACTCAGCAGACACTTGTGCTCCCCATGGGCGCCTCGCTCTTTGATGTGTATGTAGCTTCGGGGCTACAAATGCCCTATGGCCCTACTAGCGCAAAGGTAAACAACAAGGTAGAAGGGCTGCACTACCTCGCTTATAACAACAAAGACGTAGAGTTTCTTGATGTTACATCGCTCTCTGGGCTACGCACCTATGTGCGCTCACTCATCTTTGTGCTTTATAAAGCCGTGCGCGACCTCTTTCCTGAGGCTTGTCTACGCATGCAGATGACTGTGAGCAATGGTTACTACTTCGACATAGAAAAGCCGACCCCCATTGCTCCACACGAGGTAGAGCGTATCCGTGAGCGTATGCAGCAACTCATTGATAGTGACTTGCGCTTTCATCGTGAAACTACCAAAGTGGCCGATGCTGCTGAACGCTTTCGTGCACAGGGTCTTACAGCTAAGGCCAAGCTACTCGAAGGTTATGGTAAGCTTTATACACACTACTATACTTTGGGTGAAACGAGCAATTATTTTTATGGTTCTCTGCTCGTGCGTACGGGGCAAATACATGCCTTTGAACTCGAACCCTATTTTGAGGGCGTATTGCTGCGCATTCCTAGTAGCCAGTCACCAGGCGAACTAAAACCCGTAGTGGCACAGAGCAAAATGTTTGAGGTGTTTCGTGAGCACCACCGCTGGCAGCGTATCTTAGGTGTGAGCAACGTGGGCGAGTTTAACGAAGCCATCAGTGACGGACGTGTGGCAGACCTTATCCATGTGTCAGAGGCCCTACAAGAGAAAAAAATAGCAGCTATTGCTGACCAAATCGCTCAGAGGCAGTCGCGTATAGTGCTCATTTCGGGGCCATCTAGTAGTGGTAAAACCACATTTAGCAAACGCCTTTCGGTACAGCTTATGGCTTGTGGGCTACGGCCTGTGGCTATCTCGGCCGACGACTATTTTGTAGACCGCGAAGACACGCCTAAAACCACAGATGGCTCCTATGATTTTGAACATCTTGAAGCTGTAAATATCCCTTATCTCACGGCAGACTTACAACGCCTTTTGGTGGGCGAAGAAATCGAGCTTCCACGCTTCAATTTCCATACGGGTAAGGGAGAGCTAAGTGGGCATAAGCTATGTGCAGATGATAAGACTATTATCATTATTGAAGGCATTCATGCACTCAATCCCGCAATGCTACCAGGTATTCCAGACGATGTAAAGTTTAAGATCTATGCCTCTGCGCTCACGAGTATCATGCTTGATGAGCACAATTATATCCCTACCAGTGATAACCGCCTACTACGACGCATCATTCGCGATAGTAAATACCGTGGCTACTCGGCTGCCGATACTATCAGTCGCTGGGAAAGTGTACAAGCTGGTGAGCGACGCTGGATTTTTCCTTTCCAAGAAGAAGCCGATGTGATGTTTAACACCGCACTGCTCTTCGAACTCGGTGTGCTACGCGATGAAGCCATACGCCTACTCGAAGAAGTACCCGAAACGCTCTCGGCCTATAGCGAAGCAAGCCGTTTGCTTAAATTTTTGTCTTATCTCAAACCGCTCACTTTATCTGGCCTACCACCTACAAGCCTACTGCGTGAGTTTATGGGAGGGAGCACGTTTACTTACTAGATAGGACACGGCATTATAGATGGCATTTATAAGGCTATTAGCTTTATCTGTTGGAAGAGTGCCAAAGAGTTTGTAACTTTGCACTCGTAATTCAAGAGCACCGATGACACGAACGATAACACGATGGTGCCACTAACGCTCACACATAGACATAACGACAACATACAAAGGGCACGCCCCACAAAACAACAGCATTATGAGCAATATTCTCACCATTACTGGCGTTAACGCCGCTAAGGCAGGTAACGTAATCCAGCAGCTTAATACCCTGCTTGCAGACCTACAAGTATACTACACCAATCTCCGTGGTCTACACTGGCACATCACAGGGCGTCAATTCTTCTTGCTCCATGAGCAGTTTGAAAAAATGTACGACAGTACAGCTGAGCAGGTAGACGAGGTAGCGGAACGTATCTTACAGCTCGGAGCACAGCCTGAAAACCGATACAGCCAGCTACTCAAACAAGCTACAATCCAAGAGGCCACAGGCGTTACCACAACCGAAGCTGCACTCGACCTCGTATTTGATAACGTTAAGACTCTCATCGCGCAAGAACGTGCCGTATTAGAAGCCGCTGGCGAAGCCGATGACGAAGTTACTTCGGGCTTAATGGGCGATTACCTAGCAGGCTTAGAAAAGCTCGTGTGGATGCTTCAAGCCTACAATGCTTAATTCGAAACTGGCATTACCACTTACTTACAATTATGGCTGTGCACCTGCTACGTACCCCGTAGCAGGACGCAGCATTTACCAAACAACAACACTCTAAACAACACACATTATGGCTCAAATCATCACAAGCTCAAACTTTGACGAACTATTGGCTTCTGGCCAGCCACTCCTTGTAGACTTCTTTGCCGATTGGTGTGGCCCATGCAAAGCCATTGCCCCTACAATCGAAGAATTGGCCACAGCTTACGAAGGTAAAGCTATCGTAGGAAAGTGCAATGTAGACAACGATGGCGATATTGCTGCTCAGTTTGGCATTCGCAATATCCCTACACTCTTATTCTTTAAGGGCGGCCAGCTCGTAGATAAGCATGTAGGTATGGCGTCAAAGGCCGACCTCGAAGCTAAGCTGCAAGCTTTGCTCTAACAAGAGCTCTCAATAGCTATACACAATACGCTGCGCTACAACTGAGATTGTAGCGCAGCGTATTGTGTATAGCTATTAGGAGGTAAAGTACGGGCTACTCCTCCTCGTGCCATTCATACAAGAAGTCATTATACGGATACTTTTGTACATGTAGCTGGCGAATGCGCTGATAGAGTAGGGTGCGGAGGTTATCTATGCCGATGCGCTCACGTGCTGAGATAAAGATACCATCACCACCAACCTTAGCCATCCATGTGCGTTGTAGCTCATCTAGGCTTACATTTTCTCGTGTAAGTGGTGTGAGGTCGTCAGCCTCTTTTTCTACCCAAGTATAGGCATCTACTTTATTAAAGATAACTATCACGGGCTTATTGCCACAGCCTAGCTCTGCTAGTGTTTGCTCTACGACATGCAGCTGGTCTTCAAACTCAGGGTGCGATATATCTACTACATGTAGCAAGATGTCGGCCTCGCGTACTTCGTCTAGCGTGCTCTTAAAGCTGTCTACGAGGTCGTGAGGAAGCTTTCGGATAAAACCTACCGTATCACTAAGGAGAAAAGGCAGGTTGTCGATAATTACCTTGCGTACGGTAGTGTCTAGTGTCGCAAAGAGCTTGTTTTCGGCAAATACATCGGCCTTAGCTAGTAGGTTGATGAGTGTACTTTTGCCCACGTTGGTATAGCCCACGAGTGCTGCGCGAATAAGACGACCGCGATTTTTGCGCTGGGTGGCTTTTTGCTTGTCTATTTCGGCTAGCCTCTCTTTGAGTAGCGACATGCGGTTAAGAATGATACGGCGGTCCATCTCTAGCTGTGTTTCACCAGGCCCACGAAGCCCCACAGAGCCACCTTTGCCACCACCAGCACCACCTGAGCCACCGCCTTGGCGTTCGAGGTGTGTCCACAAACGCTGCAAGCGTGGTAGCATGTAGCGGTACTGCGCTAGCTCTACTTGCGTCTTAGCGTTGGCCGTTTGTGCACGCATGGCAAAGATGTCTAAGATGAGCGAGGTACGATCTAAAATTTTCACTTTTAGCACTTGCTCTATGTTGCGCAATTGCTTCGCTGAGAGCTCGTCGTCAAAAATAACCATGCCTATCTCTCGTCCATCGTCTGCTTCGGCCTCAATATAGTCACGTATCTCTTGTAGTTTGCCTGTACCTAGGTAGGTTGTGGCAAGGGCTTGGGGCAAACGCTGTGTAAAACGTTTTACCGCTACTGCTCCTGCCGTTTCGGCTAAAAATTCTAGCTCGTCAAGATATTCGCGTGTTTTACGCTCGTTTTGCTTGTCCGTGATAAGAGCCACGAGAATGGCCGTTTCGGCTTGTGCCTCCGAGAGGATAAATTCCTTCATCGTAGTGTGATGTGTTAAAAATGACAACAAAAGCCGTAGGCTACGCTCTTACGACCTAGCCCTATGCCTTTGTTCGCTTAGTGTATGCTTATTTAGTAGGTATGCCTACATGCGTTCGGGCATCTCGATGCCCAGCAAGCCCATACCAAGGCGTAATACTTTGGCTACATTGGCCGATAGCACCAAGCGGAAGATGCGTTGTGCCTCGTCGGCCTCGCCAAGGATCTTGTGGTCGTGGTAGAATTGGTTGTACTCCTTAGCCAGCTCGTAGCAATAGTTGGCCACCGAGCTTGGGCTGTAATCGGTACCTGCTTGACGCACCACAGCGGCAAAGTCGGCCACGTGCTGTACTAATGCTGTCTCTTTTTCGCTCAGTGATAGGCCAGCTACAAGTTGTGCTCCAGTAGCTACGATACCTTGTGCCTCCGCCTTACGCAACACCGAGCGAATGCGTGCATGCGTGTATTGAATGAAAGGCCCTGTATTGCCGTTGAAGTCAATGCTCTCTTCGGGATTGAACAGCATGTTTTTACGTGCGTCTACTTTGAGCAAGAAATATTTGAGTGCCCCCATACCTACGATGCGTGCTACTTCTTGCTTTTCGTCTTCGCTCATGTCGGCAAATTTGCCAGCCTCATCGGCTGTGCGGCGTGCTTCGCGTACCATTTCGGCCATAAGATCGTCGGCATCTACCACGGTGCCTTCGCGACTTTTCATCTTACCATTGGGTAGCTCTACCATGCCGTAAGAGAAATGCACTAAATCCTTGCCCCAAGCTACGCCCAGGCGATCGAGTAGCAGCGAGAGTACTTGGAAATGGTAGTTTTGCTCATTGCCCACAACATAGACCATCTTGTCGATAGGATAGTCGTTATAGCGTAGCTGTGCCGTACCAATATCTTGTGTCATGTACACGCTCGTACCATCAGCACGTAGCAGCAACTTGTGGTCAAGGCCTTCGGCGGTGAGGTCGGCCCACACTGATCCGTCTTCTTTGCGATAAAACTTACCCTCTTCAAGGCCTTTGAGCACATAGTCGCGGCCTACGAGGTAGGTGTCACTCTCGTAATAGATTTTGTCGAAACCCACGCCCATGGCTTTGTAGGTCTCGTCAAAGCCTGCATACACCCAGCTATTCATCGTTTGCCACAGTTGGCGCACTTCGGGGTCTCCAGCTTCCCATTGACGTAGCATTTCACGTGCTTCGGCCATGAGTGTAGACTCCGCTTCGGCGGCCTTTTTAGCGCCCTCTTCGTCTAGGCCTGCGGCCAAATGCTTAGCCACGAGCGTTTTGAGTTCTTCGCGGTAGTGCTTGTCAAAGGCTACGTAGTATTCACCAATGAGGTGGTCACCTTTTTTGCCGCTTGATTCGGGCGTTTCGCCATTGCCCCATTTTTGCCAAGCGAGCATACTTTTACAAATATGTATGCCGCGATCGTTTACGATGTTGGTCTTCACCACGCGGTTGCCAGCAGCTTCGGCTACTTGAGCTACGGCCCAGCCGAGCAAATTGTTGCGCACGTGCCCTAGGTGTAGGGGCTTGTTCGTGTTGGGTGAAGAATACTCGATCATCACCGTAGGTGCATCGGCCACAGGTGTAGCAATACCATAGCTGGGGGCAGCATCAATGTCGCGCAAGAGGTCTACCCACTGCGTTTGTGCCACCATCAGATTTAAGAAGCCTTTGATTACGATAAAGTCGGCTACGGCAGGCTCGTTGGCTTTGAGGTATTCGCCCAAGGCTTGTGCCGTAGGCTCGGGGCCTTGACCAGAGGCTTTTAAGAATGGAAAGACGACAATCGTCAAGTCACCAGCGATGTCTTTTTTCGTCTTTTGCACCTGCACCTTGTCGGCAGGAAAGTCTGCCCCATAGAGTGCCTTGACGGCGTGGCTCACCGAGGCGGCTATCTGTTGTTCTATCTTCATCGGTATGTTGTTTATTTACTTTGGCTTAGGGAATGTGTGAAGTTGCTTACAAAGTTACAAAGTTTTGCTGGGTCATGAGACATATTAGGCTTAAAAAAACAACTCACTTGTTACTGCACGTTTACTTTACACCATATTCTGCTAGCCTAATGTCAAGCGAGCCAGAGATAGATAGGATACCATGCTAGCATATAGCCCTTGGGGCAGGGCATTTTTACCAACGGCCAAAGCTTTGTGCCACGTCACGATACATGTGTGCCGTGTCACGATACATCTGTATCACGACACGGCACATGTGTACCCCAATAGGGTACAATGCCTTAGCTCACGCCAAGAGCTCACTTGTGCTTAGGGCTTCGCACAATGAAGAAACACGTGCTAAGGTACCACTCATCGTTGCACATGGCTTATTTGTTCGTGGCTGTGCAACAACTTAATAGAATAGCCTGACCCAACGTCTTAGCCCCACGTTTTAATGGCTTATAGCTGCTAAACGTGGGGCTGATATATCTAATGTAGTATGTTATAGAAAGGCTTAAAACATGGCTATTACACGCTTTAAGGCCGCTATAAACGTGTCGACCTCTTCGGCCGTATTATAGAGGCCCAGCGAGGCGCGCAGCATGCTCTCTACGCCATAACGCTGCATGAGTGGCTGGGCACAATGGTGACCCGTACGAATGGCGATACCTAAGCGGTCAAGCAGCGTACCAAGGTCGAGTGGGTGAATGTGCCCGACGGTAAATGACACTACAGCATCTTTGTGAGGTGCTGTGCCATAGATTGTCACGTTTGGGATAGCTGAAAGCCCCTCTGTGAGCCGTGTTAAGAGTGCTTGTTCGTGTTGCTGTATGCGTGCAAGTCCCAATTGCTCAATGTAGTCAATAGCACAAGCCAAGCCGTGAGCAGCAACATAGTCGGGCGTACCTGCCTCAAACTTAAAAGGTAGGCGTTCCCACGTAGTTTTTTCAAAACTCACACGCCCAATCATAGCTCCCCCGCCTTGGTAAGGGGGCATGCGATCGAGGTAAGTGCGCTTGCCATAGAGCACACCGATACCCGTAGGACCATACATTTTATGGGCAGAAAATACGTAAAAGTCGGCATCTAAGGCTTGTACATCTACGGCAAAGTGTGGCACACTCTGTGCACCATCTACCAGTACGGCCGCTCCCATGGCATGGGCTTTGTCTATGATGGCTTTGACGGGATTGACAGTGCCTAGCACATTGCTTACATGGCAAAGGCTAACTAAGCGTGTGCGTGCGTTGAGTAAATGCTCGAAAGCTGCAAGATCTAGCTGGCCATCATCGGTAATAGGAATGACGCGCAGCACGATGCCGCGTCGCTCGGCTTCGAGCTGCCAAGGTACGATGTTGGCGTGGTGCTCCATCTCGCTGACAAGGACCTCGTCGCCTGGCTTCATAAAAGTTGCTGCAAAGCTTGACGCTACGAGGTTGATGCTCTCGGTAGTGCCGCGTGTAAAGACGATTTCGGCCGTTTCGGCCGCATTGATAAATGTTTGTACTCTGCGGCGTGCGGCTTCGTGTAGCTCGGTAGCCTGCTGAGATAGGTAGTGTACGCCACGGTGCACGTTGGCATTGACATCATAATAGACTTGTGCCATAGCCTCTACCACGCTACGAGGTTTTTGTACCGTAGCGGCATTATCTAGATAGATTAGGGGCTTATTGTAAATCGTACGTTCTAAGATAGGAAAGTCGGTGCGTACGTGTGCTATATCGTAGGGAGGAGAGGTCATAGCGAAGAGTTATATGAAATAGTCGGCTTCGGCAAGCCCCAAGCGTAGGGCTATTCTAGTAGCTTCGTGAATGGTGCTGACTTGCAGCTTACGGAATATGTTTTTCTTGTGTGTGACGATGGTATGCGTACTGCTGTGGCGTGCTGTGGCAATGGCTTTGACGGTCATACCTTGTGCTATGAGTGCTAGTACTTCTTGCTCGGCTGGCGTGAGTATGCTGGCTACGGCTAAGGGGCGTGTAGCCTGTAGCCATTGCTTGCGTACCGCTGCACAGACATAACGCTGTTTCGCGATGGTAGCGAGTAGGGCATCAGAGAGTTCGGCGTGGGTACATTCTTTGGTAAGAAAACTTAGCGACTGCTCGTGCTCTAACTCCAAGGCCATACGATCGGTATATTCGTGTTGTACCAAGAGCCACTGCACGCTAGGGTAGCGGAGGGAAATATTGCGCAGGTCTTCGGTCGAAGTCAGATCAAAGAAGCTATAATCGAGTACTACACCATCTATGCTATGCTTAGCTAGTAGTCCTAAAAGCTGCTGCTTATTGCTAGCGGTATATACCTTAGACGTGGCATATAAGCGTGCTATTGCCCATTGCAGGCCGTTGGCTGTAAGTGGTTGATTGTCGGCTAGGATAAAGGCTGGCATAGCTATTATGTGTAAGTAAAAGCACACAGCAGCATGCCCACGCCTTTATGTGGCACTTGGGGTATGCTGCTGTGGCATGTGGGCGTTATAAAGCGTACTATGGCTACTATTTTTCAAGAAATCGTCAAAATAGCGTGTGATACGTTCATGCAGGTGTACGCGCTCTTGGCCAAACATGTTGTGCCCAGAGCCTGGATAGAGAAATAGGTCGGGCTGTGTGCCAGCATCGGCTGCGGCACGCATAAAGCTGAGTGCATGTTGTGGCACGCATACAGGGTCGTTGTAGCCATGAATAATTTGTAAGCGACCTTTCAAATCGCCAGCACGTAGGCGAAGGTTGTTTTTGCGATAGCCCTCTGGGTTTTCTTGAGGCGTATCCATGTAACGCTCGCCATACATTACTTCGTAAAACTGCCAATCAATTACTGGGCCACCAGCTACACCTACCTTAAAAATCTCGGGATAGGTAAGCATTAAGTTGGTCGTCATGAAGCCGCCAAAGCTCCAACCATGTACCCCTATACGCTCTGCATCAACATAAGGGAGAGTTTGCAAGAATTTAGCACCTGCTACTTGATCGGCCATTTCAACGGTACCTAGCTGACGGTGGATAACATTCTCAAAATCTAGACCACGATGCTCGCTACCACGATTGTCTAGCACGAAGACAACATAGCCACGCTGCGCCATATAAAACTCCCAACCGCGTGCACCATAGTAGCGTGTAGCAGTCACATTGCGTGCATGTGGGCCACCATAGACATAAATGACTGTGGGGTACTTTTTACTGGGGTCAAAGTCTACGGGTTTTAATAAACGGTAGTAGAGGTCAGTGGTACCATCGGCAGCTTTAATCGTGCCACACGTCACTTCGGGTAGCTTAAATGCCTCCCAAGGGTCGCTAGCTCGATGTAGCTCAGTGCGCTTGCCACTGCGCGTATTGATAACATCAACAGCGAGTGGTAGATCGGGTGAGCGATGTGTATCAATAAGCGTAGCACCCGAGGTAGAAAGCTGTGCACTATGCACTCCCTTGCCATTGTCTAAGCGTGTGCGAGGGAACTTGCCTTTGAGTGTCGTCTTATAAACATTGTATTGGAGGGCATGGTCGGCCGTAGCGAGGTAAAGTGCCGCCTTTTCTTTGGTGTCAAAGCCTAAGAACTCCGTTACGACCCATTCGCCTTTAGTAAGCTGCTGCATATAGTCAGGCTTAGATAGGCTCATGAGGTAGAGGTGGTTGTAGCCATCACGTTGTGACTGGTAGATAAACTTATCGCTATCCCAAGGCAAAAAGACAATGGGTGTCATGGGCTCTACATACTTAGCATGTGTCTCGGTGTAGAGCACACGCTGACGTAGTCCTGTGGCTGCATCGTAGGCCACAAGCTCGGCCTTATCTTGCGTACGTGGTAGTTCTATCATGTAGATGGTCTTGCCATCGGGACTCCATGCAATATTAGTAAAATAGCGGTCTGTATTATCGCCTGTTTGCAAATAGATAGTCTTGCTCGTAGCTACGTGATATACGCCTACACTTACCTTATGGCTTGTTTGTCCGGCCATGGGATACTTGTCGGGGTCTGGTGTAGCGATACCTTCTTTTAGGCCTTGTGGTAAGAGTACTTGTGGGTAGTCGGTGACCATGGATTGATCCATGCGATAAAAGGCCAAAGCGGTGCCTTCGGCATTCCAAAATATGCCTTCATTGATGCCAAACTCATTACGGTGTACGGCTTCACCATACACAAGTTCACGCGTGCCATCGGTCGTGATTTGTACACGCTCGCCCTTGGCGTTGGCGAGGTAGAGGTTGTGTGCCTCGGTATAGGCTGTTTGTTTGGTAGCGGCATGCATGCTTTCATGGCTGCCATAGCGTGCAGGCCTACGCCACACGATTTGTTTCGTTTGCCAGTTATAGTGTAACAGTTCTTGGTAGCTCTGTATGGAAGCAATCGGATCGGCCGTAGGAAAGTGAGCGTTTGTAAGGTAAGATACACGATTGCTTGCCTCTCCACCAAGTGTAGCATTAACGTCGTCAAGTGTAAAGAGTGTAGAGGTCTTGCCAGTGGCATCTATGGTTACGATACGCTCTGCTTCGAGTTTTACGACTTGCTCTCCCCAAAGGGCGTAGCGTACGTATGTGGGCTGATAGTTCCAGTATTGTGTGCCACCAGGTATCACTTCATCGAGCGTAAAAGCTCGCTTTGCTGTTTGTGCAGCTGCCATGGTAAAGCCTAGATAGGCCATAACGATAAGAAATAGCTTATTCATATTCAGACGTGTAGTATATTAGTCATTACGGCGCTTGTCAAAAGGCTTGTGGCCACCAGAGCTGCGCTTAAATGCAGGCTCGCCATCTTTTCGAAACGGCTTCTTAGCATCGGTGTTACGCTTAAAGGGACGTGCTTCGCGCTCTGTAAATTTACGTTCACGGCGTTCTTTTTGCATAAAATAGCGGTGGTGGTGTCGCAATGCTTCGGGTATTTCGTCTTCAAAGCGCGTGTCACGCCCTTCGCCACGTGGTGTCATCTTAGGTTCGCCTTGGTCAGGACGTTTACGAAATACCTTTTTGGTGGCATTGCGCTGACGGTCTTCGCGTGTTTTAATTTCACCACCTTCACGACGAAACTCTTTCATTCCGCCCTTAAAGAGTTGATACTTACGAAACTCACACTCCAACGCACCATTTAATATCGGTAATGTAACGCTTGGGCGCAGACCAATTTGTGCGAAACACTCGTCGTGCAATGCTAATACCCATGCCTCGGCACCTTGCATTTGTTGTTTCAGCTGTGTGCCAAGCGTTTTGTAAAGCCCTAGCAAGTCTTCTGTGGTAATACGCTCTCCATAAGGTGGATTGGTTATAACGATGGCATTGTTAGAGGGTGTTTCAAACTGCTCAAGTGGGCGTACTTCGACTTTGATACAACTAGCTATACCAGCCGATTTTGCGTTGGCCATAGTGACCTCAATGGCCTTGCGATTGATATCGTAGCCATAGATGGTATGGGCAAACTCACGTTCTGCCGAGTCGTCATTGTAGATTTGCTTTAAGAGGTCGGCATCAAAGTCAGCCCACTTCTCAAAGCCAAAACTTTGGCGAAACACACCAGGCGCGATGCCACGTGCCATAAGTGCTGCCTCTATCAGCAGTGTGCCAGAGCCACACATGGGGTCAATGAGGTCTTGCTGCCCTTCCCAGCCTGCGAGTTTGAGTAAGCCCGCTGCTAGCACCTCATTGAGCGGTGCCTCTACACTTCCCTTACGATAGCCACGTAGGTGTAGGCTTTCGCCTGAGGCATCGAGTGAGAGTGTACACTCTTCTTCAGAGATGTGAATATTGATGCGGATATCTGGATTTGTCAGCGTTACATTAGGGCGTTGCCCTGTACGCCCACGCCAGTAGTCGGCTATTGCGTCTTTGACACGATAGGCCACAAATTTCGAGTGTGTAAAACGCTCCGAGAACACTACGGCATCTACCGAGAAAGTGTTGTCTACGGCCATATAGTCGGCCCACTCTACCGCACGTGCAGCCTCATATACCTCGTCGGCAGTATTGGCTTCAAAACTGCTGATAGGCTTAAGCACGCGCACTGCCGTACGTAGGCAAAAGTTGGCACGATAGAGCATTGCTTTGTCGCCCGTAAACGACACCATGCGGTTACCCTTTACTACGTCGTTAGCACCAAGTTCGTTTAGCTCGGTAGCAAGCACGTCTTCCAAGCCTCGAAAGGTCTTGGCAATCATCTGAAATTCTTGACTCATTGTTCTCGTAGGTCTTTGTCGAAATTTAGCACATACTAGCGCAATATGCAAAGTTAATCATTTCTATACAAATAAGCCACGTGCTACACGTGGCTTATTTGTCTTTTTATCACAAAGACTTCTTAATAGCTATACCTTGCCATGTCATCACTTGTTTGCCAAGATACACTCACACCTCTCAAACAAACGAGGTGCATCTACTCGCTCCCAATACACTATACATATTGTTTAGCCTTGCCTAAACCAGCCCTTGGACGGGTGTACACGATATGGTTAACGCCCAATCAAGCCTCAAAGTATTATAAAAATGAAGTGCAATACCTATTTTGAGGGATAAAAGTTTGGGCAGTCTAAAAAAATGTTGTTTATTTGCAGTAGATTAGTCACTTTGTGCCATAGCTCTATTAAAATAGATGGCGCAAGGTGGTATATGCTACACCATGACAATGGCATGAATACAGACTGATACCAAATTTATATGCAACTAGATACTCCTCCTACACGTCCTTCGACCGCTAGTGTATTGCTAGCGTGGTTTGAGCGCATTGGGCGCTTTTATGTAGAGGGCTTTCGCCACATGACTGTGGGCAAAACACTATGGCTCATTATCATCGTAAAACTCATCATCATGTTTGCCATCTTAAAGCCATTTTTCTTTAAATATGAGCTCTCGGGTATGCAGTCCGAAGAGAAGCAAACACACGTTGGGAATAATCTTATTGAGCGCAAAGCCAAGTAAACCTAACACTAAAAACAAAACGATAAAACATACATTATACAATGGTAGAAACGATTGACCCTGCGCTGCACCTATGGAGTCGCGCACAGTTTGCCCTCACAGCTTGTTATCACTGGCTATTTGTGCCACTGACATTAGGCATCACCTATATCATGGCCATTATGGAAACTATTTATTACCGTACGGGCGATGAGTTTTGGAAGCGTACAGTGCAGTTTTGGATGAAACTCTTTGGTATAAACTTTGCTATCGGCGTAGCTACGGGCATTATTTTAGAGTTTGAGTTTGGTACGAATTGGAGTAATTATTCGTGGTTTGTAGGCGATATCTTTGGTGCGCCACTAGCCATTGAGGGTATGCTGGCTTTCTTTATGGAGAGTACGTTTATCGCTGTGATGTTCTTCGGCTGGGAAAAGGTGAGTAAGAAGTTTCACCTCATTGCTACATGGCTCACTGCCGTGGGAGCTTCGCTCTCAGCTTGGTGGATTTTGGTGGCCAATGCTTGGATGCAGCACCCTACGGGCGTAACATTCAACCCTATTACCGTGCGCAACGAGATGATAGACTTCTTTGCCGTAGCTTTCCAAAAAGGAGCTATAATAACCTTTGCTCACACCATTTCAAGTGGGTGGGTAACAGGAGCTATTTTCGTAGTTGGCATTAGTGCTTGGTACCTCATTCGTGGTCGTCACAAGCGTTTTGCCGTGCAGAGCATACGCGTGGCTACCTACTTTGGCCTTGTGGGTGCTATCGTCTTGGCAGGCGCAGGCGATGCTGCTGGCGTAAAAGTGGCCGAGCAACAACCTATGAAGCTAGCGGCTATGGAAGGCCTAGAAAATGGTTCAAAGCAAGCCTCTTTAACCCTCATACCTGGTGTAGATGTACCTGGTGCACTATCTATCCTTGCCACGCACGATATCAATGGTTATGTGCCTGGTATTAACGACATTCTTGAAGGTGGCTGGGAAAACAAACATGGTGAAATACAACGTGGTGCCGACGAGCGTATCGCCGAAGGTAAGCGCGCCTTGCAAGCTTTTGCCGACTATCGTACCAATCGTGCTGCAGCCGATAGCCTCACCAAGTTAGGACAGCTCGAAGCGGCTGTGAGCCACCGCACACAAGCTACAGCCGATAGCCTTGCTTTGCAAGCACGATACAAAGACTTTGGCTATGGCTATCTAGATGCCAAAGAAGAGCTTATCCCCAATGTGCCTCTTGTGTTTTGGGCTTTTCGAGTAATGGTAGGTACGGGTGTACTCCTATTATTCGTCTTTGGCTTATATAGCTATTTATCTTACCGCAAGATAGATCTTACTCAAACGAAGTTCAACAAGCTTCACTGGCTAGCCTTCTTTACGATCTTTGCCACTTGGGCAGCAGGTCAAGCTGGCTGGATTGTGACCGAAGTAGGACGTCAGCCATGGGCTATTCAAGACCTCTTGCCCGTCAAGGCAGCTGTATCTCACCTCTCGGTTAACGCCGTGCGTACCACATTTACGATGTTTGCCGTACTCTTTGCTGTGATGCTCTTTGTAGAGCTACGCATCATGGTTAGAGCCATTAAGCAAGGTCCTGAAATGCATGGTACTGATGGCGAAAGTAGCACACATGCTTAAATCCTATACCGTACACTCACTACATAATATATTCGGATTTTCTCTATGATCACTTACGAATTTATGCAGCACTATTGGTGGCTGCTCGTGTCACTGCTAGGTGCACTCTTAGTGTTCCTCATGTTCGTACAAGGCGGCAATACACTCATCTATACCGTGCCACAGACCGAGGAAGAGCGCAAGCTGCTCATTAACTCTACTGGTCGTAAATGGGAGTTTACTTTCACGATGCTAGTGGTATTTGGTGGCGCATTTTTTGCCTCATTTCCTCTATTTTATAGCACTAGCTTTGGTGGTGCTTATTGGGTATGGGTCATCATCTTATTCAGCTTTATAGTGCAGGCTGTAGCCTACGAGTTTCAAGGCAAAACGGGTAGCATATTTTGGCTCAAATTTTTCCGTGGCTGCCTGCTGTTCAACGGCTTCGTAGCACCTATTCTCATAGGTGGTGCAGTGAGTACATTTTTTGAAGGGAGTGCATTTATTGTAGATCGAGAGGCCATAGCACAAGCTACCATGGGGACACACGTCATCAGTCGCTGGGCCAACGAATGGCGTGGTCTTGACGTCTTGTTCAATCCATGGACTTATCCCTTGGCACTAAGTGTACTTTTCTTGGCACGCATGTTGGGAAGTCTCTATTTTCTAAACAACTTGGGAGAGGTAAGCCTTCACGCACGCCTACGTCGCCAATTGCTACGCGACACCGTACCTTTCTTACTGTTCTTTCTGACTTACGTAGGTCATATTTTGACGAAAGATGGCTTTGCGGTAAATCCAGCCACGGCCGAAATCTACCTCGAGCCTTATAAATACCTTAACAATCTCTTAACTATGCCTCTCGTGCTGGCATTGTTTATAATCGGTGTGGGTGGTGTGCTTTATGGCACACTGTCGAGCATCTTTGGTCAGTCGGTTAAGGGTATTTGGTGTGCTGGTGGTGGCACTATCTTAACGGTGCTGGCCTTATTGCTTATAGCGGGCTACAACAATACGGCTTACTATCCCTCTACGGCAGATTTGCAAAGCTCGTTGTACTTGTCCAATAGCTGCTCATCAGAGTTTACACTCCAAGTGATGTCGATCGTAAGTTTAATAGCACCTATCGTGGCTGCCTACATGGCACATGCATGGTATAGTATAGACCGAACTAAGCTGACAAAGCAAGAGCTAGAAGAGGCTCATCATAGCTATTAAGCCTACTGCTACTTACAAGCCATTAAAGAGGGTTACGTTTAAGGCTGCATCAAAATCAATGTGTTTTGATGCAGCCTTGCTGTTGTTGTAGTGCGATGGCTAATAGATTTTAGGAGAAGTTGGACTACACACTTGCAAGTGCTAGGTTTAGCAACGCATGTCAGCGTGCCACTTTTTAGACTGATAGATACCATGAGGGTATAGATGAAGAGGTAAACGTGCATCATGTATATTGCATTTTGCTCAATGGGAAATCTAGACTATGGTCAGATAGAGCTCATAGTCATTATCTACTTTTTCGTGATGGTGTGGCTACGCCATCGCGAAAAAGTAGATACTTAGTCTATACAATAAACCCTTTCTTATAGCTCACTAAAAGCATGAAGTCTATTTGTGTTAAATGGGTGTGTTATATAGTAAAGGTACTTACATCTTGTCTATATATATGCGTGTGGTGGGCGAGAGTTTGTCTAGTTTTTATAGTTACTTAAAATCGAAGTTAAGCTATTGTTTTGAGGTTGTGCTTTTATAGAAAGTTCAAAAGAGAGCCTTTATCTAGATTATACGATTTGCTCTATTTCCTAGGGGATATAAGGGGGAGCTTAGGTATAAAATGGCTAGGATTACATGGCTATATAGCCTTGTAATCCTAGTGTATAGATGATTTTAAGGCCTGGGTGGCCTATATGGTGGGGTGGCTAGGCTTCCATCGCCTCGATAGCAGCTATGAGAGGCTGGGCTAAGCGGCTTGTGCCGATACGGAAGAGCCCTTGGTCAAACCACTCTTGTGAAAGGAAGTGGCGTGCGATGGCATAGTAGGCTAGGGCATCTTCTACGGTGCGCACACCGCCAGAAATCTTTAAACCTACGCGTATGCCTGTCTTGTCGTAGTACTCCTTGATGGCTTGTGCCATGGCGTAGGCTGCCTCGGGCGTAGCTACTTGGGGTAGCATGCCAGTAGAAGTCTTGATAAAGTCGGCACCTGCGTACATGCTCAGAAGTGCAGCTTTTTTTACGCTGCTCACGCAGCTATGGATACCCGATTCTAGGATAACCTTTACGGGGCGACCAGCAGCGGCAGCTTTAATTTCGGCAATTTCGTCAAATACGGTTTCGTAATCGCCAGAATTGAAGCGACCTACTGAGAGTACCATATCAACTTCGTCAGCACCACTGTTAACGGCAAGAGCTGTCTCGATAGTTTTGATTTCGAGGAAAGTTTGTGATGAAGGGAAAGCACCCGTAACACAAGCTACCTTGATGCCTTCGACTTCGAGTGATTCGCTCACGAGACGTACGAAGTTGGGGTAGACACAAATGGTAGCATAGGGCTTCCAATCGGGGTGACGCTCGAAAAGTGCGTTGGTGTCTTCGACCATGCGTAGTACGCTCTCGTCGCTGTCGGTGATGGCTAGCGTGGTCATCTCTACGGTAGAGAGGAGGTAGCGTAGTCCTTCGGGTGTGCGGTATTGCTCTGCTTGTTCGCCAATGATGGCTTGGCAGGCGGCTTTAGTTTCTTTGCAGCAGAGGTCGGTATTGTACTCGGCTACGGCTTGGTGAAATTTGTCGTTTTGGCTAAATTGTACACCGCAGTTCTCTGTTGCTTCGTTGTGGCAGCCACAACTACTTTTTTCTTGGTTTGGATGCATAGTTTTGTCTGTTTAGTAGTTTTATGATGTTCCTTTTTGTTTACTTCTTTGTGCTATCTTTTAGCTTGTCGTTTTGCTTGTGTCGCGAATGATCGCGTTGCGTTTTCTTCTGTAAATTAAGGCGAAAGGCCTCAGATAGGTCTATGCCTGTTTGATTAGCTAAACAGCATAGCACCCATAAAATATCGGCCATTTCGTCTGCGAGGTTTTCTTTTTCACCGCTCTTAAAGCTCTGGTCGCCATACAGTCTAGCCATAAGCTTTGCTAGCTCGCCTACTTCCTCCATTAAAATGGCAGTATTGGTAAGCTCGCTAAAGTAGCGGACACCTATGGTGGTTATCCAATTGTGTACAATGCTTTGGGCTTCGGCTAGGGTTAGGGTGGGTGTAGTCATGGCAAGCTGTTGCTGGCTAGGGTGTGAGTGTGGTGCTAGTGTTATGCTTGGAGCTTATTCGGGGGTTTTGCTGTCCATACAGATCGTTACAGGGCCATTATTTAGTAATCGCACTTGCATGTCGGCACCAAATATGCCTGTTTGAACCTTCTGTTCAGTAGCTGTGCTAAGTTTCTGACAAAATGCCTCATAAAGTGGTATGGCTGTGTCATGTCTAGCAGCACGGATATAAGATGGTCGATTGCCTTTACGGTAGCTTGCCATGAGCGTAAATTGGCTTACGACTATGATTTGGCCACGCACATCAACAATGCTGCGGTTCATTACGCCAGCATCATCATCGAATATACGTAGACCACTAATCTTTTTTACCAAGAAGTCAATGTCAGCTAAGGTGTCGGCCTCTTCTATACCTAATAATACTAAAAAACCATAGCCTATATCGGCTACACATTGGCCATCAACTGTGACCGAAGCCTCTGAAACACGTTGGATAACTGCTCGCATAAGCTAATCTTGTGAATGAGTAGCCTAAGTCTAGGCTATGTATAGACAAAGGTAGTGAAAAAAAATGAATAGCAACTCTTCTATTGCTAAAAACTTTTTCTTAGAATATCTGTTCGTGTTGTAAGGCTTTGTTTATTAGTGGCTTGTATGGGTTTAGGTTGCTTCTTTTTGCCGTAGTGCTTTGTAAATTTTAGCGCCGCGCACTTCGCCTAGTAGTGCTTTGAGTGCGACACTATCTGCTTCTTGCACGCGTTTTACGCTGCCAAAGTGTTTCAATAGTATTTGCTTGGTGCTAGGGCCAATGCCAGCAATACCATCAAGTGCAGAGGCTACTTGCCGCTTACTGCGCTTGTCGCGGTGAAAAGCTATGGCATAGCGATGTACTTCCTCTTGCATTTGTGTGAGTAGGCGAAAGAGTAGTGCATCGGGGCGTAAGCCAATCGTACGTGTAGGAAAACCATAGAGTAGCTCACGTGTACGGTGCTTCTCGTTTTTGGCTAAGCCAGCAATAGGAATATTGAGTTCTAGCTCGTCTTCTATCACTTGTCGAATAGCTTCCATTTGTCCCTTGCCACCATCGGCTATGATGAGTGAGGGGAGTGTTCCCCCCTCGTCTTTGATGCGTTTATATCTTCGTAACGCTACTTCGCGCATTGAGGCATAGTCGTCAGGGCCTACTACGCTTTTTATAGTATAGCGCCGATACTCTTTCTTGGCTGGTCTGAGTTTCTCAAATACTACGCAAGCCGCTACGGCATCACTTCCTGAGATGTTGGAGTTGTCGAAGATCTCAATGCGTAGTGGTAGGTGTGGTAGTCCTAGTGTTTCTTGTATTTCTTTCATCAAGCGCACACTCTTTTGCTCAGGGTTGAGTTTGTCAGCCTGTTTTAAGCGGTCAAACTTATATTGCTTAACATTGAGCAATGATAACTCCATGAGTTTTCGTTTGTCGCCCCGCTGTGGTGTCATGACACTTACGCCATCAATTGGCAACTCAATGGGTATTGAGGTTAAGAGCTCACGTGCGTTGCTATTATAGCGTGTGCGCATTTCAATGATGCCTAACGTTAGGAGCTCTTCTGGCGTTTCGTCTAGGCGTTTTTTATATTCAAAGGTAAATGCCTGTGTGATGCTACCTTGGCGTACGTGCAAGTAGTTGATATATGCAGCGGTCTCTTCGGTCTCTATTGAGAATACATCAATGTTGTGTAGTGTATTGCTTACTACTTCGCTACGACTGCGGAAGTTTTCTATAAGTTCATAGCGTTCTTTTATCTTTTGTGCCTCCTCAAAGCGTAGCTCTGAGGCAAGGTTTTGCATTTGTGTAATAAGTTGCTTGCTTATTTCTGCGGTATTGCCACGCAAGATGTGCATACATGCATCAATAGCAGCTTGATAGTCGCCTCGGCTTTGCTCACCAATGCAAGGGCCTGCGCATTTTTTTATATGATAATCTAGGCATACTTTGAAGCGGCCTGCTTTGATGCTAGCTTCGGTTAGCGGTAGGCGACACGAGCGTGGCTTGTAGATGCGTTGACAAATGTCAAGTAGGGCACGCATGGTGGGTACGTGGCTATAAGGGCCAAAGTAGGTGCAATGAGGCAAATGGCGGTTGCGTGTGGAGAAAATGCGTGGATACTCCTCGTGTGTTATACAGATAGAGGGGTAGGTTTTGTCGTCTTTTAGTAGTACGTTGTAGCGTGGTTGATGCTTTTTGATGAGGTTGTTTTCGAGTAGTAGTGCATCAGCCTCCGTGGGTACTACGATGTATTTGATGTCTTCTATCTTTGATACTAGTAGACGCGTTTTCGCACTTTGCTGCTCTTTGTTGAAATACGAGGCTACACGCCGTTTTAAGCGTTTAGCTTTTCCAACATAGATAACTACACCTTCGCTGTTTAGGTATTGATAACAGCCAGGTGTGTCGGGTAGGGCAGCTATGATGCCTTCTAGATGGGTCGTGCGATTGTTGCGCTTTCTTCCGTGTGTATTGTCACTCATGTAAGTATGACTGGCCTTTGGCTTAGTGCCCTGTAAATAGACGGCGTTTCGTGTGTTGTGTTTCACGTGAAACGCCGTCTGGGTTCGTTGTGATTAGCGGTTGATAAGTACGAGTAGTACACTGATGTCGCTAGGTGAAACTCCTGGTATGCGTGAGGCTTGTCCGATGGTTTCTGGGTTTATTGCAGCTAGCTTTTGTCGTGCTTCTGTACTTAGTTGAGTGATGCTATTGTAATCAAAGTGGTTTTTGATAGGGATATGGTCTAGTCGTTTGATTTTTGCTGCATACTCGCTCTCGCGTTCAATGTAGCCTCTGTATTTCATGGCAATTTCTGCGGCTTCGATGATTTCGTCTTTGTCTATATCTAGTTTGTCGAAGAGATTGCGTAAGGGCTCAAATTGATTAAAGGAGTTTAGTAGCGTAATCTGAGGGCGATTGATGAGTTCTGAGAATTTTGTGCCTTGGCGCAATGGGGTAGTGCCGAGGTGTTCTAAGTGGTTGTTAATGTGGTCGGGCTTGACGTGTAGTGTGCTGCATAGCTCAACGATGGCTGCGATAGCTGCTTGTTTTTGCTCAAAGCGCTTTTTGCGTTCTGTTGTGGCTAGTCCGAGTGCTATGCTTTTTGGTGTAAGGCGTTGGTCGGCGTTGTCTTGTCGTAGAAGTATGCGGTATTCTGCCCGTGAGGTAAACATACGATAGGGCTCGTCTACTCCCTTGGTGACAAGGTCGTCAATGAGTACTCCGATATAGGCTTCGTCTCTGCCAAGTGTTAGCTCTGTTGCTCCTGTGCAATAGGCTGCGGCGTTGATACCTGCAATGAGCCCCTGACCTGCTGCTTCCTCGTAGCCAGTAGTGCCGTTGACTTGCCCTGCAAAGAATAAGCCACGTACAATTTTTGATTCGAGCGTGTGTTTTAGCTGTGTTGGATCGAAGAAATCGTACTCTATGGCATAGCCTGGGCGATAGGTTGTGACGTTTCGCAATGCTGGTATGTGGCGTAGGGCTTCGAGCTGTACATCTATCGGTAGTGATGATGAGAAGCCGTTTAGGTACATTTCATTGGTGTCTAGCCCTTCGGGCTCTAAGAAGAGTAGGTGCGATTGTTTCTCAGAGAAGGTGATAAGTTTTGTTTCGATGCTTGGGCAGTAGCGTGGACCAATGCTCTGAATTTGGCCATTATAAAGCGGTGATTGCGGTATGCCACGTTCTAATACGCGATGTACAGCGGCGTTAGTTTCACACATCCAGCAGGGTAGTTGTGGTAGTGGTCGTGGCTCACCGATATAAGAGAAGCGGTGATAGTCGCTCTCGCCATCTTGTCGCTCCATAAGCGAGAAGTCTACCGAGCGGCGGTCAATACGCACGGGTGTGCCTGTTTTCATTCGGTCGTAGCGAATGCCATGGCTTGCAATGCTCTCGGTGAAATCGTGTACAGCTGGCTCGGCTGCTCTACCACCTGCCACACGTTTTTGGCCTATGTGCATGAGCCCATTAAGAAACGTACCTGCTGTAATGACTACTGCCTTAGCACGTAGTTCTACCCCCCAAATGGTGTTTACACTACATACCTCTCCTCTTTCTACGAGGAGCTCACTGGCTTGGTCTTGCCAAATGTGTAGGTTCTCGGTGTTTTCTACTTCGTGACGCCATGCTTCGATAAACTTGACGCGGTCACTCTGTGCCCGTGGACTCCACATGGCAGGTCCTTTTGAACGGTTGAGCATGCGAAATTGTATGGCCGTACGGTCTGTAATGATACCTGCCATTCCGCCTAGTGCATCTATTTCGCGCACGATTTGCCCTTTGGCTATCCCCCCCATGGCGGGGTTGCAGCTCATTTGTGCTATTTTGTTCATGTCCATGGTTACGAGGCAAGTGCGTGCACCTAGCTTGGCAGCTGCTGTGGCGGCCTCACAACCTGCGTGTCCTGCCCCGATGACAAGGACGTCGTAGTTCATTATCATAATCGTGTTGTTAAGTCAATGTTGTAAGTTTGGGTGCAAAGTTACGTATTTTTTGCGAGCTACTGTGCTAGTGTTCAATGTGTCGTTGTGTCTTAGGGTAGGGCATGTGTTGAGTGGCGATTAAGTCCGATGGGGTTGTGCTGTGGTGCTGTTGATGTGTTTTGTTGTTGTCTTGATTGTCTTCGATGCGTGTTTTAGCTGTGATAAAAGTGCTTGTGAAATGTATATTTTTCCTTTTAACTCGTGGCTCACTCATGTAAAATAGTTATCTTTGCAACATGGTGCAACGTGCGCTAGTGCTTGGTAATGGCTTTATGGCTGTGGTAGGCACTATGTATGCGTTTTATATTGGCACTGTTGTGCGTAGCGCTAGGTGCTTAATGTAGTCGTTGTTGTCGTATGATGATAGTCGGTTGGACACTTGTGTCTTGCCTTGATATGAGCTTGATAAATGGCTGCTCAAAAACAAAAATGGTATGTCGTATGGGCAGGGCGTAAGCCTGGTGTTTATACCTCGTGGGAAGACACACTAGCGCAAGTTAAGGGTGCTGCTGGTGCTGTCTACAAGGCGTTTGATACGCGTGAGGCTGCCTATGCTGCCTTTGAGCAAGAGGCTGCATGCCATGTGCGTGGTGCTGCGGCTCGTGCTGCTGGTAGTGGTGGTAAGGTTGTGGGCGATGCTGCCCCACGTGTGCGGTCTACTCCTGCTGTTGCTGTGGGGGGTAGCCGTCGGCAACCTTTGGTTAATCCGCCTTCGTATCGCACCGATACGATCTTGCCATTACACCGCGATGTGGCTGCGCGTGCTTGGGCCGTAGATGCTGCTTGTAGTGGCAACCCTGGGCAAATGGAGTATCGTGGTGTATGCCTGCAAACGGGTGTGGAGGTGTTTCATCTTGGACCAGTGCTGGGTACGAATAATATTGGCGAATTTTTGGCTATCGTTCATGCCTTTGCACTTATAGCACAGATGGCTCCCGACCAGCGTCCTGCACTAATTTATTCAGACAGCCGTAATGCTATCGGCTGGGTAGCTCGGGGTAAGTGTAACACTACGCTCATGCATACGTCTAACACCGCTGCTGTGCATGATCTTATTGAGCGTGCTGAACGCTGGTTGTCGGCTAACACCTTTCGGCTACCAGTTAAAAAATGGCAAACGCGGCAATGGGGAGAAATACCAGCCGACTTTGGCCGAAAAAGTTAGGCTTTGTGGCCTGTCTTGGGCAAAAGGTTTTGTATAATGGTCATTGTACAGCTGTATAATGTGCGTAGCATGGTAAAAAGATGCTTACCTTAAACTGCTAAGCTGTTTCATGCTGCCTCACGACAAGATACCAACACAAACAACAACAATGCTAAAAATGATATGCTTCGGTAGTGGTAGCAGTGGCAACTGCTTTTACCTCACGGCCGATAAACAAGGCCTGCTGATAGATGCGGGTGTGGGAATACGCAACTTTAAGCGTTTTTATAAAAACTACGGGTTGAGCTTTGGTGCTTTGCAAGCATTGCTTGTCACGCACGAACATACCGACCATGTGAAAGCTGCAGGCATTTGTAGCGATGAGTGGCGCTTGCCCGTACTAGCACTCCCTGAGGTGCATGCTGGTATTGACCGTAATCTACGTGTAACGCGTAAGGTGCAGCCACGCTATCGCCATGACCTAGTGTTGGGAGAGGTGTATGAGGTTGGGGTGTTTGAAATAACGGCCTTTGCCGTGCCACACGACAGTGCTGGCCATGTGGGCTATAAGATACGTGTGGGCGATGTGTGCTATGTACACATTACAGATGCTGGCAGCGTGACAGAGCCGATGCGTGAGGCCGTGCGTGAGGCGGACTACCTCACGCTCGAAGCCAATTATGAGCCAGCTTTGCTCGAAGCTGGTCCCTATCCGCTCTATTTGCGTCGTCGCATTATGGCAGATCGGGGGCATTTGGCCAATGATGAGGCAGGGCGTCTCTTGGCCGATTGTGCTTCGTCTCGGCTCAAACGCGTGTGGCTGTGCCATTTGAGTGCCGAAAATAATAGTCCGCAAGCGGCCTTGACTAGTGTAACGCGTACCTACCTTACCACAACGGGGCGTGCGGGGCTACCTTTTAAGATAGATGTGCTTAATCGTGTGGTGCCTACGGGGCTGTTTGACCTCGTGTGAGATGTCGTGAATAGTAATTTTTAATGTGTAGTGATTGTATGGCTCATCAAGTAACTTTTCGCCGTGCCAATGGTGTGACTCGCAAAGGTTGGCTTGCTGTGAGCCCCTTGCTCTTTTTTGTACTACTCTTTACGGGGCTTAGTGTATGGGTGGGCGACTTTTATAAAGTCCCTATCTTAGCCGTGTTTACCTTTACAGCAGCATACGCCATAATTACGACACGCGGCTTGCCACTCGCCAAGCGTATTGCACTCTACTCATCGGGCGCAGATGCTAACTTGATGCAGATGGTGTGGATATTTGTACTGGCAGGTGCATTTGCATCAACTGCTAAGGCTTTGGGCGCGGTAGATGCTGCTGTCAATCTTACGCTGAGCTACTTGCCGCCTGAGATGCTTTTAGCTGGGTTCTTTGTGGCGGCTTGTTTTATTTCGCTGAGTATCGGCACGTCAGTAGGTACTATTGTGGCACTTGCACCAATGGTGCCTGGTGTGGCAGAGCATGCTGGCTTTGAGTTGCCTATGCTTACGGCGGCTATCGTGGGAGGTGCTTTCTTTGGCGATAACTTATCGTTCATTAGCGATACAACGATTGCAGCTGCACGCACACAGCATTGTAAGCTGTCTGATAAGTTTCGTGTCAACGTGCGTATTGTGCTGCCAGCTGCCTTGGTTGTAGTGGCTGTGTATGTCTATCTAGGGTTAGGAGTTACGGGAGTGGCTAAAGCACTACCCGTAGATGGTATTAAAATGCTGCCTTATATGCTAGTGTTGGTGCTAGCCTTTATAGGTGTAGATGTACTGCTATCACTTGGTGCTGCGCTGCTTTTGACCTGTGTGTTGTGGCTAGGTATGGGGCATGGCAGCCTAGAAGCTCTACTCGTGGCTATGGGTGATGGCATCATGGGTATGAGCGAAACAATCTTAATCGCTCTGATGGCGAGTGGCTTGTTTGTGATAATTCGTTTTAACGGAGGTATTACATTTATAATCAAGCAGATGAAGGTGTGGATGCATAGCAAGCGTAGCGGTGAGCTAGGTGTGGGTATGCTTGTAGCCCTAGCAAATGTATGTACGGCTAATAATACGGTGGCTATTTTGAGTGTGGGTAGTATCGCGCGAGATGTGAGCTTGCGCTATGGCATTGATCCACGCAAGACGGCCTCAGTGCTTGATACGAGCTCGTGCGTTGTGCAGAGTTTTTTGCCTTATGGAGCTCAACTACTATTGGCTGCATCTTATACGGGGCTATCGCCAGTAGCACTTATGCCTTACTTGTATTATCCTATGGGGGTAGCTGTTATGACGGTTTTGGCCATTATGTTGCGCTATCCTCATCGCTATTCTTAGCTTAGTGTGCTGGTGTGTCGGTTTATTTAGGAACGCTATATTTGCTATGATGCAAGGCTTTTGCTCTTATATTTTATGCCGTGTGTGCTGCCTTATACTACTCTTTGGGTGGAGTGAGGCAGGCACAGCTTGGGCGCAGCGTATGCCAGAGGCCGATAGTGTCGTAGAAAAAAGTATTGAGGCTTATTGTCAATGGTCTCATGACTATGTACAAGCGCATCAAGCTGTGCAGCAGTTAACACAGAGTACAGAGCGAGTGGCGCGCTATTGGGGGCAAATCATTCAGGCCGCCCTCGACTTGCGTCAAGGACGCTCTGAGCAGGCTTTGGCTGCATTTGAAGCGTTGGATACGATAGAACTTGACCGGTTACAGCGTTATGCGCTTGTAACCGAACGCCTCGATGCCTACCAACTATTGGGGCAAACCGAGCTTTTCTTTGAAATACATGCACAATGGCAGATTATGACGCGACGCATCATGAATAGCTCGCTTCGTACAACGAGTTTTGCCTTGGCCGAATATGTATATGCAAAGGGACTTGCTGCACTATACCGCTACTATGTCGAGGTGGGTAATGTGACCTTAGCCCTCAAACAGCTCGATAAATTGAGTCACCTCTCACCACAAGTAAGGCTACATGTAGATGTAACATATGAGCGGCAGCGCTTATACCTCAATGGTAAAAATAAAACTGCACGCTTGGCGCATTTTGATGCTGCACAACAAGCATTAGCGCATGCCATAAAGCAAGGCGATGCCCAAGCACAGATTACTCTGCTCCTTGACATCGCTAATTGGCTACATGATAATGGTGAGACCGACATCGTAGGTCATCGCCAGGCTCAGCTACAACTGGCTCTCACACCTAAGATGCAGCGCACTCTGACCGAGGCTAAGCAACATAGTTGGCAATACCTTACACTGCAATATGCCCTTGGGCGTGTGCATCAGCAAAAAGATTTAGCTCACCTCATCAATGGCTATTTAGCTCTAGCTAAATACCACACGCAATCTTATGCTTTTGACACGGCTATGCACTATCTACAAGAGGCACGCAGCCTATTGCCACAGATGCCCATACGCGAGGCCGAGCGCAATCTTTATGAACATGCTAGTATTGTAGCTGCTGCTTTAGGTGACAAGCCACTATCGGACAAATTCCGTAATGCTTACCTTGACCTACTCAATGTAACGCGTCTAGACAAAACGCAAGAAGCAATATTGCGTGAACAGCAAAATGAACTAAACACCATAAAACTTACAACTACATTGGCCATCGTAGCAGCCGTTGTGTTTGTATTGCTGTGTGTACTCATAAGCTGGCTGTGGTTGCGTAGTAAGCACCACCGTGAGCTTGTGATAAAGTATGTTTTAGAGGACTGTGAGCGTGCCGCGCTTGGACTTGCCCCTTTACATGCCAATAGCTCTAAGCACTTACGGTATCATGACCTACATGATGTGTATAACATTATTGAACAGCACCTCGTATGTAGGCAGGCCACCGATGAAAACGATCAGCAACAGCGTGACGCAATAGCCGAAGCACAAGCGTTGGCTAACCATCAAATCGTTCAAAACAAAGCTATTAACGTAGAGCTTCGGGCTAAGATGCTGCTTGGCACAGGTACTATTGTTTATGTAGACCGCCTATTGCACCTACTTAAACACACACCTGCCGACTTAGATTATGGGCAGCAACTGGTGCAGCGTATCTTAAAACTCAATCAGCACCTCATTAGCTGGGTACAAGTAAAAACGGGGCGTGTAAATATTAAGATAGAAACGCTAGACGTACATGATGTGCTCTCTATTGTAACTAAGGCAGCACCTGCACTACAAATGCAAGGTATCACGCTCCACATCAAAGCTCCCGATGCCCTCAAAATAAAGGCTGATAAAGCCTTGACACTCTTCATGATCAATACGTTGGTAGACAATGCCCGTAAGTATACACCAGCAGGTGGGAGTATTACTATTGCTGTTAGTGCTTGTGCACAGCAGTGCGATGAAACGGTACCTCTGGTAGAAGTCTCTGTGAGTGATACGGGGGTGGGTATAGAAGCTAAGCGTCTCGAAGCATTGCTCGTAGGTAAACCTACTTACAAGCAACACCAACGTGGTGGCTTTGGCTTGATGAACTGCCGTGGTATCATGGAGCGTTATCGTAAAGTCAGTCAACTTTTTGCCCATTGTCGACTGACGGGTGAGAGTGTTGTGGGGAAGGGGACGCGTTTTGCCTTCACCTTGCCACGTGGTATGATGGTATGGCTAGCTACTATAATGCTAAGTGTTACCACAGCCATAGCACAAACAACACCTCGCACAGCACATATTGCTGAGCCACGTATTGTGACTCTACCACAAGATAAGCAAACTACTGACTCTGTCTCTGACCATGATGTACAAGCCGATAGCTTGCATGCCATGTTCACAGTACACCCTTTATGGGCAAGAGCTAAGCAGTTTGTCGATGCCGTTTATCAAGCGAATGTTCAGCTTGACTTTGCTCAGACGTTACGCTATGCCGACTCTGCTCTATACTATATAAATGCCTATGTTGCCACTCAGCCACAATATCAAGTTTTGCCACAGGCTATGCGTCAAATGCAACGCTACGATAGTGTGGGTAGTGCTTTGACTACTGCCGAGATTATATGGCATGCCGTGGGCGTGCGGGCTGATTATCGCCTTTTTCTTGACCTACGCAACGAGCTTGCTGTGGCCTATCTTGGTCTTGGTTTTCTAGACCCTTATACTTATAACAATGAGGTCTATCTACACTTGTATCGTAGTCTTACCCAAAAGCCTACTACACAGATGCAAATCAGTGAGGCCATTCACCAAACACGTGGTCTACATATTGTTTTGATGCTAATAGTAGTAATAGCTTTGGTAGTTGTAGCGATTATTTATGTGCGCACGCTCCATGACCATGTGGTGAGTGATGGCTATATGCGCCAACGTCTCAAAACTAGCTTGGCTTTGCTAGGCGGTGGTACGTTGACCGAACGTATTGTACACTTAAAACCACATTTAGCAGAACTTACGCCATTACGTGCTTTGGGTGTCGTTGTGCTCGATGATATGGGCAACCCCATTTATACTTTTGGTAAATCACCTAAGCTTAACACCTACGAAGTACAGCATGTTCAGAATAAAGCTCTTGCTAGCAGTGTGTTATATCAAAGGCGGCGTATAGCTGTATGGCCTATTGCCGACCTTGCTAATCCTAAGCGTAATATTGGGCATATTACGCTGTTATTACATCAAGTGTATTTGGCTCCTCATGTCATTTGTTACCTTACAGATACGCTACGCTTTGTTAGCAGTATGGTCTATGCTGCGGTGGTTAATGCTCAGCAGATCCAAGCTAACATTGATCTTTTACAAGACAAGTTGTTACTCACACAACACGATAGCCAGCAGCTTTATGTACAAAATGCATTGATCGAAAATACGCTTTCTGTGCTTAAACATGAAACGATGTATTTCCCTTCGCGTTTGTCACAGCTCCTTACTAATGCAGTTTCACTGCCTTTGAACGAACAGGCCGAGAAACTTCATATTTTACAAAGTATGGCTCAGCACTATCGTGAGTTGTGCCAAGTGCTACTTTTGCAAGCCACGCAGCAGTTTAGTCTCAATGCCTATCGTTGGCAATACGTATCTACAGCTATACTTTGCGATGTGCTAGCACATCAAATAGCACATCATAATAAACTGCGTAATACTAACATAGTCTTGCAACATCAAGGCCATGTAGATGGGAAAATTTACGTAGAGCCACATTTGATAGAGCTTATGACTAGGCAGCTGTGGCAAACGCTATGTCCACATTTGCAGCCCAATACGATTATAGCTTGTCACCAGTGGCTCTCAGACGATACTCGCTTTCTCGTCTCTGCACTTAGCATACCCATTAGTCTACGCCAGGCTTACCCCATAGTCGATGAGCTTGACTGTGACCTCTTTGCCCCAGAGGCCGGCATTATTCCGCTATTATTGTGTAAGAATATCGTTCGTATCCACGACCGTCGCACATTTCATGCGGGCTATCGCATTGCTATTTCTGAGGCAGATGGCCACACGACCATTACTACCGCTTGGCTAATTCAAGCGTCTAGCACTCCTATCGCGACACTTCACGCATAAACACATATATCAACTCCTATACTTATGGATACTAAATACCGCGCCATTATCGTCGAAGACTCTAAATTAGAACTTCGAGGTACTGAGGAAATTTTTCGTCATGAGATACCCCAAGTCGAAATCATCGGTACAGCCGATAGTGAAGAGACTTTGGAGGTTTTGATGAGTGAGCATGGCAACAATCTTCCGCAGCTCCTTTTGTTGGACCTTGGTTTGGGTGGCTCTACGACTGTGGGCGTAGATATCTGCCGTAAGATGCGAGCTGCTTACCCTACGCTAGGTATTCTGATTTTCACAGGGGAGCTTATTAACGAAGCGCTTTGGCTCAGTGTGATAGAGGCTGGTGCCAATGGCATTTGTCTCAAAAGTGGTGAGTTGCTTACGTCGCTTCATGTCATGCAGGTTATCAATGGCCGGCGCTTTGTATTTAATGAGCCTATAATGGAGCGTATTTTTGAGCGTTTTTCGACAAGTGTGCGTAACTCTCAAATGGCTACCGAGGCTGCTATCAACTACGAGCTTGATGAGTTTGATGAACGCTTCTTGCGTCACCTCGCACTTGGATACACCAAGGAGATGATAGCTGCTCTACGTAACATGCCTTTTGGCACCAAGAGCTTAGAAAAGCGTCAAGCCGATCTTATCAAAAAGCTTTTTCCCGATACTACTGGTAGTGTTAATGCTACACGCCTTGTAGTGCGTGCTATTGAGTTGCGCATTATTGATGTCGAAAATCTTGTACCCGATGATGAATAGGTGGTTTTTACGCCTTTCGGTTGCCTGTGTTGTGGGGAGCGTCTTAGTGTTCTTTATATCTTGGCTAGCCGATTTAGCTGGTTGGCACGTGCGCTCTCTTATGAGTGAGGCTGGTGTCGTTTGGTTTTTGCAATATTGGTCTCGTACTGTCAATACTGAGGCACTACTCAACCTTGTAGTCTACACACAAGCCATAGGTTTTTTAGTTGCTTCTGGATTGGCCGAGGCTTTGTTGTCATTATTGCACCCACACCGGTCGGTTACTTACTCACAGCGCATTACGCTCTCTTTTATTGGGCTTATTATGGCAGTATTAGTTGCGCTGATTATTTATAATAGCTGGCACGAAGATGCTCCTTTTCGTAGTGTTGATGGCACATGGGGTACGATGCCACTGGTCGCTGGTCGTGGCTTAGTTGTCGCTGTCTTGTGCAATTTGCTTGGCACGCTTTATGGCTTCATGAGTGAGCGTTTTATTTCGTTTCGCAGCTATATTACAGCATTACCCTATGGCTTTCAGCACTCTACTGGCCTACCTTTGCTTTATGTAGCTGCCTCTACGCTCTATGTTCTTTTGTCTTATGCGTTTTACTTGTAAGTCGGGGGGGCGCGACTTTGCTCGTATGTACACATTAGGCTACGCAACTACCTGCTACAAAGCCTGAGAGTGCCGATAGTACAGCGATCAGAGCTTGGATAATGACAGCCCATACGTTGGTCTTCTTAGGTGAGTCTTGTGGTGCTTTCATGGTTTGTGTGTTTTAAGATTTAAGGTTGTGGTTGAGATGTGGGCAACAATGTGAGGCGCCTTGACGTCATTGCTGGTACAAAGTTATACGATTTACTCAACACATTTGCTGTGGTAATTGCAGTTTACTCCCTCCTATTTTGATACTATTTTTTTTAGTGTATCGTTAGTATTAACAGACCTTGCCCTATGGTGAGCGTTCTTTTTTAGGCGTTACAATTTATCTTTGCATTTTAGCTATGCTTTTTCGCACGTTTTTTACTCTCATTACTACCCTCCTTTTAAGTCTTACTGCACCCTCTATACAAGCGCAGGGGGTAGATACGTGGCATACTCACGCCTCGTTTCATAATACTACACGTGCCATTCCTGCTGGCGAATACATTGCTGCGCTTAGCAATGGTAGCCTTATGCTTTACCACCCAGAGAGTGATGCTGTGACTACCTTTTCGCGTACCGAGGGTCTCAATGGTGTTGCTATTGTGCAGTTGGGTTATTCGGCCAAAGCACGCTCCTTGGTTCTTGTCTATGCCGATGCTGGTATAGATTTACTTCGTCTAGATACCCATGTGGTGCAATATCTAGGTCAAGTAAAACAAAGTACTTGGATGAACAAAACCATACGTGGGCTTAACGTGCAGACCGACACGGCTTACATCGCGCTAGGCTCTGGCCTTGTGGTCGTCGATGTGAGCCATGCTGCGATCTTACATAGCTATGCCATGGGCGAAGTGCGCGCAGCACAGCCCTACGGCAGCTATCTTTTTGCAGCCACAAGTGAGGGGGTTAAGCGTGGCTTACGCACGGCTAATTTAGCAGATCCTAGTCACTGGGAGTCCATCAATCCACAGCTGCTGACTCATCTCGGTATTGCTGGTGGACGTCTTTGGGGTGTGGGCGAAGCTGGTATTTATAACATAGAGACCGATGGCAACATAAGTCATAGCTATGCCGATGTAGGCACATTTGCATACTTCAATGATACGGCTGTGTTTTATGGCAATGCTCAGCGTGTCATGAGCTACAATGTAGCTACTCATCGTGTAGACTATCTCAATGCAGATGCTCCTACGTATGATCTTTTTCCACTCACAGCTTCACGCTATGTGGTAGCTGCGGGCTTTGAGGGACTACACATTTATGGCAAGCGAGTGGGTAATCGTATTACCGAGCGTCTTCATCGTATTACCCCCAACTCTCCTATACGTCCTATTGCCTATCATACTACTTACGACCCCTATCGTCACCGCATCGTTATCGCTGGTGGGCAGCTTAGCTATACTGGTGCCGACTATCCAGGTACTGCTATGTATTTTGACCTAAACTATCGCACATGGCATAACCTAAGTGAAACTATGGCAACTCACACTGGTGTGCGCTATGCTAATACCACTGCCATAGTACCATTGCCTACTCATATTAAGCCTACAACTGCTTACACTTATGCTGTATCTACCGCAGGCAATGGAGTCTACCTTTTTAACGACACTACTTTTGTCTCTCACTACGACAATACTAACGCGCCACTCATGAGCATCTTGCCTCAGCACCCTACGCCACGTGTTTTCGTGCGCACCGATGGTATGCGCTACGATGCTGCTGGCAATCTTTGGCTAGTCAATAATCAGGTAGATACCTCGCTCCATGCGCTTACGCCTTCGGGGCAGTGGCATAGCTTTTATATTCCTGAAATAGCACGCCACCCTACGCTCGAAAAAATGCATATTGACCCACAAGGTCGCTTGTGGATACTCTCACGTCGCTATACCGATCAATATGATGGTGGTGTATTGATGCACATACCAAGCCAGCTTGCTACGCCCGACGATGACCGCACGATATTTCGCTCTAACTTTGTCAATCAAGATGGTGTGACTGCTGCTGTCACAGGTGTCTATGCCATTGCCCAAGAGGCAGATGGGGGAGCTATTTGGATAGGAACGAACCAAGGCCCTTATCGCATCGACCAGCCTGAGTCCTTTGCTGACGCTTCGTTTACCTATACACAGGTCAAAATCCCACGCAACGATGGCACCAACTATGCCGATTATCTGCTAGCCAACGTACCCATTACAGCCATAGCTATTGATGGAGGTGGGCGTAAGTGGTTTGGTACAGACAACGATGGTCTTTACGTCATCAGTGCTAATGGTCAAGAGGTGCTACACCATTTTACCATGGCCAATAGTCCCTTACCTACCAATACTATCGCTAGTATAGCCATCGTGCCTACTACGGGTGAGGTGTTTGTTGGTACAATGCTGGGCGTTGTCAGTTATGAGAGCGGTGTTATCGCACCTGCCGATAACCTTTCGTCCGACGACCTTCACATTTTCCCAAATCCCATCACGCCATTACACGCCAATACGCGCCTTACGATACAAGGTCTCACGCACGATGCTGAGGTCAAAATTACCAATGCCGCTGGCCACCTCGTACACTTAGGGCGCGCCTCGGGGGGAACCTACCAGTGGGATACGCGCAACGCCCAAGGCCAGCTTGTGCCCTCAGGTGTTTATTATTTACTCATCGCCACCTCTACTGCCCACCAAAGCGTAGCCAAGCCTATCACCATCGTAAGATAGTATAGGACTACAATGTGTATCGTGTGCCATGAACCCCTTAGCTTAACACTACGCTCGTAGAGCTAGGACAAATGTGTTGTTTCTAGACTGGATACATGTGTGCCTTGACGAGATACAACTGTACCAAGACTAGAAACGTGTGTACCTTGTCTTGATACAGCAAGTGTCTTTTAGCTCACGCTTCGGCATCGCTTAGAGTCTAGGGCGGTAAGCGTTAGTGTGCTGGTTGCCTTGCCTTGCATCTAGCCTTATGGCTGTGCGTGTACACGTTCATAAGTACGCTCTATGTCAATGCTTCAACGCAGTGTCTCGGACAATAGGTTTCAAAACGGTGTTGTGAAAATTTGGCCACTTCGTTTTTTGTGCGTATCTTTGCCCTATAATTATAGTTTATACATCAAGAAACTACGGTTTTCTGACACTTCTCTCTCGACAAAGAAGTGTCGGCTTTTTTATTAGTTTAATCCGAACGCAACACACCATAACATGAGTCAAGACCCTAAACCACGCCAAATAGGCACGCTTTGCGTGCAAGGTGGCTGGCAGCCCAAGAAAGGCGAGCCTAGACAAGTGCCTATTTATCAGAGTACTACATTTAAGTACGAAACGACAGAACAGATGGCTAAGCTTTTCAACCTTGAAGAGAGTGGCTACTTCTATACCCGTCTTCAAAACCCTACTAACGATACCGTCGCGGCCAAAATTGCTGCACTCGAAGGAGGGGCAGCTGCCATGCTTACGTCGTCTGGTCAAGCGGCCAACCTCTACGCTATTCTTAACCTATGTGAGGCAGGCGATAATTTTATTACGACCAACAATATCTATGGTGGCACGATCAACCTCTTTGGTGTGTCGCTCCAAAAAATGGGCATTGAGTGTCGCTTTGTAGACCCAGCATGGCCTGACGAAGACATCGTGGCACGTATAGATAGTCGTACAAAGTGTGTCTTTGGCGAAACAATTAGCAACCCCGTGTGTCGTATTCTCGACATTGAGCGCTTTGCACGTTTAGCCCACGACAATGGTTTGCCTCTTATCATCGACAATACATTTGCTACGCCTATTAACTGCCGTCCAATCGCATGGGGTGCCGACATCGTTACGCACTCAACTACGAAGTACATGGATGGGCATGGTGCGCATGTGGGCGGCTGCTTAGTCGATGCCGGTACATTCCCATGGGCCAAGTATCCCGAGCGTTTTGCAGGGCTTTGTACTCCTGATGAAAGCTATCATGGCCTAGTCTATACCGAAACTTTTGGTGCTGTGGCTTTCTTGGTAAAGGCTACTGCTCAGCTTATGCGTGACTTAGGTAGCACACAGTCACCTCAAAATGCATTCTTGCTCAATTTAGGTCTCGAAAGCTTACACCTACGTATGCCACGCCATTGCAGCAATGCGCAGGCCGTGGCCGAATTCTTACAAAGCCATGAGCGTGTGGCTTGGGTAAGCTATCCAGGGCTACCTTCACATCCCGACCACCAATTGGCCCAAAAGTATCAACCCAAGGGTACGTGTGGGGTGCTTTGCTTCGGCCTTAAAGGTACGCGTGAAGCAGCCGAGGCCTTTATGAACCGCCTACAACTCATCAGCATCGTGACACACGTTGCCGACGCACGCTCATGTGTGCTACATCCTGCTAGCACCACACATCGCCAGCTTACCGATGAGCAGTTGCAAGCCGCAGGTATCGCTCCCGACCTCATTCGTCTGAGTGTAGGTATCGAAGACCCCGAAGACCTATTGGCCGATCTTGCACAAGCCTTGGCCTAACCTCCCCTCATTTGCACTAAAATATAACTAATATGGCATATATGACCCAAGAGGGCTTAGATACACTCCTAGCCCAGCTCCGTCAAATGGAGACCGTAGATCGCCCAGCTGCATCGGCTGCTATTGCCGAAGCACGCGATAAGGGTGACCTCTCTGAAAACGCAGAATACGATGCTGCCAAAGAAGCTCAAGGCATGCTCGAAATGAAAATCTCGCAACTCAAAGCGGCTATTGCCGAGGCTCGTATCATAGATACCTCGCGCCTTGACACGAGTAGTGTGCAAATTCTTGCCACGGTCGAAATGAAGAACGTTAAGACTGGTGCTATCATGAAGTATACTATCGTGAGTGAGCGTGAAGCCGATTTGAAGCGTGGACGTATCTCTTCGTCTACACCCATTGCCCAAGGCCTTTTAGGCAAGAAAGTGGGCGATGTTGTAGAGATTAAGGTACCTCAAGGCCTTATTAGTCTTGAAGTGTTGAGCATCAGTTACGAGTAGTAGCATGGCCAGTATTTTTAGCCGTATTGTGGCAGGTGAAATACCTAGCTACCGCATTGCCGAAGACGAACGTTTTTATGCGTTTCTCGACATCAACCCCTTAGCACAAGGGCATACGCTTGTGATACCTAAGGCAGAAGTAGACTATATTTTTGACCTTGATGACGACACACTAGCTGCACTGCATGTGTTTAGTAAGCGTGTGGCTAAGGCTATTGCGATAGCTTACCCTTGTCGTAAAGTGGCAAGTGTGGTGTTGGGGCTAGAAGTGGCTCATGCACACATTCACCTCATTCCTATGCAGAGCGAAGCAGATGTCGATTTTCGCAAGCCTAAATTAGACCTCACGCCCGAGGTTATGGCTGCTACGGCTACACGCATTGCCGAGGCTTTTGACTAACGTTTTATATTGCTCTTTGCGGTGTGCTATTTATCTTAACGAAATAGCATGCCGCAAAGGGCTTTTAACGCCTATGCTATGAACCCGATATCAGCTCAAAAACTTTTTGCTTGGGCAATGCTTTTCATGTCACTGCTGCCCTTCACACTCTCAGCTCAGCCCGATACGTTGTTTAGCCATACACTGTTTAAGCACACCAGCGTAGCGTTTCGCCCAGGCGTTTATACTGATGGCCTCACTTGGGGTAAAGGAGACACGGTGCGCACGGCCAATGGCCGTATCGTACTTCATAAAGTGCGTTTGCCACGCCTGCCCCATCACATTACGGCTACGCTTGATGTGCACCTTACGAGTGCTGGCGACCCTTGGGACAAATATGGTGCTGTGTTTGTGTTGCCTGCACATCAGGAGGTAGACCTCTTAACGATAAGTCGAGGAGGGAGTTATCCTATGGCCGACACTATGCGTGTGGGCAATCTGCGTGGGGCTGTACCAGCTAAGGGCTACGTCCCTGCGGTAGAGCTCATGCGCTTTATGACTCCTTTTGGTGTAGGGCATTATAGCACGTTGGGAGACAGCATACAGCGGTCACAGCGTACCCCCGTTTATATTGATAGTTTTGCCTCGGAGGTGTCGTGGACTACCGATATTTCTGATCGCCTACCACTCTTTACCGATAGCGTGTGGGTAGGAGTCTATATTGATACGTGGACTTCAACTGGCTACACCCTGACGGCTAATCTTCATGTTGTGCGTGGTAGTACGTCGGGCGTGTGTGGTCGCCGTGCCATTATGCCGCTACTTAACACTACGCCCTACCTTGGCCAGCCTATACCCGATGTTTTTGCGCGTCAAGTGGTGCAGCTACCTTTCTCATTACCGCGTGGTGCTAAGCGTGTACAGCTTCGTCTCATTACGACAGGGCATGGTGGCCATAGTGGAGGTGATGAGTTTGTGCCACGCGAACACTTGATCTATTTGGTTCAAGGAGCAGATACTACCCTCCTAGCGAGTTTTACGCCATGGCGTAATGATTGTGCAGCCTTTCGCCGTTTTAACCCCTCAACTGGTGTCTGGTTGCGTTCACGCGATATAGCTCACATTGGTGCTGAGGGTAGGGCTGTTACACCCATTCAAGAGGGTATCGCTTCAAGCGACCTCTCACGTAGTAACTGGTGCCCAGGTTCACATGTAGAGCCACTGCTTTTGCCTATACATAAGTTGCGCACAGGTCAGCCTTATACTATTCTTATTGCTATTCCAGAGGCACAGCCTGCTATGCAAGATCTACTTAATCATTGGCTTGTATCTGCTTGGCTTACGTGGGAAACATAATCAGTTTTCTACTAAAAAGTATTCTCCCTCCATGGCTATTAGCTGTGGAGGGAGAGTGTGTTGTGTGTCGCACGCTTTGCACTAGAAGCATAGCTTGTGTGCTTCTTTGCTTAGGCCTTGATGAAAGAGCACTAAGCCCATGTAATAGAGGTCAAAGGTAAGAATGGTGTGGGAATGATGTTCTAACCGCTGCCACAGTGCGGTCTCTACTGGTGTATGATAGATGGAGCGTATGATGAGTAGCGTGTGTGGCGCAGCGGTGGTTAGTAGTGACCAAAGTCCCATGTGCTCGGCCATAAGTGAGCCATCGATATAGAGTAGGTCGGGCATACTTATGGCCATATGCACGAAAGTTTCGGGTGTATAGCATTGTATATTGATGTCTAGTGTAGGTGTGGCTTGTGCAGCAGCTTCTAGGTAGGGGATTAGGGAGCTTTGTCCATGAGCTGTAATGACGACCCATCGTAGTGGTGTAGTGTCCTCTCGTTGGGCTTGGCGGTTAGCTTGATAACGAGCTAGGCGATACACTAGGCGGTGGTAGCGTTGCCAAGCATAGTCGTGGTGTGTGTGGCGTGCCATGTGTTGAGCCGTAGTTAAACATGTTTTGTCGGCCGTAGTGGCAAATATGACTTCACGTACGAAGCGATATGCAAATGGGGAGTGTATGCGCCAACAACGTCGGTACTTAAAGCGTTTGCACCACACTGGTATGTGGCGCAGGTATTCAGCCCAGCATTTCCAATGTTTAGGCATAGTCTTCACCTTTTTTGAGTACTAGTGCATTGACTGTATGGCGTAGCTGGTCAATGCTATTGCGCTTGATGATGACCAGCACGTTACCATGGTCGGCCACGAGGTAGTCTTCGAGTCCCTCGATAACCCCTGCCTTGCCCTCTGGTAGGCTTACAAGGGTATTTTTACATCCGGGTAGTTGTAGTAGTTCGGGAGTATAGGCTACGTTACCATTGACATCGGGTGAGAGCTGAGCTGCTATATCATGCCACGTACCCATATCGGCCCAGCCGTAGGTGCAGCGTTGTACTACGACTTCACCGAGCATGCTGCCTAACAAGGCGACATCTAGCGTGAGTTTACCGTTGTGTACAAAGTGGCTCAGAAATGCTGCGTCAAGCTGTGCAATGTTGAGGCCTAAGTATAGTTCGGGGCGTAGATGCTCGACCTCGCTTTCAGGGAGTAGCGTATCAAGATGTTTGGCCAAGTGGTCAGCACGGCTTACGAAGAGGCCAGAATTCCACAAGAATTCCCCACTCTCCACAAAAATTTGAGCGTAGTGCTGGTTGGGCTTTTCTGTAAAGGTCTGTACCGCAAAAAAATCGTCTATTGGTGTTGCTTCGCCCTTTTGTATATAGCCGTAGTTTGTATTTGCCATTGTGGGCTGTACACCTAGCACTACCGTTTGGTGGTAGGTATAGGCAAAGGCTACGCCACGTTGTAGTTGCTCTACAAAGGCATGCTCGTCTACAATGTGTTGGTCAGCAGGTGAGAGTACGAGTGTGGCTTGTGGGTCTTGATGCAAGGCGCGTAGCGTAGCCCAAGCGGCTACGGGAGCAGTACCTAGCTGTACGGGCTCAGATAGAAGGTTGTCAGTGGGTAGCTCTGGTAGTTGCTCGTGTACGAGGGGTACATAGTCGGCAAAGGTGCTTACGAGAATACGTTCGGCAGGAATGAAACGCAAAAAACGTTCAAACGTATAACGTAAGAGTGATTTGCCTGTACCATAAAAGTCTAGAAATTGTTTCGGCTTGGCTTTGCGACTATAAGGCCACAGCCTCCGCCCATCGCCACCAGCCATGATGAGGCAGTAAGTGTGTGGAGCGGCTATTGTAGGGTTGAGAGCAGCAGTCATAGGGAAGTTTTGATTAAGTATCGTTGTAAGGTCTCTCAAAGATAGTGATATTTTTTGGAATAAGAGGTGTCTTACGCATGTATAATGTTACTATCGCTAAGCTATGCAGTAACTGTCGTAAGCAACACGAAATCGCTACTTAGGCATACGTTGGGCAAGGTAAGTTTATCTACCGCTTTTGTTTTGAGGGATTTGGAAAACTCTGTTGCTCTATTTTCCATGTAAGTTTTCCAAAAATGCTCTATCAAATGGCATGTGTTTTTGTATCTTTTTGATTTTCATTGACTTGTGATTTTACTTAGAGAATGAGGGATTTTCCTTGTTTTCTTTTTTGAAAATCATTCGCTTCACATGAAAGTTTTTTGTAACTTTGCATAGCAGCTTTATTGCACCACTTACAAAGAAAAAACTTAACTATTTACCCCAATCAATCCCAGTCAATGGTTTTCAACATCGTAAAGCGTGATGGCACGCGAGAGAAATATGCGGCTACTAAGATTAAACGTGCTGTAAAAGCAGCTTTCCGCAGTATCCAATCGGCGTATACGAAAGACGACTTAGCCGTTGTTTTGGCTGACGTCGAGGCCGAGCTGCTCAAAATTCGTCAGAAGGACGAAGAGGTCAAGGTAGAGCAAATCCAAGACCTTGTCGAAATAGCTCTGATGCGTGCAGGCTTCTATCGTGAGGCTCGTAGTTTCATTCTTTACCGTGAAGAGCGTGCTAAGACACGCGCTATGCTTACCGAAATCTGCCAAACGGTCACACACGATGGTATCCTTCGCTTGCTCAAAGACGTGCAACGTGACTTGCCACACCTTAACAAAGCATTTGGCAATTTGCTCTCTAAATACCGATCGTTTAACAAGCCAGATATGACGCCCGATGAGTGTCTACGCTCACTCACACGTGCTGCCGTAGAGTGTATCACAGAGGCCGAACCCGACTGGGAGTTTGTAGCAGGCCGCCTGCTGGGCTTTCAAAATGCCCTCAACATTGAGCGCAAACTTGCTTCGCTCAAACTTGACAGCTTCTACGACAAGCTCCGCTATATGACAGACGAAGGCTATTATGGTGCCTATATTCTAGAAAACTATACGCGCGAAGAGGTAGATGCGCTCGTAAGTTACATTGTGCCAGAGCGCGACCACTTGCTTACATATAGCGCGATGGACCTACTCATAAAGCGCTACACCGTGTGTACGTTTAGCCGAGAGCCACTCGAAACACCACAAGAGATGTTCTTAGGTATTGCGATGCACTTGGGTATGAAGGAAGACAAGAGCAAACGTTTGCAAGTGGTGCACGATATCTACGACATGCTCTCAAAGCTGCAAGTGACTATGGCTACTCCTACGATAGCCAACGCACGAAAGCCACACTACCAAATGTCAAGTTGCTTTATTGATACCGTGCCCGACTCACTGGACGGCATCTATCGAAGCATCACCAACTTTGCCAACGTTTCCAAGATGGGGGGCGGTATGGGCTTATATTTTGGTAAGGTACGTGCTAATGGTAGCGATATACGTGGTTTTAAGGGAGCTGCTGGGGGAGTTATCCGCTGGATACGCCTTGCCAACGATACTGCGGTAGCCGTAGACCAACTTGGCGTACGTGCCGGAGCCGTAGCGTGCTACCTTGATGTGTGGCACAAGGATATACTTGACTTCCTCCAACTACGTACTAACAATGGTGACGACCGCATGAAGGCGCACGATGTGTTTCCAGCCGTGTGCTATCCCGACCTCTTTTGGAAAATGGTAGAGGAGGATATTAACCAGTCTTGGTATCTCATGTGTCCGCACGAAATTTCGACTATCAAAGGCTATGAGCTCGAAGACTTCTATGGCGAGGAGTGGGAACAACGCTACCTTGACTGCGTGCAAGATCACCGCATACCCAAAAACGAGATACAGCTCAAAGAACTCGTGCGTCTAATCATTCGCTCGGCTTACGAAACGGGTACCCCCTTTGCCTTCTTCCGTGACACGGTCAATCGTGCCAATCCCAATAAGCATCGTGGTATGATCTACTCGTCAAACCTCTGTGTGGAGATTGCCCAAAATATGTCGCCCATCAAGCATGTATCTACGCGTCTCGAAACCGAGGACGGCGATGTTATTGTCGTAGAAAAGACATGTCCAGGTGACTTTGTCGTGTGCAACCTCTCGTCACTGGTACTCAGTAAAATCAACTTTAACGATGAGGCCGAGGTAGAGCAGGTGCTGCGTACCATTGTACGTGCTTTGGACAACGTGATAGACCTTAATTTTTATCCGAGCGAATACGCACACCTTACGAACCAACGCTACCGCCCTATTGGTCTTGGTGCGATGGGCTACCATCACCATTTGGCACTCAATGGCATTGCTTGGGAGAGCGAGGAACATATTGAGGAGGCCGACCGAGTGTTCGAACTCATCAATTACTATGCCATCAAAGCAAGCATGGAGTTGGCACAAGAAAAAGGCCACTATGACTATTTTGAGGGCTCAGACTGGCATAATGGCGACTATTTTGCGCAGCGTGGCTACACAAGCGAGCGTTGGCAGCAGCTAGCTAAGCAAGTGGCCGAGCATGGCATGCGCAATGGCTACCTATTGGCCGTAGCACCCACGAGCTCTACTTGTGTTATCGCTGGCACTACGGCTTGTACCGACCCTGTGATGAACAAGTACTTCCTCGAAGAAAAGAAGGGTAGCATGATACCCCGTGTCGCTCCCGACCTCAACGATAAGACCACTTGGCTCTATAAAAATGCCTATCGTATCGACCAGCATTGGAGTATTCGTGCAGCTGGTGTACGTCAGCGTCACGTAGACCAGTCGCAGAGTATCAACCTCTACATCACGACCGATTATAGTATGAGCCAAATCTTAGGTCTTTATAAAGACGCTTGGAAAAGTGGCTTGAAAACGGTGTATTACGTACGCTCAAAATCGCTCGAAGTAGAAGAGTGTGAGAGCTGTGCCTCATAATGCCTTATAGCATCTTGTCTTGGGCACAGCTTGCCTTAGCGTAAAAGTTGGTCCGAGACTTAAATATATAAGTCACCCTAATGACGTGCCTGCGTCACCCCGATGACAAAGGCACACCACGCCGATGGCGCATGTGCGCCACCCCGATGGTGTAGCTTTTAGGCCTCAGTATACTGTTGCATATGGTTAGTATTGGGTGATTACACTAAATCCAAATCAATTTCCCCCTCAAAACAACACGTTATGGCTTCATGTGAACCTACCGTAACCCGTAAGCCTCTCTTCAATGAGAATGGCGACACTGACCTTACGCTCAAGCGTATGATCAATGGCAATACTACCAACCTAAACGACTTCAACAATATGAAGTATAAGTGGGTGAGCGACTGGTATCGCCAAGCGATGAACAACTTTTGGGTACCCGAAGAGATTAACCTCAATCAAGACCTCAAAGACTACGCTAAGCTCTCGGCTGATGAGCGCACGGCCTACGACAAGATCCTCTCGTTCCTCATCTTTTTAGATTCTATCCAAACGGCTAATCTGCCGAATGTGAGCGACTATATCACGGCGAGCGAGGTAAACCTATGCTTGGCTATTCAGACGTTTCAAGAGGCTGTACACTCGCAAAGTTATAGCTACATGCTTGACACCATTTGCTCGCCTGAGCAGCGTGATGCCATTCTTTATCAGTGGAAAGACGATGCCGTGTTGTTGCGCCGCAATAAGTTTATCGGCGACCTTTACAATGCCTTTGTTGAAGAGCAAAGCACGGAGCAGTTTGTTAAAGTGCTTGTTGCCAACTACATCTTAGAAGGTGTGTATTTCTACTCAGGCTTTATGTTTTTCTATAATCTTGCGCGTAATGGTAAGATGCCAGGCTCTGCACAAGAGATACGCTACATTAATCGTGACGAAAACACGCACTTGTGGCTATTCCGTAACATCATTTTGGAAATGAAAAAGGAATGCCCCAACTTCTTTGAGCCACACCACATTGAGATGTATCGCGATATGATACGTCAAGGCGTAGAGGAGGAAATTCGCTGGGGGCAATATGTGCTGGGCGACCGCATTGAGGGCTTGAGTAGCCAAATGATTGAAGACTATATCAAGTATCTAGGCAACTTACGTTGTACGTCGCTAGGCTTCGATAAGCTCTACGAAGGCTACGATCAAGAGCCAGCTTCGATGTCATGGGTATCGCAATACTCTAATGCAAACATGATCAAAACCGACTTCTTTGAAGCACGCCCCACGGCTTATGCCAAGGGTGGCGCGATGGTAGACGACTTGTAGTGTACCTCCATCTCATTGGCTTTAAGCGTTCTTCGTTTTACACGTATGCAAATAGCTTATATTGAGTAGATTGACAGACGTGTATATCGCATAAAGATACTCGTGGTGCGTTGTATCTTGTATGTTTAACACATAATAAATAGAATGCAATGAAGAATTTACGAAAAATAGGTAAGATAATAGCCTTAATACTTGCAATTAAGAAAATTATTGACCTGATTAAGGATATGCGTAAGTCTAAGGTGAAGTAACCTTTGGGAAGTCTACGCTATTATTTTACGAGGTACTACTATATGGTAGCTTATAAACCTTTTTGCTGTTTTGTTTGTACCTCTGTGTTACTTGCAGCCTGCCGATTGCTCGGTGGGCTGCATTGGCTATTCATGGGGAGTGCTGTGGAGGGGAGCTCCCTTGATGGTAAAAGAGCGGTATATAGATAAATGCGCTATACTTATTGGTAGTTTTGCCTAGACATAGGTGATGCTTTGTGGCAATTTTAGTGTAAAAGCCATGTTTTTAGGGGTGTTTTGTTAGTAGAGTATGCCTTTTTTGAGTATATTTGCACCAAATTAAATGACATATAAAGTATACATGCTATGGCAGATAGAATAGACGTTTTAGATGAAAATATTCTCAAAATTTTGTCGGTCAATGCCCGTGTGCCGCTTAAAGAAGTGGCCGAGGCTTGCGATGTGAGCCGTGCAGCCATTCATCAGCGCATGATGCGCTTGTTTGAAGATGGTGCGGTAGTTTCGCGTGGTTTTCAAGTAAATCCACGTAAATTGGGTTATAACACTTGTACGTTTGTAGGGCTCACGCTCGAACGTGGCTCGATGTACAAGCGTGTGATGAGTGCCTTGGAAGAAATTCCCGAAATCGTAGAATGTCACTATACCACAGGTCCTTATACGCTGCTCATAAAACTCTATGCACGCGATAACGAGCATCTTATGGAGCTGTTGAACGGACAAGTGCAACAAATAGAGGGTGTGGTAAGCACCGAAACCCTCATCTCGCTCGAACAGAGCTTTACGCGTCAAGTGCCACTTGATGGCACAGGGCGCAAACGTGGTGCATAACAATTGCTCACGCAACACACCTCAAAAACTTACACTTACAAAAAAACTCATTACAATGCTTACAACATTACCTTTGCTCTTTGACCTATCGTTCTCGGTAGATTGGGCTACACGTAATTGGGAGGGACTCGTCATTGGTGTGATGACCTTCGTGATTATTGGTATTTTCCACCCGATTGTGGTTAAGGTAGAATACTATACGGGTACACGCTACTGGTGGGTGTTCTTGCTCATTGGTTTGGCCTTTGGTGGTGGTGCACTCTTTGTGGCCAACACATTTTGGAGCGCACTGATGGGAGTGTTTGGTTTTTCATCACTTTGGACGATTGGCGAGCTCTTCGAGCAAGTAGGCCGTGTGAAGAAAGGCTGGTTTCCACGCAACCCTAAGCGTACTTACCCCTTTGACAAGGAGCTAGACACTAAGTCAGCAACGCCTACAACAGACAAAACTATTTAAGACTTTTGGCCTATGGCTACTTGCTCGCCTTATGACCTTGGCGATACTGCCTATCATATGCAGCTCAACGCGCAGCCGTTTAGCGCCCATGTGGCCATACGTATCGGTATCACGTGTAACATCGATGACGATGGTGCGGCCAAACTTCTTGAAGGGTATTGGCGCAGCGTAGAGGCCGTGGGAGCAGTGCCTATACTGCTGGCACCTACTGAGTCGATTGACACTATTACGCAGCAGGTGCTTTCGGTAGATGGCTTGATATTTTCGGGTGGTAGCGATGTCAATCCGCTATTTTTTGGCTATGAACCTTCGCGACACCTTGGTAGTATCAACGCTGCACGTGATGCGTGGGAAATCTTGTTGATGCGGCGTGCACTTGATTATCAAGTGCCCATCTTGGGTATTTGCCGTGGCATGCAGCTCTTGGTGCAAGTGTTAGGAGGTAGGCTCTATCAAGATTTACCTGCCGAATATCCAGCTCCCATGGAGCTACTTAAGCATAGCCAACAAGCAGCACGCTATGTTGATACACACAGCATTTGTACGGCCGACGATAGCCTACTGCAAACGCTTTTTGGCGATACGTTGGTAGTCAATAGCTTCCATCATCAGGCAGCAGCCGATGTGGGCGATAAACTACGTGTGACGGCTACGGCCATTGATGGTGTGATAGAGGCCGTAGAGAGTACTGAGCATAAGAGCATCGTGGGTGTGCAGTGGCACCCAGAGTGTGCAGTGCTGCGCCCGTATGGTGACACTACTACGATGTTGCCACTTTTTGCATGGCTGCGTGATGAAGCCATGAACTATGCCCAAGCCAGAGCCTTACATGCTACTATATTGACACTTGACTCGCATTGCGATACGCCAATGTTCTTAGAACGGGTGGATAACTTCGAGCAGCGCAACCCACACGTACTCGTAGACTATCACAAGATGCGAGAGGGAGGGCTAGATGTAAGTTGTATGGTGGCTTATCTGCCACAAGGCGAACTCACTGAGGCTGCTCACAAGATGGCCAATGCCGAAGCGCACCGTATTCTTACAGGCGTGACTGATCGTTTAGCAGCAGTATGTGCTAACAATACCATAGCACAAGTTTATACCCTCGATGAGCTTTACCATCACAAGCGTATAGGCGTGCGTTCAGTTATGCTTGGCATCGAAAATGGCTATGCCCTAGGCAATACGTTGAGTGAGGTCGCACACTTTCGCGAACGCTATGGTGTAAGCTACATGACGCTGTGCCATAATGGTGATAACCTCATCTGTGACTCGGCGCGCAATAGCCAAATGATGCACGATGGTGTTAGTGAGTGGGGTGAGCAAGTCATTCGTGAGATGAACCGCGTAGGCATGCTTGTAGACCTCTCGCATGGGGCACGGTCGAGTTTTTACGATGCTATTGACATTAGTCAAGTACCCATTGTGTGTACACACTCTTCGGCTTACGAACTTTGCCAACACCCGCGTAACCTTACCGACGACCAGCTTATAGCTCTCGCTCGGAGTGGGGGAGTGGCACAAGTGACGTTTTACGAGGGCTTCCTTTGCAATGAAGGTCGAGCAACGATCGAAGATGCTGTGGAGCACCTCCTACACATGATAGACGTTGCTGGTGTGGAGCATGTGGGCATCGGTACAGACTTCGATGGCGATGGCGGTATCGTAGGTCTGGCAGCGGCCAACGAACTTATCAATTTGACGCGTCGCTTGCTGCGTGAGCGGCTTAGTACCACTGATTTAGAACTTATTTGGGGAGGTAATTTCCTCCGTGTGATGCGCCAAGCACGTCAGTGGGCTGCCGAACGTGGCTATGCTGAGCCCACGTCCTTACTAACGCATAACTCTATCTCTACATGCTACTAAAACATCTTTTTGCCGCTACACTATTGACAGCGGCTACGCTCGGTGGCTTTATTGCTTGTGATACGAGCAGTAAACAGGTCACACCCGAAGCACCTGCCGACACGCTCCATGTGCCAGCCTTTAATGCCGATACAGCCTTTGCGTATATTGAGGCTCAGTGCGCCTTGGGCTATCGTGTGCCTGGTACGGAGGTACACCGCAAGGCGGCTACTTACATTGCCGATGCCTTCCGTATGCTAGGTCTTGCCGTAGAAGAGCAAAACACCATGCTAACCACATACAATGGTGTGACTTTTCCAGCAACTAATATCATCGCTCGTTATCGTCCTGAGGCTACACAGCGCATTCTTTTAGGTGCGCACTGGGATACACGTCCTTGGGCAGACAATGACCCTGATGCGGCCAATCATCGCCACCCTGTTATGGGCGCAAATGATGGTGCTAGTGGTGTGGCTGTGATGCTCGAAATTGCCCGACAGCTTGTGGCTACGCAACCTAATATAGGCATTGATTTTGTAGCCTTTGATGGTGAAGACCATGGTGTGGCACAATGGGACACGTATAACGACTATAATGGTAGCTCGTGGTGTTTAGGGTCGCAATATTGGGCGGCACAGGCACGCCAGGCTGGCTATCGCCCTACGTTTGGCATCTTGCTTGATATGGTGGGTGGACAAGGAGCTAAGTTTTATCGTGAGGGGTTTTCTATGCAATATGCTAGTGGCATCGTAGACTTGGTGTGGAGTGCCGCTGAGCGTGCAGGCTATGGGAGCTACTTCCCCAAGCAAGATGGCGGCATGATTACTGACGACCATGTGCCTGTCAATCGTATTGCAGGTATCCCGATGATAGATATTATTCCCTTCTTTCCAGACCACCCACAAGGCACATTTGGCCCCACGTGGCACACCATTTACGACACACCAGAAAATATCGATCGTGCTACGCTTAAAGCTGTGGGGCAAACCGTCTTGCAAGTTATCTTCGAGCAGGCAGCTAGCTAACTTACCTTTACGCTTATAATTCAAGACATGCAGACCTTACAACAGATACAAGATGAAGTGATTGCAGAGTTCACAGCCGTAGACGATTGGATGGATCGCTACCAAATGCTCATTGATATGGCTGGCGAAGTGTCACCACTTGACCCGAAGCATAAAATACAGCAAAACCTCATTGACGGCTGCCAAAGCCGCGTGTGGCTAGTGTGCACCGAGCGCGATGGTAGGCTTTATTTCGAGGCTGAGAGCGATGCGTTGATTGTGCAGGGTATCGTGAGCTTACTCATTCGTGTGGCTAATGCTCGTACACCGCAAGAACTGGCTGAGGCCGACTTCTATTTTATTCCAGCCATAGGCCTTTCGGAACACCTCTCTCCTACGCGTAGCAATGGGCTACTGGCCATGGTTAAGCAAATCAAACTTTTTGCACAGGTATTCTTGGCACGTAGTGCGCAGGCCTAGGTGCGATATAGCCTTATATTTTCCCTCATTAAAAACACAGCCTATGATGAAAAAAGTATTTGTAACACTTGCCCTTAGCGCGGCATTGGCTGTGCCTACGATGGCACAAATTAAGTTTGGTGTGATGGCTGGTATTAACACGACCAAGCTGTCAACACCCACATCACTCAAAGCTGCTCAACTCCAAACAAAGCAAGCAGCAGGCTGGTTTGTTGGGCCAAAACTCTATGCCACGATCCCCGTAGTAGGTCTTGGTGTAGATGCTGCTGTGCTCTATAACCAGCGTAAGGCTATGACCTCGCTTACCACTACTGGTGCTACCATTACCAACCATACGCTCCGCTCACTCGCGATGCCTATCAATCTGCGTTATAGCCTTGGCCTGGGTAGCTTGGCTGCTGTTTATGTAGCCACAGGACCACAGTTTGACTTTAATATTGGCAATAGGTCTTGGATTACTGAGCTTAAAAATACAACACTCTTTCGCACACAAAAAGCCGAACTCTCCTGGAACGTAGCAGCGGGTATTCGCTTGCTGTCGCATCTTGAAGTAGGGGCCTCTTACAACTTCGGGCTAGGTAAGACCGCCAAGCTTGTTAAAGACCTAGCCAGAGTTGAGCCTAATGCTACTACACGCACGTGCAGCTTCTCGTTACAAGCTGTTTATATATTCTAAGACAACATCTAAAACCATTAAATATGATAAGACTCAACGTATTCGTACAAGCTGATACAGCTAACTATACTGCGGCCATTGCCGAGGCTCGTTTACTCACAGAGCATTCACGTCAAGAAGAGGGCTGTGTGGCCTATGACGTGTTTCAAAGTGTCACGCGTGGCGATGTCTTTATG
>JAUMYJ010000040.1 GCA_030528715.1 Bacteroidales bacterium | reverse complement strand
TTTTGCAGTGGGTTTTGGCTTGTGTGGTTTGACAATTTTACATGAAAGGCGGCTATCGATGGAAGGGGCAGTGCCTTGTCTACTAAGGAGATAGGGAAAGGAAGGTATATTAGGGTGGGAAAGCCATTATGTGATGAAACCACTGTATTTGGAGGTTGAGCCTATCTTATACAAAGGGATATGTCTTTTTACCGAATATTTCTATAACACATTTGGTTATCTCAGAAAAAAGTTGTAATTTTGCGGTTGCATTAACTGCAATACAACTAATTTACTAACAATAGACGTAATGAAGAATCAGTACGAAACCGTTTTCATTTTGACTCCCGTTTTATCTGACGAACAGATAAAGGAGACGGTTGCCAAGTTCAAGAATCTTCTCACCGAAAAGGGTGCTGAGATTATCAACGAGGAAAGCTGGGGCATGAAAAAGCTTGCTTATCCTATCGAAAAGAAGTCTACTGGCTACTACCAGTTTATTGAGTTTGCTGCTGAGCCTACGCTCATCGATACGCTCGAAGTAGGCTATCGCCGTGATGAGCGTGTAATTCGCTACCTCACGGTGAAAAACGACAAGTTCGCAGCTGCTTATGCTGCCAAGCGTCGTGGTAATAAGTAATCTCACATTAAAGAAAGACTCTGAATTATGGCACAAGCACAATCAGAAATTCGCTATTTAACGCCTGCGGCCGTAGACCGCAAAAAGAAAAAATACTGCCGTTTCAAAAAGAGTGGTATCAAGTATATTGACTACAAGGATGCTGAGTTTCTCAAGAAGTTTCTCAACGAGCAAGGCAAAATTTTACCACGCCGCATCACAGGTACTTCGTTGAAGTTTCAGCGCCGTATCGCACAGGCCGTAAAGCGTGCTCGTCACCTTGCCCTGCTGCCATTCGTAACAGATATGTTGAAGTAATAAAACCCAAAACGAGAAGAAAGTATGGAAATCATCTTGAAAGAAGACATCATCGGCTTGGGCTTTAAGAACGACATCGTAAACGTAAAGCCTGGCTATGGTCGTAACTACCTAATCCCTAAGGGTAAAGGCGTTATCGCCACACCATCTGCTAAGAAGATGCTGGCAGAAGACCTTCGTCAGCGTGCACACAAGCTCGAAAAAATACGCCAAGAGGCTCAAGCCGTGGCTGACAAGCTTGCTGCTATTGAAGCACTTGTTATCATAGCTAAGGTAAGTGCTAATGGTGCTATCTATGGCTCGGTAAGCAACCATCACATTGCCGAAGAACTTACCAAACGTGGTTTTGAAATTGACCGTAAAATCATTGTTCTCAAAGATGTGAAACAAGTAGGCGAGTACACCGCAGTCGTACGCCTGCACAAGGAAGTTTCTGTGGAAATTCCATTTACAGTAGTAGGCGAAACTGCTGGTGAATAAGCCTAGTATATAATTGCTAAGACGGGCTAATACCGTCGTCATATACAAAAAGCGTTGCTTTCCGATAGGAAGGCAACGCTTTTCTATGCATCAGTAATGTGTTTTATAGCGTGTAATGTTTTCTTATTCGTTAACAACTGCACTTATCTTCAATCTTTGTGCAGATTTCTTGGTCACGTAGGTAAAAAACTGTAATTTTGCACATAGTACATAAAAGAGAAATTATCAATGAAACAATCATTCCTTGCAGCTCTGCTACTTTCGGCCGCTACGGCCGCACATGCAGGCGACTACGTGACCAACACCAACCAGAGCATTGCTTTCTTGCGTAATCCTGCTCGCAATGCCACTCACGCCATTGATGCGCTTTACTACAACCCTGCTGGGGCAGGCTTTTTTAGTCAAGGGTGGGCTTTTTCTATCAATAGCCAAACTGCTTTTCAAACACGTAATATCACTACAACTTTTGCCCCTTTTGCCTTAAATGCCGATGGTCGTAGCGCTGCCGATGGTACACGCCATTACAAAGGCACTGCAAGTGCTCCTATGGTGCCTAGTGCTTATGCGGCCTACACGACAGGACGTTGGACTTTTGGAGCGAACTTTGCGCTCCTCGGTGGTGGTGGTAAAGCTAAGTTTGCCCATGGTCTGCCTAATTTTGAAATGGGTGTTGTGGGTAATTTTGCTCCTGTACGTTCAAATCTTGGTGGTAACCTGGTAAATCTTGGTAATGGTATCCATCAATTACTTGGTGGTGTTGATCAGCTCGTCCAAGCGGGTGTTATTCCTAGTGCAGTGTTGGCTGCGGCTGGCATTGACGCAACAACATTTGCGAATCTTAGGACTTCTGCGAGCCAATTGCAAAACGATGGTTACGATCTTGCCCGTGCGCCTTATAGCTACAATGCACACATGCAAGGACGTCAATACGTCTTTGGACTAACACTAGGTACGGCCTATCGTGTTAACGATAACTTTTCGGTTTATGGCGGTCTACGCCTGAACTACGCTACGGCTCACTACGAGGGTGTACTTGGCAATCCCACACTACACGATAAAGGTAGTTTGGCCAACGCCCAAACAGCGCTCCATAGTATCAATGCCGAGCTCGCTAAGTTTGAACCCCTAGTAGCTGCATTAACTGGTGGAGGTGCTACTAATCCTGCCCTATCAGCAGCTGCCCAAGGCTACAAACAAGCCAAAAAGGGCGCCGAACAGCTGGCGCAAGGTGCTGCTATGGCAAGCCATCAGCTTCAAGCAGCTAGCCAATCGGTACGCGAGCTTGATGTCAATCAAAAAGACTTCGCGATTTCACCTATTATCGGTGTAAATTACGTTGTAGGCGATTTTAGTTTAGCTGCCAAATATGAGTTTAAGACAGCATTGAAGTTGCGCAATAAGACTAAAACAAATACCATCGGCTTAGCTGAGTACCGTGATGGCGGTATCGTTCGTGCAGATATACCTGCGATGCTCTCACTTGGTGCAGAATATAAAGGGCTGGCCAATACACGACTTTCTGCTGGCTATCACTATTACTTTGACAAAGATGCCAAATGGGGAGCTGATGCTAGCCGCCAAAAGACCATATCGGGCAATACGAACGAATTCCTCCTTGGTGTTGAATACGATTTCAGCGACAAGCTAACAGCGTCAGTCGGTGGACAAATGACCAATTACGGACTCACAGACCAGTACCAACAAGCCACTAGCTTCAGCTGCGATTCTTATTCGCTCGGCTTGGGTGTTGCCTACAAAATCACACCTAAGATAAACCTAAACCTAGCCTATTTCACTACATTTTATAGCGACTATAAGTCAGGGAGCCTAAACAACCTTCCTGCGCCTACGACCTACGAGCGCACCAACCATGTTATCGGTGTAGGGGTTGATTTCAAGCTATAACTTCTCACAGCCTACTTCACTCGCCACTCTTAGTGCATTAAAGGTGGTGAGTGCTTTTAATACTACTCGCTTGCTAAGCATTCCATAATGAGAATACCACTACCATGGGGATAGTCCTATGATAGTGGTATTCTCATTAGGTAAGCTAGGTTGTATTACAGCTAGAAACGGTAGGTCAAAGTTGCTAGTACGCTACGTGGTTTGCCTGGGAAAATACGGATAGTATCGTAGCCTCCCACCCAATGCTTCTGATTAAACAGATTGTTTACATTGAGTTGTAGCTGTACACGGTTTATCTTATAGTAAAGTGCCGTATTGACAAGCTGATAAGCAGGTAGTACTAGGTCATTGCCACGATGGCTAGCCAATGAGCCATTGCGTGTATCTACAAAATTATAGCCTAGACCGAAGCCAAAGTTTTTGAGTACACCTCCATTAAAGATGTATTTCGTCCATACATTTACTGCATGTTTTGGTGTGTTAGGCTGTTGCTGGCCATTAAAGATTTCTCGCTCACCTTGTACCACCTTGGCACGATTGTAGGTGTAGCTCGTGGCAAGGCTCCAATTAGGTAAGATATAGCCTAATACGTCAAGCTCTATCCCTCGGCTATTTTCTTTCCCCGTTTGCACACGATAGTCGGTATTGCCAGGGTCGGCGGGGTCGGTAGCACGATGGAGTGTGCCACGTTGTGTTAAATCAAAGAGTGATAGTGTGGCGCTGATACGCTTGTCAAACCACTCGCTCTTCACACCAACTTCCCACAGCGTGCTACGCATAGGGGCAAAGGGGCCACCATAGCGTGGCGAACTCTGTACTGTAGCAACTTGTGGGTCATAACCTTTCAGCCACGTACCATAGATGTTGACATTTGGCAACACGCTATATACTACACCTACACGTGGTAAAAGTGCTGTTTCAGTCACACGATAAGCTGTTTTTTGACCACGATTAAGATCGTCGCGAAAGAATTCCTGACGCAAGCCGAATAAGACCTTCAAGCCAGCATATTCAATATGTTCTTGCAAATAAATGCCATGTGAACTCTGACGATAGGCAGGAATTGCACGATCGGCCCAGATTGTTTTTGCTGTGATGTGGTCTGCCTGACGAAGTTTGTAGCTTGCTGCATGATCGGCAAGGTCGAAGAACGGCACATTCATCATAATGATAGGGTTACCATCAGCATCAAGAGGTATAGTATTAGCATTGAGTGAGGCCACAGCTGTCCCACGACGGTTTAGATAAGGCTGTGCTGTTAGCTCGTGTGAGGGAAGCTGATTCATCTCAAAATAGTCATAACCTATCAGTAGTCTGCTATGTAGTTTACCCCAATTTGTATCCCAATTAAGGTAAGTGTTCACGCTATTATTACGAAACTCACGCTGACGTTTGCGAGCTACAAGAGCAGCTTTTGTGTTGTCACGTTTGAGGTCTGGCTTATAGACATACCCCGATGCTGTATGTTCGTAGAGATTTTCGCTAAACGCAGAGTTCATATAAATTGCGTTAAGTGAAAGTGCATCTGTAAGTTTTTGTGTAAACGAGAATGTAAGATGCAGCTGTTTCTCCTTCAAATAGTCATCGATACCAGCAATAGCTCGTGTTATGGGTATCTTATGCATGTTCTCGACAGCAAAAATAGTTTGTCCTCGGTCAAGTTTGCCATCTAGGTTATGATAGACGACATCTACATTGAGCTGTGTGCGCTTATTGGGTACATAGCTCAGCGATGGGGCAATAGTATATTGCTCTGAACCTTGTAGATCGCGAAAGCCATCAGTACGATCGTAGCCAAGATTTAAGCGGTAGAGTAGTGTGCCACCTTCATTAAGTGGCCCTGTAAAGTCGGCCGAAGTGCGTAGTGTATTAAAACTGCCAAAACCCGTGCTAATGGTGTTCTGTCGTTTATTGATAGGCTTCTTAGTCACACGATTGATAACACCGCCAGGCGAAGAATTGCCAAAAAGAGCTGCCGCAGGCCCTTTAATCACTTCTACACGCTCTATGTTGACTAGACCTGCCGTAGAAAAGAAACTAGATTGAGCACGCATACCATTGAGTAGGTTCCCCGAATTGCGGTTGCCCATAACACGGAAACCACGAATAGAGAAGTCGTTGTAGGCCGAGTAGGTTGTGATACCACTAATGTTCTTTACTACATCATTCACAGTCACTGCACCTTGATCGAGAATGAGTTCTTTGGTTACATACCCGATAGATTGTGGTATATCACGAATGTCAAGTGCCGTCTTAGTGCCCGAGAACGAATGTGTATTTTTATACGTGGCTTCACGACGTCCTACGACTTCTACACTCTGTAACATTTCATCACTTTCGCGTAAGACTACATCAAGGTGTTGATGTTTGTCACCATGGCGTCCTTCTGTGGCATGGAGTGTGATGTCGCGTTGATGAGTGGCGTAGCCTACATAACTAAATGAAAGCCGCACCTTCTCACCCTTAGGTACAGAGATGCGATAGAAGCCTTCGCTGTTGGTCATAGCTGTTTGCTGAGTACCCTCTATACGAACAGCTACGCCAGCAAGTAACTCACCCGATTGAGTCGTTACGCGACCGCGCAACTCAATGGGTTGAATAATGGCCATTGCACTGGTAGCAGCACAGCAAGCCAAAGCAGTGACTATAAAGCCACGGCTTATCTTTGGATTTTCAAAAAGCATTATGCTAGTAATTGCGTTAAAATAAAAAACTATTGACGAGGCAAAATTAGCGATTTATCTAGGAATAACGCCTATATGTTTAGTGAAAGTTCATCGCAATTTCACTAAATAGTGTTTCGCTTAGAATATTAAAATTATGAGCGACAAAAAACTCGGCAGATACAATAGTATGTATCTGTCGAACTCCATTATAGTAGCGCGACGCGGGCTTGAACCGCGGACCTGATGATTATGAATTTTCGTTTGGTTTCGCTATTTTTCGCTTCAGTATGTATTGCTTCGCAGTGGTGTCGTCTTTCAGTACAATGAAGCCGCTCCTTTCCCTATTGAAGAGGCAAGATCTGAATCATTATAAATCTTGCGATATTCTTTAAGGTGTTGAATTACAGATGATAATCGATTTTCTTCCATTCTCTCTAAATATTAATTATGGGGCAAAAACGCAAATTCGTCAAAGCCTACCGCGAAATCCTAACCCAACT
>JAUMYJ010000039.1 GCA_030528715.1 Bacteroidales bacterium | reverse complement strand
TTGCAAAATTCTTTTTATCTTTGCCTATAAAGAGTGCGTAAACTAGCCAGCCTATCTTACGCTATAACACATACAATCCAACACAATAGACCTACTGCTTATGAAGTCTTTCAACATCGAAACCCGTGTCGTAGTAGCTGCTTTTGAGGAGCTATCAACCGAAGATCAAGCGCTTATTGAGCATGCCAAGGAGGTTGCACTTGGGGCTTATGCGCCCTACTCTCGCTTTCATGTAGGTGCCGCAGCACAGCTTGACAATGGCGAGGTCGTGGTGGGTAGCAATCAAGAGAATGCCGCCTTTCCCTCATCACTCTGTGCCGAGCGAACAGCCTTATTTAGTGCAGGTGCGCGCTACCCCACAGCTGCGGTAACGACCCTTGCCGTAGCAGCTTATACCGAAGGAAACTGGCTCAAACAGCCTATCTCTCCTTGCGGTGCTTGCCGCCAAGTGCTGCTCGGTAGTGAGTTGCGTGGCAAACGCCCCATGCGTGTTTTGCTTTATGGAAGTGAAGCCGTATTTATACTTGAACGTGCGGCAGACCTTTTGCCTTTCAGTTTTACTGGCGACGACCTGCCTGAGTAGTTATCTCCCATCATGTCTGTCAAGCCTCACGCACAACAGCATCCACTCGAACGGCATATTGCCAACACATTACGACAACACCAGCTACTTGCCCCCTACCAACGTGTATTGGTGGGGGTAAGTGGTGGAGCAGATTCTGTAGCCTTACTACTCGCATTACACGCCTTGGGACATAGCCCTGTGGCCGTACATGTCAACTTCAACTTGCGTGGTGCAGAAAGTGTACGAGACGAAAACTATGTACGCAGACTTTGCACACGACATCATATCGCGTTAGAAGTCTTTGGACATGATACAACAACAGAAGCAAAAGCACTTGGGGAGAGTATTGAGATGGCAGCACGACGAATACGCTATACACGCTTTAAGCAAGTAAGCCAACGACTTAACATCAATCGTATAGCCGTAGCCCACCACAAAGCAGATAATGCTGAGACCCTACTACTCAACCTCGTACGAGGTAGTGGTTTACGCGGACTATGTGGCATGCGCTACCGCCACAAAAATATCATTCGGCCATGTCTAAATATAGACAAGGCGTTACTCATCGACTATCTTACTTGTCGTAATGAGTGCTTTGTAACTGATTCGAGTAACATGGCAGCCGATGTGAAGCGCAATAAATTGCGCTTAGAAATACTCCCTTTGCTACAAGCACTAAACCCGAGTATTATTGACACGCTACATGACACAGCACAACGCCTGCATGAAAGTTTACTCCTCTATGAGCATGGACTAGCTACACTTACCCAAGACATTGTGACACACTACGCACCGAGTGATATACTCACACACCCACGTCTGACACTAGATCGTACAGCTTTAACACAAAACAGTGCAGCCACTACCCTACTCCATGAAATATTATCTCCCTACGGCTTTACATCAGAACAAATAACCACGATACTCTCACAAGCACACCAACAAGCAGGCGCAGTGTTTTATAGTGCACAGTGGGAATTACATCGTGAGCGCAACCAATGGGCTCTCTATCCATCAGCCGCAGTTCCCATTTCACAAATACTACATGAGGGGGATAACATTATCATAGGGCTTGGCACACTACGCATCGAACGCCTATCAAGACAATTGATAGACAACTTACGTACACCCTCCCATATTGCCTTAGTAGACACAGCTAAACTCCGAGGTAAGCTTACGCTACGCCCACCACACACTGGCGAACGTTTCTGTCCACTGGGCATGCAACACCGCCAACTAGTAAGCGACCACTTAACCAACAACCATATTTCACTACGACAAAAACGACTACAAACCGCAGTATGTGATGAGCAAGGTATCGTATGGCTTACTGGCGTACGACTTGCCGACAACTATAAAATTACAACGAGCACACACGAGCTCTTACGTCTAACATGGCTTGTAGAAAATCCTAAGACACTATAACGCCTCAAACAAACTCTGCTCTGTGGTATTGTGTTTGGGTATAGTTAATGATAAAAAAGCATTTACCCGATACTCTCTACCACAGCGATAAAGCTCTAATAATTAAGGCATCATAACCATAAACGTCTGGATAGTAAACTACGCTATCCTTACTATATGGCCAAGCTGTATAGTAATCTATAAATAGAGGTACATCGTCATAATGAACATTATGAAGTGTACGCGATGGCTTATTTTGTGACAGCGTATCAAGCCCCATAGTATAGGCGATATGTGCTTCGCGTAGACTATCGGGTCTGCTCAATAAAAAACGCGCCAAAGCATAAGGCTGCTCAACACGGATACAGCCATGACTCACGTCACGACGTACACGCTTAAATGCGCTGCGATTATTAGTATCGTGCAAGTAGATTGAGTAATTATTGTTAAAACGGAATACAATACGTCCTAGTGCACCACCCTCACCTCCCGTTTGCGTTAAACGGTATTTGCCCGACTGCCACTGCTCGGCTGTAAGACTTTCAGGAGGTAACTCTTTATTCGTAGCACGCTCATAGGATCGCATACGCTGACGCACGAAATAATCTTGATTACCTACATAGCGCACAGCCACCTCCTTATTAAGTATGCTAGGGGGTACCGTCCAATTAGGATTAAAGTCTGCACGATGAATATGGCTTACGAGCAAGGGTGTACGATGCGACAAGTCGCCATAACAGACTTTCATACGAAGTATTCTCTGCCCCTCGGCATCAAATGTTTCTAGCATTTGAGCAGGTAGATTGACTACGACACGTTTGCCTTGGCGCAAAGTATCGGTAGATGTATGCCAACGTAAGCGTTCTAGATTAGTAATCAGAGACATACGATATTCAGGCTGAATTGTATGGGCTAATGTCTCACGCAGCCAAGCATATTCGCGACTAGCAGGTACACAGGCCTTAGCAAAAGCTACAATGTCAGTGGCAGCGAGGGCTTCGGCATAAAATGCGCTGTCGGGGCGCATCGTTTGCGATGCGTAATAGCGCGGATACTTAGGGCGTGGTGCCGTAGGTCGAGCTGATTGAGGAGCATGATTGATCACTAAAAAAGGATCTATTGCTCCATAGCGTAAAGCGGCTACTAGTCGAAGATAGGTCTGCGTTAGCACTAGTTCATAAGTAGCTATTTGTGTATTAGTAAGCGAAGCGTATATTACGCTATCCATAGTAAATAGCTTAGTTTGTTTTTGTACCTTATGCTGCATAAGCTGCATATAGTCAGCTAAGCCGTGTGTATGAGCAGTTTCTAATAGTTGAGTCAATTGTGTAATACGCTGTTGTGTACCATTACCACGCAACCACACCCAATCGTATAGTGAGGTGTAATGTGCATTGATGGCAGAACACATAGCTGGGTCAAGCGATTGTTTAGCATTCAATGCTAAGAATGTAGCTTGTAATGTGGAGATAGAAAAAGTACGAGACAACGTATCACGCTGCCTCATAGAAGTGTCATCAATGTGTGCTAGGATAGGCTTAGCTTCGCAATTAACAAGACTAGCTAGCACTAAGCATATCCATGCACATCGTAGCAAAATAGAGCTATGGTTCATCACTTATGATTACAGCGCAATTTTGCGTACCTGCTTGCCTACTTTAAGGAGATAATAACCTTTGGGCAACTGCAACACGACACTTTCATCGTTTGTCGCGATGCTATACGCTGCGCACTTTTTTCCCACAAGGTCATACACTTCGAGTAGTAAGCCTTCAGCAAACTGCACACGCACAGTATGGCCTTGCACACTAATACGTACACCTATCTGCTGTTCAAATGATATAGAGCCTTGATGAAGTAAGGGTTCATTGGCATATGCCACAAAAGTGCTGCATATTAAAAGTAATAGAAGTAAATATCTTTTCATACACTAGTTCTTTTTGTCGTAAGGCAAATATACTAAAATAGCCCCAAACGAACAAATCATTGGGGCTATTTTTATATTTAGTTATAACTAGCAGTTGCGGTGAAGCCATTGTATTGCACTTTTAAGCACTATTTTCAGCGACGCATCACTTCAATTTTGGTTTTCATACCTTTAATTTTTTCGTTTTGAAGCTGTACTAATGTATGTTTAACATGCTTATGATGGACAGAAACATAGGCTTGATGCTCCTTTACATCAATCATACCTATGTGTTTTACATTGAGTCCACCCACCTTACACAAAAAGCCTAAGATATCCCCTTTGCTTAGTTTATCTTTTTTGCCTCTCCCGATGTAGAGTGTTGTCCATTCTGGCTGTACTGGTTTGATTGGGGCATCGTCAGGCAGATAGTAAGGCTCAGTATCTATGGCATAATCAAGTATAAGCTCACGCTCCTTAGGGTTGAGCATGAGATAAGCATTACCTTCGGTTTCCCAACGTCCCGTACGCCCACTGCGATGCGTATAAGCCTCTGCACTCGTTGGTAAATGATAGTGAATAACGTGCTTCACATCACTCACATCTAGCCCTCGTGCACTAAGGTCGGTGCTTACTAGCGTTGTCACACAACCACTACGAAAGCGATAGAATACACGCTCACGTTCTTGCTGCTCTAACTTGCCATGAAAGCCTTCACATACAAAACCATACTCACGCAAATAGTTTACAACACGTTCTACGCTTTCACGATAATTCACAAAAACGATGCTTTGCTCATAACCTAGCTGTGTAAGGAGCTGTGCTAACGGGCGTAGCTTATCATTTTCTGGTGTGTGTAGGTAATATTGCTTAACGTTCCCACCCTTAGTTTCGTGTTCTAGATAGCTCAGTACATGGGCATTGTCGGCAAAACGAACAAACTTAGGAAGTACCTCAATGGCTGTGGCAGAAGTTAACACACGCTGTTTGAGATGAGGGAGATAAGCGAAGATAGCAGCCATCTCGTCATGAAAACCCAGCTCTAAACATTTATCAAACTCATCAATCACGATACGACGAATACCATAAGGCTGCAAATTTTCTTTGCGTAGATGATCTAGCAATCGACCAGGTGTACCCACGACTAGATGAGGCATTACAGAGCGGAGACGACGATTTTCGTCCATAGCAGCACGCCCACCATAAGTCTCAACGCAACGCACGTCTACTTTCATGACAGCAACGACCTGAGCAATCTGAATGGCAAGTTCTCGCGATGGCACAATCACTAAAGCCTGTACATACTCGGACATTGTATCTACCTGAGCGAGCAAAGGTAGAAGGAATGCCAATGTTTTTCCAGAGCCAGTTGTAGCCAAAAGCATTGTATCTTTCTCGCTAAGCACCGAAGCAAAGGCAGCTTCTTGCATCTCAGTATAAGCTGTTAAGCCTAAGCGTTTAGCGACGGCTGTTTTAAGGTGTTCAAATGAAGGCATCGTAAGCATGTTAATTAAAACTTTTGCAAACGTGGGTGTTGACCTTTAAGTGGCAAAAGGTAGCCCAGTTTGAGAGTAATGGTTTGATTAGCAGAGCGCGAAAACACATCAGATTTAGCATTACTAAAAAGATCAGCCAAGCCATAATAATATCGCCCTTCAAGCCAAAAATGCCCTGCTTTATTATTCCATTCCAACGCAAGACCACCTATCAAACCATAGTCTATTTTATGTTTAATCGGTAGATTATATTGCTGATAAACATTGTTAAGACGTATGGGCTTACCTTGCTCATCTAGTGTAAAATTCCTACGCATATCACTATCTGAAATGTAAACCCCGAGTTGTGGGCCAAGCAGAAAACGAAACATTACACCACGATACTCTTTACCCCAGCCCAAACTCGCCAATAGTGGCAACTGCACATAGTGAATACGTCGTTCATAGCGATCGGGCAGTGCTTCGCCTGCCGCATTTACAATATCTTCTTTCCAGCCTAGAGTAGCGTAGTTGAGTTCAGCTTGCACTGCGCAATACATCGTAAAATAGCGTTCACTCGTATAGCGCAGCGTCAAGCCTGCCGTAGGAGCCATAAATTGCTTTTGTCGAATGGTAGGTTCAAAATTCACGCTAGTCATCGTAACACCTAGGCTTACACCTACGGCCAAATCGTTACGCGAAAGCCCCACTTGTGCTTGTGCCATACAGGCAAACACAAGCCACATCAAGAGAGAAAAGAGATAATGCATAAATGCTTATGATAATCAATGTGCCGAGCAAATATGAGCTGGTACCTCCGCAAATACTGATAGTATTAACAAACGTCCTTAACTCTGTATGCTACTAGAACTAATACAACTGTACCCAGCCATTATTTAGGCATGTACAGGCGTCTTTTTTATAAGATTGGCGCTATTAGGTCTTGCAAAATTACCATTTTTTATCCATCTGTGTTGGTTGTATTGAAAAGAAAATTGTAACTTTGAGCATTACTAAGTCTATACTTACATGAAGCGACTCGTCCCGTTCTTATCCATCATAGTCATCTTTGTACTTACCATACCCTCATCGTATGCACAGCGACGCAAAGCAACGCGTCCTGCTAAAGTCATTGCTCCAGACTCAGCTACACTAGCACAGCAAGCTGAGGCTATAACTCTGGCTATCAACAACTATCAGTTTAACGAGGCCGAACAACTTTTACAAGCTGCTATTAAACAGGCAGAACGCTTCAAGCAGCCTACTGCCCAGTTTGAAGCAGATCTATTAATGGTACGTCGCGCAGAGACTATGCTCAAAGCTGCTGCACATATCGTAGTGATTGATAGTTTTGTAGTCGATCGCTCCGCAGCACTCCAAAATATCAAGCTAAGCCGGCAT
>JAUMYJ010000012.1 GCA_030528715.1 Bacteroidales bacterium | reverse complement strand
GGTTGCAGGTAGTATTTGGGGCGAAATAGATAGGTTTGACAATTGTACGAGATGGATACGTATTTGACGTTGTCGCGTAAGATCAGATTAAGCAGGTCTTGGTCTGGAAAGGGATAGTCTTCTGGGGCTGCTGCGTAGAGTTCTAAGCAACGAGCAGATATGTTGGCCTTACGCCAATAGGTCAAGTTTATTACTAGCATGCCCGCATTAAAATAGGCTTCGCGCAGCATGTGTTGTATCTTGCGTGGTAGTGCGCTAGATTGATAGAGGAAGTTGTCGGGTGCCACCAAAAGAGCCTTGCCATCAAATGGCGTGTCATAGAGCTCGCGTAGCGAGCGACGAATAATCATATCACAATCTATATAGAGTACACGCTCAATCTCTAGGGGTAATACATCAGCCATATAAAGGCGGTAGTTTGTTGAGATATGAAACTTGTCGTTGCGATATATGGCGGCAAAGGGAACTATGAGTTGAGATACGTTATACACACATACTTTGACTCCCCAACGGCTACAGCGCGCTTCGAGTAAGGCAGCACTCTCTGAGGTGACATCTTCGGTCAGAAGGTGAGCTGTGATGGACGATTCAGGGTTATTGTCACATAGCGACACAAGTGTAATGGCGCAAAAGTCCATGTAGCTTTCGGTCACACAAAAAGCCACATGTAGCTCGGGTTTGGTGTTCATATGTTTATGTAAGTTTGATATACGATTTCTTAAAGCCTAGTATTATTAACAAACGATATATGGGGCGAAAGATGTAGTAGCCTATGGTGCGTTGTTGGGCTATCCACGCTTTGCCCACAGCTTGGCAGCATTGGTCTAGATAAGCTTCACGATAGGGGTGTGTGCAGCGTGCTGTCCAAGGCTTATTGCGATTGATGAAGTGGATAATGGGAGCTGTGTGTAGCAAGTCGTAGTCTATTGTACCGATACCAGGCTTTTCGTAAAACTGGTGGGTAAAAAAATAGCTGAGGCAGTTCCAATGTGGTGATATGTGGTCTACGTGTCCTTGCAAGGCTTCGTTGAGTAGGTCTTGATCGGGAAATGGGTAGTCGGCTGGTGCTTGGCGATAGTGGGTCACACAAGTGGCAGACACGTTGTGTTTTCGCCAATAAGCTAGGTTTATTAGCAGCACACCAGAGTTGAAATACGCTTCGCGTAACTCGTGTTGGACGCGGCGTGGATGCTTGCCTGCAAAATAAATAGGCTCATCACGTACAGCGGCTACGGCTGTGTCGGCACTTAGTGGTCTATCGTAGAGTGGTGATAGATTGCCACGCACTAAGATGTCACAATCTAGGTAAAGTACGCGGTCGAGTGTCTCTGGTAACAAATCGGCTAAAAATATGCGGTAACATACCGAGATATGGTAACGCTTATTGTGGTAGTGTTGAGCTAAATCTGCTGTAACTTGTGAAGCATCGTAGTAGTATATTGTAGCCTTCCACTTGATGGCTACGTGTGTCAATATTGTTTTTGCTTCGGGTGTCATTCCCGTAGCTACGATGTGGGCTATTACGGTGCGGTGTGTGTTGCTACTGCATAGCGAGTGCAAAGTTATGGCACATAGTGAAGCATAGCTTGCAGTGATGTTAAAGGCAACATGCAATGCTGGACGATAGGTATTCATTTATAGTGTGCTTTGGCCACTTTGTTTGAGGTATTGTTGCATCACCTGCAAGCTAATAAGCTCCTCACGCTCATGATCTCTAAATTGCTCTACCCACGCATGGGCATTGGCTATAATGCGTTTGGCCTCATCAGGGTGAGCGATGTAGTAATTGAGTTGTGCTTCAAGGTTGCTAAGGTCATTAGCAATCTCAATGTAGTGCACGCCTGGTTGTAAGCAGCCTTCCATAAACCACGTTTCACACGTGGGGCGAGTCATTACGGCGATAGAGTTGCTTGACATAACCCATTTTAGGTTGGTGGCCACATCATTACCTTCGAGAGAAAGGATAAATTTATAGTGCAAATGTTCCTCAATGCTCATCTTTGGTGCTTCCCACGCCGTAGGGTAGCCCTCGTTGCGCCCTACAACACCAGCATCTACCATGGGGTGATCAAAGTAGCGTTCTAGGAAAGGACGTCGGAGACGACTTTCGCGGATTTTACCACGAAAGACGATACGATTCATTTTGTCTTCCCAAGCATAAGGGTCTTTGACGAACATGAAGTGGCGGTGTTTGTCTAGTTTCATCAGTACACTATTTTCATGTCCTGAGGTAAGTAGACGGCTCTTTACCAGCGATGGCTGTGGCAGATGCTCGTAAACGTCACCAGGGTAGTAGCTAATGAGCGCATTGGGTGAAAAGTAGCGTGTCACTTCACGCAGATCTATATAATAGACTTTTTGGCATGTGCCAAATTTAAAGTCTGCAATACGTCCCACAAAGCGCACGATGCCACCATTTTTGCTCACGCCATGTGTGAGCGTAGCTAAGCTAAATGAGTGTGTTATTTTATTATAATAGGCTACACGTGCACGAATATAGTTGGCATCTGCTCGTTTATCAATGCTGTGTAGCTTAGCGGCCAAACGGTAACGACACCAAGCGGCAGGCACGAGCTCACGTAGCACGGCACGTATATAGTAAAACAGCTTCACGGGCTTACCACTGAGTAGGGGGTAGGGCAAAAAGCGTTTGATAGAGGTAGTCATAGGTGAAAATCCTTAATCTATCTACAAAGATAGCATGTTTTAGAATAATGTGCTTAGCTTCCAACAAAATATTATACTTCCCCAAAGTCTTATATCGTGTGGGTGTGGCTAGTAAAAGCTATATGTCACTGTCTTGTAAATGGCTTACATGTAGTATTCAAACAAGTATATACTCCCACCTTGTGACAGCTTAGGACAGAAGCATGCATGCTAGGTCGAGAGCCTTCTAGTGAGCATCGCACCTACTCAAAATAAAGTGTGAGCATAACGAGTGAACTCGAAGCACGATCGATGCTTTCGGTAAAGATAAGTTGTGACTGGTCAATCAGTGTAGGACGATTACGCTCAAGAATATCACGCAGACCAAAGGCAAATTTGAGCTCAGGGATACACTTGAAGAAGGGCAAATAGAAGTCGCAACCTGCGCCAATGGTAATATAGGTATTAAATGGTTTGGTATAAAGACGATCTTGTTGTCGGCGAGTAAGGTCATACGACGGCATGATACCACCTATTACGTAAGGACGATAATTATTAAAGCGTGGTGCGCTGACTTTGACCTCTATCGGTAGGGTCACGAGCGAGGTTTTCATGTTTTGTATGAGTTGATCGCCTGTGGGCTGATCTCTAAACACGATGTGGTTATTGCCAAAGTATATGCTGGGGGATAAGCGTAGTGCAAGGTGCGACGTAAGTCGCCACTCGCCCAAGACACCGACTTGAAAGCCTAGATCGTAGCGGTCATTTACGGCAAACCACTGGCGGCCTGTGCTAGATTGTATAAAACCATTGGTGGTGAGCTTGATGCTTTGTCCGTGCCCACCTACGAAAAAGCCATAGTGAAACTTGCGTAAGTCAATATAAGGGCGATGTTGCAATACACGTTCTTGCCCATAAGCTGTGCCATAGCCGGCCATAGCTAAGATTAAGGCTGCGAGTAGGTGGCGGATATAGCTTATGTATATATATAATAGGTATCTCATGGTAAAGGGTGTATGAAAAACTAACGTAACTATATAGTCTAAATTATTTCAAAGCCTAGGCAAAGATAGGCAAAATAGACGATTGTGCGACTAAGTAAAGGGTGGGATAGGCTATAAAAGGATAAATTTATGCCAAAATGACCGATTAAGCCCTAAAAATGACCTAAAATGGCAGATAGGCGTGTGTGATGGCATACATGCTGTTTTTTTGGCACGCACTTTGCATAAGTCTAGGTGTAAGCACGAAAATATAGGTTGTAAGGCCTATACATCATATTGCTATCAATATATACAATTAAGAAATTAAGAACAAAAGTAAAAGATAAGACAATGGGAAAGATTATTGGTATTGACCTTGGTACGACTAACTCATGTGTGTCGGTATTTGAAGGTAATGAACCTGTGGTAATCACAAACAGCGAAGGCAAGCGTACGACACCTTCGGTTATCGGCTTCGTAGAAGGTGGCGAGCGCAAAGTGGGCGACCCTGCTAAGCGTCAAGCTGTGACTAATCCACAGCGCACGGTATTCTCAATCAAGCGTTTGATGGGTGAAACTTACGATCAAGTGGCCGATGAAGTAGGCCGCCTGCCTTACAAAGTGGTAAAAGGCGACAACAATACACCACGTGTAGATATTGACGGTCGTCTCTATACCCCACAAGAAATCTCAGCAATGACGCTGCAAAAAATGAAGAAAACGGCCGAAGACTACCTCGGACAAGAAGTGACCGAAGCGGTAATCACTGTGCCAGCTTATTTCTCAGACTCACAGCGTCAAGCTACCAAAGAAGCTGGTGAAATCGCAGGTCTTGTTGTAAAGCGTATTGTTAATGAACCTACGGCAGCCGCATTGGCCTATGGTCTTGATAAGAGCCATAAGGATATGAAGATTGCTGTATTTGACTTAGGTGGTGGTACATTCGATATCTCTATCCTTGAGTTGGGTGGCGGTGTATTTGAGGTACTCTCTACTAATGGTAATACACACCTCGGTGGTGACGACTTCGACCAAGCTATTATCGATTGGCTCATCGCTGAGTTTAAGAACGATGAGGGAGCTGACCTCTCGAAAGACCCTATGGCTATGCAGCGTCTCAAAGAAGCTGCCGAAAAGGCAAAAATCGAGCTGTCGTCTTCAACTACAACCGAAATCAACCTGCCTTATATCATGCCAGTAGATGGTGTGCCTAAGCACTTGGTAAAGACACTCACACGTGCTAAGTTTGAAAGCCTTAGTCATAACCTTATTACAGGCTGTAAGATACCTTGCGAGCAAGCCTTGAAAGATGCTGGTATCAGCAAGTCTGAAATTGACGAAGTAATCCTCGTAGGTGGGTCAAGTCGTATCCCTGCTATTCAGCAATTGGTAGAAGAATTCTTTGGTAAGGCACCTTCTAAGGGTGTAAATCCTGACGAAGTAGTAGCCATTGGTGCTGCTGTGCAAGGTGCTATCCTTGGTGGCGAAGAGGGAGTGGGCGATATCGTTCTGCTTGATGTAACACCACTCTCTATGGGTATTGAAACTATGGGGGGCGTAATGACCAAACTCATTGAGGCCAATGCAACCATTCCTATGCGTAAGACAGAGACCTTCTCTACTGCTGCGGATAACCAAACGGAAGTGACCATTCATGTACTGCAAGGTGAGCGTCCTATGGCTGCGCAAAATAAGTCAATCGGTCGTTTCAATCTCGGAGGCATTGCACCCGCACCACGTGGTGTACCTCAAATTGAAGTGACGTTTGATATTGACGCCAATGGTATCCTTAACGTGTCGGCTAAGGATAAAGCTACTGGTAAGGAACAGACCATACGTATTGAGGCGTCAAGTGGTTTGAGCAAGGAAGAAATCGAACGTATGCGTGCCGAAGCCGAAGCTAACGCCGAAGCCGATAAGAAAGAACGTGAGCGTATTGACAAGCTTAATCAAGCTGACTCAATGATTTTCCAAACCGAAAAGCAATTGGCGGATCTCGGCGATAAGCTCTCGGCCGATAAGAAGAGCACGATTGAGGCCGCCCATGCTAAGCTCAAAGAAGCACACCAAAGTGGTGACCTCGCAGCTATTGACACAGCTATTGAAGCTCTCAACGCTGCTTGGCATGCTGCTAGCGAAGAAATGTATGCAGCCCAAGCACAACAGCAAGGTCAAGCAGGTGCTGGTGCACAACAAGGTGGCGCACAGCAAAACGACAATATTCAAGATGCTGAGTTTGAAGAAGTGAAGTAATTCAGTTCATAATCTAGCATTACATAATGACAAGTCGCAGTAAGTTTTACTTACTGCGACTTTGTTTTTGGAAAGTTTTTTGGGGTATCCATTTCTGATTGTATATTTGTAGTCACACTTATAGTAAATATAGTATATCTCAAAATGCGTTTAAGTAAAAGGCTATCTAATCGTATTTTGAGAGATTTATTAGGAGCTAAGCATTTTTCATGATTTATTAAGAAATCTCTCAGAAAATGGAGTGCTCAAACACTTGAAGAAAAAGTACAATGGATTTTTGACCATTATCCCATCTACAAGAAAAATGCAGAGCTACTATGTAGGCAATACACCAAGAGCAATGCAAGGAAAAGCATTGGAGAAAGCGTTTGGAAACAAATAGAAGGAATTAGAAAATGATAGGAGTACAAAAAAACTATGGGGGTGCTGTCCATTTTTGTAGTCGTATCTCAAAAGTCAGCCGTTTAGCTCTTATCAGCAAACAGCCTACCTGTGCTTCACAAAGTGGTAATAAAACCGATGCTAAACACAATAGGTCATATCATGTTATCGTAATCTGCCCCATACCACACGAGGCTTGTTGTATTGGTCCTTGATGCAAGCTACATCTACAAAGCCTGCGGATACAAGTAGTTGCATGACTTCGTGTGGGTAGGCTTCATTGATTTCAAAGAAAAGGTGTGTAGGGACGTTTGCTTGTGCAGTGAGCTGCACGACTCGGCGATAGAAACGTAGTGGGTCATTGTTGGGTACGAAGAGTGCTAGATGGGGCTCGTAGTTGAGTACGTGGGGAGCCATATCCTCAGCTTCGCGTTCGAGTACGTAGGGTGGATTACACACAATGAGGCGTGAGCCACTCAGCCCCTTCGGGAGATGCTTCGCGGCCTCGTCTGAAAGGACGTCTATCGTGTGCCATGTCACGTGTGGAGCGTGATGCCGACCATTGGTCTGGGCTATGGCGAGCGCTTGTGGCGATATGTCCCAGCCCTCTACCTTAGCCGTAGGGTAGTTATTGGCTAGGGTACAGGCCAATATGCCAGAGCCTGTACATATATCTACTATGTGTGCTGGAGGAGGAAGTGTCGCGTAGGTACCTATGATAGCTTCAATGAGCGTTTCGGTTTCTATGCGTGGTATCAGCACACCTTTGTTCACGACAAAAGTACGCCCCATAAAGTCGGCTTCGCCTAATACGTATTGCACAGGCTCGTTGTTGGCTAGACGTGTGCATATATCTTCTAAAAGGCACTGCTCGTCTGCCGAAAATTGTCTAACTTTGTCGGCATAAACATCTATGGCTGGCACGTCAAAGGCTTTTTGCAGCACGAGTAGGCCTATGGCACGTGCTTCGTGCGTGTCATAATGCTTGCCGAGGAGTTGTAATAGCGTATGCCAGCTCAAGCCTTTTGAGGTGTAGATGCGCGAATGGTTTACCATCAATGCTATGTTTTTTGATAAGCAAAAATACTTAAAAACAACGAGATATGAGCCTGCATGAAGACGAAAAATGGATGTGTCGTTGTCTGCAACTTGCTGAGCGAGGCCGTATGGGTGCACCACCAAACCCTATGGTAGGTGCAGTCGTGGTGCACGAGGGGCGTATCTTGGGCGAGGGTTATCACCGCCAAGTAGGTACGGCTCATGCCGAGGTTAATGCTATTGCAGCTGTTCCTGATCGTTTGCGTCACCTTTTGCCCGATAGTACGCTCTATGTCAACCTAGAACCTTGTGCTCACCATGGCCGCACGCCCCCCTGCTGCGAGCTTATCACACATGTGGGCTTCAAGCGTGTCGTTGTAGGTATGGTAGATCCTTTTGCCGAGGTCAGTGGCCGTGGTATCGCACATATCCGTGCAGCTGGTATTATGGTTACTACGGGTGTGCTCGAAGACCAATGTCGTGCACTTAATCGTGTTTTTATTACTTACCATGCCGAGCGCCGACCTTATGTTACGCTCAAATGGGCACAATCGGCTGATGGCTATCTTGATGGCGTGCGTGCAGATAGTACGACACCTGCTGCTCAGTTAAGTAATACCTATACGACTATGCACGTACACCACATGCGTGCCATGCACGACGCCATTTTGGTTGGTGGTCGCACGGCTTTGCTTGACAACCCACGGCTCAACACGCGCTATTGGCATGGCACATCGCCCTTGCGTATCGTTTTGGCAGGTCGTACGACTTTGCCCCATACCTTGCAATTGTTAAGTGATGGCCAGCCTACACTTGTTTACGGTGAGGCAATAGCCCATTGTACACCTGCTGTGGCCTTTGCTGCTGCGCCCAACAGTATTGCCGAGCTTCTGGCAGATTTGCATGTGCGTGGTATTCAGCGGTTGATGGTAGAGGGGGGAGCGCGTGTGTTGCAAGCTTTCTTGAATACGGGCTTGTGGGACGAGGCTTATGTTGAGCATGCATCTATGTTGCTAGGCCAAGGCGTAGCAGCACCCCACGTGCCTGCTGGTACACCTGCCGAGCATACTACACTATGGGGTGTGCCTGTGATACACTATGATAACACGGAGTTTAGTTTGCAACGCTAAGATTTACGCGGATAATCGTATTAAGTCTTCATTTGGAGAGCTGTATCATTTACCGCGATACGGCTCTCCAAATGATTTGGCTTTCTTGGTGCTATTACGTAAAGCTTTGTACGAAGACTTTGACCATTGGTTTGAAGTCCTCAGACAAATGTCCGAAGACTTTAGCCATTTGTCCGAAGACGTCAAACAAGGTTTTGCTTTAACTACTCGGAAGTGTTGTGCCGAAATTTTGTATGCAATGCATACCAGAGCTCTATGGTTTAGAGCAGAAGGTTTGGCTGTTTCGCTAAAAAGTATTAACTTTGCACTATCTCGTATAAGGGGGTGCCTTATTTACGTCATCGACAGGCGTGGGCTGAGATTATACCCTGCAACTGATCCGGATAATGCCGGCGTAGTGAAATTTTTTAAGTTATACAGAGTTCATGAAACAGCAAAGCATTTTTGTGCTTGGCAGCCTAGTGGCTGCCTCGGTTTCGGCCTATGCTCAAACGGCCGATACCACAACTATTGCGCTGCAAGAAGCGCAAGTTACGGCTACGCGTGCCAACAGTAAAACGCCTGTGGCTTATAGTGAGCTAGGCAAGCGCGCGCTTGTGCGTGCCAACGTAGGGCAAGACATTCCCTTCTTGCTATCTACTCTCCCCTCTATTACTACCACGAGCGATGCAGGCAATGCTATTGGCTATACGGGCATTCGTGTGCGTGGTACGGATCCTACACGCATCAATGTGACGGCCAATGGCATACCGATTAACGACTCAGAAAGCCATGGTGTGTTTTGGGTAAATATGGGTGATTTGGCCTCGTCGCTAAGTAGTATCCAAGTGCAACGCGGTGCTGGCACCTCAACCAATGGTGCAGCAGCCTTTGGCGCTACGATAGACTTGCAGACAGAGGGTATCCCTGCAACTCCGTTTGTAGAGGCAGCCTTGTCACAAGGGTCGTATGCTACGGGTAAGTATACGCTCGAATTTGGTTCGGGTAGTTTTGCCAAGCACTGGGCTGCCAGTGGCCGCTTGTCGCACATTACGAGTGATGGCTATCGTGATCGTGCGAGTGCTAACCTCTTGTCTTATTTAGCACAGGTAGGCTATTTTAATGGTGGTACGACCATTAAGTTTATAGCCTTTGGTGGTGGTGAGAAAACCTATCATGCTTGGGACGGCATCAGTCGCAAACAACTAGACACGGATCGAAAGTATAACCCCAATGGGCGCATCAAGCACGCTGACGGCTCTGTAACTTTTTATGCCGACCAAAACGATGTGTATCGCCAGTTTCATCACCATCTTACACTGCGTCAAGCTCTGAGCGATGCATTAACGCTTAACGCAGGCCTACACTATACGAAAGGTCACGGCTATTATGAAGAATATAAGCAGGGACGTAAGTATAAAGCCTATGGCTTGGCCGATAACTTGGTCAATGGTGTGCCGACCAAGAAAGGCGATATTATCCGCCGTAAGGTGCTTGATAATGATTTTTGGGGTGCTGTGTTCTCGCTTAACTACCAGCAAGGTGCTCTTGATGCTACGCTGGGCGGTGCTGTCAATCGTTATGTTGGCGATCACTACGGAGAGGTGCACCAAGCCGTAGGCTATACACTACCTTACCATAGAGGACAGCGCTACTACGACCACACAGGGCGTAAAACTGATGGCAACGTCTATGGTCGAGCTACTTATACGCTTGCTAATGGTGTGGGCTTTTATGCTGATTTGCAATACCGTCAGTTACATTATACTATTGATGGTACGAGCGATAAGCGTGGTACAGAGGTTATGAAGTATGACCTCAATTATCACTTCTTTAATCCCAAAGCGGGGATAAACTACCAACTTAATAAAGCCAACCGTCTCTATGCATCGGTAGCCGTCGCACGTCGCGAGCCAACACACGATGGCATTGTAGAGGGGTATCTAAGCCGCGTGGCACGTCCTGAACGTCTTACCGACTACGAGTTGGGCTATCAGCTTACACTACCCACTGTGCGCTTCGGCCTCAACCTCTACTATATGGACTACAAAGACCAGCTAGTACTTACTGGACAAATCAATGAAATAGGCGAAGCTGTGCAAGAGAATGTAGCCAATAGCTACCGTACAGGTGTAGAGCTAACGGCTGCCGCTAAGCTTACGAAATGGCTCATGTGGGAGGCTAATGCTACGTTTTCTCAAAACAAAATCAAGGATTATATAGCCTATATTCCCGATGAGGCTACGTGGGAAAATTACAAGGGCTTTGCACTCGGGAAAACGACTATTGCTATGTCGCCTTCGGTCGTAGCCAACAATAGTTTCAGCGCGACATTTGGTCGTTTCTCTACGGCGCTGACTACGCAGTATGTAGGGCGTCAATACCTTGACAATACACAACAGCGTGAGAATAGTCTTGATGCCTATTGTGTAAGCCACTTAAACGCAGAGTATAGCTTACCATTGCGCTGGGCCAAGCAGTGCGTATTGGGTGTTACGATGTATAATATCTTCAATACACGCTATGAAACGAATGGCTATGCTTATAGTAGCTATAATGCTGACTTTTCGCTGAATAACACAGCGCGCTTCTACCCTATGGCAGGCCGTAACTTCTTAGCGCATATCCGCATACGCTTCTAAGCACGTAACGATGCAACAACTCCTTTTAGAACTCACCCACCAACTGGCTCATTACGTTACGCACAATGTGCTCGAAGTCGTAGGCACGTTGGTGGGTGTGCTATACCTTTGGCTAGAATGGCGTGCTAGTATCTACCTTTGGCTGGCAGGCTTTGTGATGCCTTGTATCTATGTGGTAGTCTACTTTCAAGCGGGCTTATATGCCGATTTTGGTATGCAGGTCTATTATATTTTGGCGGGTATTTATGGCTTGGCCTTGTGGGGCTTTGGTCGTAAACGTACTAAGCATACACACCCCATCAAGCGTACACCACTGTCGCTGTGGCCATGGCTGGCTGTTATTACGAGTATGTTATGGCTTGCGATAGGTGGTGTGCTAACACTAACCGATAGTAATGTAGTGTGGCTTGATGCTTTCACCACAGCCGTAAGTATTGTAGCCACGTGGATGCTAGCGAAAAAGTATGTAGAGCAGTGGCTCGCCTGGGTAGCCGTAGATGCGGTGTGTACGGGGTTATACATTTACAAAGGGCTTTATTTCACAGCTGCTCTCTATGGCCTATATACGATTATTGCGGTGTGGGGTTATTATAAGTGGCTTGCCCTCATGCAGCGGGCAGAAGAAGAAGAAGAAAACTATGCAGAGCTTAGCACCATGTCCTAAGTTAGTCGTTAAGTTGTGAGGCAGCTTGGCAAGGCTAGGAGCGCATAGCCTAGTATGCTAGGTGTAATAGAAGTTTTATGATCGCTGTTTTAGAGCGCCTTATCGGTCAGCCTGATGTCGCAGTGTTGGCCAATGGTACTTATCCTACAAATCCTTTGGCACTACACTATCTACACACATTGCCAGTGGTGTGTTGTGATGGTGCGGCTAATCGGTTTGTGGCTGAGGGAGGAGTGCCTATCGCTATCGTGGGCGATGGCGACAGCTTAGATCCAAGACTGCGTGAGCATCTGTCTAGTCGTATGTGTTGTGTGGCCGAACAAGAGACGAACGACCTCACCAAAGCCCTGTGTTGGTCAGTGGCTAATGGCTATGCACGTCCCCTAATACTTGGAGCAGCAGGGCAGCGTGAAGACCACACCTTAGGTAATATCGCTTTATTAGCACACCATACTCAGCAAGGTATTACTACGGCAGGATTGCTTACAGAGCATGGCCTCTTTGTAGCGTGTTGTGGCACGCAGCGGTTTGATATGCCCATAGGGACACGTGTGTCGGTATTTAATTTCGGAGCTAAACGTTTAGCTAGTATAGGGTTGGAATATCCGCTATATAACCTTAATGCACTATGGCAAGGCACACTTAATCGTACAATCGCTACGCCTTTTAGTATCATGGCCGATGGGGTGTATTTGCTCTATGTGGTGCTAGAAGAAGTATAGGGCAACTAACCTAAGATAATGCTTACAACCTACTTGCTCAAAAGAAGTGTAGCTATCGAAGATAAATGCCTAGAACGATAAAGCTTGGGTATTTTGAACGATAAAAGCGGTAAAGCTGCAAAGGAAAGCGTCTTGTCTTATGTGGATAGATTGTGCAATGTTAATTGTTGATGCTTGTCGGTAAGTTTGGTAGTGTCATGTATTTGATGTAAATTTGCAACTCGCTTTTGTTTTGTACTATCTAATAATATGTAGTGTGGTGCATAGCATGGCTATTTTGAGAATGAAAAAATAATCTTTTATAAACTAACAGAACAACTTATGAAGCAAAGACTACACTTTTTCTGGTTGCTCGTTGTAAGCCTCTGCTCGTTGCAGTTAGCGTATGCACAAAAAGCTGCGTTTCGTGCATACACAGCGGCTAATCAAACGACAACCTATGTCTACAGCCATAACGTGCCTAGCACTATCGGCGATAATCCTGTGACGGATTCGGAGCGTATCGTAGATGGGCAAAAAGCCAAAGCTAGCTTACTCGCAAGCACAACACGCATAGTAATAGATGCCTCAATGCTCGATCACACACTACCTACGCTAAATAGCCTCTTCAATGGTTTTACCAAAGTGACAGCTATTGAGGGTCTAAACAACCTTAAAACTACTGGTGTAACTGGTATGCAGGAGCTGTTTCGTGATTGCCAAAAACTGACTAACATTGATGTTACAAATTTTAATACTAGCCATGTGACAACAATGTATGCCATGTTCTACGACTGCCATAAGCTGCAAAGTCTCAATATTGATGGCTGGAATACCGAGAACGTTACCAGTATGGAAAATATGTTTGGTAACTGCTATGAGCTCAACACACTCAACACTGCTGCTCTCGAAACAGATAAGGTTCAGAGTATGAAGTTTATGTTCTTTGGTTGTAAGAAGCTGCCTGTAATTGATGTTTCTGGCTTCAATACTGAAAGCGTTACAAATATGCACGCCATGTTTTATCTGTGCGAAAACGTGACGAGTCTTGACGTGACAAACTTCAACACAGCCAAAGTGAAAGACATGAGCTACATGTTTAGAGAGTGTAAGAAACTCACTATGCTTGATGTATCTAACTTTAATACAAGTGAGGTACTTGATATGTACTCAATGTTCCATGCTTGCCATAGGTTGCCACAAGTAGACATTCGTAACTTTGATACGCGTAAAGTAAAGCGTATGGACTTCATGTTTGGTGACTGTAAGGCACTGACTTCACTTGATTTTACAGGTGCAAACTTCAAGACAGACGAAGTCACGAACATGAAGGGTATGTTTAGAGATTGTGGCAATCTACAAACGCCTAACCTTTCAAACTTTAACACGGTAAAGGTTACCGATATGGAGGCTATGTTTAGAAACTGCTCTACGTTTGTGACACTTGATGTGGCTCACTTTAATACAGAGCAGGTGAAGAGCATGAAGGAAATGTTCAAAAACTGCTCAACATTGACAGAGCTGAATGTTTCTACCTTCCGCACACCCGAAGTAACCAACATGGCTGATATGTTTAATGGCTTGAAGCAGGTAAAGGTGCTTGATGTAGCCCAATTTAATACGGCTAAGGTAAAAGACATGTATGCGATGTTCCACCTCTGCGAGCAATTGCGCGATCTAGATCTCCGCAATTGGAATACAGCCTCTGTAACTAATATGGGCTTTATGTTTGGTGGCTGTAGGTACCTCAAAACACTTGACCTCAACGCATTTAGTGGTGCTGCACTGACGAATGCTAATGGTATGTTCGCAAGTACGGACAACATGGAATATATTGATATACATGATGGACAAAACTTTGCAGAAGACAAGCTGACAGCTATGGCTACGAGTGTTCCAAATACTTTCACACTCAAATATTGGCCACAAGGCTATACGACCGAAGCACGCAACCTTATCAATTATGATGGGTCTGCTTTCACAACGAGCGATTACTACGTGAGCGATGACACACTGACGCGTTATGTTGATGGTATGCCTAACCTTAACTCAAATGCTGCGATGAAGTGGGAGATAAATATCCCCTACGCTTTCAAGGCTAAGCAAGTGAATAATACACGCCAAATTGCTGGTGTCAATAATCGTGCTTATACGTGGTACATGCCTTATACGGCTCCACTACCTACCAATGCAGATGTGTATGAGTTTGCCGCGACAACGGTTGAAGGTATTGTAGCTACGTTTGTACCTACTACGGATACTTATCTCGAAGCTCAAAAGCCTTATCTCATTGTGGGTAAGGGTAGTGCCATTACTACGTCGGTATCTACGGAGCAAACCGTAAAGAAATATATACCAGGCCATGATGTTGAGGCCACTGCGACCTCAGGTGATTGGAAGTACATCGGTACATTCCAATGGCGTACTATCAAGCAGGCGGCTGATGAGGGTTTGTATGGCTTGTTATCTAACTTCTGGAAGACGTACGATGGTGGTACGCGTCGCCCACAACCCCTTCGTGCACATTTGAAGAATACTACCGTAGTAGCTTCAAGTGCTCCTAAAACGCTTGCTATTGCCTTTGATACGACTACTGGAATTCAGAAAATGGAGTTGCTTGATGCTAATAATCCTGAGCAGAGCCGTATCTACGATCTCAATGGTCGCTATTTAGGTACACGTCGTGATGTACTTGGTAGTGGTGTATATGTAATTGATGGTCAAAAAACAGTTGTAAAATAATACCACAACTAATATGCATATGACAAAGCAACAATATAGCACTCCTAAGGTGCTACGTGTAGAACACTATAACTTGATGGCCGAAGGCCCAGTGACTATAATCAGTGGTGTGGTAGATGATGTCAATGATGCTCGCCGCTTTAATGACTATGATGATGCATCGTGGGAGACTGGTGGACAGAGCTCTGCACCAAATAGTGTAACTGCTCCTTGGAACTAAGCATCGCCTGCTATTAAATAGCTCGTATAAGTACGCACCCTTCTGTATCTCTTCCTTATGTGAAGTAGAGCAGAAGGGTGCTTTGTCGTAGTGTATTTTAAGAGTATCATAGGATAGTATAATCCCGAAAATGAAGTTTAATTGTCTTCCAATAACAACATATAATCATGCTTATTCAGAGTATAAGATATTTTCGAAATAAAGGTGGGAACTCATGTTAGTGTAATTGACGGCTGGGTTCTTGTGATAAAAAATAAAATTATTTTCTATCCCCCCTAGAAAAAATGGTTTGGTTAAAATGTTTTTTATATTTGCAATGTTGATAGAGTAAAATGCCTCTCTCAGGTAACTTGTCTTAGGTGCTTTCCCTCAATTTACATAACCTTCAAAAGTATAGTAAAAGATATAACTCAAAACGTCATAAATTCAATGTTTCAAGAATGAAAGCAATAACTTTAGTAGCGTTGGTGTTTATTGCCATGCTAGCCAACGCACAGGAGGTGAAAATGAGAAGGCTTGCCTCCCGTTGAGGTTGAGGTCAGTTACGAGCTGGGGTCAATTATGTGATTATCGTGAACGGGAGGGTCAAAATGGTTGGCGTGAGAAATCAACGCTGTTGCTCGAAATAGGTAAAAGAATGGCACATAGCTATGTTATGGAGGAGTGCCATGGGCTGATAAACCAATTTGCCATGCAACCCAATAAGAATAGGTGGAAAGTAACCCTTGTTAACATCTATGCCTTGCTGGGCGAGACATTTATGGGGCATACAAAAGCTGGAGAGCTGACACAGATAGTCAATTTGGATGCCGCGGGTGTGTTTCAGTATGTTGAGGATATTCCCGATTGTAAGTGGCAAATCACGGCTAAGACCAAAGTCATTATGGGCTACGGTTGCCAAAGTGACACGACCACGTTTCGAGGACGCGACTATGAGGCTTGGTTTACAGCCGATATTCCACTGAACTATGGTCCATGGAAATTCATGGGCTACCAGGGCTTATTCTCGAAGTGGTAGATGGTAAAAACGCGTTTCACTTCATAGCCAACGGCATCACACAGGCAAGTACCACCCGATGCAGCTTAAACTGAAGGCCAAGGCTAAGGAGGGGGACAGAAGCCGTTGGACTTGGGATAGGTTATGACAATGGTATGTTATGGAACAGCGATGTTAATGCTATGTATTTTGACAAGCAGCGACAACATGTCTCTATTATGGCTATGACCATACAGGAAAAGGGGCCGATCGCTCGTCACAACATTATGGAAGTAGTAGATTAGGAGCACTTACCTTAACCGACATAGTCTATCCTGGTACGTCACCCGTAGGCTCCATACTTAGTGCTATGGTCAAAAGGGTATAAAAGTGTGGTGCTCCTCTCTAAATAGAGGAGCACCACAAACGCTGTGTACTCGAAGCGGGACTTGAACCCGCACGACCGCAAGGTCAAGGGATTTTAAGTCCCTCGTGTCTACCGATTCCACCATTCGAGCGACATAGCAGCCTAGGCTGTATGTACTTGATACAATATTACTAATTCTGAGCGGAAAACGAGACTCGAACTCGCGACCCCAACCTTGGCAAGGTTGTGCTCTACCAACTGAGCTATTTCCGCAGGAGCGGTAGTAAGGTCATTGACCTTGTGTATTGCGAGTGCAAAGATAAGCTAATTTGCCGATGTGACCAAGGTTTAGGCGCATTTTTTTGTTTTATGGTGGGTTTTCGTGGGTTTTGTGTGTAGGGTAGGGATAAAGTGCTTGCTTTTTTGTATCTTTGAGCTATATTATATCTACCGCATACTTATATGTACTCTCGATGAATAAATCACTCTTATTTTGGGCGTCGCTACAACTTGCTGTGGGCGGTGCATTTTTTAGCCAAGAAGCTGCTGCACAGGCTGTTGCCATTAGTCAGTCGGCTGTGTCGCGTGGTGTTGTTGGTATCCAAGCACTCAACTCTACGACCGTAGAACTCTATTTGGCGGATAGTACATCACTCACGCTAGATTTTTATGGTGATAATATAGTCCGTATCTTTCAAGACCCCGATGGAGGTATTGTACGCGACCCACAAGCCACACCACCAGCACAAATCTTAGTGAGCCAGCCGCGTAAACCACTTAGTGGTATAGGCTATACATTGACGAAAAATAGTAAGGGTACAGCTATCAAGACTGCTTGTATGACGGTGCAGGTTGAAGATCGTACATCTCTCATTACAATCTATAATGATAAGGGTGAACTCGTGTTGCGCCAAACAGCACCATTTACTTATGATAAGCATGGGGTGCAGTTTGAATATACTGATGGTCGCGGACACTACTATTATGGAGGAGGTGTGCAAAACGGCCGTTTCTCTCATGCTGGTAAAGCTATCGCTATCGAGAATACTAATAACTGGGTAGATGGTGGTGTAGCCTCGCCTACTCCTTTCTTTTGGAGTACGGCAGGTTATAGCATGCTGTGGCATACCTTTACACCAGGACGCTACGATTTTACTGCGGTTAATGCTGCCGAACCACGTGTGAAACTTTCGCATAAGGAGCGCTATCTTGATCTCTTTGTGAGTGTCAATGAAACACCTACGCAGTTGCTTAATGATTTCTATCAACTCACGGGTAAGCCTGTGTTATTGCCTAAGTTTGGCTTTTATCAAGGACATCTTAATGCCTACAATCGTGACTACTGGACACCTGCTTCTGATGGCTTTATGCTCTATGAGGACGGTAAACGCTACAACGAGAGTCAAAAAGACAATGGCGGTATTCGTGAGTCGCTCAATGGTGAGCTGGGCAATTACCAATTCTCTGCACGTGCTGCGATTGACCGCTATCTGAAGAATGATATGCCGCTTGGCTGGTTCTTGCCTAATGATGGCTATGGTGCAGGCTATGGCCAAACAAATTCGCTTGATGGTAATATTGCTAATTTGCGTGAGTTTGGCGACTATGCACGTCGCCATGGGGTAGAGATTGGCCTTTGGACACAAAGCGACCTACACCCGAAGCCAGGTATTGAGCCACTTTTACAGCGTGATATTGTGAAGGAGGTACGTGATGCTGGCGTGCGTGTGCTTAAAACAGATGTGGCTTGGGTAGGCGCAGGCTATTCGTTTGGTCTTAATGGTGTGGCTGATGTGGCACAAATCATGCCTTACTATGGTCAAGATGCACGTCCTTTTATCATATCGCTTGATGGCTGGGCTGGTACACAGCGCTATGCTGGTATTTGGAGCGGTGACCAAACGGGAGGAGAATGGGAATATATTCGCTTCCATATCCCTACGTTTATCGGTTCAGGACTTTCGGGGCAGCCTAATATATCAAGCGATACAGACGGCATCTTTGGTGGGAAACAGCCCGTTGTAAATGTGCGTGAGTTTCAGTGGAAAACGTTTAACCCTATGGGCCTTAATATGGATGGCTGGGGGACTAGCCCTAAGTATCCCGAGGTGATGGGGGAGCCTTATACGAGCATCAATCGCTGGTATCTTAAAATGAAGGCCGAGCTGATGCCATATACATATAGCATAGCACGCGAAGCGATAGATGGCAAGCCTATGATACGTGCCATGTTCTTAGACTACCCTAATGCCTATACGCTGGGTACGGCTACACAATATCAATACCTCTATGGCGGCAACTTCCTTATAGCACCTATCTACCAAGCGACCAAAGCAGATGCGCAAGGTAATGATGTGCGCCATGGTATCTATCTGCCTGAGGGTGAATGGATAGATTATTTTAATGGTCAACGTTATGCAGGTGGTCGCATTATCAATGACTATGCTGTACCGCTTTGGAAATTACCTATCTTTGTGAAAGCTGGTGCTATCATACCTATGACGCACCCTCACAATACGCCCAACCAAGTGCGGCCCGATTATCGTGCTTATGAGATATATCCTACTACGGCTAGCACTTCGTTTGTGGCCTATGACGATGATGGTCGTACACAAGCCTATTTGCGTGGTGAAGGCACAATGACCGTTATTAGTAGCTATGTAAACAAGGACGTTGCTACCATTTCAGTTGCCCCCACACAAGGAAGCTATCAAGGCTATCAGCCTAATCAGGTTACTGAGCTACGTATCAATATGAGCCAAGCACCTAAGCGTGTAGAGGCTCGTGTAGGCAAGCAGAAGGTGAAACTTACTGCTGTACATTCGCAAGCAGAGTTTGATCAAAGTGAGGGTAATGTTTATTTCTACAATCCTGCACCCAATCTCAACCGCTTTGCAACTAAGGGTAGTCCGTTTGAACAAGAGCGTATCGTGAAAAACCCACAGCTTTACATAAAGCTCGCTAAAATACGCACTGATGAGTTGGGGGTAGAAGTGAAGGTAAGGGGCTTCCGCTTTGCCGTAGCTGATGAGCTTTTGAAGCAAACGGGTAGTCTCACTGCACCTATGCCTCACGTGCTAGCAGAGGGTGTAAAGCCTCGTACGCTGACACTCTCTTGGTCAGCTGTGGAGCAGGCAGACTATTATGAAGTACGTACGTTGGCCGATAGTATGATACACTCTACAATTCGTGGTACAGATTTTACGTTTGATGGCCTAACCCCTGCTACGGACTATGCCTTTGAAGTTCGCGCTGTCAACGCTAGTGGTACATCGGCATGGACAGCCCTTGCAAGTCGCACAGCTAACGACCCACTCGAACATGCCATTAAGGGAGCTAAGGCTATTACTACTTGTGCCAATCAAGGTGGTAGTGATGTAGATGCCCTTGTTGATGGTGATGAAAAGACGATGTGGCATACAGCTTGGAATGCTAAGGCAGTGCCATTTGATCTTACGATAGATCTCCGTGGTGTTGCTCAGGTAGATAGTATCGTTTACATTCCTCGTGATGATGTCGGCAATGGCACGCTACTGCGTGGTGCATATAGTCTAAGTATTGATAAAGCTACATGGAGCGAACCCGTAGCATTTGTGTGGCAACGCACTGCTGATGCCAAGTGTATAGCATTGCCCAAGGCAGTTAAGGCACGCTATGTTCGCTTCCACATAACAGAGGCCGTGGGCAACTTTGGCTCGGGACGTGAGCTTTATGTATTTAAGACGCCAAGAACAGAGTATCTTCTCCAAGGTGATATCAATAAGGATAAGCGTATTGATAGTAATGACCTAACCTCTTATATGAACTATACGGGGTTGCGCCGTGGTGATGCCGACTTCGACTATGTCAGTGCAGGTGATGTGAATGGCAATGGTCTTATAGACGCTTTTGATATTGCGCAAGTGGCTATACAGCTTGATGGTGGAGCTAAGCCTATGCCTAGCGATAGTGTGGCGGGTAGCCTTGTGCTTACACCTAGTGTACGTACGTTTGCAGCTGGTGAAATGGTAGAAGTGCTCGTGCGTGGTAACGATAAGCTTGCCGCAGTTAATGCACTTAGTTTTGCGTTGCCTTATGATGCTTCGCTCTTAGAGTATGTAGGTGTAGAAAGCAAGGCCGTAGCTCATATGGAGAACTTTACTTACGACCGCTTACATAGCAATGGTACCAAGGTGCTTTATCCAACTTTTGTCAATATCGGTAATGCTGCCACGCTCTCTGGTACAGCTCCACTCTTTATCCTCAAATTTAAGGCTAAGCGTGCTGGCAGCTATACACTAAAATCGCAAGATGGTCTTCTTGTGGACAAGAACCTAGGTAGTGTTAGCTTCTAAGCTTATACTATATCTTTAAGCTATTCCCCCTCTCATTGGTATACCAACATGCCAATGAGAGGGGGATATAGATTGAATAGCTTTTGGGCGCATAAGTATCAATACTTATGCGCCCAAAAGTGAGTTTTTTGATGTAAATGGTCTTATTCGACAACCTCTGTTGATGCCTCGGTCTCGAAGTCCGTAATACCAGCTTCTATGAGTAAATTGTACCAGCGTACCATTTTTCGCATATCGTTAACATAAACACGCTCGGTGTCGTAATTGGGGAGAACCTCAGTAAGGTAGGCACGCATCTCAGCATCGGTAGCTTTCGATGGGCTAATGCTAGCTTGTGCGGCACCCTCTTTTTTGCGAATACTGAGAAATACGTCTAAGAGTGGTGTGTCGCCCTCGGTAGTATAGACGGTGATATCGTTGAGTGCTGTGATACGATCACGAGGGCTTAGAGCTGTACGTCTAGGTGTAGACGTCACCGTCTCGACAATCAGTGTGTTGTTAGCACCATGAGCTACTAACACAAAAAGACCAGGTTTCCCTGAAATGGCTAAAATAGTTTTCTGCATGATTACGTTGTTCTTGTTCTGTTGCTAATAATTAGGGTATATTTTGCTAAAATGTAAATAGGTCATTATATAATAATTAGTCGGGATAAAGTAGAGTTATACTATTCCCGCTCTAACACAATTTCTACACTTGCTACCGAGGGCTTAGCACGATGGATACCTGTGGGGAGATTGCCTATGCGAATGGGTAGGGTTGTGATGCCCTGGCGTAAATCCTTGTAATCTACATAAACCTCTATGGCATTTGGACTAACTTGCTCATAGCGCTGGGTACCTACTTGGCAAGCTATCATGAGTCGGGTAGGAAAAGTGCGTAAGATGTATCCATCAGGCACATTACGTGTATTGACAATGACTTCTATCTGCTTGTCCATGAGTCGGTCGGCATAGACAAAAAGCTGTGCTTCATTAGGGACAAGTCGTGTCGCTGGCATTTTATGGAGTGGTACAGTATAGACCATACTATCGCCTTCTAAGGTGAGACGTAAGGGCTGGGTGCGTATCTCTGTGAGTGTGTCAAGTATGCTTATAGGGGCGTAGACCGTTGTAGAATCGGGTACAAAGCGTTGCTGTGTGAGGTAATAATCTTCGCTAGGTGTGATAATGCCAGCAAAGCGAATGGGCACGCGCTTACGGCTTCCGTAATTGTAGGAAAAGTTGATACGCATAGGCGAGATACTCCACTTCGTGCTATGAGCAAGCTGTTGGTGTACGGCAGCAACTAGGCTGTCGGCTGAAAGGCTCACATTGCCCGAGGGTGTTTGTACACGTGAAAAAGGGATAATAACCGTGTCTCGTTGTAGGGCATAGCGGTAGTAAAGTAGCTGATTCCCACGGTCGCTCAACACGATGTCAATATGTGCTGGCAACTCATCGGTAACAATGATGTTAGGCGGTATGCCCACTAGCTTTATAGGTACGGAGAGGGTCATTTCGGCCTGTTCACTGAGCTTGTTGAGTAGCCAAAAGATAGTGCTTAATAGAAGGAAAAAGCTAAAAACAAGCGTCTCCTTAGTCCAGAGATGGGCTAGGAGAAGCTTGATGTGTCTGTGTGATAGCCTTGGCAGTGGCATGCTGTGGCTCGTTTATCAATGGGTCTATTGCTGTGTCTTAATGTATGGCAGTAGAAAATTAGGCCTTTTGGAGGATTGCAGCACGGTCTATTTTAATCTTTACACCCATAGCTACTTCAAGGCTAATGATGCCAGTAGCTTCGTCGATGCTGCTAATCTTGCCATGTATGCCTCCTGTCGTCACTACTTCTTGGCCTACTTGCAGTGAGTTTTGGAAGTTTTGAAGTTCTTTCTGACGTTTTTGTTGTGGGCGTATCATGAAGAAATACATGATAATGAAGAGCAGAACAATCATGCCGATGCTCATCCATGAATTGCCACCTGCGGCTTGTAGAAGCGTTAATGCGAAAATCATAATGTTATATTGTTTTAGAACTTAAATCGTGTATAAACCATTAGCTTTTTAGCACCTTGCGCTCACTGCGTAGTTGAGTTAGTGCAGCATCTAGTAAGCCATTAAGAAAGAAGGGGCTATCTGGTGTGCTGTATACGTGAGCGAGGTCTAGATATTTATTAAAGGTGACCCCAATGGGTACATCTGTGTAGAGGATCTCGGTCAGTGCGGCTTGTGCGATGCTTATGTCCATGATGGCCAAACGATCAAACGTCCAGCCTTTGGCATGTGTAGCAATAAGCTCGTTGAGGTAGGTGCGGTTGAGGTGTAGCTTTTCGAACAGCGAGAATGCAAACTTACGGTCTTCTTCATTGTCAAAAGGTGGCAAGATGGGCTGTTCTTCGCGTAGCTCGGGGTTCATCTGTTTGAGCGTCTTGTCTATAAACGAGTCTACTACAAAGCGATCGTCGTTCCAATAGATGTCTAAATCTTCCAGATGCTCAGCAAGTACTTGGCTGTGCTTAAATACTTCGCGGTATATAGCACGTACGGTATTCCGATCGGTTTCGTAGCTACGTTCACCTTTGTGTACGGCTGCGATTAGGCTGTTACACGCCATTACCTGCTTGTAAAGTTCGTCTACGATGCGTAACTCGGCTTCACTTTCGTGCTTGGTGCGTCGGCGTAGGTTTTCGCCTTCGGCTGATAAGAGTGCACTGCATGAGTTGAGTTGTGCCAAGCACTGGTTACTAGCTAGGGCCTTGAGTGCAGGTGATACTGCAAAATCCTCACGATTAGGAAAACGTTTGGCACGCGCACACTGTGACTCGTGGTGTATTAGTGCTAGATTATATAATTCGCGTAGGATACTGAGCATGTAAATATAGAGCTCGTAGGCACGATTGAAGCTAAGGTCTAGCTCGTTCTCAGCGGTGCTCCATGTAGCCCCCGTCTTAATGTTGTAGGCGTAGGCCAGCTGCACCACGCGCAGGCGGATGAGTTCCCGATTTATCATAGATCGTTTAATTTGCAAAATGCTATTACTCTGCAAAAATAGCGAAATCTAGTGGGATACCGCTATTTTGTGGCTCTTTTTTTTGGTCACGTGCCAAAAAAACAGCAATTTTGAAGCTCCAAAATCGAGAAATTCTATGACCCAATGACAACAAACTCCCAGACCTCAGTACCTATGCCTCATGGCGACACGCTACACACTATTCGTATGCGTGCTGGTAAGCGAACCTACTATTTTGATGTAAAGCGTGATCGTAAAGGTGGTTGCTATCTTACGATTACCGAGGCGCGTAGCCGTAATAGCCCCGATGGCACACCCGCAGGGATAGAGAAGCAAAAGCTTTTTGTCTATGCCGAAGATATGTATAATTTCATGCAAGCTATCAATGAGGCATTTGCTATGATGGCACAGCCAGCCAAAGATACTCCTGATGATGCCTTTGAAGAGCTCTCTACCGATGCTCCACTTGCCAATATAAATATCGCACTAGGTGAGATCGATTTTTAAATGCAAGCCAGCCTAAAATAACACTCGACAGTTTTATCCCATGCCTAACGTTCATCGCAACGCCGAAGCCTTACATCAGCCTTATCCTCGCCCCGATGCTTACCATGCATTAGCTATGCCTATCTATCATACGGCCTCGTTTGATTTTGAGACAGCCGAAGCTATGGAGGAGGCTTTTTGTGGTCGCTCAGATGACTACCTTTACTCGCGCATTGCAAATCCTACGGTGCAACACCTCGAAGGCCGAGTGCGTACGCTTACCGATGCACGCCATGTGATGGCCTTTGGCTCAGGTATGGCTGCCATTAGCAATGCGCTAATGACACTTGCTGCGGCAGGGCAAAATATCGTAGCGAGTCGCCACCTCTTTGGCAATACTGTGTCGTTTCTTTCTAGTACGCTATCTGCTTTTGGTGTTACCACACGCTTTGTAGACTTAACAGATGTTGAGCAAGTTAAGCAAGCGATTGATGAGAATACGTGTGCTCTTTTTTTAGAGGTTTTGACCAACCCTCAACTTGAAGTCACAGACTTGCGTCTACTCTCGGCGCTAGCTCACAGCCGTGGTGTCCCTGTTGTGGCAGACACTACACTCATCCCTTTTACGGCATTTAGTGCTAAGGCTTTGGGGGTAGATATTGAGCTTGTGTCGTCTACCAAATATATATCGGGAGGGGGTACGAGTCTAGGTGGCTTACTCATAGACTATGGGCAGTTTGATTGGCGTACCAATAGAAAGCTAGTTCCTAATGCTACGACTACTAGCAGTATAGATGCGTTTAATACACGCTTACGCAGTGAGGTCGCACGGAATTTGGGTGCCTTGCTATCACCGCATGCCGCTTATATGCAGTTGCTAGGCTTAGAAACACTAGCCATACGTTACACGCAGCAAAGCACGACGTGTTTGACCATAGCCGAGGCTTTGAGCCAGTGGCCCGAGGTAAAAGCCGTGAATTATACTGGCCTTAAAAATAACCCCTATCATGCGCTTGCCACTGCGCAATATGGTGCCTTGCAAGGTGCAATGCTTACGTTTGATTTGGATAGTAAGGCTCATTGTTACACCCTCATGAATAAGCTGCAATGCATTCGTCGTGCTACCAACTTGTTTGAGCATAAATCACTTATCATTCACCCTGCCTCTACCATCTATGGTAACTTTACGCCCGTACAACGTGCTGCTATGTGTATCCACGACACTACGCTGCGCCTTTCAGTAGGCTTAGAGCCAGCTGAGCTTTTACTCCAAGACTTAGCTCAGGCTTTGGGGCACTAGGGGCTCGTGTCTTAATCCGAGTAAATAGTCTTAGGTTGTTTTAAGCTAACGTCATGCCATCTAGCCTTTAAGTTGAAATGCTATCTTAGATAGGTACTTTAATTTTGGCTAGGCTAGCCATGCCCTTTGCGTTTCCACTTTTGCTACATTGCGATATAAAAATAACGTGCTTGTTCGTATGCTAAGGTGCGTATTTTTGCTATCTTTGCACGTATGAATACCAAGCTACATCTAGACGACACCAACAAGAAACGCTTGCAAGCGCTGGGCACTGAGCCTGTGGGTCGCTTGCTCTTTCGTTTTGCGATGCCTGCCATCGTGGGTATGGCGGCAGCTTCGTTGTATAACATTGTTGATGCCATCTTTATTGGTCAGTTTGTAGGCACAGAGGCTATCAATGCGTTAGCCATTGCTATGCCTCTGATGGTGCTGGCAGCTGCCGTAGGCATGCTCGTTGGCGTGGGAGCCTCTACGCTGATGTCTGTACGCTTGGGACAAAAAGACTATGCTGCGGCCAATAAAATATTAGGCAATGTGCTGATATTTAAGTTTATTGGTGGCATTTTGGTTACTATCCCCTCTTTGCTTTTTCTTGACCCCTTACTACACTTCTTTGGCGCGAGTGAGCATACATTACCCTATGCGCGTGATTTTATGCAGATTATCCTGCTTTTCAACATCACTTCACATGCCTACTATGGGCTCAATACACTCATGCGTAGCCTCGGTAAGCCCATGACCGCGATGTGGTTTACGATTAGCACGGTGGTTCTTAACATTGTTTTGGCCGCTTTGTTTATCATAGCTTTTGGGTGGGGAGTACGTGGTGCAGCGGCAGCTACGGTCTTATCGCAAATTATTATGCTCGCTTTTCAGCTTTATTTGTTGAGCAATAAGGCCGAGCCCGTACATTTTCGTCGTGAGGGCTTCCAGCTTGATCGTAAAATTCTTACCGATGCACTTGCCATTGGTATGTCGCCTTTTCTTATTCATGTGTGTGCTTGCTTGGTGGTTATCTTAATCAACAACACGCTTGTTGCTCATGGTGGCGATACAGCCGTGGGAGCCTATGGCATTAGTAATCGTTTGCTTTACCTCATCATCACGATCGTTATTGGCATCAATCAAGGTATGCAGCCTATCGCTGGGTACAACTATGGTGCTAAAAACATTGATAGACTTCTTATTGTCCTCAAACATGCTATGCTTGCAGGTACGGCTATCACTACACTTGGTTTTGTGTGCTTTCATCTTTTCCCCGAGAGGTTGGCCGCTGCGTTTACCGACGATATTACGCTTATTGCGATGTCAGCACACGCATTGAGTAGCATTTCATGGTCGTACCCCATTGTTGGTGCTCAGCTCGTGGCCACGACGTTTTTTCAGTGTATTGGCTATGTACGTCAGAGTATCTTTTTGTCGCTTACGCGGCAGTTACTATTTTTAGTACCTCTATTGTTGATACTTCCAGATTTTTGGGGGACAGATGGTGTGTGGTACGCCATGCCTTTGGCCGATATACTTTCGTGTCTCGTTACCTCTACGTTACTCTTATATCACATTCGTAAGTTTCGTACTGGTCTAGTGTCTTAGTTCTCACTACTGAGTTACTTTGTATCGCTGTGTCCATTTTTTCTTTTTATCAAACTTCTGTAACACCATGTCTGCAACTCCCGAACGCTTTGCTATCAATATTGGCCGCCAGCTTGGCAGTGGTGGTAGTGCTATTGGCAAAATCTTGGCCCATCGTTTAGGTATAGGCTATTTTGATCGCGAAATACTCGAAATAGCTGCACAAGAAAGCGGTATGCGCCCCGAGTTTTTTCGCGAACGAGATGAAAAAAAAGGATTTCTCCATACTTTTTTTCACAGTGTGATACCCTTTGCTGTATCGGCTACCGAGTTTTATGGTAATCAGATTAGTGAGGAGGCACTCTTCAAAATTCAGAGTGAGGCTATCCGTACCATTCTCTCTCAGCAGTCGGCTGTATTTATAGGTCGCTGTGCGGACTATGTGCTGCGCGAACACCCCGACTGCCTCAATATATTTGTAACGGCTAACCGCTCTGATCGTATCAAAGCCATCGCACGCACTTATGGCATAGATACTCACACTGCCTTACGCAAACTTGACCAAGGAGACAATAGCCGAGCCGATTATTACAACTTCTATACCTCGGGTGCTTGGGGCGAAGCTAGTAACTACCATCTGTGTATCAATGCGAGTGTGCTAGGTATAGAGCAGACCGCTGACTTTTTGTATCGCTACATCTGTCAGCGCTTTGCCATTGCGCCCCTCACTGCCTCTACACCTATTACACCCTAAGCCATGAAGCGCATAGGCTTACTCTCCGATACGCATAGCCATTGGGACGACCGCTATGCATATCACTTTACCTCGTGTCATGAAGTGTGGCACGCTGGCGATATTGGTACCCTCGAATTGGCCGACCGCTTCGAGGTACTTGGTAAGCCCTTTCGTGCCGTCTATGGCAATATTGATGGCGCGTCCATTCGTCAGCTATACCCTAAGCAATTACGCTTCTCGCTTGAAGGTGTAGACGTGTTGATGACACATATTGGTGGCTACCCTGGTCGCTACGACCAGACCATTGCTCCCATTCTTTTTGCTCGCCCACCGCGTCTCTTTGTATGTGGGCATTCTCACATCCTTAAAGTGCAATACGATCGTACACTCTCGTGTTTGCACCTCAACCCTGGTGCAGCTGGCACACATGGTTGGCACAAGCAGCGCACGCTCATGCGCTTTGTGCTAGATGCTGGTGCTATCAAAGACCTTGAAATTATAGAGCTGAGTGAGCAATAAGCTCTCACGTTTCTTAAACTCTTCTAATAACACACGGCCATGCAAGCTACATGGTCGTGTGTTAGCACATTTATCGTTATCTTTGCCCCTAGTTATACTGTGGGCTACATAAGCCTACCAACGTTCACTACATAAAATAAACGTCTTGCATGACCTTTCGTAAACTCATGAAACTTACCCACCTCTACCTTGGTGTCCCCGTGGCACTGATTGTGAGCTGGGTCGCACTTTCGGGCGCATTGATGACTTTTCAAACCGATATTCGTAAATACGTACTTTACCCTGCTCCTAGGGTAGAAGTGCCACAGCAGATGCCACAAGCTACTGCTCTACTCACCCCACACCAGTTGCGCGCACGCCTGTGTCAGCAGGTAGCCATACCTGGCGAAAACGTGCCTGCTGCCGCTAGCCAAACAAGCAAAGTGAGCAAAGAGCAAACTGCGGTGGGTATTCATGGCGTAGAATACCGCAGTGCAGACGAAGCCGCACTGCTTACTACGGGTAATCGCCGTAGCCCCGAGGGCGAAACCTATTATTTTGTTAATCCGTATACGGGCGAGCTTTTGGCACAATACAATACGGCCAACGATATCTTTCGACAGATCATGATCGGTCACCGCTTTTTATGGCTCCCCAGAGAGGTTGGCCGCCCCATTGTAGGTACGGCTACGTTACTCTTTGTCGTGCTCATTGTTTCTGGCCTTGTGATGTGGCTGCCTAAGAAAATTAAAAAGGCGACAATCAAACAAGCTTTTAGCCTAAGTACAAAGGGAGGACGTGCGATGGTTGTCAAGCGTTGGCATGGTGCGCTTGGTGTTTATGTAGCTATTGTGGGGCTCGTGGTTGCGCTAACAGGACTGACGTGGAGTTTCCAGTGGTATCGCTCTGTCTACAATGCTGCTTGGGGTATTACGAGCACACGTCTTAACCCAGCGCAGAGTGACACAACGCTTACGGCAGCCCAGTCCGACTCTCTCTTGCTAGGTGTATTGTTTGCGCAGTTGCAAAACGAAATCCCTATTGGTCAAGCAGGGCAAACCACTTTTTCGTTTGCTAAGCAAGCTACCGATAGCTATCAAGTGAGCTATAAATACAGTCGGTACAGCATTTCACAGCAAGATACGCGCTATTTTGACCGTTATACACTGCGTCCACTTTCAGCAAGTTTCTATGCAGACAAGCCACTTCATGAGCGTATAGGCACAGCACGCTATGATTTGCACACTGGCGGAGCATTTGGTTTGGTAGGGCTAGTAGTATATTTCTTAGCCTCCTTAGCCATTGCCAGCCTGCCACTTACAGGGCTGTGGATTGTAATAAACCGCCAACGTAAAAAAGCTCAAAAACGCAAGTAACTTGGCACACCAACGTGCTGACCAAACCTTTTGTATCAGCTCTCTGTGCCAGTGCGTGCTATGAGGTAAGGTCGTGATGTTACTCATGTAGCTATTGGTGCTAATGAGTGTATCATGCCCGTTACACAGCTGTGTAACGGGCATGATATGGCTACTTAATGTACGTTGTACAGCTGTATGGCGTACGTTGTACAGCAATTGTATGTTATTATAGCCTTTGAACCTCGACACTGTATGAGGCTCAATGCCACGCCAAATGGTGTAAGCCTAAGGAGGCGGTTCCTATGTTGTAGGTCTTTATATGTCAAGTGACACCCATGCTTTTCCTATTTGCAGGTACTAGTGTCATCATCAGAAGTATGCTCTTATTGCTATGGTATGTAAACTCACTCCTGCAACAGCTCGACCACGTCAAAAAAAACTTGTAACTTTGTCCTACCATTTTCATTACACAAAAAAAACTCAGACCTAAGACTTACATGCTTGATACTACATTGTTACGCCACAAAAAGGTCACTTACCACACGCTAGGGTGCAAACTTAACTTTGCCGAAACGGCTACGGTACAGCGCACATTAGAGGAAGAAGGCTGTCGCACAGCTGCCAAAGGTGAAGTGGCCGACATCTGCGTGGTCAATACTTGCTCGGTAACCGATGTGGCCGACCATAAATGCCGCAACATCATTCGAAAGCTTGGGCGCGACAACCCAGGTGCCTTTGTCTTGGTCATGGGCTGCTATGCTCAGCTAGAACCCGACCAAGTAGCCGATATTGAGGGGGTAGACCTTGTGCTAGGTATGGAGCAAAAGGGGGAGGTAGTACGCTACTTAGCAGAGCGCATACCACAAAAGGCCAACCCCGAGCGTATGGGGGCTAGTGCAGCTTGCCACGAAGCTGTGGCTGTGCCTATCTCGCAGGTGCGTACGTTTGTGCCATCGTGTTCTCGTGGCGATCGTACGCGTTATTTTCTCAAAGTGCAAGATGGTTGCAACTATTATTGCACCTATTGTACAATCCCAATGGCACGTGGCCGCTCACGCAATGGCTCTATCGCTTCGCTTGTGGCACAAGCCGAGCAAGCCGCAGCCGAGGGTGGGCACGAAATCGTGCTGACGGGCGTAAATATGGGAGACTTTGGCCGAAGTACGCGTGAGACGTTTTATGACTTAGTGCGTGCACTCGATGGTGTAGAAGGCGTCGCGCGTTACCGCATCTCGTCTATTGAGCCCAATCTACTTTCGCCAGATATCATTCGATATTGTGCAGCAAGTAAGCGTTTTACACCCTACTTTCATATCCCTTTACAGAGTGGTAGCGATGCTGTACTTAAACTCATGCGTCGCCATTACGACACAACCCTCTTTGCCGAGCGTGTGGCTGAAATACGACGTACTGCTCCCGATGCCTTTATCGGTGTAGATGTGATAGTAGGTACACGTGGTGAAACGGCTGAGCTCTTTGAAGAAACGTATCGCTTTGTCGAAGGACTCGATGTGTCGGAGTTGCACGTATTTACCTATTCTGAACGTCCAGGTACAGAGGCACTCAAAATAGCTCACGTGGTGAAACCTCATGAAAAGAAGCAACGCACGAACCGCTTGCTTGCACTTTCAGAGGCCAAACGTCGTGCCTTTTACGAGCGTTTTGTGGGTACAACACGGCCTGTGCTGTGGGAGCACAAACAGCCCAATCAGCCACGCAAAGGTTTTACTGATAACTATATACGTGTAGCTATCGCACCGGAGTGCGAACACCTTGTAACGGTAAACCTGCTGTGCGATGTGCGACTTGGCTCACTCAATGCCCAAGGCGATGCACTTATAGGCTATATAGACGATATAACAAAAACTTAGAACGATGGAGCAATCTACCATAGCCGTCATCATTCTTAACTACAATGGTGCTACCATGCTGCGCCAATTCTTGCCATCGGTCATAGCGCATTCCGACGATGCTGAAATTGTAGTAGCCGACAATGCCTCCACAGACGACTCGCTCGAAGTCTTACGTACACAGTTTCCCGAAGTACGTGTGACACGTTTTTCCGAAAACCATGGCTTTGCAGAGGGCTATAATCGTGCTATCGCGCGCGAAAGTGCCGACCACGTAGTGCTACTTAATAGTGATGTAGAGGTTACCGCAGGTTGGTTACGTCCCTTGCGTGCCTATCTTGATACATACCCCGATTGTGTAGCTGCACAGCCCAAACTTCGTGCTTACCATCAGCGCACACATTTTGAATATGCTGGTGCGGCTGGGGGGTATTTGGACTATTTGGGTTATCCTTTTTGCCGTGGCCGTGTGATGGCGGAGGTTGAGGCCGACTACGGACAATACGATACTCCTGCTGATGTGTTGTGGGCTACGGGAGCTGCACTCTATATACGCCGAGAGGCTTACGAAGAAGCGGGAGGACTAGATGCACGTTTCTTTGCCCATCAAGAAGAGATAGACCTTTGTTGGCGTTTGCGTAGCCGTGGCTATCGTATTGTATGCTTGCCTGAGTCGGTGGTATATCATGTAGGTGGTGGAACGCTTGATGCAACAAGCCCACGTAAGACGTTGCTCAACTTTCGTAATAATTTGCTGATGCTTTATAAAAATCTACCAGATAGACAGCTGCGCAGTGTATTGCGTTGTAGACGTTGGCTAGATGCCTTGGCTTGGCTCAAATTTGTAATAACTGGACAATGGCAGCATGCTGCTGCTGTACGCGAAGCACGCAAGCGATTTCACGAAATGGTTATTCACTACGAAGATGTGCGTGCCGAGAATATATCGAAAACGACTACGAGTGTACTCCCTGAAATCATGGCTCGCAGTTTATTATGGCAGCACGTGATAGGGCGTGTTAAAACGTTTGATAAACTCTCATTTTACTAAGCTATGACTGAAACAACACAGCTCACCCCCGCGTTATACCTCATTCCTGTAACCTTGGGAGAAGCTCCTCACCATCGTATTTTGCCCTCGTGGAATGCTGATGTCGTGCGAGCCATTCGCCACTTTGTGGTAGAAGACTTGCGATCGGCAAGGCGTTTTTTGAAGCAAGTAGATCGTACGATAGATATCGATAGGCTTACATTTTATGAAATGGGTAAACACGCTGACGAAGCGCGCTTTGCTACTTATCTTGCTCCTCTTGAACGTGGTGAAAGTGTAGGTGTACTCTCCGAGGCAGGTTGCCCTGCTGTGGCTGACCCTGGTGCAATACTCGTGGGGATAGCGCAGCGCAAACGCTTAAAAGTAGTACCTTTGGTGGGACCCTCGTCTATCCTTTTAGCTCTGATGGGGTCGGGGTTTAATGGTCAGAGTTTTGCTTTTCATGGCTATTTGCCCATTGAGCCAGCACAACGCAGTAAAGTCTTGAGGCATTTAGAGACACAAGCGATTTCGGCTGACCAAACACAGCTTTTCATTGAGACGCCTTACCGCAATGCCAAACTTTTGGAAGAGGTGCTACGCACGCTGCGTCCAACTACACGATTTTGTATCGCTGCTGGGCTTACAACTGAGCAAGAGTATCTATGTACACGCACGGTAAAGGAGTGGAAAACGTATGGCTATCCTGAATTGGGCAAAGTACCTGCAATATTCTTGATTTATCGCTAAGCACGACGTTTTCAAAGAGAATTGCGTTCTACATACCTTGGTGATGCTTAATGTTATTTAGCGTTTTGGACGTGGTGGTTTGTTTGAAAAATAGTAATTTTGCAAATGTGATATGACACAATGTGTCACATGTGGCTTATCCACAAAGTTATTAAGAAGTAATCCATTATAAAGCTGAATAACATTATGAAGAAATTTGTAGTATGTGCTATGATGGCCGTAGCGTTTGCTTTTACGGCTAATGCCCAAGAGCCTGCAAAAACGTGTGACAAAGCTAAGACTTGTGCTAGTAAGGAAGCTAAGAAGTGTGATAAGGCTGCTAAGGCTTGTGCTACTGACAAGAAAGCTTGCGACAAGGCTGCTAAGGCTTGTGCTAGCAAGACTGCTAAGAAGAGCTGCTGTGCCAGCAAGGCTTCAAAAAAAGCTGCTAAGAAAGCTAAGAAGACCGCATAATCTTCCTTGTACTGCGCATTTTACATGTTACTCCACTATTTTTCTCCTAGCCTATGCGCCTAATAGGCGTAGGCTAGGAGATGATTGTTTCGTGTTTAATTGGCCATATAAGTAGGCCTCTATGAACGAGACAACACCAGAATTTAGAGATAATCATTAGAAAAATTATGAAGCGAATAATACTCTCTACGCTATTGCTCGTAGGCTTTTCACTAACGGCAGTTGCTCAATCGACATCTAGCTCAACTGTTGAGAAAACAAAGGCTGAACTTAAAGCTGAGCTTAAAGCTAAAAAAGCAGAAGCAAAAGCCATCAAAGCACTTGCTAAGGCTGAAAAAGCTGCTGCCAAGGCAGAGGCAAAAGCTGCTGCCAAAGCCGTAAAGGCTGCCAAGGCTGACGAAAAAGCTACAAAGGCCAATAATCGAGCAGATCGCGCCACTAAAGCTGCTGAAAAAGCAGCAAGAAAAGCAGCGAAAGCTAAGGAAAAACTAGAAAAAATGAGAGCTACTATTAATAAGTAAGCCTTCTAAAAGAGGAGCTTGAAGAGAAGTGTGTATTAGTGTGTCATGAAGTGTTGATAGTGTGACACACCAATAGTTTCGAATATATAGCTCTTTATATATAAATAAAAACGATACGTGTGGTGACTAAGGTTGCCACGCGTACTGTTTGTATGGCTGTGGGGCGAGAGTTGGGTGCTAAGTTTTTTGTATTTTGATAGAGAGAAAACACGTAAAAATCACTATCTTTGCAAAGTGATAGCATAGGTAAAAGGAGATATGTCTACTGACAAACGCAAATATAGTATTGATGAGGTAAATGCAGCTGCTACTGCATATTTTGATGGTAATGAGTTTCTTGCTAAACTTTGGGTGGAGCGCTATGCTTTGCGTGACCATTATGGCCGTTATATTGAAGCTACACCAGATGATATGCATCATCGCTTGGCAAAAGCCTTGGCCGATGTCGAGCAGCAGTATGGAGGCGAATTTGCACTTAGTGAAGCAGATATTTATGCCCTATTAGAAAACTTTCGTTACGTTCTCCCATCGGGTAGTATATTAGCTGGTGTAGAGAATGAAATACAGCTGACGACTTTGTCAAGCTGCTATGCCGTAGCTTCACCGCATGATAGTATTGCTGGCATTCTTCGCACAGACGAAGAGGTAGTGCAAATTCTCAAACGGCGTGGTGGGGTAGGTGTAGACCTTTCTTCGCTACGTCCTCGGGGGAGTAGGGTAGGAGGAGCAGGTGCTGAGTCGCCTGGCTTTATGCCTGTGGCAGAGCGGCTAAGCCATGGAGCTAATGGTATAGTTCAGCGTGGCCGTCAAGGAGCTTTGATGCTTACGATGAGTGTACAGCACCCTGATGTGGCTGAGTTTGTAACGGCAAAGACAGAGGTAGGGTGTTTAGAGCAAGCTAATCTAAGCGTGCGTGTAGACGACGCTTTTATGCAGGCAGTAGAAGATGGCAAGCAATACCGTCAACGCTTTGTGTTAGGCGATGATACACTCATACGCAAAGATGTGTCGGCAGCCGATTTGTGGGCTAAAATTGTGCGTGCAGCATGGCAGGGAGGTGAGCCCGGGCTACTCTTTTGGGACAATGTGCGTAGCCAAAGTGTAACGCATAGCTATGAATCCGAGGGTTATGGAGGTGTGACTACCAATCCTTGTGCCGAAGTGGCGTTGAGCCCTTATGAAAGCTGTCGCTTACTCTCGCTCAATTTGTTGAGTTATGTAGAAGAGCCTTTTACTCCACAAGCTAGGCTCAATTATGTATTGCTTCGTGACCATGCTCAAAAAGCACTCCGATTAGCAGATGACTTGGTAGATTTAGAGCTCGAAAAAGTACGTGCTATCTTAGAAGCTATCGAAGCAGATCCAATGCCTGATGACCTTAAAGTAAACGAACGCGTGTTGTGGCAGAACATATTGACCAAAACAGAGCAGGGACGTCGCGTTGGCATTGGAGTAGCTGCAATGGCCGATATGCTAGCAGCCTTAGGCCTACCTTATGCTGGGGCAAACTCGGTAACAATAGTCGAAGAGGTCATGCGTACGATTGCTGTGGCTGTATATACTAGTAGTGTATTGCTTGCAAAAGAGCGTGGTGCATTTGTCCTTTACGATGCTAAACTTGAAGAGACTAATGCTTTTATTACACGCTTAAAGCAGCATGATGCTACATTAGCTAAGCGCATGAAGCAATATGGACGTCGTAATATGGCTTGTTTGTCCGTAGCACCTACGGGTACGATAAGTTTACTTGCTGAGGTCTCTAATGGCATTGAACCTATCTTTAAGACTTACTACCAGCGTAAGGTGCGTATTGATAGAGCTGCAGGAACAAAATATGACTCCACGCTCATACATCACCCTCAATGGCAACGTTGGGCACTGAAACAACAGTTGCCACTCGTTACCCCCGAGGAATTACAAGCCGCTCATGATGCATCACCTTATGCAAAGCAAACTGCCTATGAGCTTGACCCAATGGATCGGATAGCTTTATTGGCAGCGGTGCAACGCTGGGTAGACAGTGGGGTTAGCGTTACTATAAACCTACCTGCTGCGACTAATGAGACTACTATAAGCCATGTATTCCTAATGGCTTGGCAACAAGGCTGCAAGGGTGTTACTGTATATCGTGAAGGCACACGTGAGGCTATATTAGATAATGCGAGTGTATCACCGCATGTTAATGCAGCTGATATATGGCCACAATATGCTGCCCTTTTAGAGCGTCGTCCTGATGTGTTGGAATGTGATGTAGTGCGCTTTCAAAACAATAAAGAAAAGTGGGTAGCACTTATTGGCTTATTAGATGGGCAGCCCTATGAAATTTTTACAGGCTTGCAAGATGATGATGAGGGTATTGTACTCCCCAAGAGCGTTACACGTGGGCGTATCATTCGTCATGTAGACGAGGACGGAAAACGTTATGACTTTCAATTTGAAAATAAGCGCGGTTACAAAACAACGGTTGAGGGTCTTTCCGAGAAATTTGATAAAGAGTATTGGAACTACGCCAAGCTCATTTCGGGTGTGCTGCGCTATCGTATGCCTGTGGAGAATGTAATCAAACTCGTCTCTTCGCTTCAATTGGGAGGAGACCATATCAACACTTGGAAAGTAGGCGTAGAACGTGCCTTGAAAAAGTATGTTACGGGAGGAGCAACTGAGCTCACCGAAAGTGATGATACCGATGAATAACCGACTTGCTTTACCTGCAACATTACACTTAGAGCAGATGCGTTGCTACGCATACCATGGTGTGCTCCCCCAAGAAACACAAGTAGGTGCATGGTACACCTTGGAGCTTCAGCTTGAACTGACACTCTCGGAGCTCGCTTTGCTCCACGACGATTTGCGAGGTACCATTAATTATGCCGAAGCCTTTGCTATCGTACAGCAGATTATGGCACGTCCTGCGTTACTGATAGAGCGTGTCGCTTTTACGATTGTTGAGGCACTTTTATTGCATTTTGACTCGCTTACAGCGGTCGCTATTGCGTTGCGCAAAGATACACCACCGATGGGGGGAAATTTGCAAGGGGCAAGTGTTCATTTTAGGCTCTCGCGTGAGCAGCTATTATCCTATCAAGCACATCATATCGCTATACTCTAGTAACGCCTTTGCTCTAAATGAATTATTCTGATCGCTGGCATCGCTATCGCGATGTTGTTTTTACCATTTGCTTGCTCTTGGTCATAGGCTTAATAGTCTGGTTTCGTGGTTTTTTACACCCAGCACGCATTATACCCCCTAATGAAAGCTATGGTGAATTATTTTACAATGCTGTCAATAGCGATGCGCTCTTTGGCAAGGACGCCTTATTTGCTGATGAAAAAGCCTTTCTTGATGCTACACCACGACTAAGTAATGAGCAAGTACGTGCAGCCTTTTTACATGAGGTACGCTCCAAGAGCCCACAAGCATTACGTGGCTTCGTGCTCGAACACTTTTTGATTACTGAGCAACACACACACACCGCTGATACGACGAGTCATTACTTACCCATAAGGCTTAGAATACGCGACTTGTGGGGTGTATTGCGTCGCTATCCTACGCATAGCGAGGTGCAAGGTACACATATACCACTTTCTAAACCTTATACGGTGCCTGGTGGTCGTTTCCGAGAGATGTATTATTGGGACAGTTATTTTACGATACTTGGCCTTTTGGTTGATGGCTACACCACTGATGCACGGCACATGTTGGATAACTTTGCTACCCTCTTGCAGCAATATGGCTTTATTCCCAATGGCACACGCACTTATTATGGTACACGTTCACAGCCACCTTTTTTCTCGCATATGGTAGAGGCTTTGGTTCTTGCCACGCGCGATAGTACTTTGTTGGATACGTATGCCTCAGCACTTCGTACAGAATACGATTTTTGGATGCGTGGTCATACCATGCTAACGCGCTATACTCCTGCGGTGTTACGTACCATACGTATGGCCGATGGTGAGATACTCAATCGCTACTATGATAATGCGGCCATACCTCGTGCTGAGAACTATCGTGCTGATTATGCTGCTGGTCAGCTATGGAGTCAGCGTCATGGAGGGGCTAATGCTACCTCGTTCTATCGCCATTTGCGTGCATCAAGCGAGTCGGGTTGGGATAATGCCTCACGCTGGCTAATTAACCTTACTGACCCTTTGACTATTAACACGACTAATATAGTGCCCGTAGACCTTAATGCGCTACTCTATCATGCAGAGCAGCTGCTTGCTACCATGTATCGTTACCTCAATCAGCCTGTAGAGGCCGAACGTTTTGTTGCGTTGGCAGAAGCACGTCGGCGTGCTATCCATAAATATTTTTGGCAGCCACATGTAGGCTATTTTGTTGATGTCACACGAGCACCGCATAAGCCCACAGGCGTTTATACGACGGCTGGTCTTATGCCTCTTTTTGTAGGCTTAGCTACACAAAGGCAGGCAGCACGAGTTGCCGACTTCGTACGACAAAACTTACTACATGCTGGCGGTCTAGCTTGTTCTGCTCATACTACGGGCTATAAATGGGACGCTCCCACAGGCTCCGCCCCAGGACAGTGGATAGCCTATGTGGGCTTTCGTCGCTCAGGGCAATGTGCCTTGGCTGACGATGTTTCACACCGCTGGCGCAAGCTCGTGGCTACTCACTACTACCGCACTCATGAGCTCTACGATCGCTATAATGTCGTAAATGACGCCCCACTTGCTGGCGAATACACCACACAGCTAGGCTTTGGCTGGACCAATGCTGTATTCCAACTCTTTGAGCACTATCATTTTTACCCTCAGGTGTGCCCTATCAGTTCGCCTGACTATCTTAGAACTACCGATGAACGAAATTCTGCAAGCAATACTTACACGCCGTAGCGTACGTAGATTTTTACCCGAGCAGATTAGCGATGAGGCTTTAGCTGCCATTCTCGAAGCTGGTACTTATGCACCCTCATCACGTGGTCAGCAGCGTTGCTTTATCGTGGCCGTACAGCGCGAGGCGTTGCGTCAGCGTTTGGCGGCTATTAATGCTCGGTATGCTAGTAACCCCACAGCCGACCCTTTCTTTGGTGCGCCTACACATATTTATGTATTTGCACCTGCCGACTATCCCTTTGGTCTACAAGATGGTAGTGCCATCATGCAAAATTTGCTCTTGGCAACCCATAGCTTAGGTTTAGGAGGATGCTGGATTAACCGCTGTGTCGAAACCTTTGCTACGGCCGAGGGCAAAGCTATAATGAGTTCTATGGGCTTGCCTGAGGGTTTGCAAGGGGTGGCTGCTGTGGCGCTTGGTTTCCCTGCGATACCAGCCTCCAAGGCGAAGCCTCGTAAGGCTGACTATACACGTGTAATTGTTTAGTTATACGTGCCTTTTTTTATAAACAAAATTTCTATGATGCTTATTATAGCTCTACTTGTGCTCATAGGTCAAGGCTATGTGTGTTGGCGTGTATGGCATTTGCTACCATTGCCTAAGTTGGCCAAGTGTGTTGTCGTGGTGTTTCTCGTGAGTTTGCTGTTCTCGCTCTTGGTCGCAGTACTTTTCAAAACAAGTTTGCCTGAAACACTTCTACGTACTTTCTATATAGGTGGCAGTGCGTGGATTTTTATGCTGCTATATCTGGTCTTGATTTTTGGGCTAGCAGATATTGTCACTTGGTTTGTGCCTACATGGCGTAGATATCTGTCGGAGTCTTGGGCAGGCCTCTGTGTAGTGTTGGGTCTTATGGTGGTAATCTTTGGCTATGGCAATGTACATTACCATCATAAGGTGCGCGTACCTCTTAGGCTATATATAGATAAGCCACTTCGTCCACTCCGTATCGTGGCTATAAGTGATTTACATCTAGGCTATACCATTGGGCGTGAGGAGCTTGCTCGTTGGGTAGAGCAGATCAATGCAGAGCGTCCTGACTTAATACTTATTGCTGGGGATATTATAGATGATGCTACTGAGCCAGTGTTGTCTGAGGGAAGTCACCATGTGTTGGCAGATTTGTATGCGCCGTTAGGGGTATATGCTTGTTTGGGCAACCATGAATACTTTACCGACCCGCTCTGCGAGCGAGGAGTTACTGCGTGATGCAGGTATTCGCTTGCTCATAGATCAAGCCGTGTTGGTTGATAGCAGTTTTTATATTGTAGGGCGCGATGATGCGATGAATAATTCTCGTCAGACGATATCGAGCTTAATACAAGGGTTGGATAGTACGAAGCCTATTTTCTTGTTAGATCATCAGCCACGCCATTTAGAACAAGCCGAGGCCGCAGGTGTCGATTTACAAATTTCGGGTCATACGCACGCTGGTCAAGTATGGCCTATTAGTTGGGGCGTCAAGGCTATATACGAGCAAAGTCATGGTTATCTCCGTAAAGGAAATACACATTTTTATGTAACTTCGGGTATTGGCTTGTGGGGCGGTAAGTTTCGCCTTGGCACACAGAGCGAATATGTCGTCATTGAGCTTGGAGGCCGTCCTTAGCTTCTTTTGATTAAGTTTATTATACACCACTTCCTTTTCAGTATTCTACTGCTAGAAAGGAAGTGGTGTTATCGAAACTCTTTTAGAAGATTTCTTTTTGTAGTATTTCTTTTCTTCAATGTAACTTATGGTCTTTAATTGTCTTTTGTTTTTTGTAGTTCTCTGTTGATTTGTCTTTTTGTTGCTGTCTTATTTTTTGTTTTTGATAGATTTTTTGTTTTTGATGTTTCTTTGTTTTTATAGCCTGCTATCATGTTCTCTGAGTTCTAGCTTTTGGGTCTGAAATAAATCACTCTTGTCGCCCACTTAGTGATAGGTTTCTTTCATTACTAAGTGCTATTTGAGCTGATGGTGTGACGAGGGTGTTTTGGTGGTCTTAGGTATAAAACATTGTTTCGTGTCTAGGTACAATTGTTTCTCGTTTGGATACAATTGTACCTAGACACGAAACAATTGTATCTAAACGAGAAACAATGCCTTGGGTTTAGCATTTCTATCCTATGAGGTAAGTGTATGATGCCTAGATTAAGGCATGGGAAGAGCATTGTTTTAATGTGAAATATATTTTATAGCTGTTTTTTTGTTTGTGAGATTGGAGGTTGTGAGGAGCTTTTATGAATGCACAATCGCTAGACAGCTGTGCGTGATGTTTTCTCTTAATTTATTCTTGTTTTGGTTGTATTTCGCTGTTTATCATTATGTTATGTTGTTTTTGTTTCTCTTTTTGAGGGTAGATTAAATCTAGTGTAATGAGTGCTAATAAATTTTCAATGTTAATAAAGTATAAATCGCCAATTAAAAGGGTGTTCGGGCTTTTTTTCTCGCTTTTTTTGTAGTAATTTTGTAGCACCCTATATGGGCGGGGTATACCCCCTTGAGTTTAGCAAATAAATAACAATAAGATAAATACTCAAAACGTAAGTTGTATGAGAAGTAGCATGCTAAAGCAGAGCAAAAAGTGGTTCCTTGGTTTGGGGCTGCTGGCTGCCTGTGGTTTGACGTACTCGTGCAGTGATGATCATGATCTTGACGAAAAGCGCCCTGGTTTCCTTGGTGGTAGCTTGTATGCCGAGCTGAAAGATCGTTCGAACTTTAAGACTGTACTCCGCCTAATCGAAGACTTAAATTATGCCGAAGTACTAAATAAAACTGGTAGTAAGACATTATTTGTGGCACCTGATAGTGCCTATGATGCGTTTTTTGCTTCAACGGCCTGGGTGGATGCAAGTGGTGCCCCAGTGCGTACTTATGAGCAGCTTACTATGGCGCAAAAGCGTTTGCTCTTTAATGGCTCGATGCTTGATAACGCGTATCTGATTGAGAAGCTTACCACGTTTGGTACGTCTAAAAATATTTGTTTGCGTCAGGCTAACTCAATCGCACAGACTGACTCTGTGCCTTACTTCGCGGCCTCACAGCTGCCAAAAACGCAGCACGAAGATGCTTCTAGTGAAGTAGACCTATGGCAAAACTATAATGTACGTGATAAGGGTATGTACCTCGTCTCTGGTTATGGCTTGCCGTTTATGACTCACTTTATTTGGGGGCAAATGGACCACGTTAATGTTAAGGGTGAGGACTTTGAAAAGGTGGTAAATCGTACGTGGTCTAGCAATAATAAAGATGTATATATCTATAATGCTAAGGTAATACAAGAAGATATTACATGCTTGAATGGCTATCTTAATGTGGTCGATCGTGTTGTGATTACCCCAGATAATATGGCAGAGGAAATTCGTATAAATGGCCGTACGAAGTATTTCAGCCGTATGCTTGAACGTTTTAGCTATCCTGAGTACAATGCAGCACTGACAACAGCCTATCAGCAGTTTAAACCAGAGGTAGACTCGGTGTTCGTAAAGACTTATTATACACAGCGTAGTGTAGGTGGTGCAAATAAAAATCCTCAAACAACGACTGTTGCTAAGGGTACTACGAGCGCAATTGCAATGCCACTCTTGGCATTTGACCCTGCTTGGAATGGCTATTACAGCAACTCTTCGACTGTCAATGAAGACATGGCCGCAATCTTTGTGCCTACCGATGAGGCGGTTGAGGAGTTTTTCCTTCGTGGTGGTGGTCGTGCACTACTTGAACGTTACCGCACGAAGGATAATACCGTGGAAAACTTGGCTTATAATCTTGACCAAATCCCTCTTAATATCACAGCGCAGCTGATAAACAACTTGATGAAGCCATCATTTAACGAGTCAGTGCCTACAAAATATGCTCGTGTGAAAAATGATGCTCGTGATGATATGTTTGCCAAGACGAGTTTCCCTACGATAGAAGCGTTCAAAAATGAAATAGATACTACCATCGTGGCAAACAATGGTGTACTTTACTTAACGAAAAGTGTCTTTACACCAGCTTCCTTCTCGTCTGTAATAGCACCAGTGCTTTATAGCCGCAATGCGCAGGTAATCAATGCTATCGTAGCTTCTGACGATAATTTTATCCAAGGCTCTAACTACAATAGTGCTCCTTTGAAGCAGTATTTTAGCACGTATTTGAAGGCGATGCAATCGCATTTCTCATTCTTTGTGCCTACGGATACGGCACTTACGACTTATTACGATCCTGCAAGCTATCTGCGTGCCTCTCGTAAGGTATATGGGTTTAAGTATGAGAACGAGGTGCGTGATCGTGCAATCTCTTCAATCCCAGTGAAAGTGACTGCTTATCGTTATAATGAGGTAACGGGGCAGAAAGGTGCTGCTTATACACCATCTGTATCAGACCAAACGGACGCAACAAGCATGGCTAATATAGCACGTCGCTTGATGATGGAAATAGTGAACGACCACATCATTATTCACGATGATAGCACCATGAATGGTGCTGCCGAAATGGTGACAAATGAGCGTGAATATTACTTCGCTCGTAGTGGTGCACCTATTCGTGTGGTTCGTGCATCGGGTGCTAATGGTACTCTAAGTGTGGGAGATGCCTTGGAAAGTGGTTGGCAGATAAACTTTAACCACACTAACCCAACTTCGGAAGCACAAAAGGTAAATATTCTTGAAGTGTACGACCAAACGCAGGCTACAAACTCGTATGGTAATGGTATGACTTACTTTGTTGATCGTGCCTTACAATCTACACCACGCTCGGTGTACGACCATATTGCAGCTGCTAGTAGCAATACGTTTGGTGCGACAAGTTTTGGCGCAATGTGCCAGGTGCGCGAAGACCTTGTCCGTCAATCTGGTTTGCTTGATAGTGCTAGCAATCAAGATGCTGAGCTCCTAAAATACATCATTTTTACAACAGACCGCTCACTTACGCGCCGTGTAAACTTCTTCTCAAATTACCGCTATACGGTATATGTACCTACGGATGCTGCGATTGACGCCGCTGTGGCCAATGGTTTGCCTACGTGGGAAAGTATTGAGGCTTATATGAGCAGCCACGCCATTACAACTGCTAGTGGTATAGATTCGTTGGCACCAGAGCATAAGGTTATTGCACAGGCTCAAGTACTTACGCTACTTAACTTCTTGCGCTATCACTTCCAAAATGAATCGGTTGTTATTGATAAGCCTGCGTTTAGCTATACATTTGAGACTGCTTCTTATGATATGGCATCAAATGGCTTCCGCCGATTGAGCTTGACTAAACCTGCCACAAGTACTGCTATGCAGTTGACCGATGTTAGCGGTCGTACCGTTAATGTAGTAAACACACCAGGCATGTACAACGTTTTTGCTCGTGATGGTATTGGTAATGTGAACGATGTGAGCAGGTTGTCGTTTTACGCCTCATCGTCTTATAGCGTGCTACACCAAATTGACAGCTACCTTAACTTCAATAAATCAGGTGGACGCTTTGACGCAGCGTGGTCTTCGGTAGGTCCAGCACGCCAATTTGTGAAGCAAAATAGAATGAAATAAATACAGGGAGTATCATGAAATATAATAAGAGTTGTCTAACGCTTACCTTGCTATGCGCCAGTACGATAGCTGTTGCGCAAAAGCGCATTACAGGTAAGGTGTGGAGCGAAGCCGATGGCCCTATCATGATGGCCAACGTGGTGGAAGTCGATGCCAATAATCGTAATGTCTCGGCTACTACGACCGATGCCAATGGTAACTTCTCGCTTCAAGTTAAAAATAACGCCAACAAAATCCGTGTGTCATATATTGGCTATAAAACGGAAGATAAAGAGATTGGTGAAAATATGACTTTCGACATAGAGTTGAAAGACATATCTACTTTCCAAGAAGCGGTGGTAACTTATCGTCGTAAGGCTAACTCTGGTGGTCTTAACATCGACCAGCGTCAGGTGTCGGGTGCAGTGCAGACACTTGATATGGACAATTTGGAGGGTTTGTCATTTGAAACGGCTAGTGATGCGCTTCAAGGTCAAATCGCAGGTTTGGATATCGTATCAAATTCTGGTAACTTGGGCTCGGGGTCAAGTATGCGTTTGCGTGGTGTGACTTCTATTTCGGGTTCACAAGAGCCACTCATTGTAGTAAATGACAATATCTTGGAGGATTATAGTACTGAGCAAGGTAGTGTGTCACAATTTGATAGCCAAGAGCAATTTGCAGCTCTGCTTAATGTGCAGCCCGAAGACATTAAGTCTATTGAAGTATTGAAAGATGCTGCGGCAACAGCTGTATGGGGCTCGCGTGGTGCCAATGGTGTAATCAAAATCTATACACGTCGTGGTGCAGCAGGTAAAACGAAAGTAAATTTCAATTATAGCTTCCACGGCTCATGGCAGCCTAAGGGCTTGAAAATGCTTACGGGTGACGAGTACACCATGATGATGAAGGAAGGCTACTTTAACCCAGCGCAAAGCTCTGTGGCTGCTGATATCGTAGAACTCTCTTATCGTCAAGATCGCCCTGCCTACTATGCTAACTATAACAAGAATACTGATTGGGTAAATTTGGTTACACAGTTTGGCCAAACACATAAGTATGGTGTAGCGATTTCGGGTGGTGGTGACAAGGCTACTTTCCGCCTTTCGGCTAATTATGATGATGAAGGTGGTACCATTATTCAGCAAAAGCTTGACCGCTTATCTACACGCTTGGCACTTGACTACTATGTGTCAGACCGCATGAAGTTCTCTTCTAACTTCGCGCTGGTGTTTGTAAACAACCATATGAATAATGGTAATATTCTCTCACGTGCTTACAATGCGATGCCTAATATGGCTGTAACGCGTCACGAGTATGATGCCGTACGAGGTGTGTATTATGACACTGGAGAATACTATCGCATTTTCCCATCTCAAGGCGCTGCGGGTGAAGTGCGTGATGGCTATACGTCATATTACTTAAGAGATATGGTGGGCAATGGTAACCCTGTGGCTATTGCACACCAGGCTTGGGTAAAGCGTTCAAACTACACCATTGAGCCTGAGTTTATTGTAAGCTATCAGCTTCTTGGTAAAGACGAGGGGCAAGAGCATATCTTGCAGTACGAGGGTAAAGTGTTTATGAACACGTATGCTGAGACTAACCATGGCTATTTCCCGGCCTCGCTAGTATCTTCGCAGTGGAATGAAAACATCAATACAAGCAATATCAGTGAGTTTAAGAGCAACCGCTTTGAAACAACACACTCACTGCGTTTTCACCCTGTGTTTGCTAATACCAACCACGACTTCCAAACACGTATCGAAGGTCAATTGCGCACGAATAATAGCACGCGTCAAAACTTGTCTGTAAGCGGTCTTGCTGGTGGTATTAGTGATGCAACAGTTCCTGCATACGTGACCAATACAACGACGAGTACAGGTGAAGGGCACTCTATGAATGCAACATGGACGGGCTTCTACTCTTACAAAACCAAATATAACGTGACTGCTGCTGTGCGTGCTGATGGTAGCACGAAGTTTGGTTCGGGTAATAAGTGGGGCTTCTTCCCAAGTATCTCAGGACGTTGGAATATCAATGAAGAGAAATTCTTTGAGCCACTGAGTGAGAAGATTAGCTTGTTTTCATTGCGTGCAGGTTGGGGTATCAATGGTAACCAAGCAATCGGTGAAGGTACTATGTATAATAAGTACACTCAGATCGGTACTTATAACAATGTAGATGCTATTGCGCCTTCTGGTTTGCGCTTGATCAATATTCGCTGGGAGAAAACATCTTCTTGGAATATCGGTGTGAACTTAAATCTTTTTGAAGACCTCTTGCAATTTGACCTTAATACGTATAGCAAGAAAACGACTGACTTGATTATGAGTGGTGTACAGATCCCCTCAATTTCAGGTTATGGGTCACTTGACAATGCGAATGTAGGAGAGATGAAGAACTATGGTTGGGAGCTAAATTTCTCTACCAATAACATCTTGCAAAAACTGCTGAAAGATAATAAGATGAAGCTGCGCCTGCGCTTTAACCTCGCACAAAATATAAATCGTATTGAGGCGATGGACGAAAGCGTACTTAATAGCTTAAATAAAGAGTACAACTACGCAAATCCTAACCAAAATTGGAATAGCCGTGTACAGATAGGTAATGCTCTAGGTGGTGTTTATGGCTTCCGCTATAAGGGTATTTATCGCTACGATTATGAGCATAGTGGCTATTTTAACAACGAAGCCTTGAATGCACGCTATGGTGATAAGACAGCTGCCGCTGCTGCAGCACGTGGCGAAAATGCTACGACACCAGTAGCACGTGATGCTCAGGGTAATGTGATTTACGACGCCCAAGGTAATCCCTTGCAGATGGTATTCAACTATGGTGGCGTAAACTACCTATTCTCGGGTGGCGACGTTATTTATGAAGATGTTAACCACGATGGTCAAATCAACTCACTTGACGTAGTGTACTTGGGCAGCTCTAACCCTACACTCAATGGTGGCTTTGGCTTTACATTTGAGTATGGTCGTTGGCAGCTGAATACCAGTTTCACATTCCGCGTAGGTAACAAGATTATCAACCAAGCACGTATGTCGGCCGAAAGTATGCGTAGTAACTATAACCAAAGTGCAGCTGTAAACTGGCGTTGGCGTAAAAATGGTGATATTACCGAAATTCCACGTGCCATGAATAGCAATGCAGGTGCTTCGTATAACGCATTGCCTAGTGACCGCTATGTGGAAAATGGAGACTATGTACGCTTCAACTACATGCAGTTGAGCTACAGCTTCAAACAAGAGCAAATCAAGCGTTGGGGACTTAACTCATTGCGCTTCTCACTTTCGGCCAATAACTTATTCTTCTGGTCGAAGTATAGTGGTACTGACCCCGAACATTCAGCTAGCAAATGGCACCCTGCGATTGACGACAATCAAACACCTCGCAATCGCTCGTTTACATTCAACCTAAGTTTTGGTTTCTAAGGAATACAGCTATATGAAACGTATCAATTTAGCAAAATATACGCTCATCGCAGCCACAATGGCTACTGGTGTGCTCTCGTCTTGCAACGACTTTTTGACGCTGTACCCTACGGGGCAGATTACGGAAGAA
>JAUMYJ010000038.1 GCA_030528715.1 Bacteroidales bacterium | reverse complement strand
AGCAGTAGTGTATGCGCTGGGTGATCGTGTGCCACTCTCTGGCAAGGTATTTTTGGCTACATTAGCTATCGTAGACGACTTGGGTGCTGTACTCATCATCGCTTTATTTTATACGTCTAACATCTCGCTCATCAACGTTGTTATGGGGCTGGGCTTTCTGACACTACTCTATGCTGCTAATCGTCTTGGTGTTAAAAGCGTGTGGTTTTATGGCATTGTAGGGATAGGCGGTGTTTGGGTGTCATTTTTGCTCTCGGGGGTACATGCCACGATAGCTGCCGTGCTTATAGCCTTTACAATCCCAGCAGACTCTACCATTCCCGAAGCAACCTTTATCACGCGCTTGAAACAACTAGGGCAACGCTTTCGTGCGATTGAGCCAAATGAAGTGCGTGTACTTGAACCTGAACAAGTAGATATCTTAGCACGCATTAAAGAAGAAGCTCTGCGAGCTACGCCACCTTTGCAGCGTTTGGAGCGCAATCTACACCCGGTTGTATCGTTTGTAGTCTTGCCCATTTTTGCTCTAGCCAATGCTGGTATAGCTTTTATAGATATGGATATGGCTACTCTGTTTAGTACACATATCGGTCTGGGAGTAGCTTTGGGTTTGCTCGTGGGTAAGCCACTGGGTGTAGCATTAGCTGTATGGGTACTTATGCGCCTAAGATGGGGGAGCCTATCGCCTGATCTCTCTTGGCACCACATCTGGGCAATAGGTTGTCTCGCAGGTATTGGCTTTACGATGTCAATGTTTGTAACTGTGCTGGCCTTTACTGACCCTATTGATATTACACAAGCTAAGCTCGGTATTTTTATTGCTTCGCTGATCTCAGGCATTATTGGGTACTTGCTTTTATGGCGTGGTAGTAAGGCAAAAAAGGCTTTTGAAGCATAAAACTCATGTGAGTGGTGATTATTTTGCTTAAAAATTTGGTCAGTTCAAAATCTTTGCTTAACTTTGCACTCGCTTAACGGCACTATGGTTTGACTCGTTAGCTCAGTCGGTAGAGCACAACACTTTTAATGTTGGGGTCTTGGGTTCGAGCCCCAAACGAGTCACAGAGACGCAGCACATCGGAAGATGTTGCTGCGTCTCGCTTTATATATCTTGATTGATTATAGTGTGTTGGGGTGTATAAAATGTGTGTTTACGTTGCCTTTTCGCAGCCTTGTGATGTGTGCTGTGGTGGCTTTGCAAGAAAAAAACTATTGTACAGCGTAATTCCTTATGAAAATGTGGTATAATTCTTTTTTTTTACTATCTTTGCAATTAAGACACTTTCTCATAGACTATCAAGGTTTAAGCATCGTGTAAGCTATGGCGAGGCATAACAGCGATATGTGTGGTGGGAGCGTAGTTGTTATAATAATTAAATCAAAAATAGAGCATTGACGCATGAAAGAATTTTTTAAGATGACCTTGGCGGCGGCTGTAGGGTTTATTGTCGTGAATTTGCTAGGTTTTGTGCTTTTTCTTATGATGCTGATCGGAGCTGCTGCCATAGGTAGTGGGAAGGGAGAGGGTGTGCTGACGAATAATTCGTTGCTGCATCTTGATCTTGACGGTGCGCTTACAGATCGTGCTAAGGACGACCCACTAGGCTTTTTGCTCGGTTCAGACGATGCGTCGCAAGGTGTAGACGACCTTATAATTGCACTTCGTGAAGCCAAGAGTAACGACAACATCGTTGGGGTCTTTCTTGAAATGGGTGCTTTCTCTGCTAATATGGCCAATCTTGAAGAATTACGCCAAGCACTTGTGGACTTCCGTACCTCTGGTAAGCCTATCTATGCTTATGGTGAAAATTATACACAGGCAGGCTATTATCTAGCAACCACTGCCGATCGTGTGATCCTAGGCAAAGATGGTATGATTGATTTGCGCGGTGTGGCTATCACACCCATGTACTATAAGGACTTGCTTGATAAGATAGGTGTATCTATGCAGCTTATTCGTGTGGGCAAATATAAGAGTGCAGGCGAAGTCTATATTCAGAGTACGATGAGTGAGGCTAACCGCGAGCAGCTATCAACCCTTGCTAAAAGCCTATGGGGAGAGCTCAGCCAAGCTATTAGCACGGCTCGTGGCATAGGCTTGACAGAGCTTAATAGCTATGTTGAGAGTTATCTCACGCTGGCCACCGATAGCAGCTACCTCCAACGCAAACTCGTAGATAAAGTATGCTACATTGACGAGGCGCGTGATTTTATGAAAAAAGAACTTGGGCTTGACGAAGCACAAGCAATAACCCTAGCTACACCACAGATGCTGATGTCTGCCGACACTAAATTGAAGCAAGAACAAATCGCCGTATATTATGCTGTGGGAGCTATCATAGACGATGCTATACCTAGCGCTAGTGCAGAAGATTACATCGTGGCAAGCGAGATGATACCGGAGCTCGAAGCCATGGCTGAGAATGATAACATTAAGGCAGTTGTGCTACGCATCAACTCGCCTGGCGGAAGTGCTACTGCTAGCGAAAAAATATGGCATGCTGTGAAGCGTTTGAAAGCTCAAAAACCTGTGGTGGTATCAATGGGTGGTATGGCGGCTTCGGGAGGATACTATATCGCGATGGGAGGTCAACACATCTTTGCAGATAAGACCACTGTAACAGGTAGTATCGGTATCTATGCCATGATACCAGAGGCTAGTGGATTGCTTACACAAAAACTAGGTCTACGTTTTGAAAGTGTTAAGACGCACGCAACGTCTGACTTTATGCAAACCATTACACGTCCCCTCACAACGGCTGAAACGAGTGCCTTACAAACTTATGTTGACCGTGGCTATGACCTCTTCTTGAAGCGTGTAGATGAAGGTCGCCCTAATTTGTCGCTTGACCAAATACACACTTTGGCACAAGGCCGTGTGTGGAGTGGAGTAGATGCTAAGGCCAATGGGTTGGTTGACGATTTGGGTACATTGCAAGATGCTGTCAATTACGCAGCTAAACTTGCTAAACTCGAAACTGATGCGTATAGCACGACCAGCCTGCCTGCCGTAAAACAATGGTATGATAACATTGGCAATACGGCTAAGCGTAGCTATTTCGAGCGTGAAATGCGCGAGGTAATGGGTGAGCTTTATGCGCCTATCATGTATAGCCGCAGCTTACGCGGGCAAAATGCTTTGCAAATGGCACTCCCCTATCACCTTGATGTGCGATAGGTCAGTATTCAAGCTGGTGGCCAATTAGCATCTATTGATGCCCTTTTACCTTGTAAAGCGCACACTATGGCTAAGCCCAAAATTAACTCTTGGCTCTTGCCTTTTGCCTGGCTCTATGGGCTAGGCGTGTGGTTGCGCAACTGGCTTTTTGAGCACGGCTGGCTCGAACAGCGCACCTATCCACTACCCATTATTGCTGTGGGTAACCTCACTGTTGGAGGAACAGGTAAAACCCCCCATGTAGAATATCTCTTGCAGTTGCTCTCGCCGCTTTACGTGTGCGCAGTGCTTAGCCGTGGCTATAAACGCACTACTAAGGGGCATGTAGAGGCTACACATAAGAGCACGGCTTTGACGCTTGGCGATGAACCCTATCAGATGCACCTCAAATTTAGAGATAAGGGTGTGCGGGTGGCTGTGAATGCCGATCGTCGTGCAGGTATTGAGCGTTTGCTACGCCCACGCAAGCACAAGTCGGGTCGCATTATAAAGTCAGCGGCTGAGGTCATTGTGCTAGACGATGCTTTTCAGCATCGCTACGTCAAACCTGGCCTCTCTATTTTGCTCACAGACTACAATCGTCTTTATTACGAGGACGCGCTCTTACCAGCAGGGCGTTTACGTGAACCAGCCATAGAGAGCGATCGTGCAGATATTATCATCGTGACTAAGTGCCCACGCACGCTTAACGCCTTTCACTTGACACAGCTGCGTAATGAGCTCGGCACGAATGCTTCACAAATGGTGTATTTTACTACTTTTGCCTATGGTACTCCTTATCCATTGTATGCTGACCAAAGCACGCCACTCCAACAAGAAGACACCGTGCTTGTCTTAGCGGGTATTGCGCGGCCAGCTGGCTTTATTAAAGCTATGAAGGGGCGTTATCATGTGGTTAAGAGTTTATGCTTTGCCGACCATCATAACTTTTCTAAGGCAGATGTAGCGCGTATCAATAGCACATTGGCTCACCTACCGCAAGGCACACGCATCATTACCACAGAGAAAGATGCTGTGCGTCTTATAGCTAGCTCTGGCCTAAGTACCGAGGTGCAGGCCGCACTTTGGGTGCAGCCTATCGTAGTAGAGTTTCTTGATAATGGACAACAATCATTCAACACTAAAATAATAGACTATGTTAGAAAAAATCAATCTCACGGCAGACTGGCTTAAAGCTAAGCTCCCTACTTTGCCCAACACGGCCATCATTCTCGGCACTGGCCTTGGTAAGCTAGCGCAAGAAATCGAAGTAGAGGTATCATTGCCCTACAATGAAATTCCCAACTTCCCCGTCTCTACCGTAGAGGGGCATAGTGGTCGTCTTATCTACGGCCGCTTGGGCGAGAAGCATGTGCTAGCTATGGAGGGACGCTTTCACTATTACGAAGGCTACGACATGCGCGAGCAGGTGACTTTCCCCATTCGTGTATTCCGTGAGTTAGGTGTTAAAAATCTCTTTGTGAGCAATGCCTCGGGAGGTGTAAATCCTGACTTTGAGATTGGCGATTTGATGATTATCACCGACCACATCAACTTTATCTTTGACCATCCTTTGCGCGGTCGTAACATTGAGTATGGGCCACGTTTCCCCGATATGAGTGCTGCCTACGACAAGGAATTTATCGCTCAAGGTAAAGCCATTGCTGCCGAACTCGGTATTCGCACCGTAGAGGGTGTTTATCTCGCAACCTCAGGGCCGACGTTTGAAACACCAGCTGAGTATCGCATGTATCGTATCTTAGGCTCGGATACCGTAGGCATGAGTACAGTGCCAGAAGTGATTGTAGCGCGCCATTGTGGTATGCGTGTCTTTGGTATTAGTGTTATTACCGACCTTGGTGTGGAAGGTAAAATTGTAGAGATTAGCCATGAAGAGGTGCAGATAGCAGCTAACAAAGTGCAGCCACTTATGGCGGCGATCTTCCGCGAAATGATAAACCGCAACTAAACCCTCTTACGACTTCACAAACGCAAGGTTTAGCACAGTGTTCGTGCGCTGTGCTAAGCCTTGCCCCGTTTCTTTATTCTACATCTATACAGCTATGCAATCACAAGTGCAAACAGAAATTTCTACCCTTGGTGAGTTTGGCCTTATCGAACGCATTACCCAGGCTCTGCCACAGTTTCATGAGGGTACGGTGCTGGGTGTTGGTGACGATTGCGCCATCTTAGCTCCTACTACTGGTACACATACCGTTGTAACGACTGATATGCTCATGGAGGGTGTACATTTCGATCTCGTTTATACACCCCTCAAACATTTGGGCTATAAGGCAGTGGCCGTTAATCTGTCAGATATTTATGCGATGAATGCTACGCCTCGCCAGCTGACGGTGAGCATTGCTATCGGTCGGAATTTTAGCATAGAGATGGTAGAAGACCTTTACGCTGGCATGCGCTATGCTGCCGAACGCTTCGGTGTGGACATTATAGGGGGCGATACGACGAGTTCGTTTACAGGGCTGGCCATTAGTATTACGGCTATTGGCGAGGCTGCTCCCGATACTATCGTGCGCCGCAGTGGCGCGCGTGATACGGATCTGATTTGTGTAAGTGGTAACCTAGGGGCAGCCTTTATGGGGTTACAACTCTTAGAGCGTGAGAAGGCTGTATTCAATACCATTGCCAACCCTACGCCCGAGCAGGCTAGTCCCGATTTTGCGGGACGAGAGTATATTTTAGAGCGTCAGCTGCGTCCTGAGCCACGTGCCGATATTGTAGCTGCCTTGCGTGAAGCAGGTATTCAGCCCACAGCAATGATTGACATCAGCGATGGCTTGTCGTCTGAACTGATGCACATTTGTAAGCAAAGTGGCACGGGCTGTCGTATCTTTGAGGAGCGCATACCGCTTGACTACCAAACGGCAGCAATGGCCGAGGAGCTTAACCTTAACGTTACCACCTGCGCACTCAATGGTGGTGAAGATTACGAGTTGCTCTTTACTGTGCCCCTTACGGAGCATGAGCGTGTAGCCGCTCTTGAAGATGTGCGCATTATTGGCCATATCACACGCCCAGAGCTTGGATTATTGCTCGAAACGCGCGATGGCAACGAGCTTGAACTAAAAGCCCAAGGTTGGAACCCATTAAGCTAATTAAAGATACTTTTACCTCGTGATATAAATTCACGGCACTGGCATAACCTACGTTATACCAGTGCCGTGGCAACTAATAGACTTCTTCGAGCATACCGATGTATTTACTCATGCGTGCTACGCAGCGTTTCTTTTGGTCAATGTCGGGATGTACGTAGAGGTTGAGTGTCGTGGAAACATTGGCATGGCCTAGTATGGCACTGATAGTTTTTATATCGCATTGGCTCTCTATACAGCGTGTAGCAAAGGTGTGGCGTAGACCGTGAAAAACTATACTGGGCAGACCAAGCCTTTTGAGTAATCGTGCAAAATAGTCGCGATAAGTGCGTGGCTCTTTGGCTTGTGTCCCTGCTCCGACTACAAATGTAGCCGTCTTAGCCGAAGCCATTCGCACGATGCGTAGCGCACGAAGTAATGCTGGAGCGATAGGAATGTCGCGCGAGGAGTGACATGTTTTAGGCGAAGAGACAATTTTTTCTGTGCAGCGCAGCTCGCAGTTGTACACGCGTCCTATCGTGCGCTGCACGCGAAGCAAGCGTAGTCTTAGGTCGACATCTGCCCATTGAAGGGCGCACACTTCGCCAATGCGCATGCCAGTGCATAGCGCAAGTAATATGCCGATATTCTGAGCCGTAGGTTGAGCTACGAGGTGGCGCATCAACTGCCGTTGGTGCGTAAGTACAAGTGTAGGTAGGCGATAGGTACTATGACTCGTGGGATATTCAAGCACCCAATTTTCGGGGGAGAAAAGGCTATGTCTGCTGCCATATTTTACAATGGCGCGTAGTACGGCCACAAGGTCTTTGACTGTTTTGCGTGCTAGACCTTGTGCTAGCTTATGCATGATAAATTGCTGTACATCAGCTTCACTGATGCACGTAGATGTCCCAAAATGGGGCACGAGGTGTGTGTGCACTGCCAAGGTATAGGCACAATAGGTAGAGTGCTTAACGATGGGGCATTTGGCCTTACACCATTGCAAGGCTACTTGGCTAAATGTGTGTGACATGAGGCGGATAGGTTATGAAGTAATGGTTAACTACACGCCTTATGAGCAGGCTCACACCACCATGTATCTACTTGTTGCCCTTAGCGCGGTTGTGCGTTTTGCAGAGCATCTCGCAGTTGGCTATATCGCTGCTACCCCCCTTGCTCCAAGCTGTCACGTGGTCGGCATCCATCTCTTGTAGCTTGTAAATGCGGTCTCGGTTGGCATTCTTTCCTAGTGCACACAGAGGGCAGTTGCTCACGCCTTTGGCTTTGGCTGCCTTGGTTTGCATGGCATATACGGCTTTTTTGGTGCTTTCTTCAAATATGCGAATGTCAAGCAGCGTGGTGTTTTGTTCACCCCCGAGTACATATTCGTATATGCCACGTGGGTTGCGCACGCTTTCGTCGCTTTGCAAGGCTTTCACGCGTGTGGTGAGGTGGCCTATGCTGTAAGGCTGTGTGTGATATGTGTCGTAGAGACGTCCCCAGTCAAGGCCACACATAGCTTTATCCACCATTGTGAATGTAGCTGTTACCCAGTCTATCACGGTGCGAAAGTGTGCCACAAGGCTATTGGCATTGGCATCTTGTCGATGCTGGCTCATATAGCCGTCTATGCTCACCCCTTGATTTTCGCACGCCCAGCGTAGGGCAGTAGCGAGGTAGTCTTGTCGCTTTACATCACCGCGCACATAGTGGCTCCATTTTTGCACTTCGGCATTTTGCGAGTTACTCAGTGCATGCTTGGCAGCCGTCACAAATGGTCCCGAATAGATAGCATTGAGCAGCTCTTGCTCGTTGAGTGGCAAGCCTACGATGTTTATCGTCTTAAACCAAGCCTTTATCTCTTGCTCTTCGCCTTGGCAAGCGTAGATAAGCAATTTTGTGTTGAGAATACGTGCTTGTAGTTCGGCAGGTAGCCCCGAGAAATATTGTACACGGTCGTTGCTGTCGATGATAGCAAATTTACCCGTTACGAAGCGACCTATTGAGGTGATGCGCTGCTGGCCGTCAAGCACTTCGTAGCGGCCATCAGACGTCACGTTAAAGTAGATAAGCCCTATCGGGTAGCCCTGCAAGATAGAGTTTATCACTGCCACATCGCGCTTGCCATCGTTATAGATGTAGTGCCGCTGATATTCAGGCTGTATCGTGAGCTGTCCATCAAGACCAAAGAGTCCCTTACCTTCGAGTTCGTTGTAGGTAAAGCCTTTACAAATGTCGGCTATCGTCCATTCGGTATGTAGCGTGGTGTGCATGGTAGTGAAAGCGTGATTAATAGAAAAGTGATAAACTACGTGTCTTAATAAATTGTGTGTGTGTTAACGCAAAGCATTGTACCAAGTCGTGGTACACGTGTAGCATGTCTTGAAACACTTGTGCCCTAACGTGATACATGCGTATCGTGTCGAGGTACAAAAACTAGGGTGTTAGCATGCCTTGCCATGTGAGAAGTGTATGTGTGAGTAGGGACTTGTAGAGATGAATAGTGATAGCTTAGTTGAAAT
>JAUMYJ010000037.1 GCA_030528715.1 Bacteroidales bacterium | reverse complement strand
GAGGGTAAACTTGGCCAATGAGGCCACATTCTAGACCTGCATGTACAACTTTTACCTCATTGGGCTTGCCAAACATTTCGAGGTAGACTTCTTCCATGAGCTTGACAATGGGCGAATTGAAGTCGGGCTGCCATGCTGGATAGTGGTGGCTGGTCTCAATGGTCATGCCTGCCAGCGCAGCGGTACTCTTAATCGTGGCGATAAGGTTGTCTAGCTGGCTGTCGCGCGATGAGCGGAGAAGGAAGAAAAACTCGGCTTTGCCCTCGGCTACGCTAATGATGGCGAGGTTTGACGAGGTTTCTACAATCTCGGGAAACTCGGGGATAAAGCGTAGCACACCATTGTGTACAGCTACGGCCATATTGACGATAGCCTCTTGGGCATCGTGCGTGAGCTGGCTGGGGGGTAGGGCTACTGGCTCTACGATTAGGTCGAGTTTCTTTTCTACATTGCCTACTTCGGCTTGGTAGATGGCTTTCCACTCGGTAGCAAGTGTGTGTAGGGCTTCGAGATGCTCGGCTGGTAAGACAAGTGTTACGGCTGATTCGCGTGGTATGGCGTTACGCATGTTGCCCCCATGCCAGCTGGCTAAACGTGCCTTGCAGTGGTCTATGGCTTGTCGTACGAAGCGTGCTAGGAGTTTATTTGCATTGGCACGACCTTCATTGATTTGTAGGCCTGAGTGCCCGCCCAAGAGGTCACGTAGTGTTACGTTTACGGCTGTATGTGCTGTGTTAGGGGCTTCGGTAGTATAGGTGCGTGCTGCCGTTACGTTAATACCCCCTGCCGAACCTACTATCATTTCGCCCTCTTGTTCGTTGTCAAAGTTGAGCAAGATGTCGCCCGTGAGTACACCTTCTTTGAGGTGGCTCACACCATACATTGTGGTTTCTTCGTCTACGGTAATAAAGGCTTCAAGTGGCCCATGTTTGATGTTTGGGTCTGTGAGTATAGCCATGGCAGTAGCTACGCCTATGCCATCATCAGCACCGAGGGTGGTGTTTTTGGCTTTGAGCCATTCGCCATCGACCCATGTTTCAATGGGGTCAGTTTCAAAGTTATGCGTGCTTTCAATAGTTTTTTGAGGCACCATATCCATGTGAGCTTGCATCGTTACAACCTTGCGATTTTCCATGCCTGGAGTGGCAGGCTTGCGAATGATAACGTTGCCAGCATTGTCTACGAAGTGTTCGAGCTGGTGTTGCTTAGCCCAGTTGAGCAAGAAAGCCGTGACTTTTTCGAGGTGGCCACTAGGGCGTGGCACTTGCGTTAATGCATGAAAAGCCTGCCAAATACCCGCAGGTTGTAGTTGGGTAATGTCTGTCATAATGGTGTATGTTTTATCTGTTTATAATCTGTTTTGAGGGGTACGCATGTTTAGGCGTAGCCACCCAAGCCCGCCTAAGAAGGCTACTAAGGCCGTTTGTAGTGTGTGGATAACAAGTACGATAAGGGCTGCTGGTGGGTTTGTAAGGCCATAAAGTACAAGCATTGTTTTGATGGCAAAGTGCCAAGGGCCTGCGCCATTGGGCGTAGGTACGAGTACGGCAAAGGTACCTACACAAAACATCACCAAAGCTTGCATGGGGGTAATGTGTGCTGTGGCATTGAAGCTAAAAAATGCGAGATAGAAATGTAGGTAATAAGCTGCCCAAATACCGATGGAATAGGCTACATAGCGTATGGGGTATTGCGTGTGGCGTAGTGAGGTAATCCCTTCCCAAAGGTTACGTAAGATGCCCTGAATGCGGCTGAAAAAGCGTAGACGAACCGCTAAAATTACGCCTAAGACCATTACGGCCATAAGACTTAATATCGTAACAAGGTAGCCAGTAGAGGTGAAGCGGTGGAGGTGGGTTGTGAGGCTTGTTCCAGTTTGTGACATGAAAGTACGCAACGTGGGGATTTGTACAGCAAAGGTCGCTATACACAAGACTAAGAGTAGAAGGGTATCTACCATACGCTCGGTAATGACAGTGCCAATGGCTTTGCTAAATGTGACGCCATCTGTTTTGCGCAGTATGCCACAGCGTGTAACTTCGCCTATACGTGGCACGACGAGGCTTGCTGCATAGCTCACAAAGATAGCGTAGACACACGAGCTGCGCCGCGCATGCTCTCCTAATGGCGTGAGGGTTAAGCGCCACCGCCAGCCGCGAAAGACTTGTGCTAGCACACCAGGTATCATGCTGATGGCCATCCACCCCCAATGGAGTGAGGCCATAAGGTGGGCTACCTCTTGCCAATCGGTATGGCGGTATATCCAGCCCATAATGGCCACGGCAAAGAGTATGGGCAGAGCCACCTCGAGCACTTTTTTGAGTAGCTTCATTGATGAATAATCGTGTATGAGAATTAGGCGCATCGGCAAATTCTTTGTACCTTTGCACTAAGCAAAAGTACAAAAAAAGCCCCTAATGAGGTCTATTCGTCCGAAAAAAAATCTTGGTCAGCATTTCTTGACCGATCTAAGTATCGCCCAGCGCATTGCCGATACTATTGACACACACCCAGACTTGCCCGTACTAGAAGTAGGGCCTGGCATGGGGGTGATGTCGCAATACATCATGCAAAAGCCACGACCCTATAAAGTAGTGGAGCTAGATGGGGAGAGTGTAGACTATTTGCGCAAACACTATCCTGCATTTGAAGACAATATTATCGCAGATGATTTCTTGAAGATGCGTTTAGAATACACATTTGATGGGCAGCCTTTTGTGCTTACGGGTAATTATCCCTATAACATTAGCTCACAAATCTTCTTTCGCGTCTTAGACTACAAACACCTTATCCCCTGCTGCACTGGTATGATACAAAAGGAGGTCGCTGAACGTTTAGCCTCACCACCAGGTAGCAAAGCCTATGGTATATTGAGTGTACTAGTGCAAGCGTGGTATGACGTAGAATATCTTTTTACCGTAGCTCCGAGTGTGTTTAACCCACCGCCTAAGGTGCAAAGTGCTGTCATTCGTATGGTACGCAATGGGGTGCAACAGCTGGGGTGTAATGAACGTCTTTTTAAGCGTGTGGTAAAAACTGTTTTTAATCAGCGACGCAAGATGATGCGTGGCAGTATCAAGCCTCTTTTAGCACAGCTTGATGGCGAGCTGCGACTGCATGTGGCTGATCATAGCCGTTTGCTCGCCGACCCTTTACTTACACAACGCCCAGAGCAGCTTAGTGTGAAGCAGTTTGTGGAGCTGACCTTGATGGTAGAGCAAGATTATGCTCAGCAAGGTGTAGAGCTATTGCCAATAGAAAAGAAAAATGCGTGTTAGAGCTTACAATTGAAAAGATTTCGCTACCTTTGCCAATCGGTTGGATAGCGTATGCTGTGCTATTCTCTCCTATTCTAGTTCGTCGCACCTATGCAACCTAAAAGTATCAAAGAGCAGGTTAAAGCCGTTTTCTCTGAATATATCGAAGCTAACGGACAGCGCAAAACGCCTGAGCGTTTTGCAGTACTTGATGCTGCATATTCCATGCACGGGCATTTTAACTGTGATATGATACAGCATATCTTAGCTCGTAAAAAGTTTAAGGTAACGATGAGTACAATTCACAGTGCGCTTGAAGTATTGTGTGCAGCAGGGCTAATTTTTAAGTATCAGTTTGGCAATGGGCCTACACTCTATGAGCGCGCTTATAATCGCGACGCACACTATCACCAAATTTGCACGAGTTGTGGTAGTGTGAGTGACTTTGAGAGCGAAGCTCTTGATGAGGCCTTACGAGCCATACAATTGCCCTACTTTCAGGCAAGTAGCTATCAAGTGCATGGTTATGGTCTCTGCGCCCATTGTGCTACACGGCTGCGTACTGCTACGACCGACACTGCCCTATAATTTTAAGGAACATAGATACACACCAACGATAAATCATGAAACCAGGAAAAGTAGACGCGCTCTTAGGCATCGTCTTTGGCGATGAGGGCAAAGGCAAAGTTGTGGACTACTTCACGCCACAATACGATGTTGTAGCACGCTTTGCAGGTGGCCCTAACGCAGGACATACCATTATCTTTGAGGGCAAAAAATTCGTACTTCGCTCTATCCCCTCGGGCATCTTTGACGAGGGTAAGGTAAACATCATTGGCAACGGCTGCGTTGTTGCGCCCGACCTCTTTATGCTCGAAGCACGCGAACTCGAAACAGCTGGTTATGCGCTTACCGAGCGCTTGCTCATTAGCCGTCGTGCGCACCTTATTTTACCCACTCATCGTGCGCTAGATCGTGCTTACGAAGCACTCAAAGGCAAAAGTAAGGTAGGTACTACGGGCAAGGGTATTGGCCCTACGTATAGCGATAAGGCTGCTCGTGTGGGCTTGCGTGTGGGTGATATCCTCGAAAACTTTGAGGCAAAATACGAAACACTCAAAGCGCGCCATCTCAAACTTTTGGCAGACCTTGACTATACCGATTTTGACCTTGCAGCCGAAGAACAACAATGGCTCGAAGGTGTAGCCTATTTACGCCGTTTTAACATTACTGATACCGAACATGTACTCAATAGCTTGCTAGCCGAGGGAAAAACGGTGTTAGCCGAAGGGGCACAAGGTGCACTACTTGATATAGACCATGGTACCTATCCTTTTGTAAGTTCCAGCAATACCACGATCGGTGGTGTGTGTACGGGGCTAGGTATAGCTCCGCAGAAGGTAGACGAAGTGTATGGTATCTTTAAGGCATATAGCACACGTGTAGGGTCAGGCCCTTTCCCCGTAGAGCTTTTTGATGAGGTCGGTGAAACGATACAGCGCGTAGGCAAAGAGTTTGGTGCGGTGACAGGTCGTAACCGCCGTTGTGGTTGGGTAGACTTAGTCGCTCTGAAATATGCTATTATGATTAATGGTGTAACACAACTTGTGATGATGAAGGGCGATGTACTCGATAGCTTTGAGACCATCAAGGTGTGTACTGCCTATCGTAAGGGCGATGAGGTCACTGCTGTGATGCCCTACGACACCGAAGGGTGGGAGGCTGTTTATGAGGATATTCCTGGTTGGCACACCGACCTTACGAGCATTCGCCGTGAGGAAGACCTACCTAAGGCATACATGGACTACATTGCTTACCTCGAAGACCAGTTGGCTACGCCAATTACGATCGTATCGGTAGGCCCAGAACGCGATGCTACGATCATTCGCAGCAAATAATTATGGTGTAGTGCATAGCACTGCACACTATTAGCACACCATCAAGTAAGGGCGCGTGTCAAGTAGGCACAGCCCTTTCTTGTTCTTATTTTCCCCGTATAAATAGACCTATGGCAGAATATATCGAAGTTAAAAATGCACGTGTCAATAACCTCAAAAATCTGAGTGTTAACTTGCCGCGCGATAAGTTTATCGTCGTGACAGGCTTGTCGGGCTCTGGCAAGTCGTCCCTAGCCTTTGACACGCTCTATGCTGAGGGTAAACGTAGGTATGTCGAGAGCCTTTCGGCCTATACACGCCAGTTTTTAGGGCGCATGCCTAAGCCTGAATGCGATTTCATTCGTGGCTTGCCACCTGCCATAGCTATTGAGCAAAAGACTACGAGTCGCAATCCACGTAGCACCGTAGGCACTAGCACTGAGATATACGACTATTTACGCTTGCTTTTTGCTCGTGTTGGGCGTACGTATTCGCCTATAAGTGGGCAGGAGGTCAAACGACATACGATAGAAGATGTTGTGCAGCAAATGCTGGCATGGGACGAAGGTACGCGCTTTACAGTGTTAGCTCCACTCAAAGTTATTGAGGGGCGCTCGCTGCAACAACAGTTGCAGATGGCGCAAATGCAAGGCTTTGCACGTATTGATGTCAAAGGTGAAATGTATGACCTCGCAGCTTATCTAGAACAGCCAGTCGCAGTGTGGGCTAAGCCCGAAGATATGTGCCTACTTATCGACCGCATGGCAGCTTCCGATAAAAAAGATACCATTGCACGTTTGGTAGACTCAGCTGAGACGGCTTTTTATGAAGGAGATGGCTTGTGTCTATTGCGTGAGTATCCGTCACGTCGCACGTATTCCTTTTCTACGCGTTTTGAGGCCGATGGCATCGTTTTTCAAGAGCCCGATGATAATATGTTTGCCTTTAACTCACCACTTGGTGCATGTCCAGTATGCGAGGGGTATGGTCGTACCATTGGCATAGACGAAGCACTCGTTATACCCGACCGCAGTCGTAGTGTGTACGAGGGAGCAGTGATGTGTTGGCGTGGTGAGAAAATGAGTCAATGGCGCGATGAGTTTTGCCGTCGTGCCGAGCCCAAAGGTTTTCGTATCTTTGAGCCTTACTACAACCTAACGCAAGATGAAATAGACTTGCTATGGCATGGTGATGCCACCGAAGAAGCCTTGCCCGAACATGAGCGCGTGAGTATTGATGCTTTTTTTCAAATGCTCGATGCCAATGCCTATAAAATACAAAATCGTGTGATGAAGGCACGTTATCAGGGAAAAACAACCTGCCATGCTTGTCGTGGTAGCCGCCTGCGTAAGGAGGCTACCTATGTTAAAGTAGCAGGCCATCACATCGCACAATTGGTACAAATGTCAGTAGATGACTTGGCGCACTTTTTCGATACACTCACGCTTGATGCACATGATGCTCGTATAGCGCAGCGTTTGCTCGTTGAGATACGTAGTCGCTTGCGCTTTCTTGCTGAGGTGGGCTTGGGCTATCTTACACTTGGTAGGCTCAGTGAGACACTCTCGGGTGGAGAGGCACAGCGCATCAATCTAGCTACTTCATTAGGGAGTGCGTTAGTCGGGTCACTTTATATCTTGGACGAGCCAAGTATAGGCCTGCATAGCCGAGATACAGAGCGCTTGATTAAGGTGCTACATCAGTTGCGCGACCTTGGAAATACGGTTTTGGTCGTAGAGCACGATGAGGAAATTATGCGTGCTGCCGACTACATTGTAGATATTGGTCCTGATGCGGGTCGCTTGGGAGGTGAAGTTGTGTATGAGGGCAATATGAGCCAGCTAAAACAAGAGACATCTAGCCATACCGTGCGTTACCTTCTCGGAGAAGATACACTACCTATCCCTGCCACACGCCGTGTTTGGAACCGCTTTGTTGAGGTACGTGGTGCGCGTCAAAACAACCTTAAAAACATTAGCGTTCGCTTCCCACTTAATGTGCTGACCGTAGTTACAGGTGTGAGTGGATCGGGTAAGAGTACACTGGTCAATGAAGTGCTCTATCGCAACCTTTGTCGTTACCTTGATATCACGACCGAGCGTCCTGGTGAGAGTGATGGTCTTGGAGGAGACTTAAGTGCTATCGCAGCAGTCGATTTTGTAGATCAAAACCCCATAGGAAAATCACTACGCAGCAATCCAGCTACCTATATCGGTGCATTTGATGATATACGTAAGCTCTATGCCGATCAGCCTCTCTCTAAACAGATGGGCTATACACCAGGTTTTTTCTCGATCAATACGGATGTAAATGGAGGACGTTGTCCCGAGTGTAAAGGCATGGGTACGACCACTGTCGAAATGCAGTTTATGGCAGATTTGGTACTTCCTTGTGAGAGCTGTGGTGGCCAGCGTTTCAAACGTGAGGCCTTAGAGGTGATGTTTCATGAGCATACCATTTATAATATTCTCGAACTGACCATAGACCAAGCCATAGAATTCTTTGCACAGCAAGGGCAGACCACTATCGTGCGTAAGCTGCAACCTTTACAAGATGTAGGCTTAGGGTATGTAAAAATGGGGCAAAGCTCATCTACCCTCTCGGGCGGAGAAAATCAGCGCGTGAAGCTAGCCTATTACCTCAGTCAAGAACGTGCTAAGCCTACATTTTTTATTTTCGATGAACCTACTACTGGGTTGCATTTTCACGATATTCGTAAACTGATGCAAGCCTTTGATGCCCTCATAGAGCGTGGCCATACGGTGCTCATTATTGAGCATAACATGGATGTTATCAAATGTGCGGATCACATTGTAGATATAGGTCGTGAGGGAGGAGCAGCTGGGGGATATATCGTGTGTGAAGGCACGCCCGAGGAAGTGGCTATTTGCCCTAAAAGCTATACGGGGGAATTTCTACGTGCGAAGCTCTAACCCATGTGCTGCATAGGCTTCTTGCAGTATGTGGCATTACTATTGGCTTAAACGTGGTAGGGAAATAGTCGCTTTATTAAGCGCTATAGTTTTGTGTCAGGTTTGGGTACACTTGTTTCAAAACTTGAAACGAATGTACCACGCCTTGAAACGAATGTACCAAGACACGGCACATGGCTTTGGTAGTATGTTTAGTTTGGACACTCTAAGCTGTATTTAGGCTTGGCTTTTGTGCTGTTTTGTCGTGTGTGGTGGTGTAAGGAAGTGTCGTTTTGTAATGTTATTGTAATTTTTAGCTTAACAAAAGTTCGCTATAAGGGGGTGAAAGAAAAACAGATTGCTATATGCGTGTCCTGCTGTGACAAAATTTGACAAAAACAAGATTTGTGTTAAAACCCCGATTTTTAGCCACTTATTGGCGTCTTGTTTGCTGATGGACGGATGAAGAGGGCAAAAGTTAATGTTAAAATCGCAGTTTGAGCAAAAAAAAATGCTACCTTTATTTGCTGTGTCAAAAATAGTCCGTAACTTTGCAGTGTTTTAAGGAAAATAACTCATAATCGTTTAACTACAAAATTACGAAACATGAAGAAGATCGTTTTCATGGCTGTAGCTATCGCAGCTGTATCTTTCGCTTCTTGCGGTGGTAACACTGCTGCTACTACTACTGCTGCTGACTCAGCTGCTGCCGTTGCTGACTCTGCT
>JAUMYJ010000011.1:44519-55719 GCA_030528715.1 Bacteroidales bacterium | reverse complement strand
ATAAAACACAATAAACAAAACAACAACTAAAACACTATAAATCAAAGAGAAACAACAAAAAGAAAAAATACAATACTACAAACAAAAAACAATAGCACAAAAACACAGAAAATAGACAGAGGAGCAAGTTTATTTAAGCTCAGCACATAGCCAAATAGTTCAGCTATACCAATGAAACAAACAAATCTCGGGTGCATCTCAAAATAAACGCACCCGAGAAAATGGACATAGCCTATAAAAGGCCACACAATCAAACGGCTACTTAATCATAACCTTTTGATCATCTAAATTAAGCATTAGGAAACTGAAGCACACTTATTTCTCACACCATCATACATTCACATGGATACCATGAGCAGCAAATTCGCTCACGACATTGTGCTTATTACTAATGGGAACACCCAGTGACGAGCAAACTAATCGGCGATAGGTAGCACAGTGAGGAGCAAATTTGGCGGGAAGCACTTCACAAGTTTCGAGTGTATAGCCACGTAAGTCAAGGTATGGCGAAGTAGCATTTCGAATCGCTGACACAGGCACACTATCTGCAGCGTCTATACGCAAGAAAAGACGTCCTTTGTCATCACGACGAATACTCATAAAGCTATCTGTACTATGAATAACACTAGCATATTTAAGCGGTGCCTCGGCATAATGTTTATATGGTGTATTAAGTTTGCGTTCGAGCAACTCGTCAATAGGCACACGCACACAATGGTCATTGGCATAACACAGCAACAAATATTGATGGCGATCGCTCTCACGAATAACTAGCGACAGAGAGGCTTCGTGGTCAGCATAACCCTCGGTAAGTTTATGCGATTGATCGGCATCATAAAAATTAAGTACTGCAATAGGCTCTTCAAAGTCCTCTGCCCCGTTATCATAAACATCGTTGTTGCGTAATTGACTCGTAGCAATGGTGGCCATACTACGCAAAGGTGCAGATGCAGCCGATACTACGGAGTTTAGCGACATGGACTCTGTGCCACCTAAGGTTTCACTTGGTAACACATCAACTGTATTAACAACGCTAGATAGCTTAATCAACTGATCAGCCAAGGCCGTATTACCCACAGCCGCGAGTGCCTCTACATGATGGCTGCGTTTTTGTTTAAATTCGCGCAAGTCATTTTCTGTAAGAGGACGCGTACTCGTCCCACGACGCTCATACACCACCCCTTCTAACTCTACTGGCATATGGCATGGCTCAATCGTAATCACTAAGATGGGACGACCATTAGGCATTTCCCAAGCCATACGCACACAGCGACCCGCTACAGCGCCGAGGTGTCGGTTAATACAATTATCAATATAGACACGATATTGGTCTCGATTATTACCAAATTGTGGGTAAGCCAAGTCAGATTGCAGCCCCACGGCCATACCCTGGTCGTTTACACCGAGCAAAAGTTTACCCCCCTCTGCATTGAGCATGCCAGCAATAGCACGCATAATATTGTGTGTTTGGCGTGGCAAGTCGGGACGCATATTATTATCAGGAGGGCACACGATGGTAGTTTTAAACTCTAAGGTTTGCCCTTCGTCGCCAAAGTATTTAAGGTCACTCTTACGCGCATCTATGCGTAGCTCATCATAGATACGATCGTGCACAGCTAGCTTCTCACGCTCCATGCCTGAAGCATCAAGTAAATTGTAGGTCAAAACGAGTCGCGCAAGATTATGTAGCAACGTATCTTTGGTATCACTCCCTAACGTCGTCCAAAGGTCGGTATTACGTTCTTTTTTACCCATAAAGCTAACAGTTTGCAAGCGCAAGAACTGCTTTTTAAGCTCAGGATACGAGCTTACCAAACTTTCACTCGTTTGAGCAAAAGTTTCTAACTCTTGTGTATTGACCGTACCATCAATAGCAAAGCGTTTGAGCAACTCTAACAAGCGCATGCGCTCATTATAGTAGGCTTCACGCTCACTATCATTTATTACCTGCGCTAACGTGCGCGCTAACGCCAAATAGTTGTAAGCTTGCACATAGTCTCCACGCAACACGGCCACACGATCAAGTAATTGCGTTAGCTCTTGTACATAGCTAACGCTGAGTGGTAAATCCGTAGTTTTATCGTTGTCATTTTCGTCCTCTTCGGCAGCAGCAATAACCTCTGGCACGTATTCGCCTACGGCAAAGGCGTCCATTAGTGCATGGAAAGCTGCCGTCACACCTAGCTCTTTCTTATCTGGGAAAGCAACGAAATATGCCGTAGAATTAGCATATAAATTTTTATCATTCAAACGCACCAAAATTTGATCGCCTGGTGCACAATAAGGCATACCCTTAGTATAAGGTACACAAAAACTATACCCTTCTTCGCTAATCACGACGAGTCCCTGCGGTGGATTGGCGGTCACGAAGCAGTGATACTCGTCATCGTAGTTAAGCTCCTCGTTAAGATACTTAAAAATGAGGTTACGCATTGAGAAGATGTAATGTTCATGCTCTTCATCGTAGTCCTCTACCAAGGCCTCAAAGAGTAGTGGCTGCCCCGTATCGGGGGCGTTAAAGCAGTCAATCGTTGCGTGGGCATTATAATCTACAATGTTGCCCATCGCTATTGAGCCAACACCTTCAAAGCGGTCATCTACAATTTCTACAGCAAAGTGGTGTGTTTTTCCTTCGCCTCTTTGATCTTCAACGATACGAATTGTAACCACATCACCACGCTGTGGTGGCACTTTAATCGTTTTCTCGGGCTTCTCGGCAGACACTAGCTGCACTTGTTCCATAGCAGTAACGACATCACTCCACATTTGACGATAGGTCATCAAATCTTCACTGCGTAGATTATTGTGACTCACGTGCTTGTTTGTATGCACTTGTGGCTGATGCCACTTTAAGAGCTCTAAGGGGAGAGCAGGGGCACAGGTATTACCGCGGCGTTGAGGATAAAGATCAATGCTCTGCATCGTGAGTTCGAGACGGGTATTACTACCATCAAAATAGCGTGTCACCATCTGGTTGAGTTGCTGCTCTGTGTCTGATGTATTGGGCATCTGTGAGGCCGCACGTGTGGCTAGCTGTGACATCTCATGAACTTCTTTCCAAGTATATATCGGTGTCGTCTCACGAAAGAAACCTAGCAAACTCTGATAACTCTTTTCAAGTAATATATCCGTATTGACCAATGGTTTGTAAGATAGCGCACGATAAAAAAGGGCTTGATTGAGATCGCGGTCAAAAATGTGACGATCGCGCTCTCGGTCTTCGGGACGCGAAAGAAGCATTTGCATAGCCAAGGCCTGCACTACCTTAGAGATTTTACCATCGGGATGTTCCTCATCGGGTACGATGAGTGTATCAATGCGATCACGATAATTGTTGATATAAATTTCGAGTAAACTCAAAAATGCCGTACGAATAGGCTCGGTGTACCAATTGATCGTGTTACCCTTTCGTAAGATCGAAAAAAGCTTAGCCATATTATGCGGAATGAGCGAGGGCTGTAAGGCAAACAAACTGCTCAGCATACGCAACTGCTCCTCTGCACGGTAGAGGTAGCCAGCGGTATCAAGTTTATCTAGTAACGCATCAATAAAGACGATGTGCTCATTATTACAAATGAGCAATTGTCCCTTACGAAAGCTCTCTACCACCTCCGTAATAGCCGATAAACGCATGAGGTACACCTGACGTTCGGCAGGGACACAATCACGAAAAAAATCACTATTTTCCACCAAATAGAGACAGCAACGTTCAAGCTCGCGTAGCAACTCAAACACCTCTCTGTGCGTCTTTCCTACAAATTGCGTCAAGGCGTGACTTAGCCAATGGACCATACGCCCACCATAATCCTCACTACTCTCTTTGCTAAACACTAAGGCCACCAAGGCTTCGAGGTCCCACAAAGAGTCGGGAGCTTCGCTACGTAATTTGCGAGCTACGACACCTTCATCTAAAATTCGCGTAGTACGTGTATTGAGGTCTTGTACGAGTGAGGCCACTAAACGTGAGCCTTGAAAACGCACCACACAGCGCACAATTTGACGCAACGACAAACGTGTACGATCAAAGTTATACAGAGCGAAATTAAAGCCATATTTATCGCGAATGCCATAATACGCCTGTCCCTCGGGCAAGTGCGAGGAGTCGGCCGTAACCATAAACTCATACTCTTTACCATGCTCATAAAAGCGCTTCAACAGCGGTGTATAGTCTTGTGCAAAAATAGGTCGCCCATTGGGCTGAAAGCCTTTAACTAGGCATACTACCTCGGTAGGATTGGCCTCACTCTGTTGAAATTCAAACATATTAACGGGATAATCCTCTCCTTGATAGCTCACAATAAAACAATGCCTACCAGCATCTATGCGACGCTCCACAATAGGAAGTTGTATGCGATTTTTCACTTGTAATTGCGCCAAAGGCGTAGTTGTGGGAAGTAAATAAGCCATAACACTATAAACTAAAACGATGAAACGAATAAGAGCCACCGTGCACCAAAGCACAGGGCCGCAAACATTAAAGGGTTAATAACTAAGGTGCGGCCATATAGTACACACACCACAAATAAAGCAAGGGCAAATATACTAAAAAACAGCGGAACACCCAAGCCCAAATAACATTTATCCCCAAGACAAAAACAAAGCTGCAAACACATCATACGAGATGATATGCTTGCAGTCAAAGGCCATTATTCGTTTGATGTCAATACTTTGACATCAAACACTTAAAAGAGGCGGTGTGTCAACGCCACTACAATACCACGCGAATATGGATTAGTGTACTCTGTATTCAGTGCTGTAACACCACGCTCGTAACCCACCTTTACCCCATAGCGCTTATATTGAGCATGCAGAGCAACATTATAAGCAAAGTCAAAGCGATGCATATTGGCCGTAACCTCTATCCGCTCCGTAGGAAAAGCAGAGCGCTGGTGAATGATGGCTTCGCTACCCCATGCAGTAGGGTGTGTTTGTGTGCGTGTATAAGCGAGATTACCGCTAAGCCCATAATTAACCACCAAGCCCACCGAAGGACGAAGCGTAAATGCACCAAGTTGAAAGTTATAGCCAACAGTCAATGGTAATTGTAGGTAGTTGAGATTAGAAAAATGCCCCTCACGAATAGACCTTCCATAGACATCACCTTTAAGGCTAAATTCTTTGCGTGCAAAGCTCAAGCCAGAGCTAATAACAATGGGTAGACTAAACGTATAGTGCATGTCAACACCTACGCGAAAATCACCATGCCATTTACCCTCGGGGCGCTGCGTTGCACCGATTGTTGGCTCAGCATGGAGCTTATTAAAATTTATACCCACCACGGCATCTACACTAAATCCTTCTTTTGTTTGGGCCGTGGCTAATACTGTAAAAGCCAACGAAGCAGCAAGGAAAAGAGATTTTAATCGCATAACAGAGACTAATTTATAATTTGATTTTTATGACATGGCATCGTCCAATTCACGCCATCAACGTGATACAATTTCCATTCTCTCTTATGGTTTATGTTACTTGTACTTCTAAAGTAATTCAAATGATGCACATTTTGATAAAGCATATCGTCTTCAGAATTAAATGGTAGGGAAACTGAAACTTTATATTTCTTTCCAAGGAAATTGACAGAAACCTCCTTATCCCAATTCTTATCTCTACCTTGATCTTCTTCAAGCAACATAATCGCCGCCTCTGTTAAATCATCAGTCCACTCATCTACCAAAGGTAGGTTTACATCTACCCACCTTTTCTTTCTAATATCTTTGCGACTACGATAGACCAAGAATTTTGTGATTTTAGGGCTAAAAGCTATACGATTAGTACCTTCAATAAGCGAGAAATTACTAGGAGAGCCACAAAGGAAATAATACTCTGAACCACCTGCCCAAAAGCTATCATGTTGACGAGAAGACATCATTTTCCCAACACTAACGGTATAGATATAATCTTCCCCCCGTATTTGTGCAGACTTCAGACGTTTAGTCTTATTAGTCTTAGATGCATAAAGAGTGTTATTCTTAGCCAATTCACCCATAGCCAATTGAGGGAGATCTTTATAGGCAAGATCAGCTTTGTTAATCACCCAAACAGGACGTCTTTCAGCAAGCTCTTCGGTGACAATGATTGTGTCTATTCTACCTTTTTGGAATACAAAACCATAGTTCCACATTTGGCTATCATCCTCTGGCACGAATGTAATAACAGGAGCGGTCTTTCCATCCCAATCCTCTGAATAAGGCCAATAGATTTGCACGTCAGAATTAGCTAGTTCTTCCAAATCCACCTGTTCACGAGCATTCGAAGAGCGAACAAGCTGACTTTGGTGTTTTTCCAGCAATTTGCCAAGAAGGCTTTGCTTGCTACTCGCACCACGAACAATCTTGCCACTAGCCTCCCCCCCTAAGATTTCTTGAAAGTAGTAACTCTCTTCGAGACCAAGATCTTGCGAGGTAACGACTGCTTGGTGCACCTCAGTGAGCACCTCAAGTGACAAAGGTAACTGAGACAAGACACGCGCTAACTGCTCCATCTGATGATTTACGACTTGCTTTGGCACAGCACTTTCTTCCACAGCCCCCGTTGCATCCTGCGAGCAACTATGGAACACTAACCCTACCATCAACAACAATACAATGTAGTACTTTATGTTAAATAAATTTATATAAACTAAAGCTGCCATTATAGCGACAGACAATGCAAAGTTAAAAAAAAAACAAATACAGCGCGTTTTTGGGCAATTAAAACTGCCAAAAATGCTATATTTTCCTAATAATAGTTGAGCATCAAAACCTATAATTACACAATACAAGCCAAAGAGCATACTCCAAAGAGCAGGTTCAGAGCATAAAACACTCTCCTATTACAAGAATATATATTCAAATACAACACACACCTATTATATACCCCTCACTATTACTTTGCCAATCCCTGACTGGCATGCTACACAGACTTCGGGTACATGAGTTTTGCATTGTTTACACCTAGCCACACGTGCTATTTCACAGAAACTCTGACAGCCATCGGTGCGCAGCAATAAAACATGATGACCATCGGCAAACACTACACATTTGTCGGTAGGCTTCGGACAAATGGCCGACGACCTCAGACAAGCGACTGACGACCTCGGACATTTGTCTGAAGACTGCGAACAAACTTTTAGCCGCCTCGCATAGCAGCGGTGAGTGATAATAGATGCTAGGTAGAGAATTATTCGTAACTTTGTAAGCAAACCTACCCACATAGGAACAACCACCATGACACTACAACAGCTAGAATACGTATTGGCCGTAGACCAACACAAGAGTTTTTCGCGTGCAGCAGAACACTGCAACGTAACACAACCTACTCTATCAGCAATGATAAACAAGCTCGAAAGCGAGCTTGATGTACGTATATTTGACCGTAGCATACACCCCATCGTAACCACCACCGTAGGAGCTAAAATCATAGAAAAAGCTAGGCAGGTGCTACATCAAGCAGCCATCATACCCGACATCGTAGCCGAAGAGCGCAACACTATCTCGGGCACACTCCGGCTAGCCGTACTGCCTACTATTGCTCCCTACTTGGTACCTCGATTTCATGGCTCACTCTGCCAGCACTGCCCTGAACTAACGGTGCAGCTCATCGAGCTACGCACCGAAGAAATCAAGCAAGCGCTACGCATGGGCGACATAGATGCTGGTATCTTAGCCGATTTAGGCGAATGGCCTGGACTACGTAGCACATCGCTCTACTATGAGAGTTTTTTTGTCTATGCTGCTGAGAACGAAAACATTTTCACCCAAGAAGTAGTAAAGGCAAGCGACATTGTGGCCGATCGCCTTTGGCTACTCGATGAGGGGCACTGCTTTCGTGACCAACTAGCACGTTTTTGTCAGATGGAGGCTGTGCAACTCAATCAAACCAGCTATCGTATGGGAAGTATGGAGACTTTCATGCGCATGGTAGAGGCGGGACATGGTGTTACCTTTATACCTGCCTTAGCCGTAGAGCAATTTAGCCCACAGCAGATGAAGCACGTACGCCCCTTTGCCATTCCACGCCCTACACGCCACGTAGTACTCACCACGCGAGAAGACTATGTGCGCCAGCAAGTGATAGACCGCGTGGTAGAGCGCATTCGTCAAAGTGTACCAAGCAAAATGCATAGCCTACGCCAAGCTCAAACCCTCATTTAGCTTCGTCACAATCATAGTACTCCGCCCCCTTTGCGATGTGTAAATCGTACGCAAAGGGGGCGGAGCCTATTTATCTGTTAAACTCGTCTAAAACTTATAGCTCACACCTATCGTAGCAAAAACTGGATAAAGTGTATAGCTCACATTCGTATAGTTAGATGGGAAAATACCATGTACCCCCATAGTGTACTCGGCCGTAGCACTCCAACGGCGGCTAAACTGATAGTCAACACCTAGAAGCATGCCCCAATGTAGCGTGCAGAGGTCGTCTCCATATTCGTAAGCACCTTTGGTCACAGCAGTGCGCTCACCGATGGGGCTATCCTTGCGGATATAACCATTGTAGGCATAGCCACTAAAATCGCCTCCAAGATTGATACTTAATGTAGGGCCAGCCGAGAGTGTCCATCGAGGGTGTGGCTGCCAAGTAGCCAGCACGGGAATAGTGAGTAAAGACAAGCGTACACGCGTGTACACATCGCCATAAAAAGCACCACGCAAGGTAGCACCATCATCAGCTACTACGTTTACAAAATAATTGCGTACACGTGCATCGGTATTCATGCCCTTTTGCTCTAAACGTAGGCCAGTAGTAAGGCCCCAAGATGAGTTTTTGAAACGATAGGCCGCACGCCCCTCTATGGCAAAATGGAGCTGGGGATTATAATCCTCTATGCCACGAATAGCACGTGGCATAGGTAAAGGCATCGTGCCTCCAAGGTTTACACCTAGGCGCAACGAGAGGTGCACTGGTGCGGTATCGGTACTACGTGCTGCACCTACCATGGGTAGCATAAGCGTAGCTAGGACAAAAAGTGTAGAGCGAATGGCATTCATCAAAGCAACTCGTATGTTAATTGGTTTCGATTAAAAGTTCATCGAGGCTCAACGTACTTCCTACGGCGCCTGTAAAATCGGCACCGCGCATACTCGATGTCGCAACAATGGCAAATGCATAGCCACCTGCCGTGAGACGTGAGCGACTAAACGTCTTACCATTTTGAGGCTCAAAGCGCACATTAAAGTGTGTCCAAGTATTAGTAGCGGGGAGTGCTTGGGGGCGTGCACGCAACACCACACGCTCGCTCGTAGCCACATTGCTCCCATCTAGGGGGATAAAATTGAGTGGGTCTATCTCATACACCACAGCATAGATATCGGCTGTATCGCTGAGTGTAGTCACAGCAGAGGTGGCATTGATGACAGGTAAGGCTGGCGCATATTTGTAATAGCCAGAGAATAGCACAGGCTCGGCAGTAAGGATTGGCAAGCCAAAGCGTGTGGCACCCAGAGGGTTGAGCATGGCAGAGGTAGTCTGAAATTCGCCAATAAACAAGTTGCCCGCTGCAATAGGCTTATTGACCAAGCGACCAAGCATACCCGTAGAACGGGTAATAAGCACGGCACAACTACCATGATAGCCATCTTGTGAGGGCACAGTAGGAAAAGCAGTAGGTGTCGTACCTTGACCCGTAAACCCAAAACCAGCATTACCACTAGCCCAAATGCTAAGCGTATCTGTGCCATTGAGTAGCTCGTAAAACTCATAGTACTTACCACGCAAGCGGCTATGTTCAAAAGCATAGCTATACACAGGAGACGCGACCTCCACCGTAACTGTATAAGCCTTTTGCCATTGGCCATCGGCTGCGGTAATGGTATAAGTTTGTGGCGTAGTAAAATCGCGCGCCACACCATTGGCAGGCATAATGCTTGCACCTTCGCTAATAGCAAAACGTGGAGCCAGATGCGACACATCGGCACCAGCAGGCGCACTCAGCACGATGCGATCATTCTCAACCTTTACACCGCTTTTTAGCACGCCCAAATCAATTTGTTTAGCTAGCCATACACTATCTACTGCTAAGATATCGGCCTCACTACTCAACGCCTCACTACGAATACAGCCTACGAGAGGCAGCATAGCTATAAATAAAAGCAAATGACTAAAAAAATACTTCATGTAGATAGAGACTTAACAGATACCACTACACGAGTCCGTCTCGCATAGCAACAAGTTGTGCGCGCAAATGTCGGAGCTTGTCTACAACGATGGCTGTTTGGTCTTGCACCTCCTTATTTTTTTCGAGCAGTGTGCGAGCAGCCTCAATGCGTAGCCCCTTCTCTTTAAGTAGATATTGTATCGTGCGTATCTGCTCAATATCCTCCTTAGTATATTGACGAATGTTGCGGCCTGCTTTGCGTGGCTTGATATGCCTAGGAAACATTTTCTCCCAATAACGTAGCACCGACTCGGCTACATCAAATAGCTGCGCCACCTCACTAATGGAATAGTAGAGTTTAAGGTCTTTATTCGTATGCAATACCATAATGTCTTGTAACTTAATCTCTAATAGAGATATGCAAAGATACAAAAAACATTTCACGTAGCTATGAAAAAGGCTCACACCACAAGGGCGCGAGCCTATCTATTGAGAGATTTTTGCCAAGCACTTACTCACACGAGTAAGGCTTGGGAGACATTAGAAATGAGAAAATTGAAACCTTTTGGCAGCATAGTGCTACCGGCTTCGGTGTGTTTAAGGAGAGGATAACTCAAAAGCGTAAAACTACGCTAATCAAGTTGGGTATATTAAAAGCAATTACTCTTAGGAGAGATGCTGTTGATATAGCAATTGGTGAATAAGATCGTCTGTAAGTCTACCTGTAATAACAGTGAAAAGCATATAGACATCGTCTGCACGTTGTACAAATATCGCCTCAACAATATGCTCTTTACGACGACGTACATAGACTGAGACTTCGCCCTCGCTCTTATAATGCGTGAAACGGCTGCTATGTGCCGCGAGCAAACTATCAACCGACTCGGCATATTTAGCACGATGACGCAAATGCTCCACACTCACGATACGCATGCTTTTCGCAGCAAGAAGCAGTGCTTTATAAGGACTTTGCTCATTTTGGCCAGCCATGAGCAGTAACATTTGTGGTGAAATGGTAGTGCAAGTAAGCTCATGACTAGCCGACTTGTGCCCATCTAGAAACTTAGAGGCAAAGTCTACCGTAGCTTTAACCGCAGGCTTGCGTTGTGCATAGCTCGAAGGTGA
>JAUMYJ010000011.1:0-44509 GCA_030528715.1 Bacteroidales bacterium | reverse complement strand
CGAAGGTGAGCCAAGTAGCACAAAGCCAACAAGCAGGACAAAGGCATGCCATAGGCGAACGCGTAATAACATAACTAGGGGCTATCAAGACGTTTATCACTCGTTTTCATGGTATCTGGCTTGTGCATGCTTGCTCCGACAGCAATGCTATTGAGAGCTTTCGAGGCTACTTCATAAGCAGATTTATCATCAACATAGGTATCCTTATAGTCGCTGTATTGATAGTCTATGAGTGTAGCCTCACTGGTGTCCGTAGCTTGCCAAGCATATTGCACAGCGTTACCCAATGTCAGTGTAATAGCCACCACAGCAGCAGCTTTATAGAGTGGAGATAGCTGCTTAGCCCATGTAATACGGCGCGCCTTGGTATGCAAGGGAGCAGGGATTGACTTCTTCGGAGTAATGGCATGAATAGTAGCCATCACACGCTCGTCAAATGCATGGCTGAGATCAGCCTTAGCTAGCTCGGCCTGCGCCGTAAAAAGTGGCTGATAGCGAGCAAGATGTTCGGGCAAGTCACACTGCGTGAAGAAACGCTTCAAGATGGCCTCTTCGGCTAGTGTAGTATTGGCTTCCCAATAGCGTTCTAAAAGTTGCTCAATGTATGTGTAGTCCATACCGTTAGGGTAGTTGCTGTTTTTGTTATGAAGGAAAAAGAAGTAGGTCAGTGACGTAAGTCTGCGAGTTGCTGTCGTAGGGTTTGCCGCGCTCGATGCAGCGTCACTTTTACTGTTTCTTCACTCACATCAAGAAGAGTGGCTATTTCACGATAGCTTTTTTCTTCAACCTCACGCAGTAGCATGATGGTGCGCTGCCGCTCTGGCAACTCGTCAAGCAGGCGCTGAGCATGTTGCACCAGCTCTTTGTATTCGAGTTGCTCTATGGGTGTAGCCTCATGACTCACAGCATCGTAGGTCTGTTCATCAAGTGAGAGATTTTCAGCGCTTTTACGTGCAGCACGATCAAGTGCCAAGTTACGACATACCGTGTGTGCAAAGGCTTCTATCGAGTGCAAGGCATCGGTTTCGTCCGTTTGCTGTGCCCGCTGCCAGATGCGTATGAACACATCTTGCACCACGTCTTCTGCCTCGGCAGAATCGAGCGTGATGCGTAAAGCCAGGCGATACAGCTTATTTTTAAGTGGCAGTACCTGCTGCCTAAATTGGACTTCGTTCATGATGCTCTCTACTATCTATGACGGACGAAAGGCTGTAAAGTTACATCTCAAAGCAACTTTTTATCATCTTCCGACCAATGCATATAGCTCCGATACGCCCTCATAGCTGCCCATATAGCTACAAATAGCGTTGGAGCGGAAAGCACACTTCCTTACGCTTAAAGATAGTGACCATTCCCGTTCCTCCCTGCACATTACTAGGGAATACTATCGGCTGGCTCAGTTCTTCGGTATACATATCACTATCAAAGATATTAAGCGCGCGTAGGTAGTGGTAATAGTCTTCACTAATGGCCTCAATAGCTATTTCAGCTAGCTCGGCCACACTATCAGGCATAACTTGATAGAGGTTACTTTGACGTTCTTGATAGATACTCATCATATAGCGGCCACCTATGAAATAGGTATCGTCAAACACCCCTGTTATATTAGACATTCCCACGAGCCCGATTTCATCGTTTTCTTCTTGACGTGGTGTAGGGAGGCCATCGCTTAGAGCCATATCTTCACGGCTGTTGTACGCATAGTGTGCGCTACGAAACACGTGTGACCATGGGCGAATGGCCATAGTAGATGTGTCCGCATTAGCCATATAATACTCTTTGATGTATCCCGCTGACAGACGATAATAGTTACGCACAGTTGGGTCATCGTGTATTGTAAAGTTGTAGCGCGTCACTAGATTAGATCCATAAGATGAGAGTGGTGCTGCACGTTGCTCTCTAAAATCACTAGCCGCTTGTGGCATTTCTGGCACTACGACCTCTGCCCATGCATGATACTTGCCATCATCTGTATTCACATCAAAGCGAACCCTATCACCACTATTAAAATCAGCATCAAACACAAACTTACTTTTCCCCATAGCATCATTGTCAGAACGTAGCGTATAACGCCGTTGCCCATTAACGCTAATGGCTAGTGTAGCTCCTTGTTGTAACGGCATGGAGCGGTCACGCCCCGTGAGAAACAAGGAGAGCTCTTGCGCCTCGGCATCAGCATTTATCAAGGCGTTCATGATAAGGCGTGGCTCTCGTTCAAGTTGGTCGTAGGGCAACTCATTGGTGCAAGCTACAAAAGTAACCCAAGCCACGAATAATATATATTTAGTAAACTTAGACATAGCGATTTAGAAACGTATCGTGTAGGTTATTGAAGGAATTATAGGTAGGAGTGTAAGTTTTTTTACGACATAGTTACCAGCACTATTATCTGAGCCATACACAAATGAAGGGTTCATAGCATTATAGGCATTAAACACACTAAGGTTCCACGTGCGCGTACCACCGCGTTTGAGTGGCTTATGCCAACTCAAGCTGAGATTTAGACGATGTGTCGCAGGTAGCCGAAAATTGTTACGTGAGGTCACAAGACCTGGAGAGGCAGAGTTGAAAAACATTCCCCGTGGATATTCAATGTGCGTATGCCCTGTAGCGAGTGTCACAGCTCCACCTGTATAAAATACCCACGAGGCTCCCAACTCAAAGCGTGGAGAGAACTTGTGATTGAGCATCACATTAAAACTATGGCGACGATCATAGGTATAGGGAAACCAACGACCACGATTGATTAAGCCATTATCAAACTTACGCTCCGCTTTACTCCAAGCATAGCTTAGCCAGCCCGTAGTACGCCCTTCGGTACGCTGTGCCATCACTTCAAAGCCATAGGAGCGGCCACGACCAGCTCCCACCTTAGTTTCCCAATGGCTGGTTGCACCAAAGTAGCTCACACCATCTCTATACTCCAAGACATGGCGCATCGATTTATAATAGGCCTCAGCCGAAACTTCCCAGCCTTTAAAGCCAGTATAGTATAGCCCCGTACTATATTGATTAGCACGCATCGGGCGCACTTGGTCTGTCACGGGTACCCACAAATCCGTAGGCATAGCAATAGCTAGTGAGGCTAAGAGATGTACATGCTGACGCATCTGCGTATAGCCAGCCTTAATAGCCCAATGTTGTGCAGGGGCATAGCGCACCGACACACGTGGCTGCACAGCCAAATAAGCCTTACCACGCACACCAAAATACGAGATGTGCGCCCCTGCATTCAGTTGTAGCTGCTCTCTCAGCGTCCAGTCATCTTCTATATAGGTATTTACCTCGTGCGCATAGATATTACTATTATATAGGCTCTGCTGCGTACTATCTACATTAGCTAGCCCTGCACCACTCTCGCGTGTACGCATAGTCACCACTTGTGGGCGAAACGTGTGATAGGTATAAGCTGCCCCAAAGCGTATGGTGTGATCGGGCGTAGGATAGTAATGAAAATCGGTCGCGACACTCCAATCACGTATCTCCGAGCCATAGTGGCTATCAAAACGCTGCTTACGCCCACTATAATCACTTATGCTATAGCTATCTGCATGCAGGTGATAGCGATTGAAAGCTACGGTCGTATTGCTAAACAAGCGATGATTGAGTACATAGTTCCAACGTAGTGATGCCACACGATTACCCCACATTAAGTCGCTACCATCTTCTGGCTGACCACTTGAGCTATACTCATAGGTTAGTGCATCATTGCCACCATAAAGCATGAGGTAAAGGCGACTGCGATCCGAGAAGCGGTAGTTGAGCTTTGCATTCACGTCATAGAAATAATAGAGCATTCGGTCGTCGCTAGGCAATAGTGGGCGCGCTAATAGGTCAAGATAAGAGCGACGCGCAGCTACGTGAAACGACATGCGGTCTTTCACAATAGGTCCTTCGGCGTGCACACGTGCTGAGAGCAACCCTACGCTCAATAGTCCGCGGTAGCGTTGCATAGAGCCATCGTTGGTACGCACATCTACTACCGAAGACAAGCGTCCACCATAGCGTGCTGGATACGAAGCCTTATAAAACGACATTTTCTTGACGGCTTCGGGCGAAAACACAGAGAAGAGTCCCAAGGCGTGGTCTACGTTGTAGAGTGGGATACCATCTAGCAATATTAAGTTTTGGTCAGGGCTACCACCACGCACATTGACACCTGCCGTGCCATCTACCGATGGCTGCACACCAGGCAGCAACTGTATCGTTTTCATCACGTCAGGCTCTCCCAATAGAGCTGGTGCAGCTTGTAGCTGTTCTGAGGTTAGCTCTATTGCCCCTAGTTTAGTGCTACGCACACCCGTCTCACTAGGACGAGCCGTCACTACGGCTTCGGCCAGCTGCGTATCGTCATAGAGAGAGATATTGAGCGTAGTGTTTTCATGCAATACAACCTCGCGATACTCGGCTTTATAGCCCACTTGACCTATACGCAAGCGTAGCTGCCCTTGGGGCACAGTGAGCGAGAAGAAACCATAAGCATTCGTTATAACCGTCACACCCGTACGTGTATCGGTAATACTAGCACCAATGAGTGTTTCACTTGATGCAGCATCGCGCACGTAGCCACTAATCGTATAACGTTGTTGTAGCAACTCAGGCACAACATGTAAACTAGAAGCTACACCAGTGGCCTGTCCTGGTGTAGGGCAAGCTAGCGCCACTGCTGCAAGCAAACTTAAACATAGCCGATAGGGAGTTATCATCATAAGCGAATTCTACTAATACATTATAAATTTATGCCTACAAAGATAGTGAATAGTTGTAAATTATCGAAATTTATCTCCACCAAAGGCCATTTCATCTATACAAAACAAGAGCACAGGCACACTATAACTTCACCGACAGAACACGAAAAGGAAAAGCCTTGATACAAAAATATTGTCCGTAGACTTCGGACAATGGGCATAAGACTTCGGACAATGGGCAGACAACCTCAAACGATTGGCTGACGACCACGGACAAAACTCAGCTCATGCAGCAGTCAAGCTAGTAATTAGATCGGGGCTATTTACAAAATATAAAATCATCGAAACCCTTGTACATGTCGCAAAAAAATCGCAACTTTGTACCCATTATGACACAAGATACATTTTATACCCTAAACAACGAAGACGAAGCATTAGACCGCGTCAAAGAGCTACCGCACTATTGCAGCATCATATCGGAGCGCAAGGCACAAGAAGTGTGGCGCAGCATAGAGTATATCATCGTAGGCCAACGCAAATACCTTGATGCTGGCTACACCACCAAGCAGCTGGCCAAGGACTTACAAACCAACACACGCTACATCTCAGCAGCCTTACAGCTGTGCTATGGCAACAATTACATGCACCTCATCAATGCGCATCGTATAGCGTATGCATGCACCTTACTACAAAAGCCCAAGTATGCTAAGAAAAGTATTGAAGAAATCGGGCTAATGGTAGGCTACTTGAAACGACAAACCTTTTACAAGGCCTTTGCTGACCACCATGGTGGCTCGCCCGCACAATACCGCCGCCAGATACAAGGTATCGAGACCCAACGCGAACGCCAAGCACGTCGCCGTGAAGAGCGCCAGGCAAGCCAAGCACAAACCAAATAACCCACAATTAGGGTAAGACACTTATTTATTATAGACTCATTACTACACCTTATATGAACTTCCGACGCATAGCCATGACAATAGCCACCTCGGCTACACTCGTAGCCGCTACACCTGCCACAGCGCAAACGACAAGCGAGTTTCGCTACAACGACGAAAAATTTGCCGACATACAAATGCTTCGTTACGAAGTTACTGGCTTTGAGCAACTGTCGCTAAAACAAAAAATGCTCATTTATCACCTAGGACAAGCGGCCTTGGAAGGTCGCGATATCTTGTTTGACCAAAATGGCAAATACAACCTACGTATCCGCCAAATGCTCGAAGCCGTATATACGGATCCAAAGGCCGACCGCACAAGCCAAGAATGGCCAGCTTTTACCACCTATATCAAACGCGTGTGGTTTAGCTCGGGCATACATCACCACTATGGCAGCGAAAAATTCGAGCCTGGTTTCTCGGCAGAGTGGTTTAGACGTGCACTGCATGCTGTACCTACCACCAAACTACCCCTAGCTAAGGGGCAAACGGTAGATGCCCTATGCGACGAGGTGTTCCCAGCCATCTTCGACCCCAACTACATAGCGATGCGTGTCAATCAAAAAGATGGCGACGACCTAATCCTAACCTCAGCGGCACACTATTATGGCGATGGCGTAACACAAGCCGAAGCCGAGGCCTTTTATGCCAAGCAAAAGGCTGCGGGCGACTCGCTACGCCCTATCATGTATGGCATGAACTCGCGCCTCGTAAAAGACAAGAAAGGCAAGCTCTCAGAGGCTGTATGGAAAGAAAAAGGCATGTATGGCCCCGCCATCAAACGCATCATTGCCCACTTAAAAGATGCACGCCAATATGCCGAGAGCAAAGCACAAGAGCGTGTGATTGATGGCTTAATCAAATTCTATAAAACGGGCGACCTCAAAGACTTTGACACCTACTGTATAGACTGGGTAAAAGCGACAGCCGATACTGTAGATTTTGTCAATGGCTTTACCGAAAGCTATGGCGACCCACTAGGGCTCAAAGCTAGCTGGGAGAGCATCGTAAACTTTAAAGACCTTGAAGCCACCAAACGTGCAGAGCAGCTCAGTTTTAATGCACAATGGTTTGAAGACAACTCTCCCGTTGACCCACGCTTCCGCAAAGAAAAGACCAAAGGCATATCAGCCAAAGTTATCGTAGGGGCCATGCTCGGAGGTGACCTCTACCCATCAACTGCCATTGGTATCAACCTCCCAAACTCTAACTGGATACGCAGCGAGTATGGCTCAAAAAGCGTGACGATAGGTAATTTTACCTACGCTTATAGTCAGTCCGCAGCAGGCAGTGGGTTTAACGAAGAGTTTGTTATCAACGATGAAGTACGTGCTAGCATCAAACAATATGGCCATCTGTGTGACGACCTACACACCGACTTACACGAGTGTCTAGGACACGGCTCAGGCAAACTGTTGCCTGGAGTAGACCCCGATGCACTCAAAGCCTATGGCTCAACCATCGAAGAAACACGTGCCGACCTCTTTGGCTTGTACTACCTAGCTGACCCTAAGCTCGTAGAACTTGGCCTTACTCCCAACATGGAAGCCTACAAGTCGCAATACTATCACTACATGATGAATGGTATGCTCACGCAACTCGTACGCATCAAGCCTGGGGCTACTATTGAGGAAGCACACATGCGCAATCGTGCCCTCATCGCTTGGTGGGTATATGAGCAAGGCAAAGCAGACAACGTGGTAGAGCTCATACAACGTGATGGCAACTACTACGTACAAGTAAACGACTATGCCAAGCTACGTACCCTCTTTGGCAAGCTCCTTGGCGAAATACAGCGCATCAAGAGCGAAGGCGATTTCGCTGCGGCACGTGCTTTGGTAGAGCGCTATGCTGTAAAAATAGACCCTGCCATTCATGCCAACATCTTGAAGCGCTATGCACGCTTAAACCTCGCCCCATACAAGGGCTTTATCAACCCTCAATATGAGCTCGTGTACGATACCAAGGGTAAAATCGTAGATGTAAAGGTTACCTACACTGAAAGCTACGATGCACAAATGCTACGTTACAGCCGAGACTACAACACCTTGCCTGCCATCAACTAATCCTCTATGATAGCAATTGACGCTACGGCTAGCATTGACGAGCAAGCACGCCAGATTAAGGCATTGCTACGCACAATGATGAACGGGCCAGTAAGCACGGCCATGCGTGAGCGTGGGCTCACCTACAAAGTCAACTTTGGCGTAGAGCTGCCTCGCCTTAAAACTTGGGCCGAGGTGCTACCACACACACACGAGCTAGCTCAGCGCTTATGGCGCGAAGACATTCGCGAGTGCCGCCTACTCGCGGGCTTATTGCAGCCAATAGAAACATTCGACGCCGAGCTGGCAGAGTTTTGGATAGACAGCATACGTTTCCCCGAAGAGGCCGAGTGCACCTCCATGCATCTGTTCTCGCGCATGAGCGATGCCTCTATCTATGCGTTTCGCTGGATAGCTCACCCCAACACCACCTACAACCAATGTGGCTACATGGTACTATCACGCTTGCTTATGCAAGGTGCACAATTAAGCGCACGCGACGAAGACGAGTTTCTCAACCAAGTAGAAGTAGCCCTGCGTAGCACTCATACACCAGTACGACTGGCAGCACACAAGTGCCTACTAAAATACATGGATCAAGGCGATAGCCAAGCCGACAAAGCCGATGCCCTACTCTTGAAGTTAGAGCAGGCCACAGAACAAGGAGTTTAACCCCTACATACCTTCGCCCCCACGCTCGACCGCACGCAATAATTGGCCTAGCGTGGGGGCTTTATACTTTCACAACACCCTCCATTAACATGAAACACGGAGCTTGGCGCGTAGTTGCTATCCTTTTGCTCATGCTCATGGGACTTTGGCTCTTACAATACCTCCCTGCTTTTACATTTCTAGGGCAGCGTTTAGAGCCAGTGCGCCTTCTAAGCCTCTTTGCACCTCTACCTACCACTTCAAGCGATAGCGTAGAAATCGTGACAGACACACTCACCATTTGCCCCGATGGTGTAGTATGTGTGGAGGACTACTCTCGCAGCGATAGCAGCACACCAGGTCATAGCATGGCATATTTTTACGAAGCATTGTATGCCTTACAACACGAGCCAAAGCGTAAAGTACGCATCGCGTTTTATGGAGACTCGTTTATCGAGGCCGAGATCCTAACAGGCGACTTACGCCGCCTATTACAAGCTGATTTTGGCGGTAGTGGTGTAGGCTGGCTTCCCATGCGCTCTGACCGCAATGACCGCTACCGCTCTACACTAGCCGTGAAAAGCCAAGGCTGGCAAGAATACGAAATGAGGCATCAGCGCACCGACACTAGACGCCTAGGTATAGCTGGTCTCTACCTTACAGGGCAGGCAGGAGCCTATACCGAGGTACAAGTGTATGCAGACAAGCGCCGCTTGCCTGCATGGGACGAGCACTACGTTTACTATGCACAGCCCCCCATAGGCCATGCCCCACGCTGGACACTGACTACGGGTAGTGGAACACCTATTGCACTAACGAGCCATACTCACGGCACCATCGGCTACGCCAAAGGTGAGGGCAAAACAGACCATCTGAAATGGGTCGTAAATAGTGCACCAACCAATAGCACTTATTGGGGCATGAGTATAGAGGGAGCATCTGGCATTGTGCTAGACAACTTCTCAATGCGTAGCGAAACAGGTACGAACCTACTGCGTCTACCTGATGCACATTTACGTGACCTGCATGCTGTGCGTCCGTACGACCTCATCATCTTACAATATGGACTCAACGTGATGAGCAATACCATGGTAAATAACACCACCTACTTCGCTACCATGCGTAAAGTCATTGCTAAATTACAGCAAGCCTACCCTCACACCTCTATTCTACTACTTAGCGTATCAGATCGTGCCCAGCGTCAGCATGGTATCTATGCTACTATGCCTGCTGTAAAGCCTTTTGTGGCTACTCAGAGACAGCTAGCGATCGATTGTGGTATAGCCTTTTGGGACGTTTACACAGCCATGCAATACGACGGAGGTATCGTAGGTATGGTAGATGCTAAGCCTCGCCAGGCTGCACTAGACTATACACACATCAACCATGCTGGTGGTGCACGCATAGCCCACCACCTCTACAACGCACTCCGCACGGGCCTGCAACACTACCAAGCCTCACATCCTACCCCTCGATAACCTCTGCTTATGTGGTCTGCCTATCCCATAGATTTCACTTGGCAACGTTTGGCCGATTTGATCGCCTACGACGCCACACGCCCACTGCTATTTAGTAGTGGGAGCTTCTTGTGGCTCTTTACGGGCTTTATGCTTATCTATGCTTTACTGCGACATCGTACGACTGCACGCTTGCTCTTTGTCGTAGCATTCTCTTATTACTTTTACTATAAGAGCAGTGGCACCTATTTTTTTCTTTTAGCTATTGTTACCCTCGCCGACTTTTTTTTGGCACAAGCTATGGGGCGCACGAGCATACTTACTAAGCGTAAACTCTACCTCACGCTAAGCCTCATGGTAAATCTAGGCTTATTAGCTTATTTCAAATACACCAACTTCTTTCTCGAACTGCTTGCTTCCCTTTGGCATAGTACGTTTACGCCACTAGATATTTTCCTACCCATCGGCATATCGTTTTTTGTGTTTCAGTCAATGAGCTATACTATTGATGTCTACCGTCAGCGCATTGTGCCACTCACGAGCCTACTCGACTATGCATTTTTTGTCTCATTTTTCCCGACACTAGTAGCAGGCCCTATCATTCGTGCAGCCGAGTTTATCCCTCAAATTCGAAGACCACTTGGCATCTCACGTGCTATGATAGGCCGTGGCCTTTTCTTGATAGCTTGTGGCTTGATAAAAAAAGTAGTTATATCAGATTACATCAGTGTCAATTTTGTCGAGCGTGTCTTTGATGCTCCTGCCCTCTATTCAGGTGTTGAAAACCTCTTGGCCGTCTATGGTTATGCCTTACAAATCTATTGCGACTTTTCGGGGTATAGCGATATGGCTATCGGCTTGGCAGCACTGCTAGGTTTTCGTTTTCCAGACAACTTTCGTGCACCTTATATGGCTATAAGCGTTACAGACTTTTGGCGTCGGTGGCATATCTCGCTCTCGACTTGGCTTCGAGACTATCTTTATATTGGCCTAGGGGGCAATCGGCTTGGCCGGCTACGGCAAGGCATCAACCTATTCATCACGATGCTCCTCGGAGGTCTATGGCATGGTGCTGCGCTTCACTTCTTGCTTTGGGGGATACTCCATGGTGTAGCACTTGTGGTAGAGAAATGGTGTGCTACGCTATGGCCACATTGGGAACGAAGTCGTACGAATCGCATCTTAGGCTGGGTTATCACATTCCACTTTGTATGCTTATGTTGGCTTGTCTTTCGTCACGAGCATGTGAGCCAAGCTTGGTTAATGCTGACCCAAATAGCTACTGCTTTTAACGGGCACATCTTCCTCCAAGTCATTGATGGTTATGCAGCAGTCATTACACTTATCGTATTAGGCTATATCGCCCATTTCTTGCCACAGAGTTGGTCGCACTTCATGGCACGTGAGTGGGAATACCTACCGATATGGCAGCAAGCAGCCTTTATGACATTTATAGTCTACGTGGTCATTCAGTTTCAAAACAGCGCAGTAAAACCATTTATCTATTTCCAATTTTGACACTTCTCTTGCTCCCGCTTTTATCTCCCTTACGCAAGACTATGTAGTAGCGCAGGTTAACCAAGGAAAGGGTATTTAACTTTTGTCTGCACCATCAGTAAAAGTCTACAATTGGCAGCTTAACACCTATACGCCACAACAAGTAAATAGGGTGAGACTAGCCTCAAATGTTAAATATGAACGCGCGTCATAATAAATTCGTACTTTCTCTTGCTTAATCAAAATAAATAGCTTATCTTTACCCCAGCATTTCTGAGAGGAATGGCAAAAATGTGGTTTTGAGCTATCTTTTTGAACATTCTAATAGTAGTGGTCTAGCCACAAGCATTATAAAGTTGTGACACACGATAACACAAAACCCTTTAATCGTACCAACGCCCCACCCTATTTTGCATTGGTACGACCGCTGAAACTCAGTCGCAATACAACCAACACACAAACTAAACAACCGCACCTGCACTCATCTACTGAGTGCAGGTGTTTTTTAGCCATCAAGCATGACAACATCTGCCATAATCCAAATAAAAATTAAGCTGAATAAAGAGCAACATCTGCGACACCTATATACCTACTACAAAAGAGTAAATGGGCTATTCTAAAAGCCTAACATAGCTTAATAGGATATAGATCTTAGTATATATAACCCTAAAATCTAGAGCCTAAACAGTAGATTTAAGCTCTAAAACGCACAAAGACTTGCATTTGGTTCTTTTATTTCGTATCTTTGCAATCGATTATGTAATATGGCTAGTTACACCCTAGGCAAAACATAAGCATAGATATTGATGCACTTTTTATAAATATAAACTCTATGACGAAGGAAACAACGCACCGTGGTCATCTTGGACAAAAGGTACTCATACCCTGCATAAGTACCACGTTAGTGTTGCTGCTCCTAGGAGTCGTTGTATTCTCAGTGACAGCAGGTGAGAAACTTGGGCGCATGATGCGCGAAGACTTTTCAATAGCCCTACTACTAGATGACGCTACTACACAACACGAAGCCTACGAAGTGCAACAGATGCTACGCACAAGTGGCTATGTGCGCAAATTGAGCTATACATCAAAAGAGCAAGCCGCAAAAGAACAAGCCGACCCCGTAGAATTCTTAGAGAACAATCCCATGCCTGCAAGCTTTGACGTACGCCTCATTGCAGACTACGCCAACACCGACAGCTTACAAAAAATACTCGCTCGCTGGCAAGCTCACCCATGCGTAGTAGAGGTGGTCTACCCCGAAACCCTCATCAAGGACATCAATCACAACATTCGTAACATCAGCATCATTTTGCTAGCTATCGCTGGCCTACTACTCTTAGTTTCGGTATCGCTCATCAACAACATGCTACGATTAAGCATCTATGCACGACGCATGCAAATCCACACAATGAAGCTCGTAGGTGCACGCCATAGCTTTATCCGTAAGCCTTTCTTACGGCAAGCATTTTGGATAGGGTTTGTCTCAGCACTTACCGCCTCAACCGTGATGCTTAGTGGCATGCATGTGCTACGCTCGTGGGACGTAAGCATGCAACGTGTAGTAACACCAGATATAGCTATCGTCACTGTGCTGTCAATCTTTGTCGTAAGCCTACTCATGACACAGCTAAGCGCATATTTTGCAGTAAACAAGCACCTACGCAAACGTGGTAGTGCCGTTTATTTAGACTAGGCGAAACGTACCATAGAAGTAAAACCAATAGCAAAACAAAATCAACAAGATAATGGAACAACACAAGTATGCCCTTGGCAAGGCCAATTTTATCCTCATGGCCATCGCCGTAGTTATCATCATTGTAGGCTTTCTACTTATGGGAGGTGAAGGCTCTACGGCAGAGGCTTTCAATCCCGAAATTTTTAGTGTACGCCGCATTAAAATAGCTCCTATCGTGTGTGTCGTAGGATTTATCATGATGGGAGTAGCTATCATGTATCGCGGCAAACACAATGCCGTAGCAGCAACCACTCCTCGCGAAACCGCCGAATAGTACGAGCCGATGTTGCCAATAATATCTAGCAGCGACCTTACGTGGCTGCAAACCATCATCATCGCTATTGTAGAAGGACTCACAGAGTTTCTCCCTGTATCAAGTACCGGGCATATGATTATTGCCCAGAAACTACTTGGTATAGCAAGTACTGATTTTGTCAAAGCCTTTACCATAATTATCCAGTTTGGTGCTATCCTTAGTGTCGTGGTACTTTATTGGCGGCGTTTTTTTGTTCTTCATACAGCGGAGGGCAACAGCTACGTACAGCGTTTACTATCACGATTTAGCTTTTATACCAAACTTCTTGTAGGCTTCCTACCCGCAGCTATTATAGGCTTTGCCCTAGATGACTACATTGACCAAGCCTTAGAGCGTGTTGAGATTGTAGCCATAATGCTGGTTGTCGGAGGAATATTCATGCTCTACATCGATCGTCTCTTTGGCAATCGCACCGAAGGCTCCTCACTAACCTATCGCAATGCCTTTGTCGTAGGCCTCTTTCAATGTATAGCAATGATACCAGGTGTATCGCGCTCTATGGCTACGATTGTTGGTGGTCTAGCCCAAAAAATGACACGCAAAGATGCTGCCGAATTTTCGTTCTTTTTAGCCGTACCAACAATGGCAGCAGCCACTGGATATAAGCTACTACAACTTTTTATGCAAGAAGGAAGTAGTACGCTACTGATGAACAATCTTGGCACTCTCCTACTAGGTTGTGTAGTGAGTTTTATCGTCGGGTTATTGGCCATCAAAGGCTTCTTAGACGTTCTCATGCGCCATGGTTTTGCAGTGTTTGGCTGGTATCGCATCGTGATAGGGCTACTCATCATCGGCCTACTCATAGCTGGTGTAGACCTTCACATGATAGATTAACGACACGCACACTACATAAAAAGTCATGACCGAAACAACAGCCTCCCCAGAAGAACTGCTTTTTAATTTTCAGCAGGGTATAGTGCTAGCCTTCGACAAGCCATTAGAGTGGTCTTCATTTGGCATCGTTAGCCGTACACGTAAGTTACTTACTGAGAAAATGGCAGGTGCAAAAATAAAAGTAGGGCATGCTGGCACACTCGACCCATTAGCCTCTGGCGTTATTATACTCACAACAGGACGCGCTACGCGCCTCATTGACGAGCTACAAACAGGTGTCAAAGAATACGTAGCAACACTACAACTCGGAGCTACGACACCTAGCTACGACATGGAGCATGCGGTAGATGCTACGTTTGCGACCGAGCACATCACCCCCGAACGCATAGCCGAGGTAGTCCCTTCTTTTATCGGCGAAATCATGCAAATCCCACCAGTATTCTCTGCCGTTAAAATACAAGGGCAGCGAGCCTACGATTTAGCTCGTAAAGGCCAAGACGTAGAGCTACGTGCCAAGCCACTCAACATTGATGAAATAGAGATTATTGCCTTCGATACTCAGCACATGCAGCTCACGCTACGCATCGTATGCAGCAAAGGTACTTACATACGTGCCCTAGCACGTGACATAGGACAAGCACTTGACTCTGGAGCATATTTGACTTATTTGCGCCGCACACGTGTTGGCCAGTTTAGCTTAGCAGACTGCTTTACGCTTGACACTTTCGAAGATTGGTTGACCACGCACAACATAGCTACTACCCTACTTGACAACCAAAGTCTCAAAAAACAACGGGCTGCTGTGCGCAAACTCACCTCCCAAAGCCCCAATACACCACAGCGTTTATAGCATTCTTCCCCATTTAATTTAGCACAACAACACACTCAATTAAGCATAAGCGTATGAAGCTCTCACAGTTCCAATTCTCGCTACCCGAAGAACGTCTTGCACAGTACCCTTATAAATATCGCGATGAGTCGCGTATGATGGTACTTCATCGCAAAACTGGCGAAATCGAACATCGCTATTTCAAAGATATTCTCGACTACTTCGATGAGCACGATGTGTTTGTGTTCAACAACACTCGTGTATTGCCTGCTCGACTCTATGGCAACAAGGAAAAAACAGGTGCACGTATTGAAGTATTCTTGCAACAAGAGCTCAACCCAGCCCAAAATCTCTGGGGTGTACTCGTAGACCCAGCTCGCAAAATACGTATTGGCAATAAACTTTATTTTGGCCCCGATGACTCCGTTGTAGCCGAAGTCATTGACAACACTACTAGCCGTGGTCGCACGCTACGCTTCTTGTTTGATGGCCCCAACGATGAGTTTCGACAAATGCTTTTTGCGCTAGGAGAAGCTCCCCTCCCACGCAAAATTTTTAAGCGTGAGAGCGAAATAGAAGATTTAGAGCGCTTCCAAAGTGTTTTTGCTACCGAAGAGGGCGCAGTAACAGCTCCATCAGCCAGCCTGCATTTCTCTCGGGAGATGATGAAAAAACTTGAAATCAAGGGCATAGACCTTGCTTTCCTCACACTCCATTGTGGCACGAGCAACTTTAATGATTCAGATGTAGACGACCTAACCAAACATAAAGTAGACTCTGAACAAATGCGCATTACCGAAGAATGTTGCTTCAAAGTAAATGCAGCGCGAGATGCTGGCCGTAAAGTCGTAGCCGTAGGTACCACCGTACAGCGTGCACTTGAAACCGCAGCTGACACACAGCACCACATTCGCCCATTCGAAGGCATGACTAATCGCTTTATATTCCCTCCCCACGACTTCCAAATTGCCAATGCCATGCTAGCAGGCTTTTACCTTCCAAAGAGTGCTCTCCTCATGCTAACAGCTGCCTTTGGTGGCTATGAGCATGTGATGAAAGCCTACGACTTAGCCTTAGAGTGTGACTATAAGTTTGGGCCCTATGGTGATGCGTTCCTTATTGTAGACTAATAACTTCCACACCTATGCACACCATTTTTTTAGGCCTTGGCAGCAACCAAGGCAAGCGTTTTGAACGTTTACAGCAATCCTTGCAGCTTTTGCAAGAACGTGTGGGTACACTCGTGGCCTATTCCGAGTGTGTAGAGACAAAGCCTGTGGCTTTCGAGAGCAACCATGCATTTCTTAATGCAGTCATTCAGATGACCACCACACTCACGCCTCAGGAGCTCCTTACCACAACACAAGATATTGAACGCGAGTTAGGACGCACCAGCAAGTCCGTAGAGCAGCAACACACCGACCGCCCGATAGACATTGACATTCTTACTTATGATGCTATCGTAGTCAACACACCCGATCTGACCCTCCCCCATCCGCGCATGCATGAGCGCTTGTTTGTATTAGCACCATTGGTTCAGATTGCTCCCGAGGCCATTCACCCCACACTTGATCTAGCCTATGCGGAGCTACTGGATATGATGCTTGATCGCCTACCTGCGATACAACACCCCGAATACCTTCATCCGCTCACACCTTCTAATATAAACGAAGAGGTCACAGCCGATGTCAACGAATTGCTCCAAACACTCAGCTCCGACACACCTGCGGTAAGTTTACAAGAGCTGCGTGCTATAATAGGCTCCCAACAAAGCCAACTTTACATTTACCGCTGTTATGGCATTGCCGTAGGCATGTTTACCATCGTCACAGCACCAGCCCTCACCGGTCGTAAAGCATGGCTAGAAGATGTAGCTGTCGTACCACGCCATCAGGGTAAAGGCTATGGGCGCAAGCTGATACAACTCGCAAGGCGCGAAGCACACTGCCTTGGTGCTACGACACTACAGCTCACAAGTCGCCCAAAACGTAAGATAGCCAACCGACTTTACCAAGCCACAGGCTTTACACAACGCGAGACAAATGTCTATCGTTTAGAGCTCTAATACAAAAATAACCTCTCTTTTTAGGCTGCGCCACAATCACGGTGTAGCCTTTTATTTTTCCTTTGTGTTATCAGATAGATAAAGAGTCGCCGCTTACCAAGAAACTCACTGAGCATCGAGCATTTCATAAGAAAGACAGCTCTACTCCCTCACTTTGAGATAAGTACATGAGCGATTGTCTAAGATTGTATTCAAAGACAATCGCTCCTAATTTATCATATCAGCAGCCTCGTTACCCCCCTATACTACAAGCGCTCAGTAATTTAGCAGCTACTCCCTAAGTTGTAACCTTAGACATTGCTCGGCATATCGCCCTCTTCCCATACTGTCATACGATGTGTGCCTTGACCCGCTACACCGATGTGGTTACCCACTTCATGGTGCCAGCGGTGCAATTCTTTCGAGGCTAAATAACGACTGATACCAACAAGTTTTGCATATTGTCGCACACTGATAATAGACCACCGCCTCAGATAACGTTGTAGCAAAGCAAGACGCTCGCTGGGGCTAGTGTTTGGACTTGATTGTACTATAATGCGTTGTGGACGAACCACGACACGTTGCAACGCCTCTTCGGTCTTTTGTCGTAATAAGCTACTCGGGCGAAAGGAGATACGGCGTAGGTGCACAGCCTTTACACGTGGCAGATGGCTCTTAGTAGAGAGCTCCGTGCGCTGAGAAAGGAGAGGCTCGTCCACTACTTTCAACGTAGCCGACACTGTGCCTAGATGCCCCAAAGACACCGAGTGCCCACGGCTTACATGCCGTGCGATGGCACTAGTTAAAGCCTCAATACAGCCCACTATATCAGCTGGTGTTAATGTGCATTCCGCCGAAATTTCTTCGGCTAGCTGTGTAAGCGAAATGCGCTGTGTTTGTGCAAAGCCAGCCACAAGCTGCTGGCTACTGCCATGCATGCCACTTGGCATTTGGCGTAGTGTGATGTGTGTCATTGTATTTAGATTAAGGTTAAGCCTATCATGGGCAAGCCATAGCAAGTTACTCATCTATACAAGGCATTCTGCCTTAGCTGCATAGTACCATGCTATTGTCTTGATAGCGACAAAGCTAATGCAAAGATACAACACCAAAGGGGCGAAATCCAAATTTTTTCGCCATTTTTTCGCTGTTACCGACTATTTTGTTTGGCTAAGGTCTACGGACAAATGTTCAAGGCCGTCTGCCATTTGTTCAAAGCCTTCAGACGATTGTATGCAGCGTACAGACAACAAGAGTAATCAAAAGCACAAGAATATCATGCAGTCTGCATACAATAGTTTTGAAAAAAGCTACTTACCAAGAGACAATAATTGGCAAAATATCTGTACCTTTGCAGATAGCACATCGTTTATTTTTACACGATAAGTCAACAACATCATTACATACAACGTAAAGCAATTACGCAAGCAATGAAAAATTACAAACTCGTAAACACCCTAATGGGTTGGGTGGCCTTCCTAGCTGCGGCCATCACCTATGGGCTAACGATTGAGCCTACAGCTAGTTTTTGGGACTGTCCAGAGTTCATACTCTCGGCTTACAAGCTCGAAGTAGGGCACCCTCCTGGCGCACCTTTCTACATGCTGATGGGCAACGTGGTGTCGCAGCTTGTAGGCGATACACACTTAGTGGCAGCCTCTATCAACATGATGAATGCTATACTCAGTGCGCTGTGTATCCTATTCCTTTTTTGGACGATAACGCACCTAGCCTTGCGCCTCGTGGCACCCGACTTTAAAAGCAAAGGGATAACCACAGCACAAGCCATTGTAGTGCAAGGGGCAGGTTTGGTAGGTGCCTTGGCATATACATGGAGTGACACCTTTTGGTTTAGTGCTGTGGAGGGCGAAGTGTATGCCTTCTCATCGCTGTTTACAGCCGCTGTATTTTGGATGATATTGAAGTGGGAGGAACAGGCTGATGAGCCACAGGCCGACCGCTGGATTATACTCATAGCTTATTGTGTAGGTGTGTCTATCGGTGTACACCTGCTCAACCTCTTATGTGTGCCAGCCCTCGTACTTGTATATTGCTACCGTCGCTACCCCAACGCTGGTGTGAGACAATCACTCATAGCTTTGGCCGTAAGTTTCGGCCTCATAATAGCAGTGCTCTATGGCATTGTACCAGGCATCGTAAAAGTTGGTGGGTGGTTTGAGTTGCTGTTTGTAAACGAGTTGGGCTTAGGCTTCAATACAGGCTTCGTAAGTTATATTTTCCTTACCACGGCCATCGTGGTATGGGCCATTTATGAAAGCTACGTGGGGCTACGTCGCAGTCGTGTGGTATGGACTACACTTGTGGCTACTGCACTACTGGGTATTCCCTTTGTTATGGCTGGCTGGCTGGGCATAGTTCTTGGTGGGGCATTATTAGGCGGACTTTACCTCCTGCTACACTATCAGACAGATAGCCGCAAGGGTACATACCTTGTGAGTTTCCCCACCATTAACACAGCTGTTGTAGCCCTCTTTACCATTATGGTGGGCTATGCCTCGTATGCAGTGATTGTGATACGTTCGGGAGCTAACACACCTATGGATCAAAACTCTCCAGAAGATGTGTTTACGTTAGGGCCATACCTTGGCCGCGAGCAATATGGCACGCGCCCACTCTTCTCTGGGCAGGCCTACAACTCTATGCCCGAATATGTAGATGCTGGCAATGGCATGATGGCAGCCAAGCGTACAGAAGGCACACCTATCTATAGCCGCAAAGACAAGGCCGATGCCAATGAACCTGACCAATACGTGAAAGTGGGTGACAATGGTGATATCGTTTGGGAACAAACAATGCTCTTCCCACGCATGTATAGCCGAGACCATGCCTCGGCCTACGAAGCATGGATGGGAGGCGTAAAAGGCACTATGAAATATAGTAAGATGGGGCAGGCTGTAAAAATACCTACGCAGGGAGAAAACTTAAAGTTCTTCCTCTCCTATCAAATCAACTTCATGTACTGGCGCTACTTCATGTGGAACTTTGCTGGCCGCCAAAATGATATCCAATCTATGGGTGAGCTAGAGCATGGTAACTGGCTAACAGGCATCAAAGCCTTTGATAACATGCGCTTGGGCGACCAAAGCCTGCTGCCCGACTCGCTCAAAGCTAATAAGGGACACAATGTATTTTACGCCCTGCCACTACTCTTAGGCTTACTGGGGTTCTTTTGGCAAGCGTTTCGTAATAAGACAGGTATCCAGCAGTTTTGGGTTGTATTCTTCTTATTTTTCATGACGGGCTTAGCCATTGTACTTTACATCAACCAAACACCGCAACAACCTCGTGAACGCGACTACTCCTATGCCGGCTCGTTCTACGCCTTTGCAATATGGATAGGTCTTGGTGTACCAGCCTTAGCAAGCCTACTGAAACGCTGGAAACTACGTGAAGCCCCCGCAGCCATTGTAGCCGTAGTACTAGGGCTTGTTGTGCCGATACAGATGGTGAGCCAAACATGGGACGATCATGACCGCTCAGGCCGCTTCGTAGCCTCAGACTTTGGCAGCAACTATCTAGAATCTATGGCACAAGAGGGCAATCCGCTCATCTTCTGTAATGGAGACAACGATACCTTCCCACTATGGTATGGTCAAGAGGTAGAAGGCAAGCGCACAGATGCACGCGTGTGCAACCTCTCGTATTTGCAAACAGACTGGTATATTGACCAAATGAAGCGACCAGCCTACACATCTCCTGCAATGCCTATCTCTTGGCAACGCTTACAATACAACGACTTGAAGCGCCAATCATTCCCCATTCGACCTGATGGCAAAGCACAGCTCGTGCAACTTGCACAAGCACAAGGGCAGCCACATCCATTTGATGTGAAGTACATACTCAGTATGCTACGCGATGGACAACTCAACGTAATACCTACGGACACGCTTACGCTCCAAGTAGATGCCGAAGCGGTACGACGCTCGGGTATGCTATTGGTAGATAGTGTGATACCAGAACAAATGGTCATCTCGCTCGCAGGTCGCCAGCACCTTACACTAGCACAAGTAATGATGCTCGAAATGCTAGCAAATACAAATTGGGAGCGGCCCCTCTATACCGCTGTAACAGTAGGTGGGAATGTACTCTTTGGCCTAGAAAAGTATTTCGTACGCGAAGGTATAGCCTACCGCATCACACCATTTGCCAACGCTAACGGCCGTGTAGACACCAAGCGTATGTATGAGAATGTGATGAACCGCTTCCGCTATGGTGGACTAGATAAAGGCACCGTGTATCTTGATGAGACGGCTATGCGTATGTGCTGGACACACCGTAGTGCTATGACCACGCTAGCTAATGCACTCCTAGAAGAAGGAGATACAAAGCGGGCTACCGAAGTGCTAGAAAAGTCTGAAATAGTATTGCCTGTACATAACCTGCCGCACACGTTTATGTCGGGCTCATATGATATGGCAAAAGCTTGGGCTACACTAGGGCAAAAGGCCAAAGCCGAAGCTATTTATAATGAACTCATTCGCGAGAGTGAGCAGTTACTAGCTTTCTATGCTAGCTTAGGGCAGGCACGTGCAAATAATTTTAGCACAAGTATCATGCAGCAGCTAGCCATGCTCGACCATATCATGCGTGGCGCACAGGCACACACACCCGAAGTGGCCAAACGAGCTGAAAATATACTCCTAAATTATAGTCAAACATTTAATAGTATCTTACAGCACACCAATCAAAACTTTTAAGGTATAAAGCCTAAATGCTACTATATACGCCTACGCCGTGCCACCATGATGGTAGTACGGCGTAGGCGTATAATAAAGCTATCACTACCTTGCGAAGTCTTAGCTAAGAGATATAGCTATAAATAGAGTTGACTGACTTACAAGATTAGTAATAGCCTATTTATAACCTCAACAAAATATGATCACAGCTCCCCTCCTCACACACACATAGAGGAGCAATATCGTAGCTTTACAACTTAGTATAACAAACACCTATGCAGTAAATAAGCTATACAGAAGTAGATAAATTTTATCGAAAAGACAACTACCACACAGCGGAAACCGAGGACTAGTGTTTAGCCTTTCAGAGTCAAGCAAGAGGTAGCGCGTAGAGTTACGAAGTATGAGCCACGGCATTTGCTGTCTTAGGACAGCTACAATATGCTAGAAAATGCTTACCTTTGCAAAAGAGAATAAGCTACTTTCTTATGTTTATTGAGCAACCATCTAAGTTTTTACGATGGCTCTATCCACGCGCACTTTGGCGAATGGACGAGCGTGAACGAGCTGTGTACCTCACGTTTGACGATGGCCCTATCCCCGAGATAACACCTTGGGTGCTAGATGTATTGCGAACATATAGCGTCAAGGCAACATTTTTTATGGTAGGAGATAATGTGCGCAAATATCCCGAGATCTATGCACAAGTCGTAGCCGAAGGCCACCGCATAGGCAACCATACTTACAACCACATCGGAGGGTTACGCCATAGCATCAAAAGCTACGTAGCTAATGCGGAACGAGCTAACGAGCTACTACAAACAGACCTATTCCGCCCACCTCATGGTTGGATGCGATGGAGTCAATATTACGCCATGTGCAAGCGCTATCGCATCGTGATGTGGGACGTTGTGACGCGCGACTACTCTACACAGCTCAATGGCCGTGACGTACTTCTAAATATTCGCCGCTACACACGGCCAGGTAGCATTATTACCTTTCACGACTCACTCAAAAGCTACGATAAACTATTATATGCTCTACCGCGTGCCATTGCGTGGCTACAATCTCAAGGCTATACCTTTAAGGTATTTGACTAAAACACACCATATCATCTCACACATAAGCTAACTTAGCCTCCTACTCTCGCATATACGAAGTAGGAGGCTAAGTTGGCTATATATGGTATTTACAATTCGTAAGAAGAGGGCTCTGCATTGCTTTGTTCCCAAAGCTCTCTTTTGTCGTAGTCGTCTAGCTGGCGACTACGGATATCATCTTCGCCAATTTCTGTACTAGGTTTCACGCCAAAACCTTCCATAATAGCAGCATAATGTAGTGGAGTGGCCGTAGGACACTGATAGCGTTTTGTTGTGCGTAGGTTCATAACTGTTGTATTTGTATTATAATACAATGGTCTTTCCATTCAAAATGTAGACACCCTTAGAAGGCTTCAATACGCGGCGACCTTGAAGGTCGTAGTAAACACCCTTAGCTTGATGCTCGCTCGTAGTAGCCCCTTCTATAGTAGTAGCCACATCGGTAATAAACTTAATAGCGGAAGCGTTCGTACCAACGACACTACTAGGGAGGTAGGCACGTCTAGCTGGAAACAATACATTGGCTGCTGTGCGTGCAAAAGTAGCAGTATGAACACCAGAAAGCGCATAAACATGCGATAGATGTGTAGGCTTTACGACAGGACGCAAAAGATTGTCTGCATAGTCAGCAGTTGGACTAGGATTTTCTGACTTTTCTAACAAATACAAGCCAGGAGTTCCACGCAACAGTACACCAGTATTAGCAGGTATCGTTGGGTTACTTACCTCAACAGCTGTGAGCGTTTTATTTGCATCATTGTAGCGTGTAATTTTCATTGGTGTAAGTGCTGAGGGGACTGCTACGGTATCAGCCGAAGAAAAAGTGGTATAACCGAGGGCATCAATATGCGCCACACTGATAGTAGACGTGTCATAGCCCCATACCGAGGTGCTATCAAACGCAGTTTCAATAGTAGGAGTTAATTTATAATTCCAAAAAGGCCGTGCAGCTCCATTATAGCGCAGTGTCACATATTGGTTATTAGGTGCTTGAATGGTATAAGCTACACGCGTAGAGTCTCCGTAATAAGGTCTCATGGTGAAAGGTGTACGCTCAGCCTTATTTTGGGTAAAGGTGAATGTACCATCGGGCTTGACACATGCATAAGCATCATAACCTGGTTGCCAAATGTAGGTACTCTCACCATCAGCCGAGAGTTCAAACACAAAGCTATTATAGGGTGTAAATTCGAGTAGTTTAGTAAATGCCTCTAAGTCTTCTACATTAGTATTACCATTAATTTGAAGGATTTCAGGCGCTCCAAATGATTTCTCTCGATAGTGATGCATGAGGTGAAAGGCTATATTGGCACGCGGTTTTCGCCACGGCATTGCTGCAATCTTACTAGGGCTAGCCTCAATATGCAATGCAGCCAAGCTAGCTGGCGTAGGAGGGATAGTAGCAATAGCAGCTTGATAGGCATCAATAAGTGGTTTAGCAGCTGCAATGGTAGGTGCATAAATCTGCCCCGCTGTGGCTACGACATTGGCAGCACGCACAAGATCGGAAAAAGCCTCATGAGATAGTGGCAAGTCACCTACAGGATAAATATGCCAACCAGCCGTACGATAATCAGGATAAGTCGTCTCGTAAGAGCCCCCATAAAATTGAGTACCAAAAGCGATGGGATGGCCACCCAGGTTCTTGTCTAGACTCACCCTTAAGTAGTTAATCTTATCATTAAAGAAGTTATTGCGTATCTTGATTTGATGGATACGCATATCTGTACTATCTGGTAAAAGGGTGCCGATGTTCGCGTATTCGTCCCATGAACGATCGTCATAGATTAAGAACTGATTAAGACTACGCATTTTTAAGAGAACCTCGCCCCCACGAGATGGTATAGCCAAGAATTGACCTGTATAAGGTGAGCCTATATAGTAACCATCGCTTTTCTTGATAAGTACAAAGTGCTGCAAAGGGTCGTTGCTATCCGTAGGGGCTATACGGAGCATATGGTTTTCTGGGTTGAGAGCAAGAGAATAACTACCAAATTGGTCATAAACATTAACAAAGCGGTAAACCTTGTGTGATACCAATGCAACATAATGACCATTTGTAATAGCTTGGGCATAGAAGTCTAAGAGCTTCTTAGCTTCATCAAAATTTGGCGTATTGGTATAGCCGTTATAAAGAGCGGTAAGCTCTGGAAGCACATCGGGCGACCATGAACCAACTATACCGACCTTACCATCAACATTGTTATTGTCAATCGCATGTTGAAATCTAGGCAATAAAGGCTTAAGTTCAGTAAATATCGCCTTACTCATCGCATGTGTTTCGAGATAGAAATCTAGCAAAGCCTCAGCAGCTCTAATATCGCCAATTTGCACTTGGTGTGCTCGATATAATGCAGTGAGTTGTGTGATAGCTGTTGGTGGCCATTGCGTACGAAGCGTATCCGTAGGCTGTTCAACAGCGTTTTTAATAGCAGAAAGGTAAGGCACAAGAACCTTCATAATGCTGTCATAATAGGCATGCCCATCATTAAGATCTATATTAGCAATAATATTGCTATGTTGCGTGTCAGTCCCTGCGATATAATAATGTAGCTGATATTGGTTTGTCTCGCTACGATAAACACTAGCTAAACGTAACGAGTGACTATTATCTCCTATCTGGGCACTTTCAACATAATTCCCACCATGTGTCACGATATTCCACAATATGCGAGGAAGTGGTACAGAGCGACGAAATTCATCAAGAGTTATTATCTTAGGTTTCTCGCCTCCTGAAACTACTGATACAGACGAGACATTAGAAATGCTCGGAGCAACAAAAGCAGTCTGTGTACCTGCGGCACGATTATAAATACGATATTGTTGTGAACCTGCTCTTACTGGCACAAATGCCCAGAGGGCTGCATCAGAAGTTCCTCTGCTAGGCAAAAGTCCTATTGGCTTATTATTACCCTCATAATACCAATAGCGTAATGTACCATTGTCATCAATGGCAAGAGTTTGCCACACCATACCTTCGGGCCATGTAGCAGATTGGGTAACAATACCTGCTGTCGTAGACGACGGCGTGATGGCCTGTGCCCAAGCCTGCATGTGTACTAGGCAAAACAAAAGGGCTAGCATACAACCCACATGCCTAAGGCTACGTAAACAAAGTGTCTGTATCATACAAAAGCAATATTATATCATTAACCGCAAAGTTAATTCTTTTTTCTCAAAATCAAAACACTACCACTACTAATCTTTGTAGAATAATAACGAAAGAAACACACAAAAAGGTAGTAGATGTAAATAAAAAGAGTTTCTCTTAAAAGCCTAAACTTTCAAGAGAAACTACAAATGGTTGCGGAGACCCGACTCGAACGGATGACCTCCAGGTTATGAGCCTGGCGAGCTGCCAACTGCTCCACTCCGCGATATTAGCAATATAAGCTTTATCGCTCGTTTGCGATTGCAAAGTTACGAATTATTTTTGAATTGGCCAAATGTTTGTGGCTTTTTTTGTTTGGTATTGCAGAAATGTGTATTTTTGCATACCAGGTTATGGCACGAATAGCGTACTCTAGGATAGTATACACTACTCAATAGCACTGTAATTAGACATTAAAACACTTATGGGGCTACTCTTTACCAAACCAACCCAAGACACAGCCGATGGTAAGACACTGCCACTATCATTTGATAGCAGATTACCACACGCCAACGAATACCAGCCACACGCACGCCGCACGCTACCTGCTGAGTGGCACTCACAGTCTGCCGTGCAGCTCACTTGGCCCCATCTCAACACCGATTGGGCAGATTACCTTGACGAAGCCTACCGCTGCTATGTGCGTATAGCTTACGAGATAGCTCTTCGACAGCCACTACTTATCGTAACGACAGATGCTACCACACTACACATTTGGCTTAGACAGCAACTCCCCGAGCATGTTCTAGCCAATATTACTATCGAAACGATCCCCACCAATGACACTTGGGCTCGCGACCATGGTTTTATCACAGTCTTATCACCCAATGGTGCAGAGCTACATGACTACCGCTTCAATGGCTGGGGCGGAAAGTTTGTAGCAGATCAAGACAATGCTATCAATGCTTCACTCTTTGCAAAAGGGTATTTTAAGGGAGAATACATATCGCACCTTGACTTCGAGCTCGAAGGGGGAGCCATTGAAAGCGATGGCTGTGGCACCCTACTTGTCACAAGTGAGTGCCTGCTCAACCCAAATCGTAATGCTCAATTTACACAACTTGAAATTGAGCAAAAACTCAAAACATGGCTCGGTATAGATCGTGTATTATGGCTTGACCATGGCTACCTCGCAGGTGATGATACAGACTCGCATATAGACACCTTAGCACGCCTTTGTCCCAACGACACCATCGTCTACGTACAATGCACAGATAAGGCCGACCAGCACTACGAAGCCTTACATGCTATGGAAAAACAGCTACGCACTTTTCGTACAGCCAACGGCGAGCAGTACCGCCTTTTACCCTTGCCCATGGCCGCACCAGCCTACTACGACAATGAGCGTTTGCCAGCAACATATGCCAACTTCTTAATCATCAATAGTGCTGTGCTTTACCCTACCTATGGCACGCCAGTACTTGACGAGGAAGCAGCCAAAGTACTTGCCACAGCATTTCCCCAGTACGATATCGTAGGCATAGACTGCCAAGTGCTCATCCGCCAGCATGGCTCACTACACTGCGCTACTATGCAGTTCCCACAAGGTGTATTCACTCCTCGCAAATACGATTAAATGACACGTATACTTAACATCGGACTCATACAGCAGTCCAATACAGCCGATCTTGCCGACAACAAAGCGCGCCTAGCAGCTAAGGCCGAGCAGCTTGCAGCCCAAGGTGCACAGCTCATCGTGCTACAAGAACTACACAATTCGCTATACTTTTGTCAAACTGAGAACACCGAACTCTGCGACCTAGCCGAGCCCATACCAGGCCCTAGCACAGACTACTTTGGTGCGCTAGCAGCACGTTTGGGTGTGGTGTTAGTAACCTCACTTTTCGAGCGTCGTGCAGCTGGTCTTTACCACAATACTGCCGTGGTATTCGAAAAAGATGGTACTATCGCTGGAAAATACCGCAAGATGCACATACCTGACGACCCTGCCTATTACGAAAAATTCTATTTCACGCCTGGCGACCTCGGCTTTAAGCCTATTGACACAAGTGTCGGCCGCTTAGGCGTACAAGTGTGCTGGGATCAGTGGTATCCCGAGGGCGCACGACTCATGGCCTTGCGCGGTGCTGAGATACTCATCTACCCTACGGCCATAGGCTATGAGAGTAGCGACACGCCCGAGGAACAAACGCGGCAGCGAGAAGCTTGGATTACCGTACAGCGTGGGCATGCCGTAGCCAATGGACTACCCATCGTAGCAGTCAATCGCGTAGGCCACGAGCCAGACCCCTCACAGCAAACTAACGGCATACAATTTTGGGGCAATAGCTTTGTAGCAGGGCCACAAGGCGAATTTTTAGCCCAAGCTAGCACAACCGACGAAGCAGCGATTATCGTACCAGTAGACCTACAACGTAGCGAGAACGTACGTCGTTGGTGGCCTTTCCTACGCGACCGACGCATTGAGCACTTCGAGCCACTCACACGTCGTTTTATAGACTAACATAGCATACACATAACATTAAAGATAACAACACTATGTATTGGACACTCGAATTGGCCTCGCGCCTTGAAGACGCCCCTTGGCCAGCTACAAAAGACGAACTTATCGACTATGCCCAGCGCTCAGGCGCGCCACTCGAAGTGGTAGAAAATCTCCAAGAACTCGAAGATGATGGAGAGGTCTACGAAATGATCGAAGACATTTGGCCAGACTACCCCTCAAAAGAAGACTTCCTCTTCAACGAAGACGAATACTAATTTGGTGCACGCCATAGCGTACACACATACAACCTTACACTCCGTCAGTAGGCTGCATCGGCAGTGTACTGGCGGAGTGTAAGGCTTTTAACTCTTGCACACCATTATGAAAAAATCTACCATCTCTAACACTCCTCCATCACGCAAGCAACGTCGCCTCTACATCAGCGTAGGCATCTTTGCCGTGGTACTACTGACCACACTTGTAGGTGTTATAACTATGTTTATCATAAAGATGGCTACATCATAAGGCCTAGTCACTTTACAGATAGACTCAAGAACGCTATTGTCCGAAGTTCATAGGCTTTGGACAATACTTGGTGTGCGATATACTCAGTGAAACTCTAAAAATATAGCCACTTCATCGGCATTCCCCCATGAGAGTCAATGCATTTGGCCCAAATAAAAAGCGACTACGCCAAAAGGGCGTAGTCGCAAACAACCAAACACCACTGCTGCTTGGCAGTGCTACCTAAGTAGCGAGAATACTGCATGAGCAGCAGCCTCTTTATATTAAGCATGCACAAAGCATGTTATAAATCTTGTTTTAGAGAGAATACTTTAAATGAAGCAACCTCCTATTTTCACATGCAAAGTTACAGCTTTTTGAGATAACAAACAATACATCAAACTGCAATTAGCGTTAAAAAAACGTTCTTACAGCTTACTTCTCGGCCTATTACATCTACATTAGGCAGCTTAGCACATGCCACACGCGCCTACACCGCTGCGATAAAAGCAAATGGTGTAGGCGCGTGGCGTGCAAGCCATCGTACTTTACTAGTCGTTGAGTTTAGCTACGATGTATTCTCGGTTCATGCGTGCAATATTCGCGATGCTCTCATTCTTCGGGCATACAGCCTCACAAGCACGCGTATTGGTACAATTACCGAAGCCAAGTTCGTCCATCTTAGCCACCATCGCCTTTACACGACGACGTGCCTCGGGACGGCCTTGGGGCAGTAGGGCAAGCTGGCTTACCTTAGACGAAACAAAGAGCATGGCCGAACCATTCTTACAAGCTGCCACGCAGGCACCACAGCCAATGCACGAAGCACAATCCATAGCCTCGTCAGCGTCTTGCTTAGGAATGAGGATAGCATTCGCATCTTGTGGCGCACCCGTACGCACAGAGACGTAGCCACCAGCCGCTTGAATTTTATCGAAAGCAGATCGGTCTACCATACCATCTCGAATCACGGGGAAGGCAGCTGAACGCCAAGGCTCTACGGTAATAGTCTCGCCATCTTTGAAGCGACGCATATAGAGCTGACACGTGGTAGCTCCGGTTTCGGTCTTGCCATGTGGCACACCATTGATATAGAGTGAACACATGCCACAGATACCTTCGCGGCAATCGTGATCAAAAACGAAAGGTTCTTTACCCTCGTTTATCAATTCCTCGTTGAGTATATCAAGCATTTCGAGGAATGAAGTGTCGGTAGAGATGTCGTGCATCTCGCGCTCTTCAAAATGTCCCTTATCTTGTGGACCATTCTGACGCCAGAAGCGCACCTTGAAACTAATATTCTTTTCCATAAATGGGGTTCTTCTTTGTTGTTAGTGGTCTTTTAAGGGGTTTAGCTCTTATAATTGCGCGTTTGTACCTTGATGGTTTCGTACACGAGTGGTTCCTTGTGCATCACGGGTGTAGCCTCATCTGTGCCTTGATATTCCCAGCACGATACATAGAGGCCGTTTTCGTCATCGCGTTTGGCTTCACCATCTTCGGTTTGCGACTCTTCACGGAAGTGTCCACCACAGCTTTCATTGCGTGCCAAAGCGTCAAGAGCTTCAAGTTCACCCATAATAATGAAGTCCCATAGGTGCATGGCCTTATCAAGCTCGATGTTGAGCCCCTCTTTTTTACCTGGGATAAATAGATTGGTAAGGAATTCTTGGCGTATGCCTTTAAGGAGCTGAATGGCTTTTTCGAGCCCCTCCTTATTGCGCGCCATACCTACATAGTCCCACATAATGTGGCCAAGCTCTTTGTGAATGCTGTCTACCGAGCGCTTACCTTGAATGGCCATAAACTGATCAATGCGGTCATTGAGAGCCTTTTCGGCTTCGTCAAACTCTGGGGCAGTAGTTTTGAAACGTGGCACAGAAATTTGGTCGCTCAGGTAGTTTTGAATAGTGTAAGGCAATACAAAGTAGCCATCGGCCAAACCTTGCATCAATGCCGAAGCACCTAAACGATTGGCACCATGGTCTGAGAAGTTACACTCACCTATGGCAAACAAGCCTGGAATAGACGTTTGCAGCTCATAGTCTACCCAAATTCCCCCCATGGTGTAGTGAATGGCAGGGTAAATCATCATCGGATTATCGTAGGGTGACACGTCTGTAATTTCTTCGTACATATCAAAGAGGTTGCCATAGCGTGCCTCTACGACATCACGGCCAAGACGACTGATAGCCTCAGAAAAGTCCAAGAACACAGCCATACCCGTATTATTAACGCCAAAGCCTTTGTCGCAGCGCTCCTTGGCTGCACGCGATGCTACATCACGTGGCACCAAGTTACCAAAAGCTGGATAGCGACGTTCGAGGTAGTAGTCGCGGTCTTCTTCGGCAATATCTCGACCTTGTAGTTTGCCTTCTTGTAGCAATTTGGCATGTTCAAGGCTCTTAGGCACCCAAATGCGACCATCGTTACGCAGTGATTCTGACATGAGCGTCAGCTTACTTTGCTTATCGCCATGCACAGGAATACACGTGGGGTGTATTTGCACGAAAGCTGGGTTGGCAAAATAAGCTCCCTTACGATAACAGGCTATAGCTGCCGTGGCATTGCAGCCCATAGCATTGGTAGAGAGGAAGTAGGCATTGCCATAGCCACCTGTACCGATAACTACAGCGTGTGCTGCAAAGCGTTCGAGTTTACCCGTAACCAAATTTTTAGCTATGATACCACGTGCACGCCCATCAATAAGCACCACATCGAGCATTTCGTAGCGACAGAAGAGTTCTACCGTACCTGCATTCACCTGTGCCATCAATGCCGAGTAGGCACCTAGCAAAAGCTGCTGCCCCGTTTGTCCCTTGGCATAAAACGTACGGCTTACCTGTACGCCCCCAAATGAACGGTTGGCCAAGAGGCCTCCATATTCGCGTGCGAAGGGCACACCCTGCGCTACACATTGGTCAATAATGGCAGCACTTACCTCAGCCAAGCGATATACATTGGCTTCGCGAGCACGGTAGTCTCCCCCCTTTACGGTGTCGTAAAAAAGGCGATATACCGAGTCACCATCATTTTGATAGTTCTTAGCAGCATTGATACCACCTTGTGCCGCAATAGAGTGCGCGCGACGCGGTGAGTCTTGGATACAAAAATTGTACACCTTAAAGCCCATCTCACCAAGTGAAGCAGCAGCCGAAGCACCTGCCAAGCCCGTACCAACAACGATGATGTCAAGCTTACGTTTGTTGGCTGCGTTTACTATTTTTTGGTGTGCTTTATAGTTAGTCCATTTCTCTGCAAGAGGTCCAGCAGGGATTTTAGAGTCTATCGTTACCATATATCTATTCTTTTTTTGCAATTAAAGAGGAAATGGAATATCACTATGCACCACAGCTCGTAACGCAGCAGGCCGAAAAGAGCCAAAAGCGCACAACCACAGCAGCATACATGAGCATGATTATCGTGCTATACCAATAGCTTATCTTTTTCACACGAGGAAACCAAATCTTGCCACTCAGTCCTAACGATTGCATAGAGCTCCAAATGCCATGCGAGAGGTGATACCACAAAGCTACAAACCACACTAAGTAAAGGATAGAGAAAATAGGATTAGCAAACGTCTGCGTAATCCAATAATAGCCATCTGCAGCCTTGTCTACCAAAAGAGGGTCGAGGTGAAAGCCAAACTTGTGCGCCAGCTCTACAAACATCATGTTGTACCAAAAGTTATACATGTGCAACATAATACCCAATACGATGATAATACCCAGCACCATCATGTTTTGCGATGCCCACTCTACACTCTTAGGCGTGTCTACCACAGCATACTTGCTCGAGCCACGCGCACGCATGTTTTGCATCGTGAGAATGATAGCGTAGATAAAATGTACAGCCATGAGTGCACCCAAGCCCATCGTTGCCACGACAGCATACCAATTGGCACCCAAGAAAGCACAGATAGCATTGTAGGCCTCAGGCGAAAACAAAGCCACCACGTTCATACAGGCGTGGAAGGTCAAAAACAGCACCAAGGCAAAGCCCGAAAGCGACATCACGACCTTTCTGCCGACAGAAGAATTACGTAACCACATAAAATGAGTTAATTAAATTGATATATTACATTGTTTACAAACCTAGTCTCCCTCACTCGTGGCCTCTGTCCTAAGGCAAGAAGTGGCGGTGTAGGGGCAACACACGTACACACCACACCAAGGAACGTCACTGCAAATATACGAAATAAAAGAGATAAGCTCCATGGGCAAAAGCTCGAAAAAATAACAAAAACTACTTTTTCGCGCTTATTTATAACAACTACAAATAACACCCTGCACAGCCACTGCAAAAAGTGTGCAAGGCTTTGATGCCTAGACCATAACACCACACGCTTCTTTTGTAGCATTTGTGCAATGCCACAAAAGAAGCGTGTTTTTACGTAATTATACCCTTATAGCTTACGCGCAGTCTCTATCGAACCAATAAAACCAAAGGAGCAGCAAACGCTTCTAACCTCAATCCGTAAAAAGCCGATAGAGCCAAAACGCAAAGGCTAAGCCCCCAAGAGAGAAGAGGGTGTGCATCACATAGAAGTGCCAAGGCGTAACACAGCGCAGTCTATTATTTCGCAAATGCTTTGAAATAAGCATGATGCTATCAGCAAAAATCCACAAGGGCTTAGATAAGAACATCAGCATCACGAGGTCACGAAACCATTCCATACAGCCTAGTTATTAGTCAGCAAAAGTTAAACAAGTACCATATTCCGCAAGTGTTATAGCAACACCCAATGAACCAGAAAGCCTTGTGGCCACTTGTTTTACAAGATTAGTCGCAACTCCTTTAAGTACGGCCTTAGCGATTTTCTTACCAGGTTCAGATAATGCCGATCGTAATTCGAGATAAGCATCAACACCTAAGACAGCTCCTGCGCATTTCACGTAGTCTTTAAAATCTAAGTCACGCGTGAGTACACCCTGCTCTTCGGCAATAACTTCAGAAAGCACACCCCCCCACAAGTGCGAGTCTCTCATCATTAGCATTGCCTAAAATGTCAATAAGTTCAGGCTCTGTCAAACCACACTCGTACAGCAACTCTTTTGTCGCTGAATTATTTTTTGAAAGAGCGGTTTGTAGTTTACTTTGCTCCTCATCGGCTATAATCTCCTCCGCCAAGACTCCACCACGTATGGCTTCTGTTTGATAAAGTAGATCATGTATTGCTAAGCTTTCTTTCTTTAGCGTGTTACGAAGAACTTGATTTTTTTATTGAGTACACCTTCATTGACTTCTGGAGCTTCCTTCTCGCTTTGAACATCGCTAGAGCAACCTGCAAAGAAGAAAAGTGCAGCTGTAATCATAGTCACATGCATCAATCTGTTCGAAAGATTCATTGTTGATAAATTTTAAAAGTTAACGCTACTACTCCACATTAGGCCTATTGAAGTTTGTCAGTGCAAATTTAAACAAAAAAATAATACAACCAATTTTCAACCTTAGTATGTTGACACCTTATATGATTACAAAAAGGCTATATGAAAAAGCGTGCGCTAATAGATAGGTCATAAAACACGAAACAAGGCTATATTATATGCGTCATCGCGATGGTGTATCCACGCCATTGTGGTGGCGCACGTGCGCCATCGGCATGGTCTATCTACGTCATCACGATGACGCACATAATCGTCGCACATCATTCGCTATTTCGGCCTTGTTCATGCCATGTAGGGCTAGGCTTTCACACCTCGTTGTTTGCAAGCGCACGTCACACGCGCTGCGATAGTTTCGTTGGCCTAGCGTAAAACATGTGCTGCGCTGCGTGCTAAGTTCCTATCTTTTGCGTAACTTTGCAGTGGTGCATTGCGTGTGCCACTCAGCCAGCCAATTGTAGATTTATCATGAGCTACCGCCTCTTTGTTTTCACCTTTGCCAGCGCAATGCCCGATGCGTTTCCCCTCTTACAAGACCTTTTGCCTAACCTCTTGGGCGATGTGGGCTTTGATAGTTTTGAGCCTACCGCCAAGGGGTTACACGCCTACCTGCCAACTACTGACCTTGACGAGGGCACACTACACCAACGCATCGTGGCCGCCATAGGCTACGCTACAGACATCGTGCCAACCGCTACCATCAGCTACGAAGAGCAGCCCTTTGAGCAACAAAACTGGAATGCCACGTGGGAAGCGCAATGGACAGTCCCCTACACCATCGCTACCGATCAAGAAACACTCTACATCGTACCCGATGGCTACCCACTTCATCATTTACCTAAGGGGAGTCAGCACCTCACACTCTCGCCCCATTGTAGCTTTGGCTTAGGCGATCACCCTACCACAGCCATGCTATTGCAGCAGATACTCACGTGGGGCGAACGTCTGCGCGGGCTGCGTGTGCTTGACATGGGCTGTGGCACGGGCATACTCGCCCTCTATGCCCTACAACGCGGTGCAGCCTCGGCCATAGCCATCGACATCGACCCTTGGAGCACCGAGGCCACAGCCATCAACGCTACACTCAACGCCACCACAGCCCCACTAGACATTCGCCTAGGCAGCATTGAGCAAACAGACACCCTTAGCCCTGCAAGCATCGACCTACTCTTTGCCAACATCCATCGCAACATCTTGGCCGAACATCTGCCACGCTATGCCGAATGTTTAGCTGCGGAAGGTACGCTATTTTTGAGCGGTTTTTATGCCGAAGATGCTACTAGCCTCATCGCACAAGCCGAAACCCTAGGTCTTACCCACCGAACCACCTATTGTCGTGAGGGCTGGGAGGCAAGTGGTATGTGGGCTTGTATAGAGCTCACCAAAGCGTAAAGCTCACCAAAGGCCAAAAACGACATCATAGCACTTGCAACCTAAGGGGTACAAGCGCGATGATGTGTGTTGTATTAACGCCTAAGGGTGTTTAGTAAACGCCCTTAGGGTTAGGACCATAAGCGTTTTCGCCCACTTCGCTATCCAAGCACATGAATACTAAAAGGGCAATGCTACCCACGAAGGGGATAAAAGCAATAAATATCCACCAACCGCTCTTGCCAAGGTCGTGCAAACGACGTACTGTAACACTTAAGGCTGGCAATATGAATGCTAAGGCAATCAAAGCATATACTACATAAAAGCCTACACTCTCAGCACCAAACGACAAGGCAGCCACAGCGAGCATAGCCCACTGTATAAGTGCTGCAAAAAGCACATAGCCCCAATACTCTTTGCGGCGGGCTCGCCCCGAAAAGTCACAATACTTCTGCTTGAAAGCTTGCACAAAATAGCCCCAAAGGCTCAACTCTTGATTCATAAACAATTATTTTATCGTTAAACGTCTAAACCGATACAAATATAACACTTTTCACAGATAGCACAAGCCCTAAGGGCTAAAAAGTAACATACATTAACCAAACAGACCCTCTAACGCAAGCCTAGTACTCATGCTACACTTCTGTAAAGCTGAGCAACGCAAAACACGCCCGAGGCTCAACGGCCTTGGGCGTGTTTTATCGTTTAGTTACTTAAATACCTAACTTCTTGCGAATATCCTTAGGGATAGCATTCTTGTGCACCACGATATTCATAGTCTTATAAGCTACGAAAGGATAGGTAGCATAGAAGATACCATTGTATTTACCAGCATTACCCCAAGAGTTTTTCACCATGAAATACTCCTTACCATGTTGATCCTTGGCAATGCCATAGATTTGCATACCATGGTCATCGGTCGTTTCCCAATTATCGTAGGCTTCTTGGCGCATTTCTTGGGTGATGTTGCCCAAGAGCTTGCCACCACCTACACCACTCGTCACATCAGTACCGGTCCAACGAGCAGCATCAGAACCTTTGGCATCGGCAGCCGTTGTTGTAGGGTCTTTGGCTACGCCATCACGACCAAAGTAACTCTCACTCACGTCAGACCCCCAAGCAATGGTATAGCCTGTTTCTACGGCATGCTTCATTGTGCGCATCAACTCATCTAATGGTATATTGTAGCTCAATGCCCAGCGCCAGTTATCGGGTACCTCTATAACAAACTGCTTATAGAAAGGGTGGTGTGTAAACGAGGTAATAGAGACATAGTCGTCCATATTTAGACCTAGTGAGGCTGCAAACGATTTAGGCGTGTACTTCTTGCCTTGATAGGTAAACTCTGCTGGCACCTCACCAAGATAGTTATCGTAGAGGTTTACGAGCGTTTTATTCCAAATGGGTGAAAGTTTCTTTTGCTTACCCTTAGCGATACTAGCCACGTAGGCCTCGGCCGTAGCTGCTAGCTCGTTATGATTATAAAGCGTGTCGCCATAAAGACTACCTGGCGCAGCCATAGCACTTTGTGGCACTATGCCATATTGCTGCCAAGCGTAAATTACGTCATAAAAACTTCCACCTTGCGAAAATGATACATCGCCATGTGTACGTACCGACTGACGCGCACGATCAAGCATTGTGTGGTGCACTACGAAAGACTCAGCCAAGTCGTGCTCGCCTTTACCTATACGGATAAGCTCGCTCTCGAAAAAGCCAAGCGCCGAGAACCCCCAACATGTACCACTACGGCTTTGATTTTTCACCGAGGTAATCGGGTTTTCTTTCACGGGTGTAAACACGAGGTCTTCGGCCGACTGGCTTTGCGCAGAGGCCACGAGTGCCACAGCAGCAAGTGCCAAAGAGAGAACGGTTTTCTTCATAATGTTCTTGCGTTATTATAAATAAAAAATGTATATTCAATACAACTAAAAGGGCAATGGCTCGTCACGATGCTGTGCGATATAAGACTCGACCTCATCAGGGCGATAGGGCGTCATAGGACCAAGATAGCGAGCACCTTCGGCCGTAATCAAAAGGTCGTTTTCAATACGAATGCCACCAAAGTCTTTGTATTGCTCAATGGTATCAAAGCATAAGAAGTCTGCATTGGTACCATCAGCACACCACTGGTCTATCAGTGCGGGAATAAAGTAAATACCCGGCTCGTTGGTCACCACAAAACCCTCTTGTAACTCGCGCCCAAGGCGCAGTGCACCTAAGCCAAACTGCATAGAGGGTCGCGTTTGTGCGTCGTAGCCCACATATTGTTGGCCAAGGGCTTCCATATCATGCACGTCCATACCCATCATATGACCTAGCCCATGGGGCAAGAAGAGGGCGTGTGCACCAGCTGCAACGGCAGCATCGGTATCTCCCTTCATCAAGCCAAGTGCTTTAAGACGTTCTGTCATTAAGCGGCATACAGCAAGATGTACATCTATATAGCGCACACCAGGTTTAGCAAGCGATGTCGCAAGGTCGTGACAATCGGCCACTATCGTATAAATATCGCGCTGCTTGGTAGTAAACGTACCACTGACAGGTGTCGTGCGTGTATGGTCAGAGCAATAGTGATTGGCCGTTTCTGCACCAGCGTCTACTAGGAGTAAACGACCTGCTTCAAGTGGTGCAAACGAAGGGTAGCCATGCAATATCTCGCCATGCATGCTCACGATACTTTGAAAAGAAGTCTGCGCCCCATAAGCTGCCGCAATCCCTTCGAGTACGCCAGCAATATAGCGTTCGGTAACATCGGGGCGTGCTAAGCGCATAGCTGTGGTGTGCATCTTATGACCGATAGCACAGGCTTGTTCTAGCTCTGCCACCTCTTCAGAGGTTTTAATGCTGCGTTGTGCCACGACAGCATGCACGAGTGACAATGATGCCCCTGCTCTAGCTTCGGCAATTGAGCAGTCAAGTAATTCGCTTAGTAGTATGAGTGCATCATGGCGGTAAGGCGGTAAGTAATGTACCACACGGCCTTGTTGTTTAGCCTCAGCAACCAAGTCAGCCAAAGCTCTCAGCGGCAAAGTGCCACCCGACACACCACTCTGCTCAGCCATATCGGTCACGCTGTCCACATTACCAAACCACACGATATCGTCAAGGTCTATCTCATCACCCACGAGCAATTCACGACCAGCCTCCACATCTATTACCCCCACAAGTCCTGTGCGATGCTGACCATAATAGTAAAGAAACGAACTATCTTGACGATGTTTATATGTATTGGCAGGGCAGTTACAAGGCGCATCATTGTTGCCCAATAGCAGTATCAGGCCTTTGCCTACGATCTTAGCCAGTTGCTGGCGGCGCGTAACATAAGTATGCTGTGAAAATAACATGGTGTGGTCTGAGCGTGATGAGTTAGCTAACAAAAAACATGGTGCAAAAATGCACCATGCAAATATACGAAGAAAATGTGAAACGATAGGCTAGGCTGTCTATTAAAATGATATACCATATGGAACAGAATGTACACCATACACTTATTGTTTAGGCTCGAAGCGTACAGCTGTTTTGCCTGCCGTGTTCAAACCGACATATTACGCTGCATTACCTCCGACAAAGGGAGCTAATGTTTAGGGCTCAGCAAAGCTGTGAGCATTGGGAAATACGTTGCACGCTCATCACTCCATGCTGTATTATATCTAGTGTTGGTTTCTTCAACATTGAGCAGTAAAAGGTCAATTGGAAGCAGCACAGCCACAAGCGTACCACGTATAGCAGTACAGCGATTGCGACACCGACGTACTTGACGAAGTGCCCGAGCTACCGCCTCATGCTCATCAGCCGTATGCGCATAACGCTGAGCTGCCTTAAAGGCTCGAATAGCCTTACGATGTTTGTGTTTCGCAGCCCAAGAGGCACCTTCGTGGCACTGCATGGCATAGCTGTGATGTTGGTGACGCAGTTGCACAAAAGTCAGAGCCTCATCTATGGCAGGTACGTAAGCACGCATGCGTGGCCAACTACGTAGTTCTTCAAGCGCATTGGTAGCACCTAAGTAATCATTTTCATAGGCACTATCTAAGGCACGTGTAATGGTGGCTTTAGCCTCTATACGCAGCGAAACACTATCGGTCTGCGCATAAGAAGATTGTGCAGGAGCCACAGACGGCACAAAGACGAAGACAAGCAATAATACGAAAGTATATAGAACATTCATCACAACACTATAATAGCTAAGAGAATTAGATACGAAGCTGATCACAGACCCTCCTAAGGAGGGTGGCTGCCATGCAAAATTACGTATTTATAGGACAACAAAGCCTCCCTATCTATACTCTTATCACAAAAAATAGTGCTTCGACGGCAGATTTCTCAAAACTTATCCGTAAATTTGCCTAACTACAAGCATATACAAGCTTGATTGGCAGGTTATGCTGCTTCTATTTTTTTACTAGACTTCTACCAACAGCACAGTTTATGTCGCACCGCGCACACCGCATGAGGTGGCAGCAAACGATGGTTTGGGCTTGGCTCTTACTCCTAGCCTTCGTGCCACAGCTCGTGATGAAAGCAACACACTTTCATCACGCTCATACGCATAGCCTAGTGATAGTAGATGCCAAGCAACACACACATAATCAGCCAAGCACCAACAAAGCAGATTGCCATACTGCCACAGCTACTATTGGCACGCAGTGGCTAGCCCAAACACCTACCGATACGACACAAGAGTGTGCCGAGTATTGCGATTTGTGTCACTACACACCTTTGTGGAGTGTCATCGTTCCGACATTTTTCACGGCCTATGATGCCTCTGTGGCAGCACGCGCACAAACCTTACCACACACTCTCGCTTTAACACAAGGTGTGCTACGCACCAATGCCTTACGTGGTCCTCCTACCACCTAAGACCATTAATTATTGTCTTAATATTCAGCTAGCCATTGTTAGCCCTTGATGTAGGCACAGATCTACTGCATAGGGTTGTATTATGCGAGTATTGACAATTCATTTGTTTTTTCTATCAAACGTATGGCATGGTAGCAACACTAGCTTCTAGGCCGTAGTTCCTTTCCTTCTTTTTTCTAGTTTTTTTTATAGCAACCATGCAGTTACTCCTGTGTCGCACCTTTTTTATGGTGTTCATGTGGTGTGGACTGTCGGCTAGCCTATGGGCGCAGACAGAGGCATACTACACCCTAATCATAGCCGATGCCGAAACTACCGAGCCTATCGTTTCTGCCACCATACGTAGTGGCACACAAAGCGTAAGTACAGACACACGTGGGCGTGCCCTAGTACCCAAAAGTGCCTTAACCGATGCTGGCCTCGTCATTACAGCACTAGGTTACAAGCCTCTTAACATATCGTCGCGTGAGGTGCACACACATCAGTCACTACACGTGCACCTACGTCCTAACATCAACGCACTTGGCGAAGCCGAGGTTGTAGGCCTACGCACACAACACCTACAAAATGCTGTAACCAAGACACTTGACGCCACCGACGTACAACGCTACCTCGGCAGTAATCTAGCTACAGCACTACAACAAGTAGAGGGCATAAGCATGGTGCAAAGTGGTGCCACCGTGGCCAAGCCTATGTTACACGGCATGATGGGCAATCGTCTACTGATTGTAAACAATGGTGTGCGACAGCAAGGCCAACAATGGGGCGACGACCATGCCCCCGAAATTGATGCTAATAATGCAGGTAGTATACGTGTACTAAAAGGTGCCGATGCCGTACGCTTTGGCAGCGAAGCACTCGGTGGTGTGATAGAACTCGAAAGCAAGCCCCTACCCTACGGCCGCCATCGCTCAGCAGGCTCACTAGCCACGATGTATGGCAGCAATGGTCGCCGTTCGGCCACAACAAGCATGGTAGACGCTGGCTTAGCATTAGGACACGGAGAAGTTGCATGGCGTTTACAAGCCACGTACATCAACGCTGGCGATCGCAGCACTCCACGCTACAACCTGCAAAACACAGCCTTGCGCGAGGCCAACGCTTCGGCCGCTGTGGGCTGGCGACAAGGCAGACTTACCATAGATGGTTTTTATAGCTATTTTAGCACCAAGCTAGGTGTGCTACCTACCGCACAAATGGGTGATACCACACTCTTTGCAGAACGCTTGAAACTGGGAGAACCTGTAGAAAAAACACCATGGGCGCGTAGCATTGCTTACCCATACCATCAAATAAGCCACCACATCGCTCGCCTGCGTGGCCACTACCAACTTGCAGCCACGAGCCTACTCTCGTGGCAATACGCCTACCAAAGCGACGTACGCGATGAGTATCACCTGCGTCGCAACAACGCTTCAAGCACGCCCACACTCAGCCTACGCCTACGCACCCATCAGTTAGATGGCAAATGGCAACATGCCTATGCAACCCATTGGCGTACAGAACTTGGCACTTTCCTAGCGTTAACGAACAACTTCAATGTCGCAGGTACAGGTGTAGTACCTCTAATCCCCAACTATACACAGCGCAATATTGGTGCCTATGCCATACAAAAATATGCTGGTAACCATTGGGGTGCAGAGCTAGGTGCACGTGCCGACCACCAACGCCTCAAAGCAGCAGGTATCGACTGGGCTAGTCGGCCTTATGGTGGCATACACAGCTACACCAACCTCACGGCCAATCTCGGGGCACACATACACCCTACCGACTCATTAGCACTAGTAAGTAACTTAGGGATAGCCTTTCGTACCCCCCACGTTTACGAGCTATACAGCAATGGTATAGAACATGGTGCAGGTTTTTTTGCCCGTGGCGATGCCAGCTTACAGCCAGAGGTGAGCACCAAGTGGATTACCACACTACGCTATGCTACACCACGCCTTACGGCTTCGCTCGATGCCTATGTACAATGGATTAACAATTACATTTACGACGAGCCTAATGGCAAGTATTGGCGTTTTTTCTCGGGTGTATACCCCATCTTCCAGTACCGCTCAGCCGACGCCCTCTTTCGTGGTATAGACCTTCATATAGGTTGGCAAGCACTAACACGGCTGCGCTATGATGTGAGTGCAGCAGCTCTATGGGCTAACGAGCGCAGCAGTGGACGCTATCTGCCCTATATCCCTAGCCATCGCTTAAAGCACAGCCTCGTGTGGAAAGCAGGCGATTGGGCAGTAGCACACGATGTGACCCTTAGCCTAACACATCAATTTGTAGCCAAACAAACACGCTTCGATGCTGCGACCGACTTAGTAAACACCTCACCTGCGGCCTACCACTTGCTTCACGCACAGCTTAGCGCACATTTTGCGATAGGTCACACGACACTCCATGCCACACTCTCGGCAGACAATCTACTTAACACCCTATACCGCGAATATACCAACCGCTTTCGCTACTTTGCCCACGACCAAGGTCGAGACCTACGCCTCATGCTTTCTTGGGCATTTTAGCTCAGCGATATGACTCGTATTTTATAATCAAAACAAAATCAACACACAATGCCATCTATCCTTACTTTTGCTTACTTGCGCAAAACCTTGCTAGCCTTAGGGCTACTAGCAATGACCGCCTGTGGCAATGACCCCGTAACTCCTACGGACGAAACAAAAAACAAGCTCCATGGCGACCCCGTTACCGCGCGGCTTACCTTTGAGAGCGTAGCCTACGACAGCACTACACATACCTACACACGCCAGGTATTTGGTGTATCCCCAGCGAAACAAGTGGTAAACTTTGCCATACGCGAGGGCGAGTGGAAACCCGACAATGTACAGCCACTCAGCATGCTCGCCTATCGTGACGAACTACCCGTAAGCTACCTGCTCCATATAGACTACTTTGATGCACACGGCCAAAGCATGAACTACCAGTTTATCGAGAATGGTCAAGACATGATCCACCAGCACTTCTTCATGGCCGAAGCTGTAGCCATAGCAGGCTTAGCACGTCCCGACCTTCGTCGCACAAACAAGCTCTATCGCTACACTTACCTAGACACCACTCCCTTTGCTCACGAGCCTGGCAGTGCTCACACCATGATTACGGGCAATACCAATCCTATCGGCTTTCGTGGCCTACTACAATTCACACAACCCAAAGCTACCCTATCGCTCAACATTTGGCTACTACACGCACTCAATACACAACGTGGCAAATACCTTGACGACACACACACCATAACAGCACCCTACTACCGCTTTACACCCTCACAGGCGGCAGGTGGCGTGTGGGATATCAAGATGCCCATAGACCTCATCATACACTAGCTCACACAACATTAACCCCATTATAATAACCCTAACAAAACGCATGAAAACCTATTTTATGACCCTCTGCACAGCCTTACTGCTGTGCCTACCCACACTCACAGCCTGCGACCTCGACGACTACCAGCCACAGCTACCCAATAGGCAGCTCCATACCGAAGCCGACGATCACACCCCAGCACGTGTGGTACTCACACTATCGGCTGGGCACTTTCATGGTGTGAAGTTTCATGGTGATGGCATCTTTTCACTCACATCACGAGAGCTCCCCACACCGGAAGAACCTCGCTTCTTTAAGTCAGTACAGCAGATTACACTCGACAAGGTAAACGGACAATGGCAGGTCGCACAAGGAAGCGACTCTGTGTTTCGTGTCATGGCAACCGAACACGCCACCGCACCCTATGGTTTATGGATTACCTATCTCTCAGCCGATGGTGATACACTCAACGGCAGCTTCGGTGGCAACCTCGAAGCCATTCAAACACACCAACACTTCTTCACTGCACACAACCTGACCATCACCCCCGATGGCAGCTGGGACGGCCTTGTCAATCATACCGACTCGCTCTTCACCTACACTTATATGGACACCAACCCATGGCACCAACCCATCAGCAG
>JAUMYJ010000036.1 GCA_030528715.1 Bacteroidales bacterium | reverse complement strand
GTCCTGCTGCTGCTGGCGAAGCTGCTGCTGAAAAGACTTCATTCGACGTAGTATTGAAGGATGCAGGTGCTAACAAGCTCGCTGTAGTAAAGGCTGTTAAGGAAGCTTGTGGTCTAGGCTTGAAGGAAGCTAAGGATCTCGTAGACGGTGCTCCTAGCGTGCTGAAGGAAGGTGTAGGCAAAGAAGAAGCTGAAGCCCTCAAGAAGGCTGTAGAAGAACAAGGTGCTGCTATCGAATTGAAGTAAAACACCTCGCGTCTGGCTCGCTATCACAATAGATGGCACAGACGGCTGAAACTTAGGTTAAGTATGCTCTGGTAGAGCATGCTTAACCTTTTTGTATGTTAATATGAGGTGCCATATGCCCTCAATAGTAATCGCGGATACCCTAAGCTACTAACACGGATGTCAAGCATTATCAATCAACGTGTAAATTTTGGCTCGGCTAAAACACCGATGCCATACCCCGATTTCTTGGACGTGCAGTTGCAGTCGTTCAAAGATTTTTTGCAGCTCGACACTGCGCCTGAGAATCGTAAAAATGATGGTCTCTACAAGGTGTTTTCTGAGAATTTCCCTATTACCGATGCCCGCAATGGCTTTACGTTGGAGTTCTTGGACTACTACATTGACCCCCCACGCTACTCTATCCAAGAATGTTTGGATAGAGGGCTGACCTATAATGTGCCGCTTAAAGCCAAGCTGAAACTCTATTGTACGGATACAGATCACCAAGAGTTTGATACACAAATCCAAGATGTGTATCTCGGTGCTATTCCTTATATGACAGACAATGGTACGTTTATCATCAATGGTGCTGAACGTGTTGTGGTGTCGCAGCTCCATCGTTCTCCTGGTGTTTTCTTTAGCTCTACGGTACACACTAATAATACGCGCTTATATTCAGCTCGTATCATTCCGTTTAAGGGCTCATGGATAGAATTCTCGACCGACATCAATAACGTGATGTATGCTTACATTGATCGTAAGAAAAAGCTACCTATCACTACGTTGCTTCGTGCGATTGGCTATGAGCACGATGAAGATATTTTGAACCTATTTGGTCTAGTAGAAGAGTTAAAGGTTAATAAGACGAATGTCAAGAAGGCTATTGGTCGTAAGCTCGGTGCACGCGTCGTGCGCTTCCGTGTAGATGACTTCGTAGATGAAGAAACTGGTGAAGTAATCTCAGTAGAGCGTCCTGAAATCCTCTTTGAGCGTGGTGTAGAGCTTACGGAAGATCGTGCCACCGACTTGTTGGAATGTGGCATGAAGACGGTGTATCTGCTTCGTGAGGATACCGATGAGGAGGATACCGACTACGAAATCGTGTTCAACACCTTGAAGAAGGATGAGAGTATGAGTGAGGAAGATGCTTTGAAGACCATCTATCACTTGCTCCGTAATACTGAAGCGCCGGACTTGGAAAATGCGCGTGAGGTATTTAATAACCTCTTCTTCTCAGATAAGCGCTATGATTTGGGCGAAGTAGGCCGTTTCCGCATCAATCGTCGTCTAAACCTTGACATTGATAGTGAAGTACGTGTATTGACCAATAAGGACATCATTGAGATTATCAAGTATCTCGTAGAGCTTATCAATTCAAATGCTACGATTGACGATATTGACCATTTGAGCAATCGTCGTGTGCGTACGGTGGGTGAGCAACTTAGCAATCAGTTCTCGGTAGGTTTGGCGCGTATGAGTCGCACGATACGTGAGCGTATGAACGTGCGTGACAACGAGGTCTTTGCACCAACAGACTTGATCAACGCTAAGGCTATCTCGTCGGTGGTAAACTCATTCTTTGGCACTAATCCCCTCTCGCAGTTTATGGATCAAAATAACCCATTGGCTGAGGTGACGCACAAGCGTCGTTTATCAGCATTGGGTCCTGGTGGTCTGTCGCGTGATCGTGCGGGCTTTGAGGTACGTGACGTACACTATACACACTACGGGCGTCTTTGTCCCATTGAGTCTCCCGAAGGGCCTAATATCGGTCTTATTTCTTCGCTTTGTGTTTACGCAAAAATCAATGGCTTGGGCTTTATTGAAACGCCCTATCGCAAGGTAAATAACGCTGTGGTAGACCTTGATGTAAATAACGTAGAATACCTTACTGCTGAAGATGAAGAAGGCCTAGTGATAGGTCAAGGTAATGCACCATTGAATGACGATGGTACATTTATTCGTCCTGTGGTAAAGTGTCGCCAAGATTCTGAATATCCAGTAGTGCCACCTACGGAGGTAAATTACGTAGACGTATCACCACAGCAAATTGCCTCTATTGCAGCTTCACTTATCCCCTTCCTCGAACACGACGATGCTCACCGTGCATTGATGGGCTCGAACATGATGCGCCAAGCTGTGCCACTTATTCGCTGTCAAGCACCTATCGTCGGCACTGGTCTAGAAAAGCAAGTGTGTGAAGACTCTCGCACGATGATTACGGCCGAGGATGCAGGTGTGGTAGAGTATGTAGATGCTGATATGATCAAGATTCGCTACGATCGTACGGACGATGAAGAGTTTGTCAGCTTTGACTCTGCTGTGAAGGAATACCGTATCCCACGTTTCCGTCGCACAAACCAAAACATGACTATTGATTTGCACCCTATCTGTGAGGTTGGTCAGCGTGTAGCTAAGGGGGATATTTTGACCGATGGCTATGCTACGGAGAAGGGCGAATTAGCACTTGGTAATAATTTCCTCGTGGCCTACATGCCTTGGAAAGGTTATAACTACGAAGATGCTATCGTACTCAATGAACGCGTAGTGCGCGAAGACCTTTTGACCTCGGTGCACGTAGATGAGTTCTCACTTGAAGTACGTGAAACAAAGCGTGGTGCAGAGGAGCTTACCAACGATATCCCGAATGTCAATGAAGAAATGACTAAGGACCTTGATGAGCGGGGGATCATTCGTGTTGGTGCTCGTGTCGTACGCGGTGACATTCTTGTAGGTAAAATCACCCCAAAGGGTGAGAGTGACCCTACTCCTGAAGAAAAGCTGCTACGCGCTATCTTTGGTGACAAGGCTGGTGACGTTAAAGATGTATCGCTCAAAGCCGATGCCTCACTTAAAGGTATTGTTATTGATCGTAAGCTATTCTCTCGTGCCTCTAAAACACGTACTGATAAGAAGAACGACAAGGTTATTCTTAAACAATACGAAGAAGAGTTTGAAGCAATGGCAGAAAACCTCCTTCAGACTGTGGTAGATCGTCTACTCGTATTGACCCAAGGCTTGAAATCAGAGGGCGTGACCAACAACCTCGGTGCTATTGTGGTAGAAAAGGGTGTTGAGTTTTCTACTACAATCCTACGTAACCTCGAATATGCTTCTATCAATCTCTCTAGTTGGGTGGCTGACGAGCATAAGAGCAATATGATAAAACAGCTCATCACCAACTACCTCAAAAAGCTCAATTTGCTTGATGCCGAACTCAAACGCAAAAAGTTTGCACTTACGATAGGTGACGAATTACCTTCGGGCATTCTTCAAATGGCTAAGGTATACATTGCCAAGAAGCGTAAGATTGGTGTGGGCGATAAGATGGCTGGTCGTCATGGTAATAAGGGTATCGTTTCTAAGATCGTACGTCAAGAAGACATGCCATTCTTGGCCGATGGTACGCCAGTAGACATTGTACTCAACCCCTTGGGTGTACCTTCGCGTATGAACTTGGGGCAGATCTTTGAGGCTGTACTTGGTGCTGCGGGTAAGAAGCTCGGCTTGAAATTTGCCACACCTATCTTTGATGGTGCCAAGCTAGAAGACCTTGACAAGTGGACACAAGAGGCTGGCCTACCAAGCTATGGTAGTACGCAGCTCTTTGATGGCGCAACGGGCGAACCATTTGACCAGAAGGCAACTGTGGGTGTAACCTATATGCTTAAGCTTGGTCACATGGTAGAAGATAAGATGCACGCTCGCTCAATTGGTCCATACTCGCTCATTACTCAGCAGCCACTTGGTGGTAAAGCCAACTTTGGTGGTCAGCGTTTTGGGGAAATGGAAGTTTGGGCTATCGAAGCCTATGGTGCAGCCCACATCCTACAAGAAATCCTTACCATCAAGAGTGACGATGTGCAAGGCCGCTCTAAGGCTTACGAAGCCATTGTTAAGGGCGACACGCTACCTACACCAGGTATTCCAGAGTCGCTCAACGTATTGCTTCATGAACTTCATGGCCTAGGTCTGAGCGTACACCTTGAAGCCTAAGTGCGCATTCACAACTGACATTCTCATAGACAAGCATATATAAGCTATGGCATTCAAAAGAGATAGCAAAATAAAGAGTAACTTTACCAAGATACGCATCGGTTTGGCTTCGCCCGAAGACATTCTGACGCAGTCGCGCGGTGAGGTGACCAAGCCCGAAACTATCAACTATCGCACCTATAAGCCTGAACGTGATGGCCTCTTCTGCGAGCGCATCTTTGGTCCGACCAAGGACTACGAGTGTAATTGTGGTAAGTATAAGCGTATCCGTTATAAGGGTATCGTGTGTGATCGTTGTGGTGTAGAGGTTACAGAAAAAAAAGTACGCCGTGAGCGTGCAGGCCACATTCATCTTGTGGTGCCTGTGGCACACATTTGGTACTTCCGCTCTACACCCAATAAGATTGGCTACTTACTCGGTATCCCATCAAAGAAGCTCGACATGATCATTTACTACGAGCGCTATGTTGTTATTCAGCAAGGTGTTGCTCAAACGACCGATCGTGTCAAGGATTTGACTCAGGGTGCACTTCTCAATGAGGAAGAGTATCGTGAGATTATGGAGCAAGTTGGTCGTGAAAACCGTCAACTTGATGATGCTGACCCCAATAAGTTTATTGCTCGTATGGGGGCAGAGGCCATCTATGAATTGCTAACACGTCTTAACCTTGAAGAACTCTCTTATGAACTGCGCGATGTCGCACAAAAGAGTACTTCGGTGGCCAAGAAGAGTGAGGCGTTAAAGCGTCTTCAAGTGGTACAAGCTTTTATGAATAGCAAAGATTTCAATCGTCCAGAGTGGATGATTTTGAAGATTTTGCCTGTTACACCTCCCGATCTTCGCCCTCTTGTGCCGCTCGATGGTGGACGCTTTGCTACATCCGACCTCAACGACCTTTATCGTCGTGTCCTTATCCGTAACAATCGCTTGAAGCGTTTGCTCGAAATCAATGCGCCTGACGTTATCTTGCGTAACGAAAAGCGTATGCTTCAAGAGGCCGTAGATAGTCTTTTTGACAATTCACGTAAGAGTAGTGCTGTGAAGAGCGATAGCAATCGCCCATTGAAGTCACTTTCTGATGCATTGAAGGGTAAGGCTGGCCGTTTCCGTCAAAATCTGCTCGGTAAGCGTGTTGACTATTCTGCTCGTTCGGTAATTGTTGTAGGGCCTGAGCTCAAAATGGGCGAGTGTGGTTTGCCCAAGCTCATGGCACTCGAACTTTACAAACCATTTGTTATTCGCAAGCTCATAGAGCGTGGCGTGGTAAAGACGGTAAAGAGTGCTAAGCGACTCATTGACAAGCAAAGTGCTGCCGCTGCTTACAACAAATATGTAGAGCCTAACTTGCAAGATGCTGAGCGCATGGTTGATGCCGATGTGTGGGAAATTCTTGAAAATGTGATTAAAGGTCACCCCGTCTTGCTCAACCGTGCCCCTACGCTACACCGTTTGGGTATTCAAGCCTTCCAGCCCATTCTTATTGAGGGTAAGGCTATTCAGCTTCACCCGCTAGCTTGTACGGCTTTCAACGCAGACTTCGATGGCGACCAAATGGCTGTGCACTTGCCTTTGAGCAATGAGGCTATTCTCGAAGCACAGATGTTGATGCTCCAAAGCCACAACATTCTAAACCCTGCTAATGGTGCACCTATTGCAGTACCTTCGCAGGACATGGTGTTAGGGCTATATTACGTGACTAAAATACGTCCAGGTGCCCTTGGCTCTGGCCTAACTTTCTATGGTGCCGAAGAAGCCATCGTGGCCTATAACGAACGTCGCGTGTCGCTCCATGCTCCTATTAAGGCCATGGTAGATGATGTTGATGAGCACGGCAATCTTGTAAAGCGTCTTGTAGAAACCTCAGTAGGTCGTATCTTAGTCAATGAGATTGTGCCCAAGGAGGCTGGTTACGTTAATACCATTGTCTCTAAAAAGTCACTGCGTGGTATCATTACCAGTGTTATCAAGAGCGTAGGTATGGCACGTGCTGCCGAGTTCCTTGATGGTATCAAGAACTTAGGCTATCGTATGGCTTATGAGGGTGGTTTGTCGTTCAACTTAGGCGATATTATTATTCCTGAGGAAAAGGCTGGTCTCGTAGCTCGTGGCCATGATGAAGTGGCAACAATTATGAGCAACTACAATATGGGCTTTATAAGTGAAACTGAGCGCTATAACCAGGTTGTAGATGCATGGACACATGTCAACTCAGACCTCAAAAAGACGCTTATGAAGCAGATGACCGAGGCTGACCAAGGATTTAATGCCGTGTTCATGATGCTTGATTCGGGTGCTCGTGGTTCGGCTGAGCAGATTGCTCAGCTTGCCGGTATGCGTGGTCTGATGGCCAAGCCTCAAAAGGCTGGTGCCGTAGGTCCATCAATTATCGAAAACCCTATCCTTTCTAACTTCAAGGAGGGAATGTCTGTGCTCGAATACTTTATCTCTACCCACGGTGCACGTAAGGGTCTAGCCGACACTGCCTTGAAGACGGCCGATGCTGGTTACCTCACACGTCGTTTGGTAGACGTGTCGCACGATGTTATCATTACCGAAGAAGACTGTGGCTCATTGCGCGGCCTAGAATGTCGTGACCTTAAAAATGGCGAAGAGGTTGTTGTGTCGCTTGGCACGCGTATCCTTGGCCGTGTATCTGTACACGATGTTGTCAATCCAAGTACAGGCGAGCTACTTGTAGCTTCTGGGCAGGAAATCACAGAGGCTATCGTTGAGCGCATTGAAGCCTCGCCTATTGAGACGGTCGAAATCCGCTCAGTGCTTACCTGCGAAAGTAAGCATGGTGTGTGCCGTAAGTGTTATGGCCGCAACTTGGCTACGGGCCAGATGGTACAAGAAGGCGAAGCCGTAGGTGTTATTGCAGCACAATCTATTGGTGAGCCTGGTACACAGCTAACACTTCGTACCTTCCACGCGGGTGGTGTAGCTGGTAATGCTACCGTTAATGCCACTATTGTGGCTAAGAATGATAGCCGTGTGCACTTTGAAGAGTTACGTACCGTAGAAGGTACCGATGATGAAGGCAATGCTTGCCAAATCGTGCTTTCACGTTTGGCCGAAGTACATTTCTCTGACGTCAACACAGGTCTCATTACGGCTGTACAAAACGTGCCTTATGGCTCGTTCTTATATGCCAAAGAGGGCGATAAGGTAGACAAAGCAACGCTTATTGCTAAGTGGGATGCTTACAATGCTGTTATCGTGACCGAGTCTGCTGGTAAAATCCGCTTTGAAGGTCTCGTAGAAGGCACTACTATACGTATTGACGAAGATGCTGCTACGGGTCTACGTGACACCATCATTATCGAGTCTAAGGATCGCTCTATCGTGCCCTACTGCCACTTGCTCGATGCCAAGGGCAATACCCTGCGTACGTATACATTGCCAGTTGGTGGTTCGCTCAAAGTAGAAGATGGGCAGGGAGTAAAGCCTGGTCAAGTACTTGTTAAGATACCTCGTGCTACGGGCTCGGCCGGTGACATTACGGGTGGTTTGCCACGTGTGACAGAGTTGTTTGAGGCACGTAATCCTAGCAATCCAGCTGTGGTAGCTGAGATTGATGGTGAGGTACTCATCGGTGGCATTAAGCGTGGTAATCGTGAAGTAACGGTAACGTCACGCTTAGGAGAAGTGAAGAAATACCTCGTGCCACTGACCAAGCAGCTCCTTGTACAAGAAAACGACTACGTACGTGCTGGTACACCACTCTCTGATGGCTCAGTAACGCCTGCCGACATCCTAAATATCCTTGGCCCTACTGCTGTACAAGAGTACATCGTCAATGAGGTGCAAGATGTGTATCGTATGCAGGGTGTGGTGATCAACGACAAGCACTTTGAAGTCATCGTACGCCAAATGATGCGTAAAGTACAGATTAACGATGCTGGCGATACCGACTTCCTCGAACAGCAGCTTGTAGACAAGACCGACTTCTTTGCCGAGAACGATCGTATTTGGGGCAAGAAAGTTGTAGTAGATGCTGGCGACAGTACACTACTCAAAAATGGTATGATTGTGACCGCTCGCAAGCTACGTGATGAAAACTCACAGCTTAAGCGTCGTGACCTCCGTTTGGTGCAAGTGCGCGATGCTCAGCCAGCCACTTCTACACAACTCTTGCAGGGTATCACGCGTGCTGCATTGCAAACGCGCAGCTTCATGTCTGCTGCGTCGTTCCAAGAAACGACTAAGGTACTCAACGATGCCGCTATCAATGGTAAGAGTGACTTGCTCGAAGGTATGAAAGAGAACGTTATCTGCGGTCACCTCATTCCTGCTGGTACAGGTCTACGCAAGTTTGGTAAGCTCATTGTGTCAAGTGCTGATGACTACGAAGCCTCAATGACGCAACCGCTATCACCTGAGGTGTAAGCCTCTGTAAAACTGGTCTGTTCCTTCCCGTCGCTTATGCGATGGGAAGGAATTTTTATATAGATTTCTTTCCCTTGTGTATCTGCTATAAAATGCGTAACTTTGCTGCCTATTCTATCACCATAATTCCACGTTATGCATAAGTACAATTTGGGCTTTATTAGTGATGACCTCATTTATCATCATGTTAAAGAAACGGCTCAGCGCTATATGACGTTTATTGATCTGAAGCAATTCAATAAAAATCTGATTGACCCCATCAAGTTAACATTTGATGCAAAGGTTTATGGCAAGAGTTTTGAAGAACTCATAGAGTCTGAGTGTGTGCGTCAGATGGATAAGACCAATACTAATCACATTGGCTATTTTCATCAGAATCTATTTAGGTATGCTGGCGATGGTTGGGTTGTACCAGAGCAGGGTTTTGATCTTGTTAATGAGGCACGTAAGGTTTA
>JAUMYJ010000010.1:10099-57587 GCA_030528715.1 Bacteroidales bacterium | reverse complement strand
TTGCCAGGCTCAGAGTTTACCTACCGCCCCGATGGACAGCCCGACTTGGCTACGGCACACATGTTTCACTTCTCAGAAACCTTTAAGCGCGAGTATGTCAATCAGACGGTAGAGCTAGGTCGCTCGTTTGTGACACTCGAATACCAAAGCTCACGCGCCAACAGCAAAGGACTCTTTGCCCTAGATAACCTTTGGGACGGCCTTGGTGCACTGACTTGCGTAGTGCCCAACCTGCAATTTTTCTTTGGCAAGATGACGATGTACCCTAGCTTTGACCGCTTAGGACGCGATATGATTTTATACTTCCTAAACAAGCACTTTGGCGATTGTGAAAACCTCGTAACACCACTCACAGCAGTAGCTATTGAGAGCGATCCTGAGCTGCTCAAACGCCTTTTTTGCCACGAAGATTTTAAGACAGACTATAAAGTGCTCAACACCGAGGTGCGCAAGCTAGGCTTCAATATCCCCCCGCTAGTCAATGCTTACATGAGCCTAAGCCCTACGATGCGTGTCTTTGGCACAGCAGTCAATGACGACTTTGGAGCAGTAGAAGAGACTGGTATCCTTATCAATATTGATGAGATTTTGGCCGAAAAGCGCGTGCGCCACATTGACAGCTTTGTCAAGGCACACCCCGATGCTATTGAGACGCTACGCAACTTGCTACGCCCAGCCGTACATAAGCCCACACCCTAAGCCTACGATGAACATACTTTTGCTCAACACCTCCGATACCATAGGTGGCGCAGCCATAGCAGCCCTGCGCCTGCTACGTGCTTTGCGCGGTGCAGGGCAAGCAGCACAACTCATCGTACGCGACACGACACTCCCCCCCTCAACCGATGGTGTAGTGCGTGTAGCACGCCCATGGTGGTGGCTCCGCTTGCTTTTCGTTGTAGAAGCCTTAGTCGTATATCTGTGTAGTGGTTTTAAGCGCAGTGCAGTGTTTCGGTACGCTCCTGCTGTAGCTGGTATAGACGTGACTACACTCCCTGAATTTACTACGGCCGATGTCGTGCATCTACACTGGATAAATCAGGGATTTATGAGCTTGAAAAGTCTCAAAAAACTAGCCGCCTCGGGCAAGCCCGTGGTATGGACTATGCACGATACTTGGCCATTTGCAGCGATACGCCCCGTGGACTATTACCTTACGACAGCGGCCGATAGCCAAGGTCTAGACGATTGTCCCGAGCAACACACACACAGGGGCTTACGCTGGCTAGCTCACACCACATTTGCACGCAAGAAAGCCTTATTTGCACAATGCCCACATTGGCAGTTTGTAGGGTGTAGCAGTTGGATAACACAACTTGCCCAACGAAGTACATTGCTCAGTAAGCACACAGTACATCACATTCCCAACACACTTGACACAACACACTTTAAGCCAGGTAATCAACAGGAAGCACGCCAACGCTGGAATTTGCCCGAAGACAAACTTTTGTTGCTCTTTGTGGCTTATAACGTGTCAGACCACCACAAAGGCTATGACCTACTATGTAAAGCCTTAACACTACTCCAAGACGAAAACCCTGAGCTACACAATGAGCTGGGTCTCATTCTGGTAGGCAAAACGGCACACACGATGGCTAGCCAATCAAACGTACCTACCTTTGCACATGAGTTTATCAACGATACAGACGCTATGATAAGCCTCTACCAAGCTGCCGATACCCTCGTAATGCCGACACGCTTTGACAACTTACCCAACTGCATTGCTGAGGCTATGGCTTGTGGCTTGCCTGTAATAAGTACTCGCGTGGGTGGTGTGCCTGAGATGGTAGAACACTTGACTACTGGCTACCTAGCCGAGCCAGAGAATGCCCTTGACTTTGCACGTGGCATAGCCCTAACGAGCGATGCCCACCTACACCCCCTTTTAGCGAGAGTAGCACGGCAACGTGCCGAAGAGCTCTTTGGCGAGACTAGCGTGACAAAACAATATATGGCAGCCTATACAGCAGCCATCACAGCAGCACAACAACAGCACAAATAACCTCTCTAAAAAACGCAACCATACATGGCAGACGAACCTCCGGTCGTGCCATCGCAGATGCCCATTGTCATCTCGGTGGCCACAGTGACATTCAATGCCGCAGCACACTTAGCCAATACTATTGCTAGTGTCGAGGCACAAACCTACCCTTACATTGAGCATATCGTAGTAGACGGCAACTCTACCGACAATACACTACACACACTACACGAATACCAAAAACGCAACTCGCTACGCGACACGCCCATACGGCTCAATGCTCTAAGTGAACCCGATGAAGGCATCTACGATGCTATGAACAAGGCGCTACGCATGGCCAAGGGCGACTACATCGTCTTTATGAACGCTGGCGACAGCTTTCACCATGCCGAAGTACTGGCCGAAGTCGTGGCACGAGCCGAAGCCAGCCGCGCTGCCACAGGCGAATGGCCGGCTGTGCTCTATGGCCTAACCCATTTGGTAGACCATGCTGGCCATTTTTTGCGGCCTCGCCATTTGACTCCCCCCGTAGCAGGCCTGCATTGGCAAGATTATAAGCGAGGTATGCTCGTGTGCCATCAAGCTTTTTTTGCCTTTACCGAATGGGCTAAGACTATGCCCTACGACCGCCGCTATCGCCTAAGTGCAGACTATGATTGGTGCGTGCGCTTATTGCGCCGTGCAGCCAAAGAAAAGCGTGCTATAACCAACAGCGGAACAGTAGTTGCCAATTACCTATACGAAGGAGCTACGACACGCCACCATTGGCGCTCACTGCGCGAACGCTTTGCTATCATGCGCCGCTACTATGGCCTATGGAATACATTATGGCGTCACGTGGGCTTTTTATTTCGCTAGGCTAAGGCTCATAAACTATTCTTAGGCCATGCAACAACGTATGATAGTAGCCATACTCGTGATGCTAGTGGGAGCTATACCTCCTACTATGGCACATGCAGCTGCTGAGTACGCAACATTTCCACTTGTACAAGATAGCCTTCCGCCCGATATCCCTATCGTACACGACAGCTGTCCACTTCCTCCCACTTCTGCCACATCGATTAGCACAGGTGCGGTGGAAGTGGGTATGTCTTTTGGCAAGGTTATTATTGCCGACCAATACATTCGTCGCTGGCTCGTAGCACGAGCTATGCGTACACTCCACCTAGCCTATCGCTACCGTACACAGGCTCACCCTACCGATACGATAGCCGAAGCCTATAACTATCCCGAATGGACAGCCACACTCCTATGGGGCGATTATTCTGGCGTACATATGCAGAAAAAACGAGACCCTGCATGGGGATTATTACAGCCAGTAGACTACACATCAAGCATGGGACACGTATTTTCGGGCTATGCTAGCTTCTCTCGTCTGCTGCTGCGACACACACGCTGGGCAATGGGCTATGCTATGGAGGTAGGCCTAGCTTATAATACACACCCTTATCATCCCCACACGAATAGTGACAACGAGCTCACGGGCTCACACCTACTTATACACTTTGGTGCATCACTTTGGGCGAGTTATCGATTTCATCGTCAATGGAGCCTACGTGCAGACTTTGCCTTTCGCCACGTAAGCAATGGTGCGTTAGATAGACCAAACAAAGGTGCAAATACCCTAGCACCGACCTTTGCCCTGCAATACGACCTCACCCCTTACACCCCACAACACTACACACACCCTACTCCTAGAGCATTTAAGCCCTATTGGTACACCACGCTGGCGGCTACTTTGGGAGGTAAGGCCCTATTGGAAGAGTGGCTCATCACACAATTTCATACGCCACCACACGCCACAGACTACCGCACGAGCCACTTTCGCATTCGCCCCGCTTTGGGCTTACAAGCCGATGTAATGCGTCGCTATGAGCGCCGTTGGGCATCGGGCATCGGGATAGACCTCTTTTATGCTAGCTACGCTAAACGTGTGCAAGCCTTAGACGCCACACACCCCCTAGGTAAGCAGTTGCGACACAAAGCTTGGTCTGTGGGTTTAGCTGCCAAGCACGAAGCCTTTTACGGCCGCCTATCACTCTATATGGCTTTAGGCTATTACCTCTACCGCCATATGGGGTTTACTGCACAAAGCGAAGAAACACGCTATTACGAACGCATCGGTCTCAAATATCGCCTACCATGGTGCAAAGGCATTGCCATTGGTGCAGGCGTCAAGGCACACGGCACCAAAGCAGACCTTACGGAAGTATTCCTAGGCATAGAGCTATAAAAGAAACTTGTAAAGTTCGCTTTCGGCTTTTCTTCGTATTTTTGTAGTCACTTATGTTTTTACGCCTCTCTTTTTTTGCTTATGGCTAATATCGCACAACAACATACACCCTCCATTCTGTTAATTTATACAGGTGGCACTATCGGTATGTACGAAAACCCTCGTACGGGAGCACTCGAAAACTTCGACTTTAACCAGCTCATTCACTACGTGCCCGAAGTGGTTAAGTTTGGCTACAACATAGACCATTATTCGTTTGCCCCTCCCATCGATTCGTCCGACATTTCTCCCGAGTGCTGGGTGCAGTTAGCACACATCGTTCGCGACCACTACGACCGCTACGATGGCTTCGTCATCCTACATGGTACAGACACAATGTCTTACACAGCCTCTGCCCTGAGCTTCATGCTCGAAAACCTCTCGAAACCCATCATACTCACAGGTTCACAGCTCCCCATAGGGCAGATACGCACCGATGGTAAGGAAAACCTCCTCACCTCTATCGAGATAGCCGCCACACGCACTGCTGCTAATCTGCCGCTCGTGCGTGAGGTTTGCGTGTTTTTCGAGCGAAAACTCATGCGTGGCAATCGCACGACAAAGGTCAACGCACAGGGCTTCAATGCTTTCAAAAGCTACAATCACCCTGCCATTGTCGAAGCTGGCACACACCTTATCTATCACCCCGAATATGCCCTTCCTCCCAACAATGCTGCTGCTCCGCTCATCGTGCACGATAGACTCGATAATAACATCCTCGTGATACCCCTCTTTCCTGGCATTCGCCGCCAAAATGTAGAGCACTTACTGGCCACGCCCAATCTACGGGCTGTAATCCTCAAAACCTATGGTTCGGGCAATGCCCCACAGCAAGCCTGGCTCGTAGAGCTGCTCAATGCGCTACAAACCAAAGGGGTAATCGTGGTAAACAACACGCAATGCCTACAAGGGCGTGTAGAGATGGAGCGTTACGGCACAGGGCTACAACTGCTCAAAGCAGGCGTAGTCAATGGCTACGATAGCACTATTGAGAGCATGGTAACCAAACTTATGGTGCTGCTAGGGCAAGACTCACCACGTGAGCATACCATCATGCTACTTGGTCAAAGTATAGCTGGAGAGATTACTCTAAACCAGCACTACTAAACCTGGCTACACAGCCCCTCCTAGTAGCATAAAACATCTTCCGCCTGCTCTACTTAGTAATCAGTAGAGCAGGCGGAAGGTATTGACGTGATATGACTACTATGATTTAGTAGTTAGGATTTTGCACGGCTTGAGTGTTATTTTGCACTTCGCTGCCAGGGATAGGCCATACGAAGCGTGGATGGCCAGCCTCATACTTTTGTTGGAGCGCACTTGGCATGCTAGGCGTCATCTCTGGCTTCACTTGGCCACCTACGTTGGTACGGTCTACACCTTCGTGCCAACGCTTCTTGTCAATGAGGTTAAAGCCTTCGCCCATAAACTCTTTACGACGTTCAAGCTTGATAATGTCGAGCAATGCAGTGCCAGTAGCCGTTGTGGCTGCCAAGCCACGGCTCACACGTAAGGCATTTATCTGTGCTTGCGATTTAGCGTCATCGCCCAAGCGTGCAGCAGCTTCTGCAGCTATGAGGTGAGCCTCGGCCGAGCGGAAGAGGATGGGCGAGTGAGCGATATTACCCGAAGCAACAAATTCCGTCGTAAGGGGGTATTTATTAAATACTTCAAAGGTATAGTAGTCGTCACCCATCTCAAGATAGTCCGTTGAATAATAAGCATCGTAGCGATAGTCGGTAGCCTCATACAAGTCGAGGGCTGCAATCGTAGGTAGGAAGTCTGCCTGATAAATAGGTATTTTTCCTGACCATCCTAACAATCTGCGGTAGGTACTATTAGACAGAGGTTTTTCATCTGCACTGATGAAAAGGTGTGTAATGATTTCTGTACCTTCGTCTGTGGCCCAGAGTGCCTCGAGCTCCTCTTGCGTAGTGCTTAGAGGATAAGCACCCGTATTGAGCACCTCCTCAGCAGCCTTGAGGGCTTCTGCCCACTGACCTTGATAGAGCTTGACACGCGCACGAAGCATGTTTACGGCATCAAGGTTGAAGCGCGATGAGCTAGCTTTGTATTGAGGTGTTTTTACACCTGCTTCACGCAGCTCTGCAAAGTACTTATAGGCCGAGTCAATATCAGCATTTATTTGCGCATACACTTGACCTACGGTGGCGCGTGGCAAGCGCGTTTTGAGGTTTATGGTCAGCTCTATAGGTAGGCCGAGCGCATCGGCATTTACCGTACCTCCATCCTTATCGCTATAATAAGGTAAGGCAAAGTAGTTTACCAGCTTCGTATAAGCCCATGCACGTGAGAGGTGTGCTGTGCCCAATGCCTCGAAAAGGATGAGCGTATCTGCATCAGTGGTATACGTCGTGCGCGTATGCTCATTGATGAGGTAATTGGTCTTGGCTATTAGCGCATAATAGTTATCCCAAATCTCGGTAATTTCAGGGTCAGAGCTTGTACGGATAGTCCAGTTAGAGGCACCAAAGTAGTGGTTTCCTGATGTTAAGGTAGCTGCAAAGTCTTCGGTACACAAGTCGGCAAAGATATCGTGGACACCATACGAGCACGCACGCAAGTTGTCATAGATGCCGTTACTCATGCGCTTGATATCGACAGGCGAGAGAATAGATTGCTCCTCGGTAATAGAGCTATGCGGTACATAATCCAACTCACATGCCGTGAGCGAGAAAGCTATAGCTACCGTTGCAAGTATGTTATACAGTTTCATCGTTGTGTCAGGTTTTAGAATGTTACGTTAAGACCCACCGAGATTTGCTTCGTTGCAGGATAATCACCCATGGTTAGGTTTTCGTTTATTTCGGGGTCATTGCCCTTATAGCCCGTAGCAGTGAGCAAATTACGCCCTGTGATATACACACGTGCCGAGCTCAAGAGGTTGGTCTTGTCGATCCAAGCCTTAGGCAGGGTATAGCTCAGTGTGATATTTTTGAGGCGAAGGAATGAAGCATTTTGAAGCAAGCGTGTATCGAATTGCATCGTCTGATGATCCATGCTAGGATAGGCTGCATTGGTGTTGGTAGGTGTCCAATAGTTGCCTATCAGGCTACGATCTATGTTCTCATCTGGAAACTGTGTCGGGTTGTGAGTAAAGTAGCTATCGTTATTCATCAGGTATTTACCTAGCTGATAAGCAAAATCTACTTGTAGACCAAAGCCCTTATAGCCAGCATCAAAGCCAAAGCCACCATTGATGCTAGCATGTAGAGACTTCCCTGTATTCTGTGCCAACGCTTCGCTAAACACTGAGGTCACACGTGTTGGGTCCATGGTCGTCTTAGCAGGGTTGTCTCCAGGGAGGTACCATTGTGGCTCTCCTGTAGCCTTATTCACACCAGCCCAAATAGGCATTGCAAAGCCCATTTTCTCACCTACGGCATAAAGTATTGCTTGTCCAGGTGGAAGCCAGTATGTGCCGTTACCATTAGCCTCATCGAAAAGTTTTGTTACGCTTTGATTATTAACACTAAAGTTAGCATAAGGCTCTAAAAACCATTCACTGGCACGACCAAATACATCGTAAGAGGCTGTAAGCTCTACACCCGTATTTTTGAGTTCAGCCGTATTGCGTGTCAACGTAGGAAAGCCCTTACTACCTGGCTGAGGCACAGCTAATAAAAGGTCATAGCTACGCTTGTCGTAATAGTCAAAAGTGACCTTCAAGCGGTTGTTCAAGGCCAAGAGGTCAAAGCCGATAGAGGCTTGGCCTTGAGTTTCCCAAGTCAAGTCGCTATTACCTATAGTGTTAATAGCGTAGCTCGTAGCATTTTGATACTGTTTACTGCCCAAGCGCGTCAAGTATTGATAAGCTAACACTGCCGAGCGTCCTTGTGTACCATAGCTCAAGCGCAAGTCAAGGCCATTGACCCAGTCTAGGGTTTGCATAAAGTGCTCTTCTTTCATCTTCCAGCGAGCACCTAGTGAGAAGAACGTACCGCTACGGTTTCGGCTAGAGAAGAGCGAGCTATTGTCATTGCGCAGGGTGGCGTCAAAGAAATAGCGCTCTAAAAAGTCATAGCTCACACGGCCAAACCACGAGAGGGCTGCCGACTCTTGCTTAGCGCTTTCGAGCTCTTTCGTACCCACACCTGCTGAGATCAAGATCAAGCGGTCGTCTTCAATCGCATCCACAGAGGCCGAGAAGGCATTAGTAAAGCCCTTGCGATACTCCTGCCCCATGAGCGCAGTGACGTGGTGATCGTTGTTTATAGTAAACTTGTATTCGGCCGTATTGGTAGACTGGATGTTCGTAGCGCGAGCAAAATACTCTTTGGTATAGCCATCATTAAGTGCAGCCACGTGGCTCGCATAGCGTCCTTGCGTATAGCGGCGGTCACTCGCGTCCACAGAGTTAAACGTACGCAAGCGCAAGCCCTTGATAGGGCGTAGCTCGAAATATACACTACCGATGAGGTTAGCAAACGTATTATCGTAGAAGAACTTGTCGCGACGGTAGCGTAGGCTATACGTGTTAAAGCCAGGGATACGCTTCTCGTAGTACTCTTTCCCCTCCTTGTCGTAGGGCGTATACATGGGGTTTAGTGAGTAAGCAGAGCCCGTTAGCAGATTGGTTTGGCCATAAGGGTTGTCTGCTAAATCTTCATACGAGGTAGAGAGCGCGAAGCCAGCAGTGAGCCAAGGACGCAGAGTCGTATTGACAGTCGAGCGAAAAGCATAGCGCGTGTAGTGCGAGCGATAGGCCAAGCCCGTAGCATCGAGCAAGCCGAGCGACACGAAGTAATCGGTCGTTTCTGTTCCTCCTGAATAAGAAAGGGTGGCTTGATACGTAGGTGCATTTTCTCTATAAACATACTTGCGCCAGTTAAAGTTACTTAGCGTGTCAAACGCTGTTGACAATTGTTTAAGCTGGCTAGCGTCTTTAATCCCAGTTTCGCGCCAAAAGTTAAACAGCTCTTGCGACGAAGCCATGTTGTCATACTGGCGCGTGCTAGCCATATTGCTTACCGAATAAGTCAAATCGAGCGCGATACGACCTGCCTCGCCACGCTTACCACGCTTAGTGGTGTAGATGATGACACCATTGGCAGCACGCGAGCCATAGATGGCTGTAGCCGAAGCGTCTTTTAGTACCTGAACGCTCTCGAAGTCGTTAGGGTTTATCGCGAGTATCGTGCCCGAGGTCACAAACTGCCCATCAAGGATGTACAAGGGCGATGAGCTACCATTAAGTGTCCCAACACCACGTATTGTCACGGATGACGTAGCCGAAGGTTCCCCCGTCGATGTCATAACGTTGACACCTGCCACCTTACCTTGAATAGCATCTACGATGTTGGCCACAGGTTTGTTTTCAATAGCCGCAGAAGATACCACAGCCACTGCACCCGTTACCGAGCCTACCTTTTGGCCAGAGCCATAGGCACCAGTAATCACGGCTTCGCCGAGCAAGTCAGAATCTTCTTCGAGTGCCACGCTGATGTTGCTGGCCACGTCTACGCGCTGTGTTTTCATGCCGAGGTACGACACAGTCAGCGTTTTATGATTGGCAGGTACCGAAGCTATCGTAAAACGGCCTTGGGCATCGGTAATGGCCACTACTTTGGTGCCATCAAGAATGTGGGCACCTGCCATAGGGCTACCGTCTACTGCCGATGTTACCACACCCGTCACACGCGTCTGGGCGAAGGCACTTGCTCCCGAAAGGAGCAACAGCGATAAAAGTAGTCTTTTCTTCATGCGAATTCTACCTATTAAATTGTTATTAGTATTACACCTTTATCACGACACAAACCCATCGCTATCAATTGCGCTAGCGGGAAAACCCAAGGCCTCTCCATACAATACGGTCTAATGACGCAATAAAGTGAATTGCAAAAATACATCAAAGCTGCCATTTGTGCAAGCAAAACACCCACTTTAACACAAAATACAGCATCATTTTCACAAAAACGAAACATTAAAGCATAGAAAGGCGCATAAAAAGCGACTTCTCCATACACCCAAAACGACAAAACGTCCTCAATACAGCCACCAACACAGATTGCCATAGCATAAAGTACCCTAGGCTTTATATTTTTATGATAAGCGGCAAGTTAGCATTTCGATATAAAATGCTAACTTTGCAGCAGCACATATACCTAGCCTATGCCTCCTTTTACCCCCTACTCACTCAATCTCTGTGGGCAGCTATATACCATAAACCGCCCACAAGTGATGGGCATCATCAATCTTACACCCGACTCGTTTTATGCCGAGAGTCGCACACCAGCTGCGGCACACACTGCCATTGCTACACGCGCAGCGCAGCTTGTAGCCGAGGGTGCAGATTTCATAGACGTCGGTGCTTACTCGTCGCGCCCAGGTGCTACCGATGTAAGTACCCACGAAGAGCTAGCACGCTTGCGCGCAGGTATTGCAGCCATACGTGCAGGTGCCCCCACCATACCACTTTCGGTAGACACCTTTCGAGCCGAAGTAGCCCAAGCTTGTATAGAGGAGCTTGGCGTAGCTATTATCAACGATATAGCAGGTGGCACACTCGACCCCAACATGTATGCCACAGTAGCTCGTTTAGGCGTGCCCTACGTACTCATGCACCTACAAGGTACACCACAAACCATGCAGCAAGCCCCTCACTACACCGATGTAGCCGCCGATGTGCTACGCCACTTGGCCCAGCGTGTAGACGAGCTACATCAGCTAGGCGTGGCCGATATCATCGTAGACCCAGGCTTTGGGTTTGGCAAGACACTAGCACACAACTATACACTCCTACGGCATTTAGCCGAGCTACATCAACTACACTGCCCAGTGCTCGTGGGCATCTCGCGCAAATCAATGATTTACCAACCCCTAGGCACTACCCCCCAAGAGGCTCTCAATGGCTCTACCGTGCTACACACACTGGCCTTAGAACGTGGTGCACACTTCCTGCGCGTGCACGATGTGCGCCCAGCAGTAGAGGCTGTATGCTTATGGCAACACACCCACAGCCTAACCTCTTAACCTTGTGCTTATGATAGACTTTCGCATTATTGACATACTCGACATCGTGGCCGTAGCTGTGCTGCTGTATTATACCTACCGCATCATGCGTGGCAGTAGCTCGGGCAAGCTCTTTGTGGGCATCATCATCTTTGTCATCACGTGGCTCTTGGTGTCTCAGGTGTTTAAGATGCGTCTGCTAGCCTCTATCCTCGACCACATCATCAGCATCGGGGGGATAGCACTCATCATACTCTTTCAAGACGATCTACGCCGTTTTCTTACCACACTTGGCACTCAGCGCAACCTCAATTGGTTTGGTCTCTTTCGCCCAAAGAAAGACAAAGAGGGTGTATCGCGCGAGCTCATCATGCCCCTCGTCATTGCCGTATTGAGCATGAGCAAGCGCAAAGAGGGTGCACTCATTGTCTTAGAGCGCAACGATAGTCTAGGCGAATATGCACGCTCGGGCGAACTCATCAATGCTAATCTATCACAGCGGCTCATTGAGAACATCTTTTTTAAGAACTCACCGCTACACGATGGCGCACTCATCATTCAGCGTGGCCGCCTACGTGCTGCTGGCTGTATATTACCCGTATCGCACGATATAGACATACCTAAATCCCTCGGTCTACGCCACCGCTCAGCCCTAGGCATTGCCCAAAAGACCGATGCCCTAGCCATCATCGTGAGCGAAGAGACGGGCAACATCTCCGCAGCCATAGATGGCCACTTCCGCCTACGTCTATCGTCCGAAGAACTCGAACGCCTACTCTCTGACACTGCTGCCAAAGCCTTTGAGAAAAGCTAACGACTCCCAACCACCATACATTTTGAGGCACGTAGGCTATATGACCTACGTGCCTCAAAATGTATTATAACTGCACTCCTTTCTTTGTAGCCAACAAGCAAGAGATAAGACCAAGTTGCACGATACAACGCCCAAGGCATTGTGCCATGTCGTGGCACACTTGTCTCGCGTCACGACACATATGTACCACGCCACGGCACAAACGTATCACGACACGCAACACCACCTTTTGCCTAAGCTAGACTTGTAAAACGCAGGCAGTGCTCTAGCATAACGCTAGTGGCACTGCCTGCACGTAAAATATATCTTAACACGTGAGATTACTTGTGGCCGTGACGCTTGAGTATCTCGGCTGCACGTGGCATGTTAGGAATACCATAGCCATACACGTTATCGGGGTGTGTAGCTTTATGCCCACTCTGGCGCACAGCATCCATGATAGCCTTGGCCGAAGCCTTAGGGAACTGCTGGCGCAGCAATGCCACAGCACCTGCCGTAATAGGCCCTGAGAAAGACGTGCCATTGATAAACACAATACGGCCATCTGTGCCAAACGAAGCTGCACGCTGACCTTGTGCAGTCACATCGGGCTTGATACGGCCATCAGTGGTAAAGCCTATTGACGAAAAGTTGGTATTCATACTATCGGCACGCACAGCACCTACGGCCAAGATGTTGGTAGCATCGGCAGGGAAACCAATGAGTTTGTAAGGCGCATCTGAACTATTGCCACCACTATTGACCAAAATGATACCGCGGCTGTGTGCCAACGAAGCCGAGCGACTATTGATGTGCGTTTTGCCATCGAGCTCGTGATACTTAGCAAACTTAGGTGAGTCATCGTAAGTAGTATAGCCTAGCGACACCGTCACGACATCGGCTCCCACACTATCGGCGTATTCGAGTGCAGCGCAGTAGTTATCTTCCTCAATCATAAACTCGCTTTCGCCCTGCTCACTTACCAAAAGATGAAACTTAGCATTTGGTGCTACGCCTACCAAAGCCCCTGGCTCAAAACCTGCGATACAAGCCAGCACATTCATGCCATGTGGGTCTTCGGCATAAACACTCGTGTCAGGACGGACAAAGTTTTTGGTGCTAAGCACGTTGCCATAAGCATGGCGCAAGCCGTTGATGCGGTCAGCGTTGTAAAAGCCACCATCAATGATAGCAATGGTAACTCCCTCACCACGATAGCCCTTGGTGTGCATGGCATCTACACCTAGCATGGCGTTTTGGCCATAGGCTGCACCATAGTAATTGTTGCGTTTCTCATTGCTTACCTTTTGCTCAATAGCAAAGCGATTGTCTGTAAAAAGGGCTGGCAGAGAGTCAGGAGTAGCATACACACGCAGCACGCTGTCTACAAAGCTAAGCGATGTAAGCCCTTGTAAGAGGGCTTCATTGGTGCTAGCCACGACAACGGTGTTGTTCCACTTACTCATATTAACCACTTCGGCTCCAGTGCTACGGAGCTGTTCGAGATAAGCAGGCGAAATGGGCAAGTCGTAATGGTCTACCTTAACACCATTATTGCGACGACGCTCAATAGCCTTGGCCGATAGAAATGCTTCGGGCTTGCTCACCTTATAGGGTGAGTGCTTCTTGTCTTTGAGGTAAAGGCGATACTTATAGGTCTTTTCGCCCGTGGGGAAGAGCTCGGGCTTCTGCGCAGTGGCAGTAGTAGCTACGGCACATAGGCCAGCTACAAGTGCGAGGAGGGTTTTCTTCATGTTTAGGTTCAGTATATATATAATATTAGAATTCACGTGTATGGGTGCAAAGATAGCGATTTAATGTGAGAACATGCACACATGAAGCCTACGATTACGCCACAAAAGCAGCCAAACGTGTGCTTTTGTGGCAAACTGGTGCTTTTTTAACACGCCTATTCACAGCTATCTACCCATAAATTGCTAACTTTGCCTAAACAACAATGATGGGAACAACAACTTGGCATTTACGCAACTGGGCTTGGCTATGCTGCCTCCTTACATGGAGTGTGGCAGCTCCCCTTATGGCACAAAAGAAAACCTTTACCGTAGTGCTTGATGCTGGCCATGGAGGTAAAGATGCAGGAGCAGTAGGCAAGGTTACCACCGAGAAAGCCATCAACCTCAACGTAGCACTCGCACTCGGGCACCTCATTGAGCAAGAGCAAAAAGACGTAAAAGTGGTGTACACACGCAAGACAGACGTATTCTTAACCCTTGACCAACGTGCCAAAGTGGCCAACGAAGCCAAAGCAGATCTGTTCATTTCCATACACACAAACGCCGCACCAGCTGGCTCTACCGCACGAGGTGCAGAAACCTACACCCTAGGTATGCACCGCGCCAAAGATAACCTTGATGTAGCCAAGCGCGAAAACAGCGTTATCCTCTACGAAAAAGACTACAAGACCAACTACGCAGGCTTTGACCCATCTAAAGCCGAAAGCTACATCATCTTTGAGCTGATGCAAGACCAATACATGAAGCAGAGTGTAGACTTTGCACGTAAGATACAGCAGCAATATAGCAGCGTAGCTAAGCGCAAGAACAAAGGTGTACACCAAGCTGGATTTCTCGTGCTACGCGCCACTTCTATGCCAGCCGTACTCACAGAGCTTGGCTTCATATCGACCCCCGATGAGGAGCATTTCTTACACTCTGCTGACGGCGTAAAAAAACTCGCACAAAGCCTTTACAACGCCTTTGTAGCCTACAAAAACGAGCAGCTTGGCAAGCATACACGCCGTACAACTAAAAACACAGCCAAGGGTGAAGAAGCCCCCAAAGCCCCCACTTCAAAAAAAAAAGAAATAGACCCAAACGCTAGCCTAGCAACGACTAACGACTCACTCCGCTGGCAACCTACGCCTATTGACAGCACAAGAGGTACACTAATAGCCATAACACCACCTAGCCTAGCAAAGCAAGCGACACTGCCAGAACAGCAAAAGCTACCAATACGTGACGACACCGCCTCACAAGGTCTCTTCACTACACCGACCGACACCACCAGCATACCTACGACCGAAATAAAACCAGCAGAAGTACCACTCACTGCTACACCGACCTCCTCAACGACAGCCATCGAATACCGCGTACAGATTTTTGCGACCTCTACACGCCTAACAGCTACCGATAGGCGTATCGCTGGCTTAGAAGCACTAGCCTATTACGAAGAGGGAGGCCTCTACAAATATACCATAGGGCACGCCACAAGCGAACATGAGGCTATCAAGCTACGCAAAACACTTACTGCACGATTTCCACAATGCTTCGTTATCGCACTACGCGATGGCAAACGCATCAGCTTAGCCGAGGCACGTGCCACACATCACTAAAACAGCATTCACAACATATGAAGAAGATTTTCAGTAAAGAGGTACTTATAGGCCTCTCGGGCGTTGTCGCCATTGTCTGCGTATTTATAGGCATCAAGTTTTTGAAAGGTATTAACGTCTTTCAATCGTCACACGAGTACTACATCACCCTGCCCAACGTGGCTGGACTAGCCTCGGCCAACCCCATATTTGCCAACGGCTATGCAGTGGGCAACGTGCGACACATCGCCTACCCTACTAATGGCACAGGCGACTTCGTACTTACCGTTGAGCTACACGAAGGTATGGTCGTACCACAAGGCACAAGCGCAGAAGTAGAAACCAGCATGCTGGGCGAAGCCAAAGTAAACCTCATACTAGGTAAAGACCCTTTGAACCACCTCACGGCAGGCGACACCATTCGTGGACGCGAAGCCGTAAGCATGGTAACCGAGGCAGCTAAAATGGTACCCGTAGTAGCTGCGATGCTGCCCAAGCTAGACTCTATCCTAAACAACCTCAACCGTCTAACAAGTGACCCCGCACTTGCACAAACGCTCAAAAATACCGAGCAAATCACAGCAGACCTCACACAAACAACGAAACATGTCAATGCACTCCTAAGCAAAGATGTGCCAAACCTTACAAACAAGCTTGTACGCGTAGCCGACAATGCCGAACAAATGACAGCCAAACTGGCCAAAATAGACGTGCAACCCACACTCGACAACACCAATGCACTCCTAACGAAGGCTACGGCAACAAGCGACCTACTCCACCAACGCCTCAGCAGCACCGACAACTCACTCGGGCTCATGCTCAATGACCGCACACTCTACGACAACCTCTCAAACACCATGGGAAGTGCCAATGCCTTGCTCATGGACTTCAAGCAACACCCAAAACGCTACGTGCACTTCTCTATCTTTGGGCGTAAAGACAAAGCTAGCCCTACCGATAGTAACAAAGGCAAATAATGCCTCGAACCAATAGACGCACATCATACGCCTAATCCACCATACACACCACGTCTACATCATGTTCAAACGTACTTACCTTTATCACCTTACCCTCCCCATAGCCCTAAGCATTTTGGTGGTACTTAGCGGCTGTAGTAGCGTAGCCATGACAGGACGCAAACAGCTGCTCTTAGTCAGTGACGACGAGGTACTACAAAGCAGTGCTGCAAGCTACAACCAATTGATAGCTGGTGCTGTGCGCTCTACCAATCGTGTGCAGTCGGCACGTGTGACCACAGTAGGCCAGCGTATCGCTCGTGCTACCGAGGCCTACCTCAAAGCCAATAGCCGTGAACACGAAGCCAAACGTATGGCATGGGAGTTTAACGTCATAAAAGACGACCAAATCAACGCATTTTGTATGCCAGGCGGAAAAATCGCAGTTTATGATGGTATCCTCGCCCTAACCCCTACCGATGATGACCTCGCGGTAGTCATGGGGCACGAAATAGCCCACGCAGTAGCCAAACACGGCAACGAACGTATCAGCCAAAGTATAATGGCCAACTATGGTGCACAGGTACTACAAGGCACACTTGAAGGCAGTGTCACCACAAAAGCAATCGTAAACCAGCTCTTTAATATCGGCACAGACCTAGTTTACCTCAAACCCTTTGAGCGCAAACACGAGCTCGAAGCCGACAAAATGGGTCTCATACTCATGGCTATGGCTGGCTACAACCCACAAGTAGCCGTAGACTTTTGGAAACGTATGGCAGCTGTCAAAGGCAGCGAGGGTAATGGCAACGACTTTTTTAGCACACACCCCAGTGATGAAAAGCGGGCAGCACAGCTAGCTGCTCTCATGCCCGAAGCTGTGAAAATTTACGAGCAATACCGACACCTCTATACACCACAAACGCGCCCTAACACCCCCACCAAGCGTACACCCGTACAACGAAGAATACGTCCATCAAAAAAATAATTGCACAAACGTCAAGAAACGCCCCTTTAGCATTTCCCCCTTGCTACGCCCGTATAAACAGCGTAGCAAGGGGGAAATGCTAAAGGGTAAGTTCATCAATAGAGACTTAGGCTTTCACACGGTTCAGGTAAGAGCCATCACGTGTGTCTATTTCGATCGTTTCGCCATCGTTAATAAAGAGCGGCACACGCACCGTGGCACCACTTTCTACAGTAGCAGGCTTGGTGGAGTTGGTAGCTGTATCGCCCTTGATACCTGGCTCGGTATAGGTAATTTTAAGTTGCACCTTTACGGGGAGCTCGGCGTAGAGCACCGTTTCAGTCGAAGCATCTACTATCACGTCTACACTCATTCCCTCAGTAAGGAAGTCTACACCTGTGATTTGATCGTGAGCGATAGGTGATTGGTCGAACGTTTCGTTGTTCATGAAGATATAGTCTTCGCCCTCCTTATAGAGAAACTGGTGTGGACGACGCTCTACGCGCACATCTTCGAGTTTTTCGCCAATGTTAAAGCGGCGTTCGAGCACGTAGCCATCTACCACGTCTTTGAGCTTCGTGCGCATAAAAGTATTACCTTTACCTGGCTTTACATGGAGGAACTCGATAACGAAGTACAACTTACCATCTAAGCGAATGCAGGTACCATTCTTGATGTCTTGTGAATTGATCATTGGATATATCTCTGTTATTTGTTAGCAATGTATTGCGATGGCACAAAATTACGCATTTTTGCGCAGAATGCCAAAGCATAGGCTTATTTTGTCGTAATTTCGATGATACTTGTTGGTGGTAAGTTGGCATTACGCTGCTCGGTCTCTGCCACAACATTCCGTGCCAACTGCAGGAAAGCCTCTCCCGTAGCCGTAGCTTCGTTAGCAGCCACAGGCTGTCCACTATCCCCACTATCACAAATACTCTGCACGATAGGGATTTGGCCAAGTAGTGGCACTTGCATGGCTTCGGCCAGCTGCTTTACACCTTCTCGACCAAAGAGATAGTAGCGATTTTCGGGGAGCTCGGCTGGTGTAAACCACGCCATATTTTCTACAAGCCCTAGAATAGGCACATTGATCTGCTCGTTAAGATACATAGCTATCCCCTTACGGGCATCAGCCAACGCTACCTGCTGTGGCGTACTTACGATAACAGCCCCTGTGATAGCCAAGGTTTGCATGAGTGTCAAATGAATATCACTTGTGCCAGGGGGGGTATCAAGAATGAGGTAATCGAGTGCTCCCCAGTCTGCATCGCCCGCTAGCTGTTTCACTGCGTTAGAAGCCATTGAGCCACGCCATAAGGTAGCCTGATCGGGCTCTACAAAAAAGCCCATAGAAAGAATTTTTACGCCATATTTTTCGGCAGGAATGATGAGGTCACGGCCGTATTTGTGCTCGCTATATATCTTTTCGTCTTCGAGTGCAAACATTTTAGGTGCCGAGGGGCCAAAGATGTCTGTATCAAGCAAACCCACAGCATAGCCTAGACGGGCTAAGGCCACGGCCAAGTTGGCTGCTATGGTGCTTTTGCCTACACCACCTTTGCCCGAGCTTACGGCAATAACGTTTTTGACCTCGGGAAGCAACTTACCAACTTCGGGGCGTGGCTGCTGGTTGGCAATAATATTGATTGTCACTTCGGCCTTTTCATCGGCAAAAGCGTGAATGGCAGCTTCGGCTGATTTAACGACCGATTTGATGAAGGGGTCGGTGCTTTTTTCAAAAATGAGCGAAAAGCTGACTTTCATGCCATCGATACGCATGTCGTCCTCCACCATGTTGGCCTCGAGCAAGTTTTTGCCATTGCCAGGATAGCGTACCTTTTCAAGTGCATCGGTAATAAGTTTAGGGTATAATGCCATAGGTTGTGTCGTTTTAATGGTTTTGCTGTGCGATACAGCTGTGTTCAAAATACCCCACCAACAGCAGCACTGCGGTGGGGCATTTGAATTATGGCGCGAGCCTTATTTCAGCTTTTTGAGTACACCTGCTATCTGTTGTGCAAGCTCGTTTTCGGCATCTACGGCAATAGCCTTAGCATTGTAGGCGCGTGCTGTGGCCAAATCGTTCTTTTGTAGGGCGTAATACGAGATGTAGTTATAGGCTTCTACGCGGTTATACGTTTGGCCCTCTTCCTTATCAAGCATATCGGCCGCTTGCTTATAGTAAGTATAGGCAGTTTCGCTCACTTCATTGTTGGCACGTAAGCTCTCAATACGCGCAAGGAATACGATAGGCGTAGAAGCAGTAGGATTTAGTTCGGCTACTTTCTTAAACTTCTCTACGGCATGAACCAAGTAAGTTTCTTTGGTTGCAGCATCTTCGCTATTGGCAGCTGCGTTGTAATACAAGATAGCAAACGAGTTGAGGTCGCGCACACCAGCCTTGTCACCTTTGAGTGCCATAAGCTTTCCGTAGGCTTCGATGGCCTTATCGTACATTTTTGCACGTTGGTAGGCACGATAAAGCTGCGCATAGCCGTCTTCGTAGTCGGGCTTAATTTTCACAGCACGCTCGTAGGCAGCGAGGCTTTCGTCCTCTTTGCCTAGCTCGTCATTGAGCTGACCTAAGAAATTGTAGTCTAGGTGATTGTAGGCTGTATCGTGACGGAGCTTAAAGAAAGTCTCAGCAGCTACGGTTGCCTCTTCATAGTTTCCTGAAACCATCTTGGCATAGAAATTCATGCGGTTGAGTGGCAGGTTTTGTGGCCATTTTTTAAGACCTTCTGCTACAAGAAGCAGCAACTCATCCGTTTTGTCAGTGGCAAAGAGCAAGATGGCTTGATTTTGAACCGTTGTTTCATCGCCATTGGGCTTAGCTGCGAGATATACTTTGCCGTGTTTGAGCGAGTTTTCGCTATCGTTTTCCTTAAAATAGAGTGCTGCAAGCTGACGATCGGCCTCTACATTTTGGGGGTCGCTTTCTTTGATTTTGAGCAGTGTTTCTTTGGCAACTTCGGGGTTAATATCCCAATACGTCGTCACGATTTTTTGGAGCGTACGTGTTTCATCGGGCATTTGCTGCACAATGGCATCATACATTTGTCCAGCGCGGTCCATTGCCCCCATCTTAGCATAGACATCGCCACGCAAGCTTAGGCCTGGCAAGTAGGTTGGTGCCATACGATACACTTGATTGGCAATAAACACAGCCATCTGTGGTTGCTCTTGCTCCATGAAGAAGCGGCCAAGCGCAGCAAGGTCTTCTTGCTTATACTTTTTCACAAGTGCCACCACCTCTTTATTAGCCTTATCAGGATCTTGGGTATTAAGACTGATGACACGCTCTGCCTTAGCTTGAAGCTCTGCCGATAGTGGCTTGGTGGCCAAGGGGTCGTTTTGTGCAAATACCGAGGGGGCAGCGGCCAATAATAGAGCCAGCAAGGTCGTTTTGAACAGGTTCTTCTTCATATATATTATCTTCTTTATTGCATTGATATATGAGCTACTATAGCCCAAATTGTCTATCTTGCAAAAATAGCAATTTCTGAGCAATTACACACAAAATAGGAGTAAAAAACATCACACACGAGTGTTTTTAGTTGCCTATACCACGAGCTAAGCTATTTAGATGTACTTAGCTCACTGCGCTTGTGGCGATTATAGCTTCGATAGTCGTCCATTTCGATTTCTACATCAGGCTCTTCAAGCACCTTAGGAGGGAGCTTAAATGCAAGGTATTTGATCGTTTTACCACGGCCACGCCATTGCGACTCGTAGTAAGTCTGTATTTGTAAAATATCGACCAAATCTTGTGGCAATGTAGGGTTTACAGCATCGATATCTTCTACAATGACCACGGGTGAGATACCATTGTGTTCGAGCATCAAGCGCGTATAGGTGTAGAGAAAGTTGCTATCGGTCTTGACATGCACAAGGCCGTCGGCTTTAAGAAACTTGGCATAGCGCGCCAAAAAGCGTGTACCCGTAAGTCGTTTATTGACTTTGCGCATCTGTGGATCGCTAAACGTGAGCCATAGAGCACTGACTTCTTCGGGCGCAAAAAAATGATCGATAAACTCAATGCTCGTACGCAAAAAAGCCACATTTTTTAAACCCTCTTGTAACGACTCGGTAGCACCACTCCACATGCGCGAGCCTTTGATATCTACCCCGATAAAGTTCATATCAGGGTAACGACGCGCTAAGCCTACGGTATATTCGCCACGACCACAGCCTAATTCTAGCACAATAGGGTTAGTATTGCCAAAGAACGTGTGCCACTGGCCACGGCCAGGAAACTCGCCCGTATCTAAAATGGCATAAGGCACTTCAAATACGTGTGGATAGGTAGCCATATCGGCAAATTTTGCTAGCTTATTTTTGCTCATCAATCAACGAGGTATTAGGGTTCAGTGTTCGAGGTGTCAAGTAGTCTATCAACAGTAGTCTTGGCAGCAAAAAGTTTAGCTTGGCACAGTGCAATGAGTTCTTGCGCTTCTTTTAGCCGCGTAGCTAGCAGGTCGATATCAAGCGTACCACTCTCGGTCTCGGCTATAATGGCATCAAGACGTGCCACAGCCTCATTATACGATAGTTTTTTAGCAGCTGCCATATTAACAAAGAAAAGGTATTTGATGGGTACAAAGGTAGCATTTTTTTGTGAGAGCAGCACCAAATGGCTCAAAAGTTTTGTCCGAGGTCGTCAGCCATTTGTCGGACGACCTCGGACGATTATCCACAGTGCTCAAACAAACGGCTGAAGACTTCGGACAAAACCCCGTAACAATCCTAAGCACATAGCACGCTATTAAGTATTCATAACCTTATCAAGCAGCACAAACACCACCACTCAGCAACTAGAGCTTGCGGAGCAGTGGTGCATGAAAAAAACTGTTTGATTAACCTACCGAACCTTCGAGAGATACAGCCAATAGTTTTTGTGCCTCTACGGCAAACTCCATAGGGAGCTTGTTAAGCACTTCTTTGGCATAGCCGTTGACAATGAGCCCTACGGCCTCTTCGGTAGGAATGCCACGCTGGTTGCAATAGAAGAGTTGGTCTTCGGAAATCTTGCTTGTTGAGGCCTCGTGTTCGAGTACAGCAGAGTCGTTGGCCACATCAATATAAGGGTAAGTGTGCGCACCGCTCGTGCTAGACAGCAAGAGGGAGTCGCACGAGGAGTAATTACGCGCACCTTCGGCACGCTTAGCCATCTTAACAAGGCCACGATAAGAGTTTTGGCTGTGTCCAGCAGAAATACCCTTACTAATGATGGTAGAGCTAGTATTCTTACCCGTATGTATCATCTTGGTACCCGTGTCGGCCATTTGGTGGTTATTGGTCACAGCGACAGAATAAAACTCAGCCACAGAGCCATCACCCATCAACATACAGCTAGGGTATTTCCACGTAATGGCAGAGCCAGTCTCGACTTGTGTCCACGACAGCTTTGAATTTTTACCACGCAACTGGCCACGCTTGGTCACCAGGTTATAAACCCCTCCACGCCCTTGCTCATCGCCAGGATACCAGTTTTGTACGGTAGAGTACTTGACTTCTGCCTCATCATTGACAATGATTTCGACAACAGCAGCATGCAACTGGTTTTCATCGCGCATCGGAGCCGTACAACCTTCAAGATAACTTACATAACCACCATCGTCACAAACGATAAGTGTACGCTCGAATTGCCCCGTATTAGCCGCATTTATACGAAAATAGGTGCTAAGCTCCATAGGACAACGTACCCCCTTGGGGATATATACGAATGAGCCGTCGGAAAAGACAGCTGCATTGAGAGCAGCAAAGAAGTTGTCTTTATAAGGCACTACTGTACCAAGGTATTGACGTACAAGCTCAGGATGCTCGCGTACGGCTTCACTCATAGAAGAAAAGATGATGCCTTTTTCACTCAGCTTTTCCTTAAAAGTTGTTTTAACCGACACGGAATCCATCACAGCATCTACGGCTACGCCAGCAAGTGCCATACGCTCTTCAAGAGGTATGCCGAGCTTATCGAAAGTTTTCATGAGTTCAGGATCGATTTCCTTCTTCTCATTTTTTTTCTTAGTAGGGTCGGCATAGTACGACATATCTTGATAGTCAATATCGGGCAGATGGACATGTGCCCACTTGGGCTGCTTCATGGTTTGCCAGTGGCGGAATGCTTCGAGGCGATAATCTAAAAGCCATTGTGGCTCTCCTTTTTTAGATGAGATGAGGCGTACGACATCTTCATTGAGCCCCTTAGGTATGATTTCAGTTTCTACATCGGTCACGAAGCCATGCTCATACTTGCGGTCGGCTACGTCTTTGACGAGCTGATTTTTCTCGGCCTTTTCTTCGAGCGAGATTGAGATTTTTTCTTCTGCCATAAGGTATGGTAGGAAAATTAGTGTAAGTTTTTATAATTGTAAGTAGTAGTATAGCACATCTATTACCAATGAGTCAATATGGCAAAGAATGCACTTAATCGATAGTGGTGTCGGCAGTACGGTCAAAATGCACCCATGTGGTATCGGCGGCATCGGTAGGGGGCATAAGACGAGGGGCATTATCAAAGATAACACCTAAGACATGCGTTATCGGCTCATAAAGATGCATTTCACTGCGGCGCGTTTCGCTAACCAAGCCTAGTAGGTTGGCCATATTAAAAATACAGCTTAGGAGGATAGCAAACTTGGCCACACCTACGATGGCACCCAACAAGCGATTGGGCAAACTAAGGATAACAGAGCTGTTGAAGGCCTCAGTAAGTCGGTTGGCTAAGAAACCTAGAAATATTGGTATGACTATCCACAGCAAGAGAAAGGCAATCAAGTTGGTAGCAGTAATGCTTATGCCCATAAAAGGCAAGAGGTATTCGCCTAGTGTGGCATAGCACGTAGCTGCCACAAGCAAGCCCACTATAAATCCGCCCAAAGATACCAGCTGCTTGATAAAGCCTACGCTCCACCCAGTAATAGCCCCCCATAGGAGCGTGGCTATGATAAATATATCTAGTAACATAAAAGCTAAATAATTTGAGATACTCAAACAAAGCCCATAAGTGGCGACAAGCGAGCTACCGCTGCCGCCACTTATGCTTGGTTTGATTTACAGCTTTTGCTTAACTTCTATCTCGGTAAAGGTCTCAATGATGTCTCCCTCTTGCATATCGTTACAGCCATGGAGACTGATACCACACTCAAAATTGGTGGCCACTTCCTTAACATCGTCCTTGAAGCGTTTGAGTGCATTGATTTCGCCCGTAAAGATCACGATACCATCGCGAATAAGACGTGCCTTGTCTGAGCGTTTTACCTTACCATCTATCACATAGGCACCAGCTACAAGGCCTACCTTAGTAATGTTGTAAACCTGACGCACTTCGATCGTGGCAGTTTGCTCTTCTTTAAGTACGGGGGCAAGCATACCTTCCATAGCATCACGCACCTCTTCGATTGCATCATAAATGATGGAATACATACGAATGTCTACACCATGCTGCTCTGCCAAGCGGCGTGCAGGAAGACTTGGACGTACCTGGAAACCTATGATGATAGCGCCTGATGTAGCGGCTAGCGTTACATCGTTTTCTGAAATCTGACCTACACTCTTATTAATCACATTCACCGCAATCTTCTCAGTAGAAAGACGAATGAGTGAGTCACTCAATGCCTCTACAGATCCGTCTACGTCACCCTTTACGATGACGTTGAGCTCTTGGAAGTTGCCCAATGCGATACGACGACCTACTTCATCTAGGGTGAGCATCTTTTGCGTACGTAAGCCTTGCTCACGTTGTAGCTGTTCGCGTTTGTTGGCCAGCTCACGAGCGGCTTGCTCGCTCTCCATCACATGGAATGTGTCGCCTGCTTGTGGTGCCCCATTAAAGCCCAGTAATACGGCCGCCTCTGATGGGCCTACTTCTTGTATGCGTTGATTACGCTCATTAGAAAGTGCCTTAACACGGCCAAAGTGTGTGCCAGCGAGTACAACATCACCTTGCCTCAAAGTACCATTGCTCACAAGAATATTAGCAACATAGCCTCGTCCCTTATCAAGCGATGACTCTACAATCGTACCAGTAGCCTTGCGGTTTGGATTGGCACGAAGTTCGAGCATTTCAGCTTCGAGCAGCACCTTTTCGAGTAGCTCTTTGACACCTAAGCCCTGCTTAGCTGAGATATCTTGGCTTTGGTATTTACCGCCCCACTCTTCCACGAGGAAGTTTAAGTTAGCCAAGCCCTCTTTGATTTTATCGGGGTTGGCAGCTGGCTTGTCTACCTTGTTAATCGCAAATACGATAGGTACACCGGCTGCTTGGGCATGATTGATAGCCTCTTTAGTTTGTGGCATGATATCATCATCTGCGGCAATGATAATGATAGCGATATCGGTAGCTTGTGCACCACGTGCACGCATCGCAGTAAAGGCTTCGTGGCCTGGTGTATCAAGGAATGTTATACGACGCCCATCGTCAAGCGTTACATTATATGCACCGATGTGCTGTGTAATACCGCCAGCCTCTCCGGCAATCACGTTGGCCTTTCGGATATAGTCTAGCAAGGATGTTTTGCCATGGTCTACGTGTCCCATAACTGTGATAATAGGGGCACGTGGTTGGAGGTCTTCTTCGGCATCTGGCTCTTCAATAACCGCATCACTTACCTCAGCACTAACGTACTCGGTGGTAAAGCCAAATTCTTCGGCTACGATATTGATAGTCTCAGCGTCTAGACGTTGATTGATACTTACCATAACGCCGATAGTCATACAAGTGCCTATAACTTGTGTCACGGGCACGTCCATCATGCTGGCTAGCTCGTTAGCTGTTACGAACTCTGTGAGTTTTAGCACTTTACTATCAGCACTTTGTTCACGGAGTTGCTCGTCCATCTGTGCACGTGCACTCTCACGCTTTTCTTTGCGGTACTTAGCTCCCTTTTGTGGCTTGCCCTTTTGTGTAAGACGTGCAAGGGTTTCTTTAACCTGCTTAGCAATGTCCTCTTCGCTTACAGGTGCAGTATTAACTGGCGTATTATTACGCTTTTTATTATCCTTGCGCTTGCCCGTATTTTGCTGGTTGGCTTGCTGATTTCGACCTTGTGCACCAGCCTTAGCACCACTATTTTGCTGAGCTACGGCATTGATATCTACGGCCTCACTACCTATACGCTGGCGTTTCTTTTTGTCTCCACTTTGAGCACGCTCTTTACGCTTTTCTTCTTTGGTTTTTCGAGCTGGATGTGTCTTAGCATTGATAGCGGCCAAGTCTATCTTTCCAAGCACCTTAGGCCCCGCGACTTCGGGGGCTGGGTGTAGACGAAATGGCTCGTTGCTAACTTCTGCCGCAGTAGCTTCCTGCGGGGTTTCTGGTTGCTCTGGCAGCTGCACATCAAGGCTATCTGCCACCTGCGGTTGAGGCTGCTCGGTAGCTGGGACTTCTTTGGTAGACTTTTCAGGTATAGGATTGCCCTTAGCGTCAAGGTTTATATGACCTACGGGTTTGAGCTGTGGGCCTTCTGTCTTTTCGCTATCAAGGCGAAAAACTTCGGGCTCGGTGACCTGCGGTGCAGTAGGTTGCTCGGGCTGTGGTGTAGGTAGCACTTCGGTCGTTTCAACTGGCGTAGCTACGGCTGTTTGCTTTTCACGCTTCTGCCCCTCCTTCTTTTCTTTCTTTTCCTTCTTCTCTTCTCGTTTTTCTTGCGCACGGTCGTGGAAGAGTTTGTCGGCTTGATCGCGCGTAGCCTTATCCTTTCCAAATGCCTGGCTTACAGCATTATACTGCTCTTCGGTAAGCTTTACATTGGGACTATTGTCCACTTCGTGACCATTGCTATTAAGGTACTCTACAATGGTCGCGTGGCTTACGTTAAATTCTTTGGCTGCTTTACTGATTCTAATCCCCATGCTTATTATTCTTCGTCAAATTCGGCTTTTAATATACGGATGATGTCGTCTACCTGCTCTTCTTCGAGGTCGGCCTTGTCAACGAGCATTTGGCGTGGTGCACCCAGCACAGCACGTGCAGTTTCAAAGCCTATCCCCTTAATGGCATCTATCACCCATTGATCAATCTCGTCTGCAAACTCGTCAAGACGAATATCATCTACGACTTGTGCCTCCATGCCATCGCGGTAAACGTCAATCTCGTAGCCTGTAAGTTTGGCTGCTAGCTTTATATTCATTCCTCCCTTACCTATCGCAACAGCAACTTGGTCAGCAGGCATAAAGACGTTGGCCAAGTGGCGCTCTTCATCGAAATCTACACGCGTAATTTGTGCAGGTGAGAGTGCACGCTGCATCAAGAGTAGCTTATTGCTGGTATGTGGTATCACGTCAATGTTCTCATTACGCAACTCGCGTACAATACTACGGATACGGCTACCTTGCTGTCCGACACAAGCCCCTACGGGGTCAATACGTTCGTCGTCAGTTTCTACGGTTATTTTGGCACGCTCACCAGGGATACGAGCAACATTTTGTATGGTAATGATACCATCTTGTATCTCAGGAACTTCATTTTCGAGTAAGCGACGCAAGAAGTCTTCGTGCGTGCGGCTAACATATATTTTAGGGTTGTTGTTACGATAATCTACATCGTAGATCACACAACGCACGGTCTCTCCTTTTTTATAAAAATCAGAGGGGATTTGGTGCTCTTTGCGCAGATGCAGTTCGTGTTCTTCATCATCAATGAGGAGCACCTCACTTTTCCAAATCTGATAAACCTTGGCTGATACAAGCTGCCCTTTGCGTGCGACAAAGTGGTTATAAACATTTTCGTGTTCGAGTTCAAGCACTTTGCTTTGCAGCGTTTGGCGTAGCGTGAGAATATTGCGTCGGCCACCAAGATCACGGCTAAAATCAATACTCTTCACATATTCTTCGCCGATTTCAAAATCATTATCGTCCTCGGGCAATTGGCTTAGGGCGATTTGCTTGGCTGGGTCTACCACCTCACCATCGGCCACGACTTCGAGGCTTTGATAAATTTCGAGGTCACCATTGTTAGGATTGACTACCACACTGAAATTTTCGTCTGTACCGAAATGCTTAGCTATCACGCTACGGAAACTCTCTTCGAGTACACCAATGAGCGTAGCGCTATCTATATTTTTGGTCATCTTAAACTCAGCGAGGCTTTCCACCATGCTTTGTATCTCTTGTTTTTTTGCCATTTTCCGTGAATTCTTACGCTATCTTGTTTTTCAATTTTCCACAATCTAAGTGAGGGTACAGTACTTGTTACTTAAACGAAATAATGCGTTTAGTACTCTTTACTTCCTTGTAGGTAAAAGTAATTGCAACGTCTACCATCTGCGGGCGCTTTTTGCCTTCGATGCGTTGCTTTTGACGAGAAATAATCACAAATCTATCATCGGCAACTTCCTCTAAGACACCAGCATATTTTACACCTTCAAGTGTAAGTACTTCGACATCACGCCCAACATTTATGGCGTATTGACGCTGCACTTTGAAAGGCTGCCCAATACCAGCACTACCGACTTCTAGTTCAAAATCTTCGACCTCACGATCTAACCCAGCTTCGATATGCTTACTAAGTGCAACACAATCCTCTATCCATACACCCTCTTCGTGGTCTATCTCTACCACAATACGCCCATCAGCCGAGACCGTAATATCGGTGAGAAAATACGCCTTATCGGCCAGCCACTCGGCAGCCAATGCTTCGATTTTACTTTTATCTATCATCTATTACGTTATGCGTGTGTAAAAACAATTGCCTGAACCCTTAACGCTATGTATGTGGCACAAGGCTTTCGCATTAAATTATTGTATTACCTACGTTAAAACGAAGTGTGAGAGCCTCTCTCCCGAGCCCCTCACTACTTTCATACAATGCAAAGGTACGATTTTTTTATACAACAACCAAATTTCGGACTGTTTTTTTGGCAGATAGCATATTTTTTCTTAGGATACGTGCTTTAAGCATTCTTAAATACATCTTACATCGACAACTACTCGAAAAAAGTATAATTAACAGAAAGCGAAGTACAAAGAGGGCATTTACCCTTATAAATTAGGATTGTATAATAAGCTAGAAAGGCGTAACTTTGCGGGTACTAAAAATTACCTTTATAGTGGCTGTCCCTATGCTATACTTATCATGAGTGATAGTGGGTTTCGGTTGCTATATCATGAACATAGACTTAATGATACACTCTAAAAAACAACACCATCAATACCGCTTGATGGCAGTGTTATTGCTGGTTATACCAGCAGCATTGACAGCAAAGACTCTCCCTAACCAGCCCGAGAACGACACCACACGACTTAGCGTACTACTTGATGAAGCTTTTGTAACTACGACACGCACGGCCACACTACGGCGCAATCTACCTTCAAGCGTGAGCATCGTGGCAGGACATACCCTCGAACAGCAACAAGTACGAGGCATTAAAGAACTCAATGCTAGCATACCCAACCTATATATGCCCGATTACGGCAGTGCATTATCTACGCCTATTTACATCCGCGGTATCGGGTCACGCCGGTCTGACCGCTCTGCAGCAGTAGGTGTCTACTATGCCGGAATACCGCTGATGGAACAAGCAGCCTATGATGGTGACCTGGGTGAGTTGGCAAGTGTAGAGGTGTTGCGTGGGCCACAAGGCACGCTCTATGGTCGTGGTGGCATGGGAGGAGTGATAAGCCTCGTACCCCGCTCACCCTTAAGCCATGAAGGCACATCATTGACACTCTATGGTGGCAGTTATAGCCAGCGTGGTACACATGGTGCACTCTATCGGAAAGTAGCCGAGCGTACGGGCATTAGTGCCCATATGGCCTATGATTACCAACGTGGTTTCTTTACAAATGCCTATAACGGCAAAGCTATCGATCACAAGCATAATTTATCCTCCCAAATTGCCATAGAGCATCACACCGCCCTTAACTGGCACATTAACGCCTTTGCACACTATCAGTACAAAGACCAAGGCGGATATGCTTATGGACACATTGACTCACTAAGAAAAGTCACTATCAACTACAATACCCCTAGCGGTTATCTACGTAGCCTATTTACAACAGGCATAAGCATACGTAAACAATGGCACCAAGGCATAGAGCTACGAATGGCTACAAGCTACCAAAGCCTAAAAGACCGTATGACCATTGACCAAGACTTTACAGCTATACCTAGCTTTGAAGCCTCACAGCGTACACGCAAACGTGTAGTCACCCAAGAGACTATACTCTCAGGACACCTTACACCATCTTATCACTGGCTTATTGGCATTTCGGGCTACTACAACAATGGCTCGCGCAATATGCATATGGACGCTAATACCCCTCGTGGAACCACACACATCTACTACGGCTACAATGAGCCACAATGGGGAGGTGCCGTATTCCATCAAAGCAGACTACGCCTATGGCCACAGCTAACACTCGAAGTAGGCACACGCCTTGACTGGGAGCGCATCACACAGCGATACACACATCTCACAACGGCTCTTGGACGAACCATTAGCAATGGCACAAGCGACATAGGGCAAAACTATCTACAACTATCACCCAAAGCCTCATTCATCTACACCCCTAGCCAATCTAGTCGGATTTATGCCACTATAAGTCGAGGCTACAATGCAGGGGGTTTCAACACCTCATTTGAACAAGAAGATCAACGCACTTACTCACCTGAGTACAGCTGGAACTATGAAATTGGGATACGTTGGAGCTCGAATAATCAGCGCCTCACAGCAGAAGCTAGTACGTTTTACATAGACTGGCGTCAGCAGCAAGTGCAGCGCATTTTACCCTCAAATATGGGGAGTTTCTACAACAATGCAGGTCGCTCACGTAGTATTGGTGCAGAAGGCTCTGTGGCTTATCGCCCCTTTGATGCCTTGACCTTAACAGCCACCTATGGATTTACGCGAGCTACTTTCCAACAATACACCAATGGCACTAGTGACTATACTGGACATTATATCCCTTTCGTGCCACGCCATACTGCAAGCCTAGGTGCTGAATACCAAACTGTGCTTCACCATCATATAATGCAAAAAATACGTCTTGCAGCACAATACCGTGCACTCGACAAAACATTTTGGAACGATGCCAACACACTCCATCAGCCGTTCTATGGAACACTCAATGCACAGGTTGCTTTGGAGACCAAATACGCCACCTTAGAGCTATGGGGGAAAAACATACTCAACAGCTACTACTATGCATACCAATTTATCTATGCCAAGCAGATATTAGGCCAGCGAGGAACACCAGCCCATTGGGGGGTAACACTACGTTTCGAGTTTAGATAAACTCACTATTCAAAAGGCAAGGGATTGTGCAACGCTTCATGGCGATGCACAATCCCTTAAACGATATAGAGGTACGATCTATTAAGCCTCTTGCCCGACATACAGCATCAAGCCAAATGTCAGAATAGCATAGAATACCAAGCCCGTGGCTCCTGGGAAATTAAGCAATATGCTAAGCCCAAATAGCAACATCACAAAAGTAATTAAAGCCAAACCCAACCCCCATAGTAAAAAAGGCTTAGGGCTCTTTGGTGAGAGTTCACCACGCACTAGCCCAACAAGCATCAAGACACAAATAGCAAGCTCGGCAACACCCAACACATAAACCAATGGAGCGACACCACCTGGCAAGTGCGCTAAAATGCTTCCTTCAAACATGGCAACATACATCGGCATGCTCCCAGCCGCATTAAAGATCTTTTGAAAGCCAGGAAGTCCCATCGTAATCATAAGCATCAAATAGATAGGCAAGAGCTTCGCGGCATGCCAACGCACACTATTGACCACGACATTGCGACGCTCAACATACCATAAGATGCCATACACCAGCACAAGGTAAAAATAAGCTTGAGCCGCTGCTTGATGGTTTGCAAGCATACGCACCCCGAAAGCATAACATGTAAGCCCTACGATTGTAGCTAGGAGTCCCCAGCGTAAGAATGGCGTAGCGTGATGAGCCAGAAACTCACGCTTAGCAAGTGCGATAATCAAGAGTACTGCCGCCACTACAAAACTAAACCCAAAAGCCAATGTAGTAATCTGAATATAATCGGGTACATACGTTAATGGCTCCTTGCCATAAAAGCTCAAAAACTTAATTATAGCATCAGTGCCTCCATAAAGTAACGTAGCACCATTGATCAGTGTACTCAAAATAAGCACAGCTAGAATAGGAACAATCGCCCATTCCATTAATTTAACAGCTCTCATGTAATTAACTTTTGAAAGAATTATACACATAACATATTAAAGTCCACCACGATACCCCCCAAAGCCACTACCATAGCGACCTTGACGATGTGGACTACTTGGTTTAGACATATCACTACCAGAAGATTTACGTACACTAGCAGCGCCACCTCCCAAGAAGGTCAAGCGATACGTAAAGTGCAGCATCATATAAGTACCAAGATTACTATTATAAGTATCACGACGCATGGCAGAAGTTACCAGTCGAGATACATTACTCTCGCGATCAAGTATATCGAAGAACTCTAAACTCAACGTAGCCGCCTTATTACGTAAAAACGCCTTACTAATCTTAGCGTTCCAAATCAGCTCATTGGTATTCATCGCCGACTCTGTATAACCACGGCGACTATTCATAGCCACATCTGTACTCAATGAGATATTCCAAGGCAGCGTGACATTAACACTTGCACCATACACAAAAGCATAGGTATTCATATTAGCCATTGTATAAAGCGCATTAGTAGAGGTGTGGTAGTCTAGCGAACCAAACACCTCGACATCATACTGTTCGCGACGATAGTTAACACTGAGTTTATCGTAAACATTAAACGTACGAGTGTGGCTACGTATGCCAGCATCAGCAATGTTATTTTCCGTCACAAAACCAATCGTTTGCTCATATCCTGAGCGCGTATTATTAGACAGCGTAAAACGTTTATCAGACGTGAGAGGTGTATTGAAGGCAAGGTCTATCGCAGTACTCCAATTTCCCGTCACATTAACAGGCTTAGTCGTAGTAACACCTGTATGCTGATTGTAGAAGGTACGATTGGCCGTACCATTAGTGATATGATAGAATTGCCAAGCAGCTGTAAAACCTCGCTGCGAAAGTGTGTTATAAGTGTTATAAACCAAATCTGCCGAATGTGTCCACGATGGCTTTAATTCAGGATTACCCACGACAATATTAAGCGGATTGCTATCGTCTATGATTTCAAGCAAATTGGTCATCGAAGGCTGCGCAGTGCGGCCACGATAAGTGGCTTGCAAATGTGTCGTTTCATTAGGCCTATACGTGATACGCACATTGGGAGCAAGATTGACCACCTGACGCGTCACACGCAAATTCTTACCTTGGTATAAATAGTCGAGTATAGTATATTGTGGACGTACCTCAGCACCTACACGCATCCAGAGTTGCTTGCTATTATACTGGACTCCAAGGCCTGCACTATGGTCGTGATAGCTATAAACGGCTCGATTACTATTGCGCATATTGTAAGCCAGCATCAGAGAGTCAGCCGTAGTTGGCAACGTGCCAAGAGGATGGTAAAAACGACTGTCCCAACCTGCCAACGAATCTAAGCTATATAGGCTACGCTCACTAGTACTACGCGTATAAGCATACTGATAGTTTCCTTGTAGCAGCCACCCCCGCACGATGGGCTCAGTATAAGCCAGCTGAACCGAATACTTCCAAGTATCTGCGGGTAAATAGCTATACTGATTGTTAAACCTATCAGTAGCAGATGAAACGTTGTAATACTTAATATCTGCCCAACTATAACTACGCGAAGTTGCATGTGAAAAGGCATAGTTTGCACGTAGCGACACACTACGCCCTAAACGATTAAGTCGGCGCGTTACCCCTAAGTGCACGTCAACATCAGCACTTTTACTCTTACTCATATTCTGTGCCCAATTCGTATTCACCAAGATACTCTGATAAGTCGTATTACCCGCTAAAAGGGCATCTAGTGGATTTGCCCCCAACTCGTAGGGATTACTGCTAAACGTAGCTGTCTGTGTGTTGCCTGCATTATTACCATTCCTCAACATTAAACTCGGACGCAAAAAAACACTTGTCATAGAGTCAGGACTCCAAAAGACACGTAAGTTAATGGCCGCACCTAAGTTACGGCGATCGGTACGGCTCCAACTATTGCCAAACGCACTACTCGCACCTGTGGTCAAAAAGCGTTCAGTCGTAGACATTGTTATCAAGTCACGATCTGAATAAGTCCAGCGCCAATCACCTCCTACTTCTAAACGCCCCATTTCAAAATGCTGCTTACCATTCTCCCAGACGAAGTCTCCCCCCACAGACTTACGGGTCGTAAAGCCGATATCGCCTTCCGAAGCACCTGCGCCACCTGTGCGCATGATACGTCCTCCCCCCCCCATAAAGCCTCGGTCATTCGTATTGTTCAAGCCAGCATATAGTGTTACACGCGAACGGTCGTTAAAGTAATTGCCAAAAAGACGGTTCGTGTGACGTTTTTGAGTTCCCCCAGCAAGGTCAAAGTTAGCAAAGATAGTCTCGTTTAATTCACGTTTAAGCGTGAGGTCAAGCACGGTAGTTTCTTCGCCATCATCAATACCTGTTTGCTCTGAAAAATCACTCTTTTTATCGTAAGCTTTCACTTTGCTTACAATGTCGGCAGGAACATTTTTCATAGCCACCGTAGTATTTCCTTTAAAGAAGTCCTTACCATTCGTACGAAACTCCTTTACTGTCTTGCCATTCCACTTGATAGTACCATCTTCTTGAACAACTACACCTGGCAATTGTGCAATAAGGGTTTCTAGCGTACTACCCTCAGGCACTCGAAAAGCGCCAGTATTGTATACAGTCGTGTCTGCCAGTTGCTCCATACGAGCCAACGTATGCACCACTTCGGCTTCACTCAGCTGCATATCTATTGAAGCAATACGAATGGTGTCAAGTATCAATTCTGGCTGTGTAGTTGCCAACTTTAGACTTTCGCGATAAGGCGCGAAACCAATACTGCTGATATGAAGAATATAGTGCCCTATGGGAGCTTTAAGCACAAATCGTCCACCAACGTCAGTTGTACTAGAAGTGACAACAGTACTATCTCCCCCATGAAGTAAGCGTACATTAGCCGCCTCAACACCAGTTGCACCTGTAGCCGATACTGCCACACCACGTACTGTAATGGTCTGTGCCATAGCAGGTATTACCATCAAGCCCAAGGCAATAAAAAAAAGCATTGATTTCCTCATTGCATCTTATCTATTAAATTGTTATGTCCATGATTGGCAAAATTACAGTTTTTACCTCACGTAGACAACCTCTTTTGCAGCCTTCCGATGCCAATGCGACACAAAAAACAAAATCTCTCCTAAATACCGACATTCGTCGAGTACTTAGGAGAGTAAGCTGACTATTCAAAGATCCTAGACTTACTTACGCAAGCCAAGTGCCTTTACAATTGCACGATAACGCTCAATGTCACGCTTCTTCAAATAATTGAGTAAGCCACGACGCTTACCTACCAAGCGAACGAGCGCGCGCTCTGTACTCACGTCCTTACGATTAGTACGCATGTGTTGTGTAAGGTGAGCAATACGGTGTGAGAACAATGCGATTTGACTCTCAGGAGAACCCGTATCAGTAGCCTTTTGGCCATGACTAAACTGAGCGAAAAGCTCTTGCTTCTTAGCTGAATCCAAGTATGACATGGAAAATATCTATATTTAATAAGTTATTATTCGGCCGCAAACGTACAATACATCTACCTGCCTAAAATCGGTACAAAGATACACAAAAGTAACGAGATAGCCAAATACACCCCCACTTTTACACGCAAACCTAGTCAAAGCGAATAGGTAATACGACCCAAGCAGCTACTTTTTGGCCGTCATGCACCGCTGGTATAAACTTACCAAGCCCCAAGACAGCTTGTACCGCTTGCGCATTACGATAAGGCGATACTCCTTGCTGTATAAAAGCATGAGTGACCTTGCCCTTAGCACTTACGACAAAGCGAACGACTACTATACCACGAGCATTATCACTAGTAGGCACTGCCCTATTCTTTTTCGTTTGCGTAAGAGGAGCTTGTAAATTCTTAGCCAATTGCTGTTGGAGTGCGACCTCACCACCCACATAGATTGGACGTTGCCTAGGGTTCTTAAAAGCTGCGATCCTACGTGCTTCACGCGATGTATCCGATAGGGCTAGTGGTGTAGTCATATCAAGATGCCCCACATAAGTACGTTCAGCATCATAAGTCTCACTCACATGCTCATTGTCATCTTGTGCCATTACAGGCATAGTAACCCATACTAAAAGCACGAGTACCATAGCACGAAAAATAGAGAAGTACTTCATATCAATCAGTTTTGTTTGCAAATATGCAATAATCAACTACTGCCTTCACTAAAGACAGCATAGTGACAGCCACCACAGCAGGCTAGCCTATACTCTGAAAACGCCTATTATTGTTTGACAATAGGTCAAACCTTCATCAGCTATATAATAATCAAGCCAAGCCCATGCACAACGGCAGGGCTTGGCTCAACTATTGAGATACTTTCATGTGAGGTGCAAGGTATATCCCTGCCCACCGCACACAAAAGACACAGTCAGTTTACTGCAAGCGGAAGCGGATAGGCAATGTGTACCATACCGACACCGCCTTACCTTGCTGACGTCCAGGTGTAAAGCGTGGCAATTTTTTTACTACCTCAACAGCAGCCTTATCACAATCTTTGTGTAGCGATTGTATCACACGCACATCACCTACACTACCATTGGGTAGCACCACAAAACGCAGCTTTACAGTACCTTGTACTTCTTGTTCTGCTGCCGTTTCTGGATAGCGTAGATTTTTATTTATGAACGCCAAGAGTGCAGCCTCACCACCAGGAAACTCGGGTCTTTGCTCTACGACATCATACACCTTAGGTGCTTCTTCCTTGGGCTTAGCAGATTTGTCGCTCGTGATGATATCCTTGACGTCATCGATACTTACACCACGTTCAGAGTTACCTCCTACCGTCAAACGACCAATTTGAGTTTTGATCTGAGCGAGCTCGTCTTGACTCTTAACTTGGTCTTCCTTGGTTACTTCGCTGTCCTTAGCAATTTTAGGAGCAGTAAACTTTATCGAACTCTTGATTTGTTGTGGTTGGGTCTCCTTTGTAGCTTCTTGATACTTTTTCTGCACCTTTTCCTCCACCTTAGCCTCTTCCAGCGCAGCCATTTCTACGATGGTTTCTTCTTCGACGATGGTTTTTTCAGGTGTTGCAGCCTCAATCAGCAAAGGCAGAGTGATAATCACTACCACACCAATCATCACCGATATTACGGCTTTCAGTTGGCGAATACCTTGCTTTGAGCGCAGATAATAAGCCCCGTATGCCTTGTTGCGACCTTCAAAGATCATGTCGCACCAATCTTTCGCAATAAGATCTATTTTTGCCATATACTTATTCGTGTTACGAGGTTATACGCCTGCTTTGATAGCATACTGTACCATGGCTTCCTCTTTGTCGGTATACTTATCTATTACGTACTTGCCGATGTTACAGATTTGCATCTCATCGAGTGCATCAATTAGGTTAGTATAAGTCGCCTTATCCGAAGCTTTGATGATAACATTAGGCACGCCATCGGCGTTTTTCACTTCCTTTAGTTTTTCCATCATCTCAGCTTTAATCTTTTGGCGAGCATCTTCGCTTTTGGCGTTAGCAGCCTTGGCATTAAACTCCTCACGCACCTTCTTTGCCGCTTGCATACCCTTGGCATTTTTAGCGAGTAAGAGTTTACGCAGGCCTTCCTTGCCATAGACAGTAGACTTCACGCTTTTTTCATCAGGCATACCTTCAAAGTAATATACCTTATTGTCTTCGTGAAGCAAGATGGTAAATGCTTCAGACTCTTTTACCTTATTACGCTCTTCGTCCTTAATGTTTTCGCTGTTTGAAGGCAGCGCGATTTCCATCGTCTGGGGTTTGAGCATTGAGGTACAGAGCATGAAGAAGCAGATGAGAAGCATGTTCATGTCCACCATGGGCGTAAAGTCCACGAGGAGATTCATTTTCTTCTGCTTGCCTTTGCCACCTTTTTGTTGTGATAAATCTGGACCTTGCATCTTATTCTACTGGTTCTTCGCCCTTGAGTGCAGTAATCAGGTTATACCTGTTTTCTTGCAAGTCTTGAAGCGAGTTCATGACATGTTTAATCGTGGCATAGGGTGTCGTAGCATCTGCCTTAATAGCAATGCGCATATCAGGATGTGCCTCACGCATCACCTTTATCCACTCCTTAAACTCATTGTTGGTACTGTCGCAGAGAATGCCTCGATTAGAAGCATGCTGCAAGAGCTTATCGCGCTCATCTTTGTCGTTCTTGGCATAGGCCTTGATTTGCGAGAGAGGTACGCCAATCATTGGATCTTGTGCGAGCTGTATTACCTCATTAGCCGAAAGCCCCAGCTGATATTTGCTGTTCATTCCATCGAGAATGGCTTTCATCTCTTGTGGTGTACTCGTGCCCATTACTACACGGCCAGTAGACTCAATTACGACTGTTACTAAGTTCGTTTCTGGTATCTTAATATCTGATACCGATTGAGGAGCGTTCACCTTTATAGGCTCAGGCTTTACGAACTGTGAAGTAAGCATAAAGAAGGTAAGCAACAGGACCGTCACGTCGCTCATCGCCGTCATGTCGATGAACGTACTTTGTTTTTTTACTTTAAAACGTCCCATGTTTTAGAGTTACCTTACTTATTATTAGTGAGTAGCTGAGAATGTCTGTACGATAGAGAAACCTACTTCGTCCAAGCTAAATGTCAACTTGTCAATCTTGTTGGTATAGTAGTTGTAAGAGATAACAGCCAATGTACCACAAAGAATACCCGAAGCCGTATTTACAAGAGCCTCAGAAATACCGATAGAGAGCTGCGTAGAGTCAGCACCACCACCAGCAGCAAGAGCGGCAAACGACTTGATCATACCCATTACCGTACCGAGCAGACCGAGCAGCGTACCAAGCGTAGTCGTCGTACCGAGGATAGGCAAGTTTTCTTGCATCATAGGCATTTCGAGTGCTGTAGCCTCTTCAAGCTCCTTCTGGATAGCCAAAATCTTTTGCTCCTTCGTAAGCGAGTTATCAGCCTCTACTTCTTTATACTTGATGAGCGTAGCACTTACCACGTTGGCCACAGAGCCACGTTGTTTGTCACACACAGCTTGAGCAGCGGCAATGTCGCCCTTAGTAAGCGCAGCCTTGATTTCAGCCACAAACTTAGCCAAACTATACTTGCCATAAGCTGTACGGATAGCAAAGTAACGCTCAATAGAAAGAGCTACTACCACGAGAATAAGACCTTGGATAATAGGCACTACGAAGCCACCCATATAGATTGTACCTAGAAGGTTACCACCATCTGGGTGAGGTAATGTTTCGTTAGGTGAGAGGAAGGCAAATGGTGCGCCTACGGCCTCAGGGCCACCCTCAAAGTTGTTAGCGTTACCATAGATAAAGAGGTAGATAGCTACGGCTACGGCCATACAAGCTAGAATGACAAGACCAGCAGACTGAATACCAGTGAAGCCTTGGCTCTTCTTAGGAGCGGCAGCTTTAGAAGGAGTTGTTCCCATTGTTTTTAGAATTGTGATGTTATTATTATTATTTTGATTCTCTTTGAGACATCTAGCATGCCATTACCGACTTCTCAACAAAGCGAGTATTACAATGCTACTGCAAATATAATTAGAAAGCACGACAAAGCCAAACAAAAACACCAAAATTGGCACTTTTAGAGCAAAAATAGTCTCAGCCCTTCAAAAAGGCATCACTTCACACACTTCACACACTTCTTATTTTCCCTACACGCTCTAAGATACAGCCTCCTCCTTGAATATCTATTTTATATAAGCCACTCAAAAGATTACAAGCCTACCGATACCAGCAAAAGCTGCTACCAAAGCCACGGCGCAGACTAGCCATACCTGACTATTAACACAAGAGAAGTCAACAACAGCTCACCACGAGAATAACTCTATTTGCAATTTACACCCCATAGACACACCACTAATATAATATAAATAATAAAACAAGATCATGTACATACACACGAGCCTTTTTCCTCCACAACTCGCCCACACACAGAGGCAAGACCCATAGTCAAACACTTCACACTAATTTTAGACGTGGCCATTGCTTCGTTTATTAAGTACTACCAAGGGCTGACCTCCGAAAAAGAAGTCAGCCCTTGGATACCAAAACGTTTATTTCACAACACCTATAAGGCCTGTGTATCACTTATCAAATGCTCACATAGCCATGTTATGACGAGTGACCTGCATCTATATGCTCAAGCCCTTCCTCCCGTAGGTCGTGCCCCCAGTGCGTGCTAGCAAGCAATGCTTCGCGATTGCGCACTTCTTTAGCCTTTTGCGCATAGATAATAAGACGTAGCGATTGACCGTAAGAGAAGTAATTCCAAATCCAATTGAGCAATACGGCCAGCTTATTGCGCACCCCCAAGATACTTCTCAGGTGCACCACCAGCCACACCACCCAAGCCAGCCAACCACGAAAACGCACTCCTCGAGGCAGCTCGGCCACTGCCTTATTGCGGCCCACCGTAGCCATACTGCCAAGATCCTTATAGCGAAATGCAACAAGCTGTTCTCCCACCACAAGGCGACTTATATTTTTAGCCAAAAGGACTCCCTGTTGAATGGCCACCTGTGCCACCTGTGGGTGTCCTTGTGGATAGGCTGGATCTGCACCCTCCATAAGGCATTGGTCACCGATAGCAAAAACACCATCAAGCCCCACAACACGATTGTATGCATCTACCTTAATACGTGCGCCACGCCCTAAGAAGTCGCCTTCCACACCTGCAATTTGGTTGGCCGTGATGCCACTTACCCAAATAAAGGTTCGCGTGGGTATACTTGTTCCATCACGTAAACGCACTTGATGCTCCTCATAGCCCGTCACAAAAGCACCCGTACGCACCTCTACGCCTAAACCTTCAAGGTATTCGCGCACTTTGGCCGAGTTATCCGTATGCATAGCTGAGAGCAAGCGGTCGCTCGCTTCGAGCAAGATGATGTTTAAGTGATTTACATCAAGCTCAGGGTAGTCCTTAGGAATGATGTGTCGCTTCATCTCGGCTATGGCACCCGCTATTTCTACCCCCGTAGCACCACCACCCACGATAACGATGTTAAGCAACTCTTGACGTTCTTGCTCGGTAGAGCAGGTCACGGCACGCTCAAAATTGTCAAGCAGAGCATTACGCAAGCCCATGGCTTCGCTCAGCGTTTTCATCGGGATACTCTCCTCGGCAATGGCAGCATTGCCAAAGTAATTCGTCGTAGCTCCTGCGGCTAGCACAAGATAATCGTAGGGCAGCTTGCCAATAGAGGTCTGAATGAGCTTTTTATCGTGAAAGATGTGACGCACCTCAGCCTTGCGAAAATACACATCGCGTTTGCCTTGAAACAATTTGCGAAACGGGAAGGCGATTGAGCTAGGCTCCAAGCCTGCAGAAGCTATTTGGTATATGAGCGGAGGAAACTGATGGTAGTTATTGCGGTCTACCAACACCACTTGGACACCCCTGCCAGCTAGGCTACCAGCAACTTTAAGCCCAGCAAAGCCACCACCTACAATGACTACACGCCGCTGCCCCTCACGGAGCGATGGAAGATTAAAACTCATAACACACGCTATAACAAAACATCAAAGTAAAACATATGCCGACACAATAGTTAACGCAAACAAGAAGCCAGGACTAAGCCGCCACACCCCATGCCCTAGCAGTACGAGAGCAAAAAGCACACACAATACCACATTCCGCCAAAAGAATGTAGGCTCAAAGAAGGCACTAGCCACAGCCCAGCGCAAACCAAGGAGTGCCACACCCACAGCAAACGCTCCCCCAGAGAGCACTTGCCACGTACGCAATACAGCCCGCGACTCGTAACGCAAATAGTAGCTTGTGGCCGTAAAAAACACAACCAAAAGCGGCACAACAAGAAAAACATAGCGCAAGGGGCAACCAGCAAAAACAATTATGCCCATGAGCCTACCAAGCGACAACGTATAGGGCAAAGCACGCTTGCCAGAAAAGAGGCCAAGGGCTTTCACAGCCAGCACAGCCATGCTCGTAGTTTGGGTAGCTAGCAAGAGAGGCGAAAACACGTCAAACTGACACAGCACCCAATAAAGCCCAGCAAAAAGTAACCCCAACAAAAGATTGGGCAGTAACACCAGCCCTACGCAAAAGATACGCCCTAGCGTACCACCCAACGTAGCCCCGAAATGCCATGCCGCACTCAGCACAAAGGGCGATGGCAAGGCACGCACAAGCGCTACCTCTTGACGCAGCACCGACACATCGGTATAGCGACGCGCCCGAGAGAGCACGTCTATAATGGCTGCTACGGCCATTTTGGTCGTACCCTTAAACGGCAGTTTCCAAAACAGCAGCCACAGCAAATCAAAAGCAAGGTAGGTATATTGCATAGGTATCGTGTAAATGAGGCATTACGCCAAATGTATCATGCAAATTTACAACTAAATCGTCAAGTGCGTGCATCGTGCGCACGCGTTTTCGCGCTTTTTAGCCTTTTCGTCATACCACATAGCTACTTTTCACACACGTAGTGGTTCCCGACACAAGTCATCGTGATGGCGTAGCTACTTCGTCACGATGATGCAGTTATTTTGAGCTAGCTTTTACGCGATTGTCACGACACAACACCTGCCCCATCAAACGCTAGGCTTGCTTATTTCAAAAAAAATACGCAATTTTGCACCTTAGATAGTTTACCTTCTACCCTTAACCGCCCTAACCGCCTCACACAGCATGAACACACTTACTCCCCCCACCCACGAGCAGCTTTGGCAGCAATGCAAAGCCTTGTTTAAGCAAGGTGTGAGCGACCCAGCCGAATACGAGCGTTGGTTTTTAGGGCTATCTTTGCGCAGCTTCGAGGGTCACGAGCTCACGTTTGCCGTGCCCACACGCTATGTGCTCGAACACCTTGCCCAGCACTATAACGCACTGCTTTGGGCAGCTGTGCAGCATTGTTTTGGGCGTGAGGTTAAACTTAAATTTGTCATCGTACAAGAGGAAGAGGAAGCGCGCGAGCGTCAAGAGGCCGAAGACAAAGCCAAAGCTGCCCTACAACAACGGCTCACGGGGCAACGCACCCTCACGTACCAAGAGCGCGTGGCCGAAGCGGCTAAATTTGACACTGGACTCTACCCCCAGTACACCTTTGACACCTACATACAAAGCCAAGCCAACGACATGGCCTATCGCACAGCACTCGACATTGCGACACGGCCAGAGCAGACAGTGTTTAACCCCTTCTTCCTTTTTGGAGCATCGGGTACAGGCAAGACACACCTCATCAACGCCTTAGGTCACAAAATGCGCGAGCTATACCCTGAGAAAAAAGTGCGTTATGTGTCGGCTCATCAGTTTTTAGAAGAATTTGTAGCAGCCTCAATGGCTGAGAAAAAAAGTCGTTCGGACGAATTTTATGCCTACTATCAAGGCGTAGACTTGCTCATCGTGGACGACATACAAGAGCTGGGAGGAGGCAAAAAGACCAAGACCCAAAACTCACTTTTCCATGTACTCAACGACCTCACAAAACGCCGCTGCCACGTTGTCTTAGCCTCAGACACACCGCCTGCCGAGCTTGAAGGCTTTGACGACCGCCTGCGCTACCGCTTTTCGCAAGGCCTTACGGTAGACATTCAGCGCCCCGACACTGCACTACGTCGCGCTGTGCTTATGGCCAAGATGCGTCGCAACGGCATCACCTTTCCCGAAGAAGTTATTGACTTCATCGTAGAGCATGTGTGCGAAAACGTGCGTGCCATTGAGGGTGTAGTGACAAGCCTATTGGCATATAGTATACAAGACAACGCAACCTTTACGATAGATATGGCACGCAACGTCATTGCACGTGTCGTAAAAATCAAGAGTCACAACCTAACCCCCGAAGGCATCATCGCCCGAACATGCGAACACTTTGACGTAAAACGCGCTGACCTGCTAAGCAAAAAACGCACCAAAGACTTAGTACGCCCTCGCCACATTGCCATCTACCTGTGTCAAAAACACACCAAACTCTCAGCCACAGAGCTAGCTCGCCGTTTCGGTGTCAAAGATCACTCCACCATCAGCCATGCCGTAAAACAGGTGCGCCTACAACTCAGTACCAACGAAGCCTATCGCCACGCGTTTGAAGCGTTTGAGCAAACGCTGTAAACCAAGGTACATGTTGCTCGTGCACTCGTAGAGCTATACTATGCATATACATCAGGAGAACACTTATAAACCAAAAGTAGACATGAGCAAAGGATATACTATCATGCACTTTTTGAAGCACGTAGCGTCGCGATAGACCATCAACATTCTGGCAGCATTGAGCTAAATACCAAACAATACTTAGCCATACGCACCTCGCGAGCACCATGACAGCCTACGCCATATATAATGGCGAGCGCATAAGATTGTATGCATATTAGCTCGGGCGTTTTTTGTGCTTTTTATGTCAACATCGAACGCGTACACATGATGCAACGCGATGCCCCAGAGAACCGATAGACGTATCGGCACACTACCTGCTAAGCTACACGGATGTTGAAGACTTTATGCGCAAGATACCTCGCCTTAGCCAAGAAGCCAAGCACATACTCAGCCGCTCACAACGTGCAACCACACGGTGTGTCAGTGGGCTTTTAGTCATAGGATCCACCATCACAGCCACACCACCATCACAGCCACCGCAGCCACGTGCCCCGAGCGCACCACACCCCTCCTACTGACATTAACCGATGGCAATACGCTTTACCTATGGCTTACCCCAAAAGCCATGCCAGCACCATAGGGGAGGGAGACACCTAAGATACATTATCGGTTAATAGTCTCTGAAATAACAAAAACACACCCATGAGCTAAAAAAAACACTTACAAGAGCGGCTTATTCGTAGATAATGCTTAACTTTGTACTCAAGATAAGCTAACCTCTTAAACATTGCAAGCCTTATGAACGCTGCCATGGCTACCTACTTTTACGGCTACTTTTACTTCTTTACCCCAGCGTAGAGCGGAGCAGTCGTACATGGCCATGAGCCTGCCCAAGGCAAGCACAAAGACAACACATGAAAACCTGCTCCGAGTACGTGAGCAGGTTTTGCCTATTTTAAAGTCTTAGCAACAACCACTGATGTATCACCACCCATGAAGCAAATCGCCATACAAGGTATCGAAGGTGCCTTTCATCATATCGCCGCTCAGCAGCTCTTTGCAGACGAGACCATTGACCTCATCTGTTGCGAAACCTTTGCCGAAGTATTTGCTGCGGTGGCACGTGATAGCAACGTGTTGGGTCTCGTAGCCATCGAAAACACCATTGCTGGGAGCCTACTGCCCAACTATGAGCTGCTACGCAAGAGTGGGCTAACCATAGCAGCCGAACACAAACTACACATCGAGCACAGCATCATGTGCCTGCCGAGTGACAACTGGGAGACACTCACGGAGGTCAATTCGCACCCCGTAGCTTTGGCACAATGCCAAACCTTTTTGGAGGGACACCCAATGCTCAAAAAAGTAGAAGCCTACGACACGGCTGGAGCGGCTGAACGCATCGCTACCGAACAGCTACATGGGCATGCAGCCATCTGTCATGCCAACGCAGCCGAACTATACGGACTAAAAGTACTTGCACGCAGTATAGAGGACAACAAGCATAACTTTACACGCTTTTTGCTCGTAGCCGACCAATGGCGTGCAGACGACTTACGCGAGGTGCGCCACTGCAATAAAGCCAGCTTAGTGTTTTCGTTGTCTCATGACGCAGGCTGCTTATCACAAGTATTGAGTGTATTTAGCTTCTATCACATCAACCTCACAAAGATACAATCGCTGCCCATCGTAGGGCGCGAATGGGAGTATCTGTTTTACGTAGATGTACAGTATGAAGACTATTTACGCTTTAAGCAAAGCCTTGATGCTGTGTCGCCTTTAACACGTGAAATCCGCGTACTAGGCCACTACGAGAGCAAGGCATCACCAGCCTTGTAATAGCTGAAACGCAACAAATATGAACAACCATAGGTGTATGACAAAAACGATTGCCCCTGCCGAGCGTTTAAGCTTGGTCAACGAATACTATTTTAGCCGCAAAGGCAAGGAAGTAGCCGCCATGCGTGCTGCTGGTGTTGACGTGATTAGCTTAGCCATTGGCAGCCCTGACCTACCTCCCTCGGAGGCAACCATAGAGACACTCTGCCGCGAAGCCCAACGCCCCGATGCGCATGGCTATCAGCCCACCATCGGTACACCCGAGCTACGCCACGCCATGGCTACATGGTATAGCCGCACCTATGGCGTATCACTCGATGCCACCTGTGAGATACAGCCACTCATTGGCTCAAAAGAAGGTATTCTACATACGACACTCGCCTTTGTCAATCCAGGCGAACAAGTGCTAGTACCCAACCCAGGCTACCCTACTTACACGGCACTAAGCCAACTGCTTGGCGCCGAGGTAGTGCACTACGACCTTACCCCCGAGCTAGGCTGGCAGCCTAACTTTGATGCGTTAGAAGAGCTAGACCTCTCTCGCGTACGCTTGATGTGGGTCAATTATCCACACATGCCTACGGGAGCAGCCGCACAGCGTGCTACATTTGAACGGCTAGTGGCCTTTGGCAAGCATCACGGCATCGTCATTATCAACGACAACCCTTATAGCCTTATCCTCAATCATGAGCCGCTCAGCCTGCTACAAATAGCAGGCGCCAAAGATTGCTGCCTCGAATTTAACTCTATGAGTAAAAGCCACAATATGCCAGGCTGGCGTGTGGGCCTGGTAGCGGGTAAAGCCGAATTTATCAGTTGGCTATTGAAGGTAAAGAGCAACATTGACTCTGGCACATTCCGTGCCTTACAACTTGCAGCGGCTGAGGCTTATAACAATACAGCCGCATGGCACGAAGAGGCCAACATTGGTGTGTATAGCCGCCGCCGTGCATTGGCAGAAGAGGCCATGCAACTGCTAGGTTGTGCATTCGACCCGAAGCAAGTAGGCATGTTTCTATGGGGGCGTATCCCCGACCATATTGATACGGCTGAGACACTGACAGAGCATGTATTGCAACACGCACATATCTTTCTCACACCAGGATTTATCTTCGGCAGCAATGGTAGCCGCTACATTCGCATATCACTCTGTGCCACCGAAGCCCGCATTGCCGAGGCCGTAG
>JAUMYJ010000010.1:0-10089 GCA_030528715.1 Bacteroidales bacterium | reverse complement strand
GCACGTCTACGCACCTTACCACCACTGCCCTAAAACATCGTATTCACCATACTGAAACAAGAAAAATACACGATATGTCTCTAAAACTCTCTCCCCTACGCTTGACGGGCGAAGCCGACACACGCCCTCTCGTTATCTCTGGCCCTTGTAGTGCCGAGACCGAAGCCCAAGTTATGGCTACGGCCACAGCCTTAAAAAACAATGGTATCTACATGCTACGTGCTGGTATTTGGAAACCTCGCACCAAACCTGGTGGTTTTGAAGGTGTGGGAGCCGAGGGCTTGGCATGGTTGCAGCGCGCCAAAGCCGAACTCGGCATGAAAATATCAACCGAAGTAGCCACGCCTAAACACGTAGAAGACTCGCTAGCGGCTGGCCTAGACATGCTATGGGTCGGTGCGCGTACAGCAGCTAATCCCTTTGCCATGCAAGACTTAGCCGACAGCCTGCGTGGGGTAGACATACCTGTACTCGTTAAAAACCCCGTAAACCCTGACATTGAGCTTTGGATTGGTGCACTCGAACGACTCAACAACGCTGGCATCACACGCTTAGGGGCAATTCATCGTGGCTTCTCATCGGCCGATAAGTCTATGTATCGCAACTCACCCATTTGGCACCTAGCCATCGAGCTGCGCCGCCGCCACCCCGCTCTCCCTATCATAGGTGACCCAAGCCACATCGGGGGTAGACGTGAGCTCATAGCTCCCTTGTGCCAGCAGATGATGGACATTGGCTTTGAGGGCTTGATTGTCGAGACCCATTGTAGCCCTGACGAAGCATGGAGTGATGCCGCCCAACAGATTACGCCCGATGTGCTGCAATTTATCCTTGACCGCCTCGTATTACGCAGCACCCCACAACAAAGTGAAAGCCTATCTGCCCTACGCCGTCAAGTAGACCAATGCGATGAAGAGTTACTTGAACTCCTAGCCAAACGCATGCGCGTGTGCCGAGAAATCGGAGCATATAAGAAAGAAAACAACCTAAATGTACTCCAAACGGGACGCTACTCTGAAATCCTTGACAAGCGCGGTGCACAGGGTGTGCTCTGTGGCATGAGTGCCCCTTTTGTCAAAGCCGTATTTGAGGCGATACACGAAGAGAGCGTACGCCAACAGCTCGAAATACTCAACAAATAAGCCACGCCATGAAAATCCTTATTCTCGGCGCAGGCAAGATGGGGGCGTTTTTTTGTGACCTATTGAGCTTTGACCACGAGGTCGCTGTATACGACCCAGACCCTAAGCGTATGCGCTTTATGTATAACACACTACGTATGGCTGCACTTGATGAAGTAGTAGACTTCCGCCCAGAGCTCGTCGTCAACTGTGTTACGCTGCAATACACCATTGAAGTATTTCGCAAAGTTGTGCCACTATTGCAGCCTTACACTATACTAGCTGATATCGCCTCAGTAAAGACTGACCTCAAAGACTACTATGCCACTTGTGGGCTGCCCTACGTCAGTACGCACCCCATGTTTGGGCCAACCTTTGCCAACCTCAACCAACTTTCTACCGAGAATGCCATTGTCATTAGTGAAGGCGACTACCTAGGCCGTATCTTCTTCAAAGACCTCTACGAGCGCCTCGGCATCAAAGTACACGAGTACACCTTTGAGGAACACGATGAAATGATGGCTTACAGCCTATCTATACCCTTTGTATCGAGCTTCGTATTTGGTGCTGTCATGAAGCATCAAGATGCTCCTGGCACTACCTTTAAGCGCCATATGGCCATTGCACGAGGTGTAACAAGCGAAGACGACACACTATTACGTGAGATACTCTTCAACCCTCGCACATCGGGGCAAGTAGCACAAATTCGCGAACAGCTCAAACGCCTCATTGCTATCATTGATGAGCGCGATACAGAGGCTTTTGGTCAATACCTAAGCGATATCCGTGAGCATTTAAAGTAAGTCCTTATTTGCTACGATAATACGAGACAAACAACTACGACACGATTAAAACAACACCTCTCATCTGCTTGAGTCACAATGCTCTTACAGGTGAGAGGTGTCGTTAATCTTAAACAGATAGCTGCATCAGCAGCTACTCGTGTGCTACTTTACAGTGACCTTAGTAGATGCTTGCGTACCATCGGCAAGCGTACGCACAACGATAAACTTGTGCCCTATGGCAGGAAGTGTAAAGAGGTTTTGAGCTGTTTCAAGCAGCACATGCCCTTCGACATCATACACTTTTGTGTAGCGCGTATTACTAACAGCTACGCTACGACCACGTATGATGATAGCATCTTGAGCTTTAACTGCTGCCTCTGTGAGGCTAGTAATGGCGTCGTTAGCATAGTAAGTAATCGTCATACCAGGTGTTGTAGGAAGTGTGATGGTATTAGCATCTATCATCGTAGGAGTAATAACTTCATCAACTTCGTTCTTAAAGATACCACTAGCAAAGCCTTCACCACGTAGGCGCAACTCACCGCCCTTGTTCGAAACGACCTTTACCTTTGTAGCTTTGCCTGCTTCCCAGCTAATATCTACGGTAAAATTACCCATGGCTTTCATACCCGTAATAGAGCCACGCTTCCAAACGCTAGGAAGAGCGGGCAAGATTTGTATCGTATCAAGGTGGCTTTGCATAAGCATCTCGGCAACACCTGCCGTAGTACCAAAGTTACCATCAATTTGGAATGGAGCATGCGAATCAAAGAGGTTATAATAAATACCTCCCTTGTATTGATCGACACGGAAACTCGTAGAGTGTTTGAGTGCGTTCTTAATGATGCGATGTGCATGATCGCCATCAAGCAAGCGTGCCCAAAGGTTAATTTTCCACCCCATTGACCACCCTGTGGCTTCGTCACCACGGCGTAGCATAGAGTTGCGCATAGGCTCAAAATAAGGGCTCGCAGGGTGGATATTATTGAGTGGGTGGAGGGCCATGAGGTGCGACATGTGGCGGTGTGCACGGTCACCCGATACTGTTACAGGAGAATACTTCCATTCGCGTAACAAAGGCGTACCATTTTCTACCTCAATGGCCAAGCCCGTATCAAGCGAATCAAATTTATTTTGTAGCTCGGTCTTAAAGGCATCGGTCACATCAGCATCAGCACCCAACACTTCTATGGCACGGAGCGTACTGTTAAACAAGTCCCAAATGAGCTGTTGTGCATGTGCTACACCATCTTCTTGGGCAGGGCCATGCTCTGGTGAATATTCATTAGGAGCCACATATACAGGCTCACCATTACGACGCTCTTTAATGATACGTTCGAGCCAAAACTCCGAAGCTGATTTGAGTACAGGGAAAGCCTTCTCTTTCAAGAAGTCGCGGTCAAGCGTATAACGATAATGCTGCCAAAGATGCGATGTGTACCAAGCGTTGGCAATCACATAGTTGAGCGCAAAGCCACCATGATAACCAAAGATATTGTTCTCGGTATAAAGTGTCCAGCCCTTAGTCTGACCTCGGTCACGTGCATTTCTTTGCCATTGTGTATGCGTGATGGCATTGTCATACATGTAGTTTAGGAAAGGCTTATGCAAATCGCTCATATTGAGAGGTTCGGCCGGCCAATAATTCATCTGTACGTTGATATTTGCGTGAATATCGCTTGACCAAGGTGGTGTGAGGCTATTATTCCAAATACCTTGTAGGTTGCTAGGTAGGTCTACACCACGAGAGGCAGCAATCATGAGGTAGCGACCATAATTGAAGTAGAGCTGTTCGAGCATAAGCACCGACTGCTCTGACCCTGTACGGTTGTAAGCAGGTGTGTTGTAGCGTGTAATGGTAGTCTGTATATCTGCCGTATTGGCAGCTCCCGTCAGTTCTAGCTTTACACGATTATAAATCGACTGATAGTCTGTCAAATGAGCCGTATAGAGGTCGGTCCATGTTTGGCTGCTAGCATCAGCCAAACGATGGTCAAGTACAGGGCTTATAGTTTGCTCATCACGCAGGTAGTTAGCCGCTTTAGCATCAAAGTTAGTTTCGCCCACGAGTATCAGTAGCACCTCCGAAGCATCACGCACTTCAATGCCTTCACTCGTAATCGTCATGGTACCATCGGTAGGAATTACCTTCAAACGCGCTTCGTAAGACACGTGGTCTAACTTACCCGAAAACGTTGCTACACCATCGGCATAGCGAGGCTCTGCGCCATTAGCATTGTAGAGCGTAAAGCACTGATTGATCTTCTCAGTACCACCCTCTGCTTTCAAGCGCATGATAACCGCACGTGCGGGGTGGCTAGCAATATATTCGTTGGTAAAGGTTGTGTTTCCCAGCTTATAGCGTACACCTGCTGTGGCAGTTTCTAAGTCGAGGTAGCGCACATAAGCGGCCACTGAGCGACCATCAAAATTGTTGAGGTTTTTCATATATACCTCGCCAAAGTTGCGGTAGCTACCATAACGCGTAGGACTACCTGACCAAAGTGTCTTATCGTTAAACTGCACCATCTCATGGCGTACACCACCAAAGATCATCGCACCAAACTGACCATCGCCAATAGGTAAGGCATACTCCATCCAAGGGTTGGTAGACTGGTAGCTTGCAAACGATGAGCTTGTGTTAGCAATCGCAGGATGCTTATACCACAAGGTGTTGATATGTTCGGGCTTATACTGCGTGCCATACACTCCCGAGACACGAGCTTCTGGCAAAAGCATAGGACGAACATCAGGAAACACCATGTCGGCCTGTGTGACAAATTCGAGAGGATTGCCACCATCACTCGACCATGCACCAATCTGCTTATTGACACCTGCACCTCCAAATTGGTTCATCGTGTGGCCATTAGCAAGTGCAGAGCTACCTATCTCCCATGCACCAGCAAAGCCAGCTACCGTAGTAGCTTTGAGTGTAAGATGGCCATCAGTTGCATTTTTGGTAGCAAAGCGGCTACCATTGTAGAATACACTACGGCCAGTCTTGCTCGTAAGCTGCAAATTGGTGGGTTCACCTGTTAGTTTCCAAAGTTGTTCGTCGGCATTGCGCGCAGCAAGTGCTGTGGTAAGTACTGCGTTTTCGCCACGATCGGCCAGCACAGCACCACCCGTCTTAAAGCGCACGTAATACCACACTTCGCTATCTGCCGTACTAAATGTAGGGGCAGACTGTGCCAATGCCACTAAGGTCACTAGCCAAGTGGCAAAGAGAGCGTAAATTTTTCTCATGCTTTGTTCCTTTTTTATGTGTTGAGATTTTAGTGTTATTAGTTTAATTAGTAACTTCACATGCCATAGCAGAGATATAGCAGAATGCTAAATTACAAATTTATTGCATACTAACCAAGCAAAATACTACAAATTCCCTCCCAAACAGCACATTCTGCATACCACAAGCCTACTATTTACTGCAAACGCCCTCACACCAGGCATAGGTCTTAGGGAATACACCTAGCGAAGTTTGGCTACGTAAAAAAAAAAACGTATCTTTGCAAATTCGATTAGAAGACTTATCTCTTATAATACCGTGTAATACAAAGAGCTCCCGACTATGCGTCAACTTAAAATCATCAAAAGTATTACCAATCGTTCGAGTGCCGCGCTCGACAAGTACCTGGTAGAAATCGGCCGTGAACCCCTCATGAGTACCGAAGAAGAGACCGAAATGGCAGAACGCATCAAGCAAGGTGATGAAGAAGCCCTCGAACGTCTCGTGTGTGCCAACTTACGCTTCGTGGTAAGTGTAGCAAAGCAATACCAAAATCAAGGCCTTGCGCTCAACGACCTCATCAACGAAGGCAACGTAGGCCTTATCAAAGCAGCCAAGAAATTTGACGAGTCGCGTGGCTTTAAGTTTATCTCGTACGCCGTGTGGTGGATACGTCAAAGTATCTTACAAGCCATCTCTGAGCAAAGCCGCATCGTGCGTATGCCGCTAAACCAAGTGGGCTTTCAGAGTAAACTTACCAAAGAAATCGTACGCTTTGAGCAAGAACACGAGCGACGTCCGAGTGCCAACGAGCTCTCTGAAATACTCGGTGTAGAGGTGAGCAAAGTACGCGAAGCCATGGGAGCACATGGCAAGAAGGTATCGGTAGATGCTCCTTTTGCTGATGACGACTCGGGCAGTATGATTGACGTGATGCAAGACGAAAGTGCCCCAGGCACAGATAGCGACATGGATCGCGAATCACTCTCAGCCGATCTTAAAGGTGTACTCTCTACACTTAACGAGCGCGAAGCCACTGTACTCGAAATGCTCTTTGGTCTTGGCAAGAGCGAAATGACTGCCGAGGAGGTAGCCAACTCGCTTGGCCTCACACGCGAGCGTGTACGCCAAATTAAAGAACGTGCCCTACGTCGCCTACGCGACGATAGCAATATCGAGGTACTCAAAAAATACCTTGGCTAGCACACTCACCAACTTAGAGACAACACACTGCACCTACCACAATTATATGTGGTAGGTGCAGTACTTTATTGTTTAACTCACGCTACATACCACACAACAGCAGCATTGCTCGCAAACCGACCAACACACCACAACAGCTCATCAGAGGTGAGAGCAAAAGACTAAGCCATGTACCACGTCACGATACACTTGTGCCATGTCAAGATACAAGTGTATCAAAACATGGAACACTTGTACCCCGACACGGCACAATATTTTGCGCGTAAACGTACAAACGCCTAGCTAAGCCACAAGATACTATCGAAAGCTAGCATCTCCCAAGCATAAGCACACGCACCCGATACCAAAACTACAATAAGCGTTCGAGCGCAATTACTAAAAGCAACTGCGCTCGAAAGTTAATTCAAAATAAGCTATGAGTAGGTATTGGCATGTGTAAAATGGTAGCTTATACCATTAAGCCTACACGGCCTCTACCCTAGGATTTGCCCACTTACTTGCGTGGCATAGCGTCTGATACAGTTAGGCGCTTGCGACCCTTGGCGCGACGAGCAGCCAATACTTTGCGACCACCAGCCGTAGCCATACGTTCGCGGAAGCCGTGCTTATTTACTCTCTTGCGATTGTGAGGTTGGAATGTTCTCTTCATTGTCTATGCTATTTTATTCTTACTTATATACTACCTATTGACGTGCAAATTTAGCCAATTCTTCGGACATAGCCAAGTCATCGGCACACTTTTTGATTAAGCATACGCTCTAAGAGGCTTAAATGCTGGCTTACGACCCTGACTCAGATACCATCTCACCTGGTAGCACCACACTCTCGACAGTCCCTAATGCTGTATGTGTAACAAGACGATCGCCTGCTTGTAAATGCTGCGTAGTACGAAGCGTTAGCCCCTTATGGGTCGTAAGCGTATAGCCTAGGGCCAAGATGCGCTCAGGGCTAGCCAAGGCGATACGTTGCTCGGCAAGCTGCAAAGCAGCTGTAGCCGTAGCTAGCCGCACCGTCATGGCATGGCGTAAGCGCAGTTGCTGCGTGTTCAGCGCATGTGTACGCTGGTAAACAAAGCTAGAAAACTGCTGTGCCACGATTTGCTGCTGCATAGTCAAGCGTTGCTCCGCTTGCAGCACCCGTTGGTACAACGCAGCATGTAAGTGTTTGCATTGCATTGCGAGCTTATGCTCAGCCGTACGAAAGTGGCTGACGAGAAACTCTGCCACATCGGTTGGCGTTTTAAGGCGCGTGTGTGCCACCTCGTCTACCACGGTATAATCGCGCTCATGCCCGATACCACAAAGCACAGGCAGTGAACATTGGGCTATGGCAGCACCTATCAAATAGCTGTCAAACGCCTCTAAATCGGTTGTTGCTCCGCCACCACGTATGATAGCGATAGCGTCCCATTGGTCGGCTTCGGCCTCAATGCGCTGTAATGCAGCCACGACCGAAAGCTCAGTATGCTCTCCTTGCATAGCGGCAGGAAAGAGACGGAGCGTAAGGTTGTAGTGTGGTGCATGCTGGGAGAGGTGTGCCATAAAGTCACCATAACCTGCGGCCGTATCACTCGATATTATTGCCACACGCCCTAGCACCGCTGGCAAAGCGAGCGTACGATTGTCATGCAAAATGCCATCTTTAGCCAGCTGCTCTATGATAGCAGCACGGCGATGCATCACTTGCGCTATGGTGTAGTGTGCATTTATGCCAAGCACATTGAGACTTAGGCCGAACTGCGCATGGTGTGTAATCTCAACCTCACACATGAGCTGCATACCTACTGTTAGAGGGCTTCCCGTCACGGCAACAAATTGCTTCACGACGGGCTCGTATGTTCCTCGCCAAATGTTAGCACGCATTTTAGCTACCGTTTGCCCTTTGGCCGTACGCTCCACGAGGTCTAAATAGCAGTGACCAGCACTACTTACTTGCACTTGGGCAACTTCGGCCACGACCCACAAGCGTGGTGGCAATGCCACGGACAAAGCATCGGCAACAGCATCGGCCACTTCAAGTAGCGTGCAAGCCTCTACATCGCCCGTTGTAGGAAAGAGGTCCGTGTATGTAAGCATAAGTAAGCTAAAATTCTTAAGAGAGACAAAGGGCTATGATAGCTGCTCAATGGCGTTGAATAAACGTATTAAGGAACGTCCCACAGCATAAGCCAAATTAACGGGTACTGCATTGCCTATCTGTTTGTATTGCTCACTCATACTCCCTTCAAACTGCCACTCATCAGGGAACGTTTGAACACGAGCATATTCACGCACGGTAAGAGGGCGACTCTCAATCGGGTGACAGCGTTCGGTTTGTTTCATTGCTGGGGCACACGTAAGTGTCAATGAGGGCTCGTCTAATGAGAGGCGGCGTGCTATTCCCGTCTTACCTCCACCGAGATAAAAGCTACCTTTCATATACTCCTTTTGCACCTCTAAGGGTAAATCTTTCCAAAAACCTCCCATTGGAACCATAGCCATAATTTCAGCTTTTCGTGGTGGGTATTTCTGCCCTATTGAGTTTGGCACATCAGTAGGATACAAGCTACCTTTATATAAAGCATCTCGAAGAGTACAGATACGCTCATAGGGATCGGGCCAGCGAAAAGCTACTTGCTCAGCAATATCATTGCGCACAGCGACTAGGAACAAGCGCTCACGCTTTTGTGGCACTTGATACATAATGGCTTTGAGCACACGTGGCTCGATCAAAGTGTAACCCAACTCTTCAATGGTATTTCGTATAATCTGCAAGGTCTTGCCTTGGTCGTGAGACAATAAACCTTTAACATTTTCTCCCATAAACACTTTAGGTTGTGTCTCTTTGATTGCACGTGCCATCTCAAAGAAGAGTGTTCCACGCGTATCATTTAGTCCACCCTTGTTACCTGCATAAGAGAAAGCTTGACAAGGAAATCCTCCTGATAAAAAATCCACTTTGCCTGCATACGCCTCAAAGGAGAGCTCATGGATATCACTCTCTACGACATTCCATTCGGGACGATTAGTGCGGAGTGTGGCACAAGCATACTTATTGTTTTCATTAAGCAAAATATGCTGAAAGCCCGCCTTTTCCATTCCTAAAGCCATACCACCAGCACCAGCAAATAGCTCAATTGAAGTATAAGGTCTCAGTGGCTCTGTCTTCATTTCCTCATTCCAGCGACTATGCACTAGGCTTAGTACCAAAGGGATATCCATAAGCTGCTCTATACCAAAGCCCATTTGCCCCTTACTATCCTTTTCTAGATGGAGTACACCTTTATCAACCCACTTATATATTGTGGAGAAAGATACACCAAGTAAATTCGCAAGATTATTGGCAGAGATAAAGTGTAACATCGGGAATCAAAATTCTGAGAAGCCCTCGTAAGTTTGAAAGGCAAGAAGATAAAGACTTTTGAAGGTATCGGACGACAATGCTTTGAGATCGCTATAAACCGTATTTCTGATACAGCCCAATTGCTCTTGTCTCACGACATCTTCCAAAATAATAGGCAATGCACGACAGAGCTTAACAAAGGCCAAGGGATCTCCAAAAACGATTTCGTAAAACTTATCTATTGATACACGGCGAATACTGCTATTAGTATAGTACTGATCACGAACCTTGGCTTTCCAAATCGTATTTTGAGAATGCTTAGCAATAACCTCTACAAGCAAACAAAGTGAAGAAGAGTCTTTAAGAAGTTGATCTTGCATTTTCATATAGGTTGCCATGGATGAAGCTGCATTCATCGTATTATGTTTGTTTT
>JAUMYJ010000035.1:1077-10334 GCA_030528715.1 Bacteroidales bacterium | reverse complement strand
TACCTGCAACCTCATGCTCCACGCCCAGACAAGACGTTGCTAAGCAATCCGCACATCGTACATTTCATGTGTAGGCGCAAGGCATGGGCGCCACGCACACTACACACTTACCATGAAGACTACTTCAAATATAGCCAAATGGCTTGTGGTCGCCGCGTCATTCGTATGCCATGGTGGCAGTATTGGCTAGCACGTGCTAGCTATGTCGTACCCATCTATTTAGGGCTAACCAAAAGTCGCTTTATGACACAGCGTGAAATCGCACAACTACCTGACTAAAATCGAATAATAGGGGCTAAATGAATAGGCATTGAGTAGATAGCGATGTATCTACTCGGCTAAGGGGAACGGATAAGAAACGAGTGAGGTGTTTCCTGTTTCTTGATTTTTTGAGTAATAGACAAAACATTTAATCAAGACTTGTTTGAAGCTATCAATTTACTGCCAAAGCATTTTGCTGACTTGATAGTTATTGACCCTCCATACAATCTTTCAAAGGATTTTTCTGGTCTCAAGTTTAAAGCAACAGATGATAATTGTTAGTAAGAAGTTGGTTGCCCAAGGTGTTAGAGCTACTAAAGCCAAATGGAAGTATTGTTCAAACGCCATAGTCAGTTGTATCGCCTGCACTTGTAACTTGATGATTGCCTCGGAGTAAATTTCGAGCTGACGTAGCATTCTCTGGGCGGTGGCTACGGTGTGATAGCTGTTGAGTGTCTTGAGTTGTAACTCACACCGAGAATTCTCATTTTGCTAATGATGTTATCCAGCTCTTTGCGGTACGGCTCTGCGGATTCGTCTTGTATGATGACCTTAAAGGGTTCATTTAATAGCTGTGCTCTGACGTAGTAGCTCTTGGTCTTCGCTCCCGACTTTCGATATAGCTCGATAAACTTTTGTTGGTATTCGAGATTGGGTATTCTGATGTGCTATCTGTCCCATCGTGGGCAGGTGGCACATCTGCCGTCTAGTTTATTCTGTTTGCTGCTTTTTCATTGTTTTTTAATCACGACTTCGGAGTGATGATACCCCTTTGGTGGCAAGGAACTTTGTCGGACAAAGACATACCTTGCTTAGGTCAAGGTGGAGTTATATCCTCCATCTGAATACTTACACCCATTGAGTGTAGGTATTCAGATACGCTTTGGATAGCATTGCTCTGCTATCCCTTACTCTCAACTCCCATATTCCCACATAAAGCACTTGTGTGAGAGAAAACCTTATTCTGTTTTTCTCCCACACAAGTGCTTTAGTATTTTTATAGGTGCTTCAGCACATAAGCTGCAAGATAACACCCAAAGGTATTAGGCATATAGCTGATAGTGCCTGCACTAGTCTTTTTGTTGCGTTCTCCTTCTAAAAAGATGAGTGCAGCTTCATCAGGCAGTTCGCTTGAAAACACAGCAGGTACACGCTTCCAACGTAGCCCCTCTTTGGTCAAACCTTTACGTACCATTTTACCCAAGGTGCAATTATGCGTTTTCCAAAGATCAGCATATTTGATTTGTGTGATATCGCTTTTAGCTCCTGCTCCTAATGATGTGATGATAGGCTGACTCCGACGAATACAAGTAGCAATAAGAGCAACCTTGGGCTGTAAAGTATCAATAGCATCAATCACAAAATCGGGGCGCACCTCATCAAGAAGAGCATCTATCGTGTCGGGCGTAATGAAAGTGGCACGTGCATCAAGTGTGATGGCAGGATTGATGTCGCGTAGTCGCTCGGCAAAACAAGTTACCTTTGTCTCCCCTACACTACGGTGAGTAGCAATGAGTTGACGATTGATATTACTCTCGGCAATGGTGTCTGCATCAATGAGTGTAAGGCGACCGATACCAGCACGACAAAGCATTTCGGCAGCAGCACCACCTACCCCACCGACACCTACGATGAGTATATGACGCGTATGAAAATAGTCTAGACGTGCATCTCCAAGGAGCACGGCCGTACGCTCTTGCCACTGGCCTTCGTATGTTGTAGTCATGTTAGCTTTTGTGGGATACTTATGGATAAATAAAATGATAAGGTCAGTGAGTTTATTTTTCCTCACCAAATTGACTAGGATAAACAAGCAAAAAGTTTTTACCCGTAAAATAGCGTTGTAGCTGGCCTGGCACGTGCTCAAAGCGTGCATCATAAGAGAGTGTACCTCGGCGAGCTTGTACGATAACGAGCAAATGATCGTGTTGCACATGGCTTGCGATACGCACCATATTATCCCACAGCGGCTCTGCAAAGAAGTCATAGCCTACATCCTTTCTTGACTTGGCCATATAGGTAATAATATATGGTTGACTGCTGGCTGAGCAATGAAAGGCCATACGTACTGATAGCTCTTGGGCTATGCGACACATATTGTCCATCCAATGCTCAAAGCCTACTTCATACTCCGCACGCTCTGGCACAAGCACATGCACTTTACGCAAAGTATTAATAGGCTGCTGCAAGCGTGAAATTACAATCTGACGCACTAATGAGCGTAAGATATCTTGCATGATAGTGCCATAAAATTTATCTGTATAATTAGACTGACGATGCAACCCCAGCAACAAGTCGCTCGTACCTGTCTCTTGCATGTAGTGAATGATACCTGTTGATACGTTTACCGAGATACGACGATGTGTCAGCATCTCTACATCGGCACCAGCCGAAATGGTACGTGCTTTATCAAGAATGCGCTGTGCAGCTGCGATACCACCCCCACGCTGGCCTTCTAGTACGATGCTGATACCCATAAGTGGCTCTGTGCTATGCTTAGAGCGCATAAGCAATGCCGTAGACACGAGCGGTTCTACAGCCTCTTCATTGGCTAAGGCTATCATGATACGGTGCTTCTCGTCAGAGGGTGTCACAGCCGTAGCAGCTTGTATAGCCAAGCGGCGTGCTGCATATTCGGTAGCAAACGTACTGATTAGGCACGTAAATAGCAGCAACATCACAAACACGTTGAACACCTCGGCAGAAACCATAGGCGTATCAGGAGCAATGAGTGTTTCAGTACCAACAAGCACCATTGCAAGTGCACCAGCTGCATGTGGCTCACTCAGACCAAATATAAGCGTGCCTGCCGTTCTACCTAGTCTGAAAAGACCACTTGTAATATATGCTGCAGCCGCCTTGGTAATCGTGGCTACCAAAACTATAAAGCTACCTACTAACACAGTATGCGTATCTTCAAATATCAAACGAACATTGATAAGCATACCTACCCCTATCAAAAAATAAGGAATAAATAAGGCATCGCCTACAAAGCCTATTCTGTTCATCAATGGCGACTTGTTAGGAATATGCCGTCCCAACACAATCCCCGCCAAAAAAGCTCCCAAAATACCTTCTAAGGCTAATAAGTCGGCCATGGCAGCACAAAAGAAAATAACCGACAAAACAAAGATATATTGCATAACGCTATCGGGCGTATGACGAAAGAAGCGACGAATAATAGGCGGAAGTATATAATTAGCTCCTACAAAGAGTAAAACGCACTGTAACACCACCTTCCATGCCCCCCAAAAGCTGCCAGTCTCTGTCATATTATACGATTGTACGGTGACAGCTAGCACAATAAGCGCCATGAGTAGCGAAACGAGCGTGCCTCCCACAGCTATCGTTGTAGCAGGATGCTTTAACAAGCCATAGCGACTTACAATAGGAAATGCTAGCAGCGTATGGCAACCTAAAATACTCGAAAGCAACAAAGCCGTTGGCAAGGGATAGCCTGGATAAATTTGTAAGGCCCAAAGCCCCACACCAAAAGGAATTAAGAACGTAAGAACACTAAAAAGTAAACTTGCTCGCATATTAGTTTTAATGCTCGCTATATCCATGGAAAGGCCAGCATTAAACATGATATAATAAAGCCCTACTTGACCAAACAATTCAAAGCTATTATCGCGTGCAAGTAAATTAAAGCCATGCTCACCTACCACCATACCTGCCACGATAAGACCAATGATGCGTGGGATACGCAGCCGCTCAAACAGCAGAGGTGCCAATAATATGATGCACAACACTACGAAGAAAATCCACGTATGGTTAGTAATAGGAAAATAGTTGAGCGCAAATTGCTCCATAAGTGTCCACAGTGGTAAGTCGACCATAATGCGAATGTATAGCAAAAGAGAATAATCGACACGCATACAAATAGCCTACGGCATATGCGTTTTAGTGCAAAGATACGCATTTTGTACCATATACATCGTATGCCTATCCTACGAATGAAAATCTACCAAATGGCTTTTCAAATGAGAAATTTGGTCTATAAAATATGTACATTCATCGCTTTTAGCACAAATCTTTGCTCTATTGCAGCACTTGCTTGATCAAATTTGACTATTTTTGCACTCCATTTGCACGACTAAACACCGCACTCCAAACATGACCAAAGGCGCTATCATTATAGGGGCTACCTCAGGTATCGGCTGGGCCGTAGCACAACAACTACATCAAGTAGGCTATCGCGTAGGCGTTACTGGACGCCGCCAAGAACGCCTCAAAGCCATGCACATGCCCTACCGTGTGATGGATGTAACTGATACTACGGCAGCACGCCGAGCCCTACACGAACTCATTGCAGAGCTAGGTGATGTAGATCTCTTTGTCATATCTGCTGGTATAGGATATGTAAACCATGCCCTCGACTGGACACTCGAAGCTCCAACCCTCATGACCAATGTCGTAGGGCTAGCCGCCATAGCTACACTCTCGTTTGACTATTTACACACACGCGGCCATGGCACACTAGCTATCATTTCTAGTGTTATAGGCCTACGTGGTGTGGGAGCAGCACCAGCTTATTCGGCCAGCAAAGGCTTTGCACGTATGTATGCCGATGCTCTACGCGCCCAAGCCCACCAACGCAACTCTAAAATACACGTTGTAGATATCCGCCCTGGCTTTGTTGATACAGACCTTATCGCTAACAACACCTACCGCTTTGGTGTCGTGCCGCTTGACAAAGCAGCACGACATATCGTGCGTGCATTACTGGCTAAGCACCCACCAAGTGTACTCTATGTGTCACGCCGTTGGCAACTAGTTGCTTGGCTGTTGCGTTTACTCCCTTCTAAGATACTATCGCGTTTCTAACACATTTGCAATAGTTGCTAAGTGACTGATAATGCGCTATAAAACATGGTAAAAAGTCTAACTCATACTATTAAATCTAAAATTTGTGTAAGCACGTGCAGTGATGCACCACCTGCTATGGTATTTTATGCTATCTTTGCGAAATCAAAGTCCCTACCCAACCCTATTGTGCGCGACTACACGTTGCACTGCAATTTTGTTAAGGTAGTTATCCAATCATTTTAAATCATCATCAGACGCTATTTGGGCAAATTCTTCTCCTTACTGTATGGAAAGTATCTTTTTTGACATCCGTTTGATCTTTGCCATTCTCAATGGTAAAGTTTCTGCTGCTATTTCACGCAGCTTGACCGACCATTTCAACGAGGCCAATGTTAATCTTACGCCCGATCAATGGACAGTCTTGATGCACCTTGACACACAAAACAGCATAACACAGCAAGACTTGTGCAATGCTATTTTTAAGCACAAGCCCAGCATGACACGCCTCATTGACACCATGGAAGCCAAGGGGCTTGTTTCACGCCGTGAAGACAAAACCGATCGCCGCAAAAAAATCGTTTCACTCACAGGGCTGGGTCGTGAGGTTCTTGACCGCTCACAAAAAGTGGCTGTCATTACCCTTCGTAAAGCCTTAGCTGGCATTCCAATAGAAGACTTACGTATCTCGCAAGAAGTCCTTAAAACTATTTTCAAAAATACTAGTGATGGTAAGCTACTGCTAGATTCTGAAGAGCATTGAGCTCCTTTATAGCTCCTAGCGCGACCTCCGTTTCAGTTACTAATAGGGTACTGAAACGGAGGTCGTTTTTTCTAAACAAACTAGCTACCTTAACCTACAAATAGACAAGTAGCCACAATAGAAAGAAGTAATACGACCGTAGTGATAACATACGCACGCTGCGTATAGCCACGGCGGTGCTCATTGAGTGCAGCAAAGAAAGCTAACACAGGCACTATCCAAATCAGATTGATACCAAGATAGGCCAACACATCTAGCATCACATGAGACGAATAGACACGTTTAACTAAATAGAGAGGGAGCAACAAGAGTGGCCAAAGTGAGAAAAAAGCAAGAACGAGGTACCAACGTGGAAAGTCTTTCATGCAAAGAGCGTCAAGAAATAAAATCAAAAGCCAAATATAGGCGTAATACTACATTTAGCTACAAATATAGACTATTCTTTCCAATCAAGCAAGTTTTTGAGCCAAAAGTATGCTAAGTTACAACCCAGCCTCCTTGTTTTACAGACTATGGCTGAGGCATCTGCCACAAAATGCGTATATTTGCACGCTGCCACACCACTCATGTCTCGTGGCTCACCCTCATAACTTAGCACATTCTTAATTTATGAAAGAAGATATCCTTACCCGTCTCTCGGCCTTGCGTAAATGGATGCACGCTCACGGCTGTCAAGCTTATTATATTCCGAGCTGCGACCCCCATGGCAGTGAGTACGTAGCCGATTACTGGCAATGCAGAGCCTGGATTTCAGGATTTGAAGGCTCAGCAGGCACACTCGTAGTCACACACACAGCAGCTGCTTTATGGACAGACTCACGCTATTTTCTTGAAGCCGAGGCTGTACTTGAAGGGACAGGTATCGCACTCATGCGCGAGCGAGTAGCTGGCACACCAAGTGTGGGCGAATGGCTCAGAGCTGAAGGCTGCACTAGACTATGTGCTGACCCACGCCTTTACACAACAACTCATATAGCCGACTTTGCCGCCGAAGGCATCACCTTAGCGACATGCACACCATTGTCTAAGGAACCATTAGACAATGGTGTCGTTACGCCATTTACGACCTTATGGCTCGACCGCCCTGCACTTCCCCAGAACCCCGTAGTAATACACCCATTAGTCTATGCAGGTCAATCGGTGAGTGACAAGCTAGCTTGTGTGCGTGCCAGCTACCAACAGTGTGGCTCTCAAGCTATGGCTATTACTGCGCTTGATGAGATAGCATGGTTACTCAACTTGCGTGGCTCTGACGTGCCATGCAACCCCGTTTTTATGGCTTATGTACTCGTACAAGATACCGAGGCACACCTCTATACCGACAGCCCACTTACCTCCGGAGCCATGGCACAGATGCAAGCGGCAGGCGTACAATGCCATGCTTACGCAGACTTTGTGCACGCAGGCAAGCTAATCGGTGGGCAATGCTGCATGCCTACCTCAGCCAGTGTATGGGTGGCCGACTGCTTGGCCCAAGGGGCTACGACACTTTGTACCAAGCCATCGCCCATCACACTACTCAAAGCTGTGAAAAATGAAGCTGAAATCGCGGGGCTACGGGCTGCTCAGCTACGCGATGGCGTGGCCATGGCTTATTTTCTGCACGACTTAGCCGAGCGTGTTGCAGCAGGTGGCGAGACCGAGTGGAGTGTAGCCGAACGCCTTGCAGCCTGCCGCGCTGCTCAACCACTCTATAAAGGTGTGAGCTTTGAGACAATAGCGGGCTATGCGGCTAATGGTGCTATCGTGCATTATAATGCTACACCACAAACCGCTGCTCAGCTCCTTCCACGCGGTTTCCTACTACTAGATAGTGGTGCACAATATGAAGATGGCACTACAGACATCACACGCACCATTCCTTTGGGGGCACTCACCGATGAAGAGTGCCTAGCTTATACACTTGTGCTCAAAGGCCATATTGCACTTACACGCGCTCGCTTCCCCCAAGGTACCTGTGGCACACAGCTCGACCTCGCAGCACGTTACGCACTATGGCAAGCAGGCATGAACTACGGCCACGGCACAGGCCATGGCATCGGGGCTGCCCTCAACGTACACGAAGGGCCACACCAAATACGTATGAACCACGTACCCACGCCACTCGAACCTGGCATGACTACGAGTAATGAACCTGGGCACTATGCCAAAGGACGTTTTGGCGTACGCATTGAGAACGTCCTCGTAGTTGTCCCTTATACTACGACAGACTACGGTATATTCTATCAATTTGACGACCTCACACGCTGCCCCATTGACACCACGCCTCTATTACTGGACCACTTAACAGCCGATGAGCGCACATGGCTCAACAGCTATCATGCCCTAGTGCGCCAAGACTTGCTACCCCTTATCGAGAGTGAAGCCGTGCGCACATGGCTTTTGGCAGCTACCGAGGCCATCTAGTTTATGCTCACCCAAAGACTCCGCGAACGCCTACAAGCGTTTGAGACCTACCTCAAGCTCGTACTAGGCATGAGCGAACATACGATTGATGCCTATTTGCACGACGTAGGCCGCTTACTGCAATACTTTGACGAGCTTGGTCTGCACCCTATGAAGGTCAAGCTGTCTGATTTACACGCCTTCGTCTATGCACTCACTGATTTAGGTATACAGCCACGCAGTGTAGCACGCATAGCCTCGGGCATACGCGCTTATTATCGCTATCTTGTAGACGAAGTTGGCCTTGAAGAAGACCCTACACTACAACTCGAATCGCCCAAAACAGGTCGCCACCTCCCCGAGGTGTTAACGCTTGAAGAGATAAACCGCCTTATCGATAGTATTGACTTCACCAACAAGCGTGCCCAAGTACACCGTACCATCATTGAGCTACTATATAGCTGTGGCCTACGTGTAAGTGAGCTGTGTGAGCTACGCTGGTCACAGCTACACCTAGTTGAGGGCGTTATTTTGGTTCAGGGCAAGGGTGGCAAAGAACGTCTTGTACCTATATCGCAACATGCAATAAAAGCCTTGGAGGAGTGGGTTGAGGTGCGCAAGACCATTCGCGTACGCGAGGGGCACGAAGACTACGTGTTTGTGACACACCACCGTGGCCGTAAGTACTCACGTGTCACTGTATTTTTACTCATCAAAGAGCTGGCCACCGCAGCAGGAATTACCAAAAACATTAGCCCACACACCTTTCGCCATAGCTTTGCTACCCACCTTTTAGAGGGAGGGGCAAACCTCCGCGTGATACAAGCTATGCTAGGACACGAAAGCATTGCAACCACCGAGATATACACCCATATCGATCGGACGCTCCTGCGCGAAGAAGTGCTACGCCACCACCCACGCAATCAGCTTCGCTAAGCCCCCCCCAAGGCTACACAAAGCACAAAGTAGTGTACCGCGGCTTGTTAAAGTAGGTTCAACAACCCGGCCACATGTATAATTACACGCCACACACCGAACCCCC
>JAUMYJ010000035.1:0-1067 GCA_030528715.1 Bacteroidales bacterium | reverse complement strand
GTACCGCGTCTTGATACAGTCGTATAAAGGCGCGGTACACTTGTATCATGACACGGCACACTCGTACCACGTCACGATACAACGCTTTGGCGATAGCGCAGCTAACTTTGCTATACAACGCTAGCAGATAGCACTAAAGAATGCTCACCATGGTATGGCCAACTCCCTACCCATGCGATTAACCCACTATCTGTATAACACTAGAACACAGACGAGGCTAGTTTTTTGTCAGCCACACGAAACGATAGCATCTAGTAGAAAATCGTATCTTTGTACTACTGGAACCTCAAAAGGGCCATAGAGCCTAGGAACTATCACTAACAAAGATTTACTTTATGACAAGGCTAGAATACATTATGCTATCACTTCCACTCGTATTCATGCTTCATGAATACGAGGAAATCATCATGTTTAGGCATTGGCTCAGTAAACATCGTGATGCACTTCGGCACCGCTTCCCGAAGGTAGAGGCGTGGCTCTCACGCCAAGGAGTGTTTGGCTACTCTACGGCTACATTTGCAGTGGGGACTGCCCATGAGTTTATATTGATTGCAGCGGTATCGGGTGGTGCAGTATGGACTGGCACCTATGAATGGTGGTTTGCCGCATTGGTAGGGCACAGCGTACACCTATTAATACATCTTGTACAGTGGCTGATATATGGGCAATACATTCCTGCTATTTTCACGACGATACTCTCACTACCTTATTGTATCTGGGCTTTTACTACCTACTTAACGGCCTCACGTTTATCACTACTACACGTAGCTCTATGGTCACTCGGAGGGGTTGTCTTTGCAGCACTTAGTTTGTATTCAGCTCATCGCTGCATGGCCAAGTTTTGTCAATGGCAAAAGGCATAAACAGAGCATATCGCCATATTCAAATCTCATTTACGATACATTTAAGCTGCTTCACAAGGCGTAAGCAAACATATCTCTCGTATCACTTTTTTTTTATGAAAATCTATCATTTAGGTATAAGTAATTGGCTATCAACAGTCGAATGAGTCATGAAATGCAGTAGGTAATGATTTAGCGACCTATCTTCTGCAATAATATACAATG
>JAUMYJ010000009.1:19138-61868 GCA_030528715.1 Bacteroidales bacterium | reverse complement strand
TGTAGCCGATATAAGCTGCACCTAGCATAAAAACTGCTGCTGCTAGATGTAGCATGCCTAGCAAGCGTTGTGCTGGTATCCAACGATCGGCTACAATACCCATCAATGCTGGCATGAATAGTGATACGATACCTTGTACTGCATAGTACCAGCCCGTTTCGCTGGCCATACCATGTGTAGCCAAGAAGCTACCCATAGATATGAGGTAAGCACCCCATACCGCAAATTCTAAGAAATTCATTCCCGTCAGGCTTAGACGGGTGTGCAGTCTGTTGTTCATACGGTTTTGATTTAGTAGTTGTGTTGTGATTGTTAGTGTTGGGCTCCGTGTCTCGAAGCGATTACAAAAGTAATACTAATAATTTAATTAACAAACACCCGATGCTCTTTTTTTGCTCCTTGTACTTAAACGAGTTTATTTTCTATCAGCATGCAAAGTTTTGCCCAAAGGCTATCAAAAAGATAGCGCCTATCCAGAGATTGTAAACTCTGCTGAATAGACGCTTGTAGTAGGGAATAAATGTTAGGGACAATCTCGTGTTATTTGACGCGTGTCCATTCTGTATTTCGGCCGATGAGTGAAACGCCAATAAAACCACGTACGGTAAGGTTGCCATCAGGTTTTAGCGTTATCTTGCAGCTGTAAGTCTTACCTTTTTCGGGATCGTAAATAGTACCACTATCCCAAACATTTTTACCTGCATAGACAAAGTTTTTGAGTATGACTTTACCTGCCAACTTTTTTGTACGTTCAGCTGGGTCAGGATTGTTTTTATCTAGTGCACCAGGTGTGACACTCCATACAAGAGTGCCTTTGTATTTATCTCCATCTTTACTGATTACGACGCGCCCTTTGTTTCCAGCAGACATGTATGTGCCTAGCAGACGATCGGCCTCACTTTGAGCATAGGTAGTAGCTGTGTAGCATATAGTCATGAATACAAGTAGGAGACCTTTGAAAAGTAGTTTCATAAATAAATCGAATGAGGTGTGATGTATTTGAATGCCTCGCGCATGATGCTTCGGACACAGCAAAGTTAAGCAATACTCTTAAATCACTAGCTATCTTAGCATTGAAAAAACAGCGAAAAAGAGCAATTCGTTGAAAAAAGCCGATGAAGAAAGGGGTTATCTCACTTTTTTTGCTAATTTTGCAACCAATGGAAGGTGCATTGGCTCTTTAATAAGTAGCCGTTAATAAGTAGCCGTTCGGTATAGTGCTAAAGCACTGCTTTGCCGTACTGAGCGATGTCAAATCCTTATGTGTCGTGCATCTGCTTTAACACTGTCTCTTTCTTATTTCAACACAACACTATGCCCACGAAACGTTCACTCTGTCGCGTGTTGTTGCTTTCGGCTGGTTTATTGGCCACTTGTGTCACTATGGCACAAAGCACTTCTACGCATCTCAAAAAAGGAGCTGATAAGCGCGCTACGGTGCTGACTCCTTCGGACACGATTAACTTTGACTATCATGCACAAGTGCGTCAATGGCCTTTAATGGCTACGGGTCAAGTAAACGTAGGTACGTATACCACTGACTGGCTCTCTACAACAATGCAAGGTACTGGCAATGTTATACGCATTACAGCACAAACTAATTATGCTCCTGCCGCTCGTGTTGCTACTATTCCACTGATGTTAGGTAGTACCAAAGGTGGTGAGCTCGTGGTAAAACAAGCAGGCTTTGACCCTACATTAAGTTACTCACTTACGGTTTTGCCTATCACCTCAGCTACGGGTAATGCACAGCATTCTTCTGAGGGGATTGATAAGAGTTATGATGGCGACCTTACGACTATCTATCATTCGCCTTACAATAGAGAAATGCCACAGACATTGACCTACACCTTGGCTCAGGCTTCACGTGTGGATCAAATTGTTTACACACCGCGTCAAGATGGCAGTTCTAATGGTCATTGGGGAACTATTGTTGTACGTTATACTACACAAAATAACCCGAACTATACTACGCTAGGTACTTTCGACCTCAAAGAGAGTGGTAATACGTCAGCTATTGATATGAATGTAGAGGGTGTAAAGCGTATTGAGATCGTAGTGCAGACTGGGGCAGGGTCTTTTGCCTCAGCAGCAGAGGTTGCTTTCGTACAAAACCCCGCTACAAATACCAATGCAGCCATAGTAGAAGCAGCTAAAACTATTTTTACCGATGAGCTTTGCTCTGCATTGCGTCCAGGTGTTACGGCGGCCGATATTGATGCACTGAGCGAACCACTGCTAAAAAGCATAGGGCACGTATTGTTAGCAGGTGGCTACGATACAGAGTTCCGCCGCAACACCTTTGAGCCTTATGAGCCTGTAGAGCTACTGCGTCGTCGTATGAAGATGCAACACACGTATAATAGTTGGGAAAATCCAACGGGGATTTATTTTGAAGAAAGCAAACCTATTATTCTTATCGTGCGTGGCATACAAAATGATCATACGCCCTCGCTAATTATCAAAAACTGGGGCAAGGCTGATGCTAACGAAGCCCAACGCCAAAGCACTTATCCACTTCGTAATGGCATTAATGTCATCACGCCAGCACATCGCGGTAATGGCTATATTGCTTATTACGATGAAGCTTATGCTACACTACCCAACATCGATATACACTTCTATGCAGCTAAGGTCAATGGCTATTTTGATCCTAATGAAGGCCATGATAATGCGAAGTGGAAACAGTTACTAGCCAATGCTACGAGCGATATTATGGATATGCGTGGCACTTATATTCAGATGGCTTATCCTGTGGCGCGCTTGCGTGAAAACTGTCCTAATGATGGTTTGTCGGTAGTGCAACTTAGCGATAGCTCAGTGGCTTTTTCACGTCAACTTTTAGGTTTCTTCCGTTACAACATCAACCCACGCAATCGCCAGATGGCACATGTGGTATGGTCTGGTTTCATGCATGCTAACAATAGTGGTGCTAATGTCGTGGACAATCATGTTAGCGCATGGACTTCGCCCTCTTCTGCTAACTTTGGCTTTTGGGGGTTTGCACACGAGCTAGGACACAATAGTCAGCTCACGCCCGACTTCAAATATGCAGGTCTTGGCGAAACGAGCAATAATATCTTCTCAGCTTGGGCAGAATTTACGCTTACGACCAATACCTCTGAACCCTATCGTTTAGAAACCGAAGTATCTGGCCAAAACAATTATAGTCGTTTGCGTGGTGGGCGCTTTAATGTCTATCTTGAAGAAGGTGTGCGTAAGGGCGTCAGCTGGCAGTTGCAATCGGGTCCAGACTATTCGGGAGAAGCCTTTCAAACCGTTACAGTGCCTAATGAGGACTATGATGGTAGACGTGGAGCAGACACTACGGTACAAACTAAAAACTTTGACCACTTTGTAAAGCTTGTACCTCTGTGGCAGCTACAACTTTATTGCCACCAAGCTGGTTTCTCACCAGACATTTGGGCTAAGCTCCATCAGGCTTGGCGCACTACTGAGCTCAATAGTATCGCTAGCTCGGGTAAATATCAGATACGCTTTATGAAGCTCGTATGTGATAGTACTCAGACAAACTTCTTACCTTTCTTCCGTAAGGCAGGCCTACTCCGCCCGATTAACGCCTACATTCAAGATTATACTCCCGACTGGCTCAAAATTAATGAGCAGATGATTGCTGAGCTCGAAGCCTATGTGGCTAGTAAAGGCTATCCAGAGCCAGCTGGCTTACCCGAATATATCAGTGCACTCAACTGGCGTACCTATCGTGACCGTTTGAGTATTCCTGCTGCTACGGTAAACACAGGCACGCAACGCAATGGCTCACGGGTTTATGTCATGCACAATACGTGGCAAAATGTTGTAGCCTTTGAAACTTTTGATGCTGATGGTAACCTTACAGCTATCTCAATGTGGGGGTTAGGTGGTAATGCAAGTAATAGTCATACACAGGTGCTTTTCCCTAGTGGCTCTAAGCGCATCGATGCTATCGGCTGGGACGGCCAGCGTGTCACTTGCTATCAAGAGTAAGCTATATTCTAAAATATTGTCGTTCAGTACTTTTTTGGCCATGCAATAAGTGCATGGCCAAAAAGTATATTCCTTCAAGAAGTATGTATGTCGTCAAAATAAAATGCCTTTGTATACAATCTTCTGTTGTGGTGCTTACATGCTATGTGTATAGTTTGATGTAAGGCGTTGCCAAAATTAAAAATATACAAAATGCCTACACATTATGCTAGTTGGTACTAAAAGCATGGTGTGTAGGCATTGGTATATAGAAGGTGGTGTTATGGCGTAAGTAATAGCTTTAAGATAAAGAGCCTAGTAGATGGAGATTACTTGGCCGTTTAGAGCTTGCCTAGCAGCCATTTGTTACTCCAATGCCAGCGGCTAAGGAGTTTCATTACAGCCATACTTATGAACATCATTAGTACAAAAACTATCCACACACGCATGGGACTAGGTGAGGCATCTATTAAGAGTAAGCGTGGTGGCATACAAAGTATATTGTTTAGGCCGTAAATACCTAGTGACACGGTGCCACAATAAGCTAAGTCACGCTCAAAAGAGAGCTGTTTTAGCAAAGGTCTGAGGTAGTGAATGAGTATTAAAACAACTGCACTGCCCGAAAAGCCTAAGAGCAGGCGATAGGTATCACGATAGAGCATTTCTACTACGCCAAGTGGTCCCCAAAGGCTAAATTTGCTGACGTATACGGTTGTAGCATTGTCCATACCTAGCAGTAATATAGCATATATAAGGCCAAAGGCTATGAATAAGCCTAGCAATACACCACGACGTGCTAGCCATATTGTTACTCTGTCGCGATGCTGTCCGATGTAATAGGCTACTACAAAGAATGGGTGTACCGAAAAAACTTCTGGGAAGAAATGTACGTTGGGCACAAAGAGTGTCCCTACAATGATAGCGGTGTGTATCCAAAAACTATCCTTAGCCCAAAAGCGCACCGCTGCCACGATACAACAACTGAAAAACAAAGCCCATAAAAACCATAGTGCAGGGATCGGACGATAGAGGTAAGCATGCAGTTGTGGCGTGCGTACACCACCATACATTAAGTGGTATAGTGCATAGCATAGCCCGATAAAAAGCATACTCCATAATGTGCTGGGTACCAATAGCCCTAAAGCACGTTGACGTATGACTTGCGCTATGCCATATTTTGCTAGCGAGTGACTAAAAAAATAGCCACTTACAAGCATAAAAAGTGGCATGTGAAAACTAGCAATGATGCGCCAAGGCCAGTAGCTACTGCTTGTGCCTTGTACAATCCAGTTCCAACCATTGGCTTGGTCAATACAATGGCCTAACACCATGAGTGAGATGGCCACTCCTTTAACCACATCAAAGTAGATTGAGCGCGTGTGTTGTTGCATAAAGTCAATCGTTTTGGTATATGCTGCAAAAATACAAATAATCTCAACGAAATCTCCTCTTTATCTAAAATTTTGTACCACGTCAGTACACAAATGTATCGTGTCTAGGAACGTTTGTTCCGTGTCTAGAACCAAGTGTATCTAGACACGGAACAATATAAAGGCCGATACTCTGTGTAGCTTGTCCTTATCTACACAGGGTATCGGCCTTGTATGTAAAGAGGCATTATAGCACTGCTTATTTTTGTGTATTGCTATGTGCCTTTGCGTTGTGATGGTCGAGCAGCGCGTCGGCGACGTATCTCGGCCTTATGCTTAGCCGCAGCCGAGCCGTGTGTGCCACGAATGTAGGTCTTTTTCTTGGCTTTGGTTTTTACACCTGTAGATTGAGGCGTAGCTGAGGCTTTGCGAAATACGATGCCACCGCCCGAGAGTGCCTTGTCAATTTCCTCTTCAGAGGCTTTACGTTGCGTCATGAGATAAGCACGTAGAAGGTGTTAGTGATGGAATAAGCGTATGCCTGTAAAGGCCATGGCGATGCCGTATTTATCGCATGTGGCGATAACATGGTCGTCACGCACACTACCTCCTGCTTGTGCTACTACACTTACGCCACTACGATATGCACGCTCTATGTTGTCGCCAAAGGGGAAAAATGCATCTGACCCGAGTGCTACATCTGTGTTTTTAGCAATCCAGCTGCGCTTTTCTTCGCGAGTTAGCTCATCAGGCTGCTCTGTAAAGAATTGCTGCCATGCACCGTCTGCGAGTACATCAATAGCATCTTCTGAAATGTAGATGTCAATGGTGTTGTCGCGGTCGGCACGTCGGATACCAGGTATGAAGGGTAGGCTCATTACTTTGGGGTGCTGGCGCAACCACCAAATGTCGGCTTTGTTTCCTGCTAAGCGTGTGCAGTGAATGCGACTTTGCTGGCCTGCACCAATACCTATGGCCTGCCCATCTTTTACGTAGCATACCGAATTGCTCTGAGTATATTTAAGCGTAATGAGTGCGATGCGCAAGTCACGTATTTGTGCATCTGTTAGTGTTTTGTTGAGGGTAGGGCGGTTTTCAAAAATAGCATTACCAGAGAGGTTTATCTCGTTGCGGCCTTGCTCGAATGTGATGCCAAAGACGTCTTTACGCTCAATTGGTGCAGGGCGATAGCTTGGATCAATTTTTAGAACATTGTATGTGCCATTACGCTTGGCTTGTAATATGGCAAGTGCTTCGGGGGTATAGCCAGGGGCGATAATACCATCGCTCACTTCGCGCTTGATAATGAGTGCTGTACTCTCATCGCACACGTCACTTAGCGCAATAAAGTCGCCATAGCTAGACATGCGGTCGGCACCACGAGCGCGAGCATAGGCAGCTGCAATGGGTGAGAGCGGCTGTGGGAGGTCGTCTACAAAGTATATCTTGCTCAGTGTGTCACTTAGGGGCAAGCCAACAGCAGCACCAGCAGGTGATACGTGCTTGAATGAAGCCGCAGCTGGCAGCCCTGTGGCAGCTTTTAGCTCGCACACGAGTTGCCAACTGTTGAGGGCATCCATAAAGTTGATGTAGCCTGGGCGACCACTCAGCACTTCGATGGGCAACTCACCTTCGCTAATGAAGATGCGCGATGGCTTTTGGTTGGGGTTGCAGCCATACTTCAATGCCAATTCTTTCATAATCGGGAAATGTGGGTTTTAGAGATGATTAAGATAGGGATAAAACCAAGTGCAAAGATACTTATTTTGCCCGAAACAACTACTGCATCTAGCAGGTAAAATTGCTATAAGACCCCCATAGCCTTCGATGAGTGAAGCTATGGGGGAGAGTCTGTTTATTGTTTGAGTGTTACGTCAGAGAGGCGATAGCCACGCTTGTCTGAGGTGACTTTGACACGGATAGATGTAGAGGGTGTTGTTGGTGTGTTGTTGCCTTGTGTTACAGCGGATTGAGGCCAAGTGTAATGTACCTCAAACCAATCGTCTGCCTGTGGGGAAACACGCAGTGTAGCCAAGGCTTCGGGGATACAATCTTGCGCATCGAGCAAGATATCGTAGTCGTATTGACGCATTTTCTTGCGTAGCTGTCTGGTAGTGCAAGCATTGAGTGTGGCTTGGTTTAATTGCTCGTTGTCATAGGCAATACTGCTCATATAGCTTAGATAAAAGGTGTACACAAAGTTTGCCTTGGGTTCGAGTACCTGGTAGCGGTAGAGTGGTAGATGGGCTACGGCATCTGCTTGGGTATTGATGGGTGTTTGAGCCGTGGCAACACTACAACAAGCAAAGAAAAGCATGGCTGCTACGATGCGATGAATAAGATTGTACTTCATGACGTGGTGTTTATAGATTGAAGTTGACCGTAGGGTGTTTATTTCGCTCGAAATTTACAAAAAAAAACTGAGACAAGCAAGCTTTGAAGAAAAAAAAGGAATTATCAGTTTTAATTGATAATTCCTTATAGCTATAAGAGAGGTACCAAGCAGATTCGAACTGCTGTACACGGTTTTGCAGACCGCTACCTAACCACTCGGTCATGGTACCTTAGTGTGATTTCGAGTGCAAAGATAGTCAATGTTTGTGAATTGACCAAATTTTTTAGTCCATTTCTTTATCTAAGGGAGTCATGTTAGCTGTTTTTTCTATAAAATAGCGTGGACGTCGCTTGACCTCTTGATAGATTTTGCCCACGTATTCGCCAATAACGCCGATAGCCATTAAGAGCGCACCGCCAATGAACCACATGGATACCATGAGTGAGGTCCACCCTGGTATGGCATGGCGTGTGCCCCAAGCGTAGAGGCCATAGACGATAGCTACGACAGATATTAATATAAAGCATAGGCCTAAAAGTGTAATGAGCCGTAATGGTTTGACCGAGAAGGAGGTCATGCCGTCCAAGGCAAAACTAATCATGTGACGCAGCGGATACTTGGACTTACCTGCGGTACGCTCTTGGCGTTGGTAGTAAACGTGTGCTGTGGGGAAGCCCAAGCGCATAACTAAGCCGCGGATAAATAAGTTGCGCTCAGGATGTGACACTAGGGCCTGGCAAGCACGTTGTGAGAGTAAGCGAAAGTCGGCATGATTGTAAGTAACCTCTGCACCCATAGCACCCATAGCACGATAGAAGCCTTGTGCGGTGTGTCGCTTAAATGCTGTGTCGCTATGGCGTTCGCTGCGTACACCCAATACGATGTCGTAGCCGTTAGCAAAGTGGTTTACCATCTGAGGTATAGCTGCGAGGTCGTCCTGTAGGTCGGCGTCTATACTGATGCATGTATCAAAATCGCTGGCTGCTGCCCATTCGAGCCCTGCCCAAAGTGCTTGTTGATGTCCTACGTTGCGTGCCAGTTTGAGACCCATTACCTCTGCATATTGAGTTGATAGATGCTCAATGAGTGTCCATGTGGTGTCGGTACTTCCATCGTCTACGTATAAGATACGGGCGTGGGTTACTTGCCCCTGTGAGTACATCGTTCGCAGGGTAGCCGTGAGCTGAGTATTGGTGTAAGTGAGTACGGCTTCTTCGTTGTAACAAGGCACTATGACCAATAGGCTAGGGATAGAGGACATACTTAAAACAAGTCTATAATGACTCAAAACGTGATGAGCGAAACGTATAGCGTGCTAAAATAAAGCACAAAGGTATAGCAATGGCAAAGGCTGGTAGTGGAGCTAGGTGTGGCGATAGCCCTAAAGCAAGGCTCAATGAGAGTGTACCCACATGGAGTAAAGCATTTATGCCCTGAATACCCATCATAGCTAGCACGCGTGGCCATGTGATGCGTGCTGAAAAAGTAAACTTACCAGTGAACCATACGTTACAACCAAAGCCTGCTGTAAAGCCTAGTGCATAGGAGGCTTGTGGTGGGAATAGGGGTGCAAGGTAGAGTAAAGCCACGTAAACACCATAATGTAAAGCTGTGCACAGACCTCCTACGAGTACAAAGCGTAAGGCTTGTTGGAGCATAGTGTTATTGCTCTTGGTGTATTGTGAAGCGATAGAACGTATAGTATGCATTATCGTCAGGACTAGGCCGATCGGCTGAGAGTAGGCTAGTTAATCTCAGCTGTGGATAAGCGTGTATAAATGCCTCTATATCGTCATTACCTATAAGTACATAGCCCTCTGTATGTTGTTGGCCAAACTCGATGAACGGCACTAAACGGCCATTGAGATAGAAGTTCGCAGTGAATGGGTGCATGCGGTTACCAGGAGCAAAGTCGTTGTCGTAATAGTAGAGGGTATCTCTGGGTGTAATATCTTTTATCTGCTGTACAAAACCATAGCTAGACTTTGCTCCTAAAATGGCAGGCTGGTAGAGACCATCAAGCGCCATGAAAATACCCACGAGCATAACAGGTATGAGTGCTAAACGTTGAGGTATACCCGACCAATAACGCTCCTCACGACAATGCTGCGAAAGCCAATAAATAGCTATACCAAGCGGAAGTATGAGGAGTGTGAGGTGCTCTGTACTCCACGCTGTATCGCGCAGGGCTTGAAACATAAATGTATGCAACACTAACTTACGCTCACCTAGCCACTCTGGAGCAATCAGCTCACCATGTATGAGGAGGTAGACGATAGGAAGTAATACACATAGGAATGCTACAAACCGACCAAACCAAACAACGATGTGCTGCCGTGTGCGCCATAAATAGGGCAAATACTCAGCTAAATAGTAGGCTATAAATGGATAAAGTGGCATTAGATAAGTACTACGCTTGCTTTTGGGAATGCAGTAGAAGATAAACATGACCACGATGCACAATAGTGTATAAAGGCGTGTGCTATCCATCGTGGAGAGGTAGTGTCGTGTGTTGTGCCACCAGCTTAGGGTCGGGCGTGAGAGGCTAGCTATCCAGTGTTTCCAAGGCAAGACAAAAACCGATGTAGCCACTACAAGTGTATAGGGTAAAAAGCCTGCGATGATAGTAAGTAGGTTATAGTGCCAAGGGTTTTCATGAGAGGCATAAGACATCTTGCCTAAGAAACGTAGCACATTTTCTTCATATACAAGCTGCCAAAAGGCTTCTCCACCTTGAGCATAAGCAGCCATATACCATGTGAGTGGTAGTATACAGCTCGTTATGGCTAGCAATGTAAAACGCCATAGTACAGACCAAAAGCTACGTATACGCCACCAAGCAAAGATACCTGCCACTAAGCAGGGTAATACTAAGCCTACTGGCCCTTTGGTTAGAAAGGCTGCACTCATGGCTAAACTAGCTATCCATGGTACACCAGACAAACCGCGCTCACACCAACGATAGAGTGCGAATAGTGCGATCACGATAGCTGTCGTGAGTACCATATCTACACGTGCGGCTACACCAGCTCGGTGTAGCTCAAAATTAGTCAGTGTGATTAAGGCTGTAAGCAAAGCCACTGCTTTGCTACGGCGTTTAGCATAAAAGGTAAATGTTGAGAGTACGATGAGCGTGAGTCCTAGCGCTGAAGGGAAGCGGGAAGTAAATTCTGACACCTCGCCATATAATGTAGCGGTGAGTGCCCCACACCAATGAAAAAAGGGAGGCTTGTAGGCCAAATCAACACCATTTGTTATTGGTAGTATCCAGTCGTTGGTGTTGACCATAGCCATAGATACGAGTGCCTCGCGTGGCTCACCACGGGTATTGAATAGTGTGTCGCCCAAGAATAGCCATAAGCTACCTATACATAGTAAGAGTAACATGATGAGCCAGCCTAGCTGTCTACCTGCTCTCAAACCGAGACGTGGTGCTAATCTGTCCAAGTGTGTTAATAATGTTACTCTACGTGCAACAGCTTTATGCCCTACTAGCATCGGTAATGCGAGAAGGAACACTGCTATTAGTAGGTACAAAAGGTAGCCACTATGTGTAGGAATGAGCGTCATGAGATGCGTGAGAGTAGGGGAGTGATAGGGGAAATTACTCTCCTTGCTCCGTAGGGAGGATAGTGGCGTTGGGCTCTGTTTCTATGAGGAGGTCACGTAGCATTTCTAGCACATTTCGTGTAGCTTCGCTGATGTTGTGTGAGCGGCCGTTATCTTCTGTGAGTTTGCGTGTGATGGTTTTGTCTTGATTGCCTACGGCAAGCCAAATTGTACCAGCACGGAGTGTTTCGTTGCCTCCACCTGGTCCGGCAAAGCCCGTTACAGCTACGGCATAATTACTTCGGAAAAGTTTGTTTGCACCTACCACCATTTGTTTAGCTACCTCTTCGCAGGCCGGTGTTTGCTCAATAATCGTATTAGGGTCTACATCGAGTAGGTCTATTTTCGTATCCTCGGCATAGCATACTAGCCCACCACGAAAAAAGCCAGAGCTACCAGGTGTAGCCGTTACTACTGTGGCTACGTAGCCTGCTGTGCAACTCTCGGCGATGGATAGTGTACGGCCAGTACGCCAAAGTATTTCATTGATTTGCTTACTGATAAGTCGCAGTCCTAAGTCCATAATGTAAAGTGTTTGTTATGAGCGTTGTTTGTCATTTATATCGTTACGCGTGAGTAGGCTGGCTTGTCCATCGGACAAAAATCTTGGTCGAAATATTTATAATATCCCGTAATGGCTATCATGGCTGCATTATCGGTAGTATAGCCAAACTTTGGGATAAATACCTCCCAGGTGCCGCGCTCTGCCATAGCCTTAAATGCATTGCGAAGCCCTGTGTTGGCAGATACTCCACCAGCAACGGCTACTTGACGAATACCTGTGTCTTTGGAGGCTTTTTTGAGCTTGTGCATTAAGATATCTACTACAGTCTGTTCGAGTGAAGCAGCTAAGTCTGCTTGGTTCTTTTCTATAAAGTTTGGTTCGTCTTTGAGTGCTTTTTGTAAGAAATACAAAAAACTCGTTTTAAGCCCACTAAAACTATAGTCGTAGCCTGCTATTTGAGGCTTGCTAAACGTGAATGCTTTGGGATTGCCTTGGCGTGCTAATTTATCAATGATAGGCCCTCCTGGGTAGCCTAAACCCATTACTTTGGAGCATTTGTCTATGGCTTCTCCCGCAGCATCATCTATAGTGGCACCAAGTATTTCCATTTTATTATAGCCATCTACACGGATAATTTGTGAGTTGCCACCACTTACAAGTAAGCATAAGAAAGGGTAGTCGGGGTGACGATTGTCTTCTCCTTCTTCCTTAATAAAGTGAGCTATGACGTGACCATGCAAGTGATTGACCTCTATGAGTGGAACACCTAGTGCCATTGCTAAGCCCTTGGCAAACGATACGCCTACCAAGAGCGAGCCCATGAGGCCAGGACCTAAGGTTACAGCAATGGCGGTAATCTCACTGCGTGTGATACCAGCCACCTGTAAGGCGCGTTCTACTACGGGTACGATATTTTGCTGATGTGCACGAGAGGCCAGCTCTGGCACAACACCTCCATAGGCCTCGTGTACAGCTTGGTTGGCTGTAATATTACTTAATAAGTAACCATTGCGTATCACCGCAGCCGATGTGTCATCACAACTTGATTCTATGCCAAGAATTACTACATCTTTCTCTGCCATAGTAGTTTTAATAAGTGAGTATTTCAAGCCCTTCTTCGGTAATTAGGAACGTATGTTCTACTTGGGCGCTTGGGCGCTCGTCATCAGTTACAATAGTCCACCCATCTTCGTCGTCTACAAATACGCGCCATGTGCCAGCGTTAATCATGGGCTCAATAGTTAGTACCATACCAGGTACTAGGAGCATACCTTTAGTGCGTGTGTCATGGTGAGATATTTGTGGCTCTTCATGTAGCCCACAGCCTACCCCATGGCCACATAAATCGCGTACTACTGAGAACCCATGTTGCTTGGCGTATGGCTCAATGGCTTTGCCAATATCCCCTACAAAGCCCCATGCTTTACAAGCCTTTGCACCGATGCGTAAGCACTCTTCGGTTACTTCTACTAGACGGCGTTTTTCTTCGGTTGTTTCGCCAATAACAAACATACGTGCAGCATCGGTATAATAGCCGTTGAGTGAGCTCGAAATATCAACATTGACGATATCACCCTCTTCGATGACCTCGTCATCACTAGGTATACCATGACATACAACTTCATTCAAACTGGTACAGATATGACCAGGAAAGCCAACTTCGGGAGGAGCTGCTTTGGCACCATGCTTAGCGAGAAACTCGGCCACGAGTCGATCTAGCTCTAGAGTTGTCATACCTGGTCGTATTTTTTCGGCTACGAGGTCAAGTGCCCCAGTATTGATTACACCACTTTTCCGTATGCCCTCGATTTGCTCTTGAGTTTTAATGAGTGTGTATGTGGGCACTTCTACTCCGCGCTGTTGCAATTCGAATATTTTACGGTCACGGTCTGTTACTTCTAAACCCTGTGGTACGATGAATTTATTCTTTCTAAGTCTTACCATTGTTTTCGTCGTTTCGGTTCTGCAAACTTACGCATTTTAATTGAAGTAGAGGATACCATTGCTCTATTTTGATGCGATAAAGTTTTGAGTAGCTCTATTGCCTCTATGCACTTATGTATTGCTGCCCTTAGTTTATTTCATGTTTTTCGTGGCTAAGCATAAAATACACCTTAGCGCAGATCAATAATTTCGGCTTGTGGATAGTCTTTACTATTGAACGCATAAGCTGTATCCTTGGTTTTTTGATTGGTAAAGTTATTGATAGTAATGCGTGTCCATTGATTACTTCCTTGGCGGAAGCGAATAGAGTAAGGTGTAAAGCTGCTTTTTTCGATTGTGAGTATAACCTCTTTGATTGCTTTGCCTTGGTTTGCTTTAAGATGTACCTCGTAGCAAGTTTTACCTCGTAGTGTTACGTCTTTTACGGTAGCAGAGTAGCCTTGTTTGTAGAGATATACAAATGAAGTAGGGTTCATTCTAGCTACTTCATCAGCAGTGGGAGTACTTACGTTTACTTCTTCATTGGCATTGGTATAGGTCCATTGTGTTTTTCCATCAAACCAAGTTTTATATCCTGGTGTGCTGATTACAAACTTTTTGCCTTTAATGGCAATCGTTCCGCTCGTACTACCTGTTTTATTGTCCCCGCTAAAATTATCTGCCGAAAATGCTGCTGTGACTGAGCTCCCAAAGCGCGCTGCCGTTTTGTCAAGTACTTGGGTAGCTGAGAGCTGGGCGAACATAGTAGTAGCCGAGAAAAACGTACAGAATAGGAGTGCAATATGTACTTTCATTATCATGAGGCCTATTAAATTGTGTGTTGAGTGTTAGCTTAGTGTGCTGAGGTAAGTGTCAAGTGTGTCAAGGTCTTGGTAGAATATTTCACGTGGTTTTGTACCGCGGTCGGGACCAATGATGCCTAGCGCTTCTAGGTGCAGCATGATGCGTGAAGCACGATTGTATCCGATAGCATAAGCAGCCTGTAAGCTAGAAGCAGAGGCGCGTTGATTTTGTACTACATATCGTGCGCAATCATTGAAAAGGTCATCGCGCTTGCCATTCAAACGATCTTCGTGTGTGGTATCTGTCGTTGGTGTTGTGCTTTCGGGCTCTGGCAGCTCATAAGGGGCTCCAAACGACTGCTGTTCACTGATGAACTTGGTAACAGCTTCTACCTCAGGTGTGTCAAGAAAGGCACATTGTACACGTACAGGTTTTTCGCCTCCGAGATATAGCAAGTCGCCACGCCCCACGAGCTGTTCAGCTCCCTTGTCGTTAATGATGGTACGTGAGTCAATGGCGCTACTTACACGGAAGGCCACGCGCGTGGGGAAGTTAGCTTTGATGTTCCCTGTTACGATCTTAGCATCTGGGCGCTGCGTGGCAATAATCATGTGTATGCCCACAGCGCGTGCTTTTTGAGCGATACGTGTGATGGGCATTTCAACTTCTTTGCCTACGGTCATGATAAAATCGCCATACTCGTCAATCACGACAACGATGTACGGCAGAAAACGATGTCCTGCTTGTGGAGGCAGCAAGCGTTGCTTGTATTTGTTGTTGTATTCAATGACGTTGCGCACATTCACTTGCTCAAGGAGCATGTAGCGATTTTCCATTTCCTGTACTAGGCTGTTGAGTGTATCAATAGCTTTGTCTACTTCGGTAATGATGATGTTGCCTTCGTTGGTCGATAGCTTGGCCAAAAAGTGATTTTGTATAGGCGCATACATGCTTAACTCTACACGTTTTGGGTCTATCATTACCAATTTGAGTTCCGCAGGGTGTTTCTTGAATAGCAACGATGCTATCATGGCATTTAGTCCCACAGATTTCCCTTGTCCTGTGGCTCCTGCCACTAAGAGGTGAGGAGCTTTGGCTAGATCGAACATGAATACATCGTTAGTCGTTGTACGTCCAAGAGCGATGGGCAGTTCCATCTTAGTTTCTTGAAACTTCCGACTTTGGATCAGCCCTTCCATAGATACAACTTGTGGGTGTTTATTGGGCACTTCAATCCCGATGGTGCCTTTGCCTGGCATCGGTGCAATGATACGTACGCCAGTCACTTGTAGGTTCATGGCGATGTCGTCTTCTAGATTTTTGACCGTACTTATGCGTACACCATCTTCAAGCATAATTTCATAGAGCGTGATAGTAGGCCCTATTGTAGCTTCAATGCTTTTGATATTTACCTTAAAATGGCTGAGTGTGTCGGTAATACGTTGGTTGTTTTCAGCAAGTTCTCGCTCGTCAATGGCGATAGGAGGGTTGTCAATTTTTTTAAGAAGGTTGGTAGAAGGGTAGCGGTAGAGTGATAGATCGTGTTTGGGGTCAAGTGGGTCAAGGCCATCAATAGCACTTGTTGCTGTAGGTATGTTTGTATTATCATCTGGCACGTCATCATCACCACTAGCAATGGTTATCTTCATGCCGAGCTCGTCTATAACCTCATTTGCTGGTAATGCTTGGATATGAGGCTTGGCTTCTGTCTCTATTGATGTTGTAAGGGTAGCAGGCGTGTCAAGAAAGGTCGTAGAGGTAGCCTCGCTGTTTTTATTGTCCGCATCATAATCTTCTTCCTCCTCTTGTTTATATAGCTCATCTTCTTCCTCTTGGTCATTTGCTGTTGCGCTGTGAGGAGGGCCTACTAGTTTGTTATATCCTAGTAATTTTGCAAATGTTTGATATACCGTGTTATATACGTATATGAGATAGATGAGTGTCGCAAAAACCATTAAAATGAGTACTCCCCATTGACCTAAATATTGGTGGAGAAAACGAGTAAGGTTGTAACCTAAATTCCCGCCGATGTTAAAAGGCATTCTTAACGTCAAAGGACTGATAGCTCCTACGACTTGCAGGCTAGCAAAAACGATAGCGAGCATGCCAGTCAATATGGTGCAGTGAATGAAGAGTGTCCAAAAACGTATCGGCTGATAGCGCATTAAGCGTAGCCCTGCAATCAGTAGCGTAATCGGGATAAAAAAAGCAGCCCAACCAAAGTGCTCAGCTATAAACCAATGTGCTACAATGCTTCCCACAGCACCTGTTGCGTTGGTGTATGTAGCTTGGCTTAAATCGCCCGATCGGCTATTTATCAGTAGGCTTTGATCAGCTACGGCTGTGTTAAATATGTATGACCCAAAGGCATAAAGCAGTAGTATGGATAAGCATAGTAGAGCTAGCCCCCATACCAAACGATGGCGTGGGTTCTCTTTTATGGCTGTGTATTGCTTATAAGCCTTTTGCAGTGGAGATAGTGGCTCGCCTTGTGAGCTTGCAGGCTGTGTGCTAGCTGGCGGTTGAGGCTTGGTAGGCATTAGCGCAAAGATTTAGGAGGTTACGAATAACTGCAAAATTACTAGAAAAGCCCCGATTGACCATCGCTATGAGCGATTAAATTGCTAATTTTGCAGAAAATAATAAAGGAGTATGGAACAAGTGCCACTCATTTATAGGCCAGAAGCTATCGCGTTTGTGGCTGATGCTACGCAGTATTGTATCGCGATGGAGCAAACAGAGCAACCTACGCGCGGAGCATTGGTCACCACATTGCGCCAGTTGCTACCTGTACTTTATCTAAAAGTTAATCAATTGCCCTACGTCGAGGTTGAGGACTTTTTTGAGGAACTCCCTGAGGTGGTTACTGAGGCTGATTATGACTATGTGCGTCGGCGTATAGCTGTCATTATGGGTGAGCAAGATGACTACCTTGACGTGCTTGTGGAAGATATGAAATATAGTGATCGTCCAATACGCAAAAGTGTCTCGGAAGATTTAGCTGATTTGTATCAACCTCTGCGTAACTTTGTTGAAAGCTATAAGCAGGGCAACGAAGATACGATGCTTTTAGCCTTGGCGCAGATACAAGAAGACTATGCACAAAACTGGGGGCAAGTGCTCCTCAGTGTGTTACGTGCACTACATGACGTGTATTATACGCAGGGGGTACCTTTCGAGGAAGAAGCCGAAACAGATTAAACTCTATCTATGGTAACTAGGCTAAAAACACTCTATGCTGCTTATGACAAAGAGAAACTCAGTGCGCTGCCACGGGTAGCGTTTGCTGGGCGTATTGTCGTAATCTTTACTGAGAGTGAAGCCCAAAAAGCCGTAGACTATCTACTCGCACAACCATGTTTGGGCGTTGATACCGAGACGCGTCCTGTATTTCGCCGTGGGCAGCATCACGATGTGTCGTTGCTACAAGTAGCTACTCATGAAATCTGTTTCTTATTCCGTCTTAATCTGATGGGCATGACGCCCTCTATTTTGCGCTTACTCACAGACAAAGTAGTCCCTAAAATAGGCATTTCTCTTAAAGACGATTTTGCGCAGTTACAACGTCGTGCGCCTTTTGAAATCGGATACTTTATTGATTTGCAACATCTCATGCCAAAGCTTGGTATAAGAGATATGAGTCTGCAAAAACTCTTTGCCAATTTCTTTGGTCAGAAAATATCCAAAGCACAGCGGCTAAGTAACTGGGACGTAGATGTCTTGCTGCCCCAACAGCAGCAATATGCAGCAGTTGATGCTTGGGCATGTCTCGTACTTTATGAAGAAGCTATACGCTTACAGCAGTTAGGCCAATATACCCTCATAGAAGCTCCTGTTACACTATCGCAAGGTGAGTCTATATCAGGAAGTAAATCTCTGAGAGTTTCTAAGCATTCCAATGCTGTGACAAAAACTACTGCAAAGCCGCTCCTACCTAAGCCAGCACGTCCAAAGGCTAAACGCCCTCGCACTGCGGCTAAGTAATTGTATTAACTCTGACTCCATTATTTTTACAACAATACATTATCACGAAGCTATGGCTATTCACTATAAAACGATAACGCTGCATAAGGGTAAAGACGCTAGTCTATCACGCTTTCATCCTTGGGTGTTTTCGGGAGCAATAGCACGTAGCGATGCCGAACTCGAAGAGGGCGATATCGTGCGTGTGCTTGCAGCCGATGGCCATTTTTTGGCCATCGGGCACTTTCAAATAGGCTCTATTGCCGTGCGTGTGTTGAGTTTTGAAGACGTTGTAATTGACGCTTCCCATTGGGAAAAAAGCCTTGCTACGGCTTTCGATGTACGCTTTAGTATTGGCCTCTTACGTAGCGATAACGACACCTATCGTCTCGTACATGGTGAGGGCGATAACCTTCCAGGCCTTATCGTAGATATTTATGGTACTACGGCAGTAATGCAAGCCCACAGCGTGGGTATGCATGTCGAACGTCAAGCAATAGCCGAGGCGTTGGTCAAGGCTTCAAAAGGTGTAGTGCAGCACGTCTATTATAAGAGTGAGAATACACTGCCATTCAAGGCCTATTTAGGGCAAGAAAATGAGTTTCTCGTAGGTGGTTCACGCGATTTGAGTGCTGTCGCTGTTGAAAATGGTTTACGCTTTCACATCGACTGGCTACGTGGGCAAAAGACAGGATTTTTTGTAGATCAGCGTGAAAATCGTAGCCTATTGGAGCAGTATGCTAAGGGCAAACGTGTGCTCAATATGTTTTGCTACACGGGGGGCTTTTCTGTATATGCGCTACGCGGTGGGGCTACCTTAGTACACTCCGTAGATAGCTCTGAGAAAGCCATTGCCCTAACCAACGAAAATGTGGCACTCAACTTTGCCCCCGAAGATCATCGCCACGAAGCCTTTGCAGTAGATGCGTTTAAATTTTTAGATAATCTTCCCAAACAATACGATATCGTAGTGCTTGACCCACCAGCCTTTGCCAAGCATAAGGATGCGCTACGTAATGCGATAAAAGGCTATACACGTCTAAACGCTAAGGCATTTGAACAAATGCCTAAGGGGGGGCTTCTCTTTACATTTAGCTGTTCGCAGGCTGTGAACAAAGAACAGTTTCGTCTAGCTGTCTTTACTGCAGCAGCACAGAGTAAGCGTAGTGTACGCATTTTACATCAATTGCATCAACCTGCCGACCACCCTATAAATATTTATCATCCCGAGGGTGAGTACCTCAAAGGATTGGTGCTTTACGTGGAGTAAATGTGCATTAATTATTTCGTTGATTATAAATAATATACCCAATATATCATGGCATTAGCAAGTAAATACAGCCCCACCGAGGTAGAACAGAAGTGGTATGACTACTGGTTGGAGCAAGACCTATTTAGTTCGCGCCCCGATGCGCGAGAGCCTTATACAGTAGTAATCCCCCCGCCTAACGTAACGGGTGTGTTGCACATGGGGCACGCACTCAATAATACGATACAAGATATTTTAGTGCGCCGTGCTCGCATGACGGGCAAAAATGCTTGTTGGCTGCCAGGTACCGACCACGCCTCTATCGCTACTGAGGCTAAGGTGGTCGACCGCTTAGCCAAGCAGGGAATTAGCAAAACAGACCTCTCGCGTGAAGATTTTTTGAAGCATGCTTGGGATTGGACGGAAGAACACGGAGGTATTATTCTCAAACAGCTGCGTAAGCTCGGCGCTTCTTGCGATTGGAAACGCACAGCTTTTACGATGGACGAAATACGCTCTGAGAGTGTTATAAAGGTCTTTGTAGACCTTTATAACAAAGGGCTGATCTATCGTGGTGTACGTATGGTCAATTGGGACCCTAAAGCACTTACTGCCCTCTCAGACGAAGAGGTAATTTATAAAGAAGAGCAAAGTAAACTCTATTATTTACGCTATTACCTTGCCGATGCCGAAGGTAAGCCCGATGCTGCTGGTAAATATGCCATAGTAGCTACGACCCGTCCCGAAACTATTATGGGAGATACCGCAATGTGTATCAACCCTAATGACCCTAAAAATGTCTGGCTTAAAGGCAAAAAGGTTATCGTGCCTCTAGTCAATCGTGCTATCCCTGTTATTGAAGACGACTACGTGGATATAGAGTTTGGTACAGGCTGCTTGAAAGTGACACCCGCACACGATGTCAACGACTATATGCTAGGTGAGAAATATGGTCTACCAAGCATTGATATCTTCAATGACGATGGTACGCTTAGCGAGGCAGCAGGTCTCTACGTAGGCATGGATCGTTTTGATGTACGCAAGCAGATTGAGGTCGATTTGGCAAAGGCAGACTTACTCGATAAGGTAGAGGCTTATACCAATAAGGTAGGGTGTAGCGAGCGAACTAATGTACCCATTGAGCCCAAACTCTCAATGCAATGGTTTATTAAGATGCAACATTTTGCTGACTTGGCCTTGGAGCCAGTGATGCAAGATGACATCAAATTCTATCCTGCTAAGTATAAGAATACCTATCGCCATTGGCTAGAAAATATCAAAGAGTGGTGTATCAGTCGCCAGCTATGGTGGGGGCATCGTATCCCTGCTTACTATTTGCCCGAGGGTGGGTATGTCGTGGCCGAAACACCCGAGCAAGCCCTTCGCTTGGCACAAGAAAAAACCGGCAATGCTGCCCTTACACAGGAGGACTTAAAGCAAGATGAAGATGCCCTTGATACGTGGTTTTCTTCGTGGCTATGGCCTATCTCTCTCTTTGATGGTATCAACCACCCCGACAACCAAGAGCTAGCTTATTACTATCCTACGAGCGACTTAGTAACAGGGCCAGACATTATCTTCTTCTGGGTTGCGCGTATGATTATGGCAGGCTATGAGTATACGGGTAAAATGCCATTTAAGAATGTTTACTTTACAGGTATCGTGCGCGATAAACAAGGACGCAAGATGTCTAAGTCGCTTGGCAACTCTCCCGACCCACTGGATCTCATAGCTGAGTATGGTGCAGATGGTGTGCGCATGGGCATGATGCTTGCCGCACCTGCTGGCAACGATATCCTCTTTGATGTAGCACTTTGCGAGCAAGGACGCAATTTCTGCAATAAGATTTGGAATGCTTTCCGTCTCATTAAAAGCTGGGAGGTAGCTGATAACCCACAGCCCGAGGTAAGTTTAGCTGCTACTACGTGGTTTGCTGCACAGCTACGCACGAGTGCGGCCGAAGTGGCCGACCTCATGTCAAAGTACCGCTTGAGCGAGGCTCTGATGGAAGTATATCGCCTCTTCTGGGACGAGTTTTCGAGCTATTACCTCGAAATGATAAAGCCAGCTTATGGTACGCCTATTGATAAGGCTACGCTTACGGTTACGCTCGACTTCTTCGGCCAATTGTTACAGCTGCTTCACCCATTCATGCCATTTATCACCGAGGAGATTTGGCAAAATCTTGCTCAACGTCAGCCTGGCGAAAGCATCATGATTAGCCAAATAGCTATCGGCGAAGTAAGTACTACCGATAAGGCTTTGGTAGCCCAAGCCACGATTGCTAAGGAAGTGATTACGGCAGTTCGTGCTATCCGTAGCCAAAATAATATTTCGCCAAAGGACACTCTTGTGTTGCAAGTCGTAAGCATGTCGCCAATGGATAAAGCCTTTACCGCCTTGGTGTGCAAGCTGGCTAATTTGGAATGCATAGATGTTGTAGAAGAAAAAGCCACGGGGGCATCGGCTTTTATGGTAGGCACTACAGAGCTTGCCGTGTTGCTAGATGCTTATCTTGATGTAGAGGCCGAAATAGCCAAGGCCGAAGAAGGCCTGAAATATATGCAAGGCTTCCTAGCTGGGGTACTCAAAAAACTGAGCAACGAGAGTTTCGTGGCCAACGCACCAGCTAAGGTTGTAGAGCTAGAGCGTAAAAAACAGCAAGATGCTGAGGCTAAAATTGCAGCCTTTAAGGCTACACTTGCCCAATTGCGTGGCTAAATATAGCCTAGAACAACGCAGCCATCGTTAGATGTGCTGTCACCAATCTCCTCTCCTAAGTTTGTGCTACGGCAATGCTATAAATTTAGGTGAAGGGAACTCATTTTGTACCGCTCGTATGCGTAAAAACATCTCATGATGCACTTCGTACCTAGCCATGTTTACTTGCTCGCTAAGGCTAAACTATTGTGTCAAGTTAGGGTACGTTCGTACCATGTCTTGGCACATGTGTACCGCGTCGCGATACGCTTGTGCCAAGACGTGACACAATGATTTGGGTGCTTTGTATGCTAGTAAGGTCGTTGTTTGTTGTATTGGGGCGAAAATAGTAAGCTAGAAATTTGGGCATCTCTTTGTGAAGCTGTAATTTTGCTCTTATATTGTGTGCTTGCTACGTGCTAACATAGTGCAAAATAGCTATATTCTCTTTCTTAATTAAGATTTTCTATTATGCGTAAAAGATTATTTTCACTTAGTGTATTACTGCTTGCTGCAATAGGTGTTTCGGCCAATGCTTTGGGTGATGGAGCTGTTGCTTGCTCTAAACCTTCAAGTCGGCCTACGCTTATTGTTGTAGATTGTCAAAACGATTTTTCTCGTGAGGGTGCACCACTCTTTGTACCTGGGGGTAATGCTGCCATTGAGGCCATTGTGCGTTTGATGGATAGTGGCAATATTGGGCATGTGGTTTTTACGGTAGACTGGCACCCAGCCAACCATAGCTCGTTTAAGCCTTATGGTGGCATTTGGCCTCCACACTGCGTGCAACACACAGAGGGTGCTGCCATTCGTACGGAGCTGATTGAGGCTTGCGGACGCAATGGATTAACGTATAGTGTCTTTGAGAAAGGTGCTAATCCTAATGAAGAGGAGTATGGTGCATTTGCAGGAACATGGAGCGAGACGGAAGAGGCTCATGTGGTGCATCATGCTATGGGCGACTTTGCTTTGCCCAAAGGTAAAAGCTATATTCTCTGTGGTATTGCTGGTGATTACTGTGTGAAGGAAACGCTTAAAAATGTAGCTCATTTAAGACCACAAGTATTTATGCCAGGTGTAGCGCACATCGGAGCTGAGCAAACGTTACTAGACGAGATGTCTGCACTAGGCATTAAGCCTTATCGTACAAAATAGCTTGGCTCGCTCTCGCGTAGCGAAGAGGCTTTCAAAAACGAAGCACTACATCACATTATTTCGTGATGCAGTGCTTCGTTGGTGTTGAGGTATAAAATGGGTACAAAGTTGATTTAGTGTGGGTAGGGGTGGTTATGTCGCGAAAAATGTGTAAATTCGCAGTAAGTAATTATAATGGACTACTGCGCACTATGCGCACTTATCTCACCGCGACTTTTACATGTAGGTCGTGCTGTGAGGTAATAGCAATCGTATTGAAAAGATGTCTAACTATTTGCAAGATAAAAAGAAAGCAGGCTCACAAACATGGGTTGCTATGAAGCAGCGTGGCGAGAAAATAGCTATGTTGACAGCCTATGATTATACGATGGCACGTATCATAGACACCACATCGGTAGATATGATACTTGTAGGAGACTCAGCGGCCAACGTGATGCAGGGCTATGAATCTACTGTACCAATGTCGGTAGACGAAATGATTGTTTATGGCCGTAGTGTGGTGCGTGGTGCCCCTCATACGTTTGTGGTGTGTGACATGCCTTTTGGCTCGTATCAAGTGACAGCCGAAGAAGCTGTGCGCAACGCTATTCGCATTGTGCAAGCTACTGGTTGCGATGCTGTGAAGCTCGAGGGTGGCGAAGAGATAATAGAGGCAGTGCGTGGCATCATTCGAGCAGGTATCCCCGTAGTAGCACATCTAGGGCTTACGCCACAATATATCAATATCTTTGGTAACTATGGTGTGCGTGCCAAAGATGATACAGAGGCTGAAAAACTCAAACGTGATGCATTGTTGCTGGCCGAAGCCGGCTGTATCGCTATCGTACTCGAAAAAATCCCAGCGATGCTTGCTATGGAGGTGACTGCAAGTGTGAAAGTCCCTACCATTGGTATTGGGGCGGGTGCTGCTACCGATGGCCAAGTGCTTGTATTGCAAGATATGCTAGGGATGAACCGAGGCTTTGCTCCAAAATTCTTGCGTAAGTACGCTAACCTGTTTGATGATATAGCCATGGCTGTGTCGCACTATGCTGCCGATGTGAAGAGTATTAGCTTTCCCTCGTCAATAGAGCAATACTAGGCAAATGTTAAGCGTAGTAGCTTATGATAGAAATGCTTAATAATCAATTACTCATAGCTTTTGGCCTGTCTCTATTCGCAGGCTTGTCTACGGGAGTCGGTAGTGCTATCGCTTTTTTTTCAAAGCGTACAAATACGTCTTTCTTGTCGGGCTCTCTTGGCTTCTCGGCTGGGGTCATGATTTATGTGTCGTTTGTAGAGTTGCTGTCTACGGGTATTACCTCTCTCTCGGAGTTGCATGGTGATAAAGTAGGCACGGCCTATGCTGTGCTTGCTTTTTTTGCAGGTATTTTGCTTATCATGCTCATAGACCGCTTTGTGCCGATGGAGGAAAACCCTCACGAGATGCACCGCTTAGAAGAAATGGACGAAGAGCAGCAGCAAGCGCATAAACATCGTAAATTGCTTCGTGTGGGTATGATGAGTGCCTTGGTACTGGCATTGCATAATTTCCCCGAAGGTATGGTAACACTTCTAGCTGGGCTCAAAGACACGACAATCGCTATCCCTATTGCGTTCGCTATCGCGATACACAATATTCCTGAGGGGATATCGGTATCTGTGCCAATTTACTATGCTACTGGTAACCGTAAAAAAGCCTTCTATTATTCTTTTCTCTCAGGTCTAGCCGAGCCAGTAGGAGCACTATTGGGGTATTTGCTCATAGCGCCCTTTTTGAATGACACGATGATGGGGGTAATCTTTGCAATGATTGCTGGGGTTATGGTTTTTATCTCGCTAGACGAACTTTTGCCTGCTGCCGAAGAGTATGGTGAGCACCATTGGGCTATTTATGGTATGGTAGGTGGTATGGCTGTGATGGCTGTGAGCTTACTTATGTTTTAGATAAATGCTTTATAACAATACGATAGATGAAAAAGATTTTTGCCCTTGCAGCCTTGCTATTGATAGTTACGACTGCATGTCAAGAGAGTGCACAAGAGCGTTTTGAGCGCGAGGCCAAAGCGTTTACAGAACAGCATTGTCCACAGATGATCGCTAAGGATATACGCTTAGATAGTGTTGTGTATAGTAAAACTGAAAATACCTACCATTACTATTATACGCTCAGTGGCACACTTGAACAGCAAGCTGTCAATGATACCACACTCGGTGCAGAACAGCGCAAGTTTCTGCTCAATGGTATTTGTAACGATGTAAGTACGAAACTTGAAAAAGAGGCTAAGGTAACGTTTCATTACGTTTATCGAAATGCTAAGGGAGTGCCTGCTTGGGATTTCGTCTTTACGCACGATGAGTATGCTAATGTAACACCAGAGCGTCCTGAAACCCCACGTGAAAAGTTGGCACGTGAGACGGCTGAATTTTCTGCTAAGCATTGCCCCAAAGAAATAGGTGAAGGTCAGCGTCTAGACAGCTTGGCTTATAATATTACCAATAACACGCTCACGCATTACTATACGCTTGCAGGTAAACATGTTACAGCAGCGTTTATGGCAGATAAAAAACAAGCTATAGGCCAAAAACTTCTATCTGGACTACAACAGGAAAAAGCACTTGCCGAAATGCGTAAGCAAGGCGTGGATTTTGCCTATGAGTTTCGTGCCGCAATGAGTGGTGAACTTGTGTTAGAATATAGGTTTAGTCCTGACGAATATAATAAATAAAAAGTATGGAACGTAGCCTGACTAACCAGCAATTTGCGGCTGCATTGGCAATGTGCCGTGAGGTATTTGTGGCCAAACTACACGACTATGGTGTGGCTTGGCGAATTATGCGTGTGAGCTCGGTAACAGATCAACTGCTCATCAAAGCCTCACGAATTCGTAGTCTTGAAGTAAAAGGACGAAGCCTCGTGGGAGAAGGTATTTTGCCTGAGTTTATTGCAATTGTTAATTATAGTATCATTGGCTTGATACAGTTCGAACTCGGTTTCTCTGATCAAGAAGATATCACCGTAGAGCAGGCCGTGGCACTCTATGACAAATATGCAGAGCTAGCCTTGCGCTTGATGCAAAAGAAAAATCATGATTATGATGAGGCATGGCGTGTGATGCGTCGTAGCTCATATGTAGATTTGATTTTGATGAAGATACAGCGCACGAAGCAAATTGAGGATTTGGCTGGTCAAACGTTAATGTCTGAGGGCATTGATGCTAACTATATGGATATGATGAATTATGCCATATTTGGTCTTATAAAACTAGCCGAAGAAGACGATGTGGCGTAATTGGACGATCAACACACTCCGTGTATTGCTAGGCGCAGTGTATGTATTCTCGGGCTTTGTTAAGGCCATAGACCCTATGGGAACAGCCTACAAAGTAAGTGAGTATATGCAGTCTTTGGGCTTAGTAGATTTGTCACAATCGGTAGTCCCAGTATGGTTAGGGGTGGCATTGATTGTTGTAGAGTTCTTACTAGGAGTCAATCTCATCATCGGTATTCGGCGTAACTGGACTACGTTTTGGGCTATGGTTATGATGCTATTTATGGCATTGGTGTCATTTTATGCCTATTTCTTTAATCCCGTGAGCGACTGTGGGTGCTTTGGTGATGCCGTGAAACTGACTAACGCTCAAACAGCCCTTAAAAACATTCCTTTATTGCTCGCCCAAGTATGGGTGTGGTGGGAGAGAAAACGCATTGTACCTTTTGTGGTGCAAAGGAATATGCCTATTATAAGTTTGTACAACTTTTTATTTATTATTGGCTTCGTACTGATCTCATTGTGGCATTTACCGTTGATTGATTTCCGCCCATATAAAGTCGGTGCCGACATTACTGCGGGTCGTAAATTACCTGAAGATGCCAAGACTCCGATTTACGAGACCACATTCATTTATAGCAAAGGTGGTAGGCAGCAAACTTTTGGTATTGACAATTTGCCCGATAGCACTTGGACGTTTGTAGATAGCAAAAGTACAATAATAGAAGAAGGTGACAAACCTTTGATGGCCGACTTTAATGTAAGCCGTTTGACTGATGAGGGTACAGAAGATGTGACCGAGCTCCTATTAAGCGACACAAGCTATACTTTCCTCCTGATTGCACCTTATCTTGAACAGGCTGATGTAGCTTCTCACGACCAAATCAACACCATTTATGATTGGGCGGTTGATAACAAGTATAAGTTTGTTTGCTTGACGGCCTCTTCCGAGCCAGCTATGAATGTTTGGCGAGACCATACTGGCGCAGCTTATGATTTTTATTTGGCTGACGAGAAGCTACTCAAAACTATTGTTCGGAGCAATCCTGGATTGTTATTGCTAAAAGCAGGTATTATTATCAATAAATGGAGCACTAATAGCTTGCCACAAGGTGATGATATAGGTGAGGTGTTGCAACAGCAACCTGAGCAAATGAGCAATAGTGCTATCTTGCTCAAAATACTTTTTTGGTATGTATTACTTTTAGTGGTGGTAATAGCGCTTGACCGCACTTATATGATAGCCAAACTACGTAAGCGTTTTTTCCCCTCCACTCGTGCCAAAGTTACCACAACACCATCTCCTCTCCATAGTGCCGACACCAACGTACAATAAATATTCGTTTAATCCCTATAAAACTCAACAACATGAGAAAGAAAATTGTAGCAGGTAACTGGAAAATGAACCTTAACCTGCAAGAAGGTGTAGCTCTAGCCAAAGAGCTTACCACAGCCTTGGCTAACAACACGCCTAACTGCGATGTCGTAGTTTGCACGCCATTCATTCACCTCGCTACTGTGGCCGATGTGCTGAAAGGTAGTGTAATTGGTCTAGGTGCTGAAAACTGTGCTGATAAGGCTGCTGGTGCCTACACGGGTGAGGTTTCTGCTTCACAAGTAAAGTCTACGGGCGCACAATACGTTATTTTGGGTCACTCAGAGCGTCGCTCTTACTATGGTGAAACGGCCGAAATCTTGAAAGAAAAAACCTTGTTGGCTCTCGAAAATGGCTTAAAGATAATTTTCTGTATCGGTGAAGTACTTGAAGAGCGCGAAGCAAACAAGCAAAATGAAGTCGTGGGTGCACAAATCAAAGACTCTCTCTTTGGCTTGACACCAGAGCAGTTTAGCAACATTATCTTGGCTTATGAACCCGTTTGGGCAATCGGTACGGGTAAGACTGCCACTGCTGAGCAAGCTGAAGAAATGCATGCCTTTATCCGTGCAACAATTGCCGAAAAGTTTGGTGCTGAGGCTGCTGAAAATACCAGTATCCTCTATGGTGGTAGTGCTAAGCCTAGCAATGCCAAGGAACTGTTTTCTAAGCCAAACGTAGATGGAGGTTTGATAGGTGGTGCTGCTTTGCAAGCTACCGATTTTGTAGGCATCATTGATGCTTGGAAGTAATTCTAGCTATCTGTGCGACAGCATAGTCTGCATAGCACAGATATAGCAACGCAAGCCCTCTGTGCTTATATGCCGAGGCATGGAGGGCTTGTGCTTTGTTTCTATAAAGAGGACTTATGAGATTGAAAACCTTTTTGTTGGCATTCTGTACGTTGGCTCTTGCTATTGAGTCGCAGATGTGTGCTGTGTCTACTAGCTTATACTACAAGGGCTCAGATGGCGTAGATAAGGGTGTCACATCGCATCTTGATGTTACACATATCTTATCGCTGTCTAGTCGTAGCGCAGCTAATTGCAATATGCCAGGTCCGCGAGCTACTGCCAAAACATCAATTAAGACGCAGACGAATAAGCCTATCGTGTTGCCAAAGAAAACTAGCACGACTATATTCTCTCAGAAAAAGGACACGGTAAAGCAGAGATTAGAAGAAGACACCTCACCAGTTCCCTATACACTTGCCGGTACGCGAGTACAAATGCAAGGCTATCGTATTCAGATATATTCTGGTGGCAATTCGCGTCAAGCACGAGCTACTGCCATGAGTATGGGACGCAACTGTCAGATGCTATATCCTGAGCTCGGAGTTTACACGTCTTTTATTACTCCTCGATGGGTATGTTATGTGGGCGATTTTCGGACGCAAGCCGAAGCACAAGTGTATGTCCAACGCATGCGTGCGTTGGGACAATTTCGCCAAGCAACTGTGGTGCGCTCCAAAGTACTTATACCACGTACACAACTCTCTGAATTACCATAAACTTACCTTGTATCATGTGTAATACAGCTAATCTCTACGACGCTGACAAAGTGACGAAAATTGCCGCCCATTACGAGGCTATTCTCTCGCTCTTGGGCGAAGACTCACAGCGTGAAGGCCTTCTTAAAACACCTGAACGTGCGGCCAAAGCTTTGTTAGATCTTACGGCAGGCTATACCAAGAATGGCGAAGAAATTCTCTGTTCTGCTAAGTTTGAGGAAGACTATCGCCAGATGGTTATCGTCAAAGACATCAATTTCTTTTCCCTCTGTGAGCACCACATGCTACCTTTCTATGGGAAGGTACACATCGCTTATATTCCTAGTGGCCATATTACGGGGCTAAGCAAATTAGCACGTGTTGTAGAGGTTTTTGCACGCCGTTTGCAGGTACAAGAGCGTATGACTTCACAAATTAAAGAAAGCATTGAGCGAGCTTTGGCCCCACTCGGTGTGATGGTCGTAATAGAAGCCAAACACATGTGTATGCAGATGCGTGGCGTAGAGAAGCAAAACTCCATTACGACTACGAGCGACTTTACAGGTGCATTTGAAGCTGCTAAGACACGCGAGGAATTTTTGCAACTTATTCACTTACGTCAATCATAAAGCTATGAGTTGGAAAGATAGGCTAGGTGTCGTTTATAGTACTAATCCAGACTTTGCTTATATCAATGATACTCTCGAAGAGGAGGTAGAGACACGGTCAAAGTCGGCACAGAAGTTGCGTGTTTGCAAAGAAAGGGCAGGTCGTGGTGGCAAAGTGGTAACTATCGTGCAGGGCTTTGTAGGAGTGTCCGACGACAGAGTTACATTAGCCAAATGGCTTAAACAGCGTTTAGGCGTAGGTGGTAGTGTTAAAGACGAGTTGATAGTTCTCCAAGGCGACTTTACCGAAAAGGTAAAAGCACTCCTTATCGCTGAGGGCTATACGAATACTAAATAGTTTGTAGCAGTACGTGCTACTAGTGCTGTTTAATATTTATGTGTGTATTTTGTCTATAGCATCAAGTAGGGTTACTCGTATTATAACACGAGTAACCCTACTTGATGCTATAGGCTAAGCTATTCCTAACTTAGTAGCTATACCTTTGCAAGGGTAAAAGCTAAATTATTATACCTCGTCTGAATACATCTGTATCAAGGCTTGAAACAAGTGTGTACAGACATGATACAAATGTATCTAGGCACGATACGATGCGATATGCCTAGCACTAGTTTTGTAGTCTATACTAATATAGGTTTTATCCTCTCGTATATAGTGTATAACGCAGCAAACGAGAGTAAGAATGGTTGGTAAAAGGTTTAGATACGATTGTTTTCGTCTGGGAAGATAACTTTGGGCTCAAATGCCTTGGCTTCTTCAAAGTCGAGTAGGGCATAGCTCATGATGATGACCACATCACCTACTTGTACGCGACGAGCTGCTGCCCCATTCAGACAGATATCGCCACGGCCACGCTCTCCTTTGATGATATAGGTGTCGAAACGCTCGCCATTGTTGTTGTTTACGATGTAGACGCGCTCACCTGCTATCATGCCAGCAGCATCAAGTAGGTCCTCGTCAATAGTGATGCTACCCATGTAGTGGAGGTTGGCCTCGGTGACACGAGCGCAATGTATCTTAGATTTTAGTACTTCGATTTGCATAAGTGTTTGTTTCGCAGTGTTGCAAGAGGTTAAGGCTTGCGGTAAGTAATATTGTCAATGAGACGTACTCTGTCTTGTCCTGCGTAGACGGTAATACACCCCACGATGTAGTCTGATGCCTCCCAGTGTGTTACGGTAGCTAGTGTATGGCCATCTACGATTTCATAATACTCTACTTCATAGTCTTCGTAAGCGTTGAGCGTGTTGACGACGTGAGCAATGACTTGTGAAATGGTTTTGCCTTGCTGAAATAGGGTAAGGCTGTGAGCTAGTGTCTGGTGGATATAAGCTGCTTTTTGACGTTCACTGCTTGTGAGGCGTGTGTTGCGACTACTGAGAGCAAGACCGTTGGGCTCGCGTACGATAGGGCAGGCTTCGATATTTATTTTGTAGCCTAAGTCGGCCACCATGGCGCGGATAACTGCAATTTGCTGAAAGTCTTTTTCGCCAAAGTAAGCCACATCAGGCTGTACGATGTCAAATAAGCGGCTCACAACCTGGCATACCCCATTGAAGTGCCCAGGGCGACGTGAACCTTCCATTACGACATCGGTGGGTGGATAGCTAAATTGGCGTGTGTCGGGCTCAGGATAAATCTCTTGTATCGTAGGTGCAAAGACGATGATGTCTGAACTTACACTTTCAAGCAGCTGGCAGTCAGCTGTTAAGGTACGTGGATATTTTTCGAGGTCGTTAGCGTCATTAAATTGGGTAGGATTGACAAAAATAGACACTACGGTACGCACATTCTCAGTAACACTACGAGCTACGAGTGAGCGGTGACCCTCGTGCAGTGCCCCCATCGTGGGTACAAAGCCGAGTGTACTTGTTGTGCTTTGAAGTAGTGTTTGCAGTGTACTGACAGATTGGATTACTTTCATACTAACGCTGAGTGTTGTCGTTAATTTCGGTGCAAAGTAAGTGCTTTTTTAGGAGATACGCGGTATTTTGTGTGTGAAAAGATGGTGTAGCACTTGAAAAACGCAAGAAGGCACACGAAAAGCATTGTGATAATTTGGGTTTTTGGTCATTTAGTGCTAATTTTGTAGTATGGAATGTTGGGCAGTGCGCGTTTCTAAATCGTAAGTTTGTGTCTGCTAGTGCGAATGCTACTACGTGGCTTTATGGCTTAATTTTATGGTGGCTTGTCTTAATCCATAGCTCATTGTGTAACCCTCAAAACTACGCCTTATCAGAAAGTTAGAAGTCATTGTACGCAATATGCTTATCACCTTGATCGTTTTGGTGGTAAGCTTGTTGGTCGTGGCCGAAATACCTGCTGTACAAACGTATTTTGCTAAACGTGTGTCTGTAGTTTTAGGTGATAAGTTGGGGACTCAAGTGCATATTGGAAAGGTCAGTTTTAGTCTCTTTGACCGCGTAGTACTACACGATGTGACGCTTTATGACCAATCCGAGAGAACAATGCTTGAAGGTAAGCATATCGCAGCGCGTGTTTCACTCCCTGAGTTGGCTATGGGGCAAGTGACGCTACATGCCGTAGAACTATTGGACGTACGAGCACAACTCTATAAGCGCAGTGCATCTAGCTCTACTAATTTTCAATTTGTAATAGATGCTTTTTCTTCGTCTGACACGACTACGAAGCACCCTTTGCGTCTTCGTATTAACTCGATTATAATGCGGCGCTTGGCAGTAAGCTATGACGAGTACTATAAAGATGAGCGAGCCGACAAGGCACTTGATTGGGCACACTTACGTTTCACGGATATAAATGCTAATCTGTCGCTTAAAGCTTTGCGTGAAGATAGCCTAAATCTACGTGTTAGAGAGTTAACTTTCAACGAACAGAGTGGACTATCTGTTCAGCGTTTAGCAGTAAAGGCAGTGCTAGGAGCGAACACTGGCCATATTACAAATCTTGATGTGGCATTGCCAAATTCACGCTTAACCCTTGATACATTGCGAGTCTCTTATAGCGAACTAACACAGCTAACATTAGAGCAAATTCAGTTGGCAGAGATGCGTTTGTTACGGGCTCGTATTATTCCAAAAGACTTAGCCTTCCTTGTGCCTGCTTTGTCTACCATAGATCAGCCCTATAATTTGGTAACACAGTTGAGTGTTGATGACAAACGGATACGTTTGCATGGCTTTCGCTTGGATAATGACCAAGCGACGCTACGTTTGAATACGACAGGAGAAGTTGTAGATTGGCGTGACACAACTAAGCGTGTTGCACGTGCTAATGTTGAGGAACTTTATGCCTCGGCTACGACCATAAGCCGCTGGTATGGTGCACTCACACATAAGGCATTACCTGATGTAGTTAGGCGTTTAGGAAGCCTTTATTATAATGGTAGAGTATCTGCCTTTCGTCGTAATTACCATACAGACGGCGTGTTGCGCACAGCTGCTGGAAGTCTTCGTCTAGATGCTTCTCTGCATAATGGTGAAAATTATGCAGCAAAGATTGCAAGTGATGCCCTTGACTTACACATTATTACGGCTAAACCTCTGTTGGGGAGTGCAGCATTTGCATTGGAGAGCCAAGGGCGTGTGGTAAAGGGAGAAGAGCGTGTGCAAGTCAAAGGTAGCTTGCCGTGGATAACAATTAAGGGATATCGCTATCAAAATGTGGCAGTCAATGCTATGTGGCAGCCTAACTTAGCCAAAGGTCAGCTAAGTATAGACGACCCTAACGCTAGCTTACGCTTAGAGGCTGCGGTAAAAGGCGTGCAGCAAAAGCACAAAGATGTTGTGGCAGAGGTTGCTGTCAAGCATATTCGTCCTCACAAACTAGGACTTAAAACTCCTTTGAAGGATACCGATGTGTCACTCCATTTGCTTGCACGGGTTAAGGGGAGTGGTTTTAATGATCTTGTAGGGCAGGTAGACTTGCAGAATGCATCCTTGATAGGACCAACCAGACGCTATAATCTTAAACGTTTTAATCTTACGGCTTTCTTTGACGATACACACGAGCATGTTGTAAGGTTAAATAGTGATTTTATGCAGGCGCAGCTACGAGGGTATGTTGCTACCGAAACACTTCCACAAGCTCTGTTGGGTGTTTTGGGTAGCCATATCCCCTCGTTAGGCTTAGGGCACCATAAGCAAGCCGAGAGTGATTTTGTGTTGACTGCTAAAATCTTGAAGTCAGATGTACTTACTCATTTTCTTGATGCTCCTTTTAACGTAGTTGCTCCTATAAGTATGCATGTTGTGCTTAATGAGCACGCTAAGGCATTTTCTATGACTCTTGTAGGTGATAGCCTTCAAGTGTCAGGCCAGCAGTTGAGACAAGTGCGTGTCTTTTGTAAGAACTACGATGACAAGACACACCTCTTAGCACAAGCCATACGCTCTACCGAAAAGACTCAGATGCAGATCGTAGCTGAGGCCGAAGGTAAAGCAGACCAAGTCAAGGCAGATTTGCATTGGGTAGACCAATCAGATGCCAGCCATCGTGGGAGTGTGCAAGCAGTGGCAAATGTTATGACTGATACCGAGGGGGGGAAGCGTTATGTTTTGTCGATTTTGCCCTCAGATATAGTTATTGGTGGCTCTATATGGTCGGTCAATCCTGCCATGGTTATTGCCTCTAAGCAAGGTGTGCAGGTTGATAGCTTGCGCTTGCGCAATGGGCATCGTTTTGTTCTAGCTGATGGGGTATATAGTAAACACTCAGATGCTAAACTCGCCATACGTGTTGGCTCAGTAGATTTAGCTTATGTGTTTGACTTGCTTAATTTTCATGCTGTCGACTTTAAAGGGCGTGCTAGTATAGAGGCATTAGTTAGTGCAACATCTGCTGGCCCTGAACTTAGCGGTAAAGTGTATGTAGATGACTTTACCTTTAATGACGCAGCTATGGGGCGTTTGTCGGCCGATGCGCAGTGGCGTGCTAGCCATAAACAGGTAGAACTCAATGCCCAAATCGTGAAATCTCCTACGGAGCGTACTCTTGTATCTGGATACGTGTCACCTAGTAAGTCAAGCCTTGACTTAATGATTCGTGGAGAGCATGCACCAGTTGGCTTTTTGGGAGGTTTTTTGGGGAGTATCTTTAATAATCTAGATGGTAAGGCCACTGGTTGGACGCGTTTGTATGGCAAGTTTTCTAATCTTAATTTAGAGGGTCAGCAGGTTGTAGATATTAGAGCTACTATACCTACTTTGGGTGTTACTTATGCTTTACGTGGCGATACCATACGTTTGTCACGAGGGCGTATTGACTTTGATGCCATTACGCTTTATGATGAAGTGGGAAATTCGGCACGAGTTAGCGGTGTTGTTACACACGATGACCTACGCCATATGACCTATGACTTCTCTATGGATACTGAGCGTTTGCGCTGTTATGATACGCAGCAGGCTAAGGGAGAGCTTTTCTATGGCGTGGTAGTAGGCAAAGGGAAGGCTCGGCTTTATGGACAGCCTGGTGTAACCACCTTAGAGGCTAATGTTGAGGCATTACGTGGTAGTCAGTTTAATTATAATGCTTCAAGGCCAGCAGAAGTATCTGGGAGCCAATTGCTAACTTTTACCGACCGCACTGAGCATAATAGTATCGCCTTGAAGCCGCACGCGAGTCAAGCTAGCGAAACGGGTGATCTGCACCTTCACTTTAATATAGAGGCTACGCCTGAGGCAACATTACGCATCATTATGGATGAAAAGTCGGGGGACGATATTGTCTTTCACGGTAATGGTGCACTACGAGCAAGCTATTATAATAAAGACCAGTTTCGTCTCTTTGGTACCTATCATATTACAGATGGCTTATATCGTATGAGTATCAAGGACGTGATACGCAAAGATTTTCGCTTTCGTGAAGGTAGCACGATGGTGTTTCGTGGTCCTATGAGTGATGGCGAACTCAATCTACATGCTAGTTACTTGGTGCCATCGGTCTCTTTGAGTGATTTGAGCCAGTCACAAACGTTACGTAGCAATAATGTACCTGTGGAATGCTTGCTTGACATTACAGGCAAAATTGAGCAACCTCAGGTGGCCTTTGGCCTACATTTGCCTACGTTATCTAGCGACGATTATCGGGTGGTACAGCAAATGATACAAACCGATGAGGAACGTAATCGTCAGGTGATCTATTTGCTTAGTTTTGGCCGCTTTTATAGCTTCGATGGCGCACAGAACAATACAACTACACCTACACAAGATGCTTCGCTTACAGCCATGAATGGCTTTTTATCTAGTGCATTAAGCACCACGGTAAGCAACGTGCTAGATGATGCGCTTAACCTTAGAAACATAAAGCTAGGCACAAACATTTCTACGGGTAACGATGGCTGGAATAATGTGGAGATAGACGGCTTGCTATCAGGGCGTTTCTTTAATAATCGCTTGGTGTTTGACGCCATGGTGGGCTATCGTGAAAAGACATTTTATAATCCGAATGCATCTAATTTTGTGGGTGACTTTAACCTCCGTTGGTTACTCAACCATAGTGGCACACTTAGCCTTAAAGCATATAGCGAAACCAACGACCGCTACTTTATTCGTTCTGCACTGACTACACAAGGAGTAGGTCTAGTGGCTACTCGAGAGTTTGGTCATTTTAGCGAACTCTTTCGCTGGCTACGTAGTAAACCCAAGTTGCAGCCTACACCGCTCCACATAGACAGTGTTCAGCCTTTACCAAAACAATAAAAAGCTTTTCTAAGCGTTATATACTCTCTAACGAACTATTATCATCTCATGATAGAATATATCCAAGGACGTGTGGACGAGCTTACACCTGCACAAGCGGTGCTTGAATGTGCTGGTGTAGGCTATGGCTTACAAATTTCACTCAATACGTTTAGTGTCTTACAAGGTAAGAGCGAAGCACGCCTCTATGTGCATGAGGTCATTCGTGAGGACGCACATGTACTTTTTGGCTTTGCTACTAAGCAAGAGCGTGAGCTCTTCTTGCTGCTTACTAGCGTTAATGGTGTGGGAGGCAACACAGCTCGTATGATACTCTCAGCTTTTAATACGACTGAACTATGCAACGTGATTGCCAATGAAGACGACAAGATGCTCAAAACAGTGAAAGGAATAGGTGGAAAAACCGCCCAGCGTGTGATCGTAGAGCTTAAAGATAAAATAACCATCAACTTTGCTGATGCAATGGCCTCGGGTGTACATATGGGTAAAGCTCAGCGTGTAGAGTTGTCGGAAGATGCTAAACTCGCTGCCGAAGCTCTAACGTCACTAGGATACGCACCTGCAGCTGTGCAAAAGGTTGTAGTAGAGATAGTCACGACGGAGCCTACTTTGGCTGTGGGCGAAATTGTAAAGCGCGGGCTTAAATTACTCTAAGTTATATATGATTTGGAGCAGAGAGCTCGTACAGGGGCTGTGATGTTGGCTCTTGACTGCAGACAAATGTTTGAAGCCTTCGGACAATACGTTAAATGTTGCGTTGTGTGCTTTGGTTAAGCTAGCGTGCTCATCTTCTAAACTTTAAAAAGACTCGTAAGTGAATAAAAATGGTATCATTACTCTCATATTGCTGCTAGCTACCTTGGTAGCAGCCAATGCCATCGTACGTGGTGTAGAGCAACGTGCCATGGAGCCATCTGCAATGCCTGCGCCACAAGATACCTTTCCTAAGCGCAAGGTTAAAGTGACGCTACCAGAGCGTATGGCCGATTTGCAAACGCATACGAGTGACTTGCGTACGCCTGAAAATCTGAATGAAGAGGTAGAGTACGACCCCAAGACCAATACTTATAAATTAGGGGTACGTATGGGGGATACCTACCTTAATACGCCTTTTCTCATGACGCCTGAGGAGTATCAAGCATGGAGTGCTTCACGGGCAATAAATAGCTACTTTCGTGTGAAAAACGATTCGAGCTTTGCAAATAAAGGTAAGGAGGAGTTTCGTTTTACAGATATGAAATTTAACCTTGGCCCTGCTGAGAAAATTTTTGGCCCTGGTGGTGTACGTGTGCGTACACAAGGTAGTGTGGAGTTAAAACTTGGGGCTAATATGCAGAGCATTGACAATCCCTCATTGCCAATAAACCGCCGTAGTACTTTTGGCTTTGACTTTGATGAGAAAATCAACTTAAATCTTACTGGCTCCGTAGGTGATAAGATGAACATGAACCTCAATTATAACACTGAGGCTACGTTTGACTTTGATACACGCAATATTAAGTTGCGCTATGAGGGCAAAGAGGACGAAATCATCAAACTTGTAGAAGCTGGTAATGTATCGCTCCCTACGCAGTCGTCACTTATTCGTGGGGCTTCATCGCTCTTTGGTGTGCGTACAGATATGCAATTTGGGCGTTTGAAGTTGCAAGCAGTAGCATCACAAAAGAAGGCTACGAGTAAGACTGTAAATTCGCGTGGTGGCATGAATATACAAAGCTTTGAGTTCTCGGCTGATGAATATGAGCAAAACCGGCACTTCTTTCTTGCGCGTTTCTTTCGCGATCGCTACGATGCTGCTATGGCACAGCTACCCAACATTACCTCGGGGGTAGAAATAGGCCGTATTGACGTTTGGGTAACAAATAATACGGGGGCTACGACCAATACGCGTAATATTGTGGGGCTTGTAGACCTAGCCGAGGGTGTACACATCAGTAATAGTCGATGGGTGGGCACTGGTATTGTGGCTCCTAGTAATATGGCTAATACGCTTTACAATACGCTGACAACAGACTATGCAGATGCACGTAATATAGACCAAACAACAGCAGTGTTAGATGCTATCGCTGGTTTCCATGGAGGTATAGACTATGAAAAAATGGCTAGTGCACGTAAACTTAGTAGCTCTGAGTTTGTGCTCAATAAAGCGCTCGGTTACATATCGCTACGCACAGCTTTGCGTAGCGACCAAGTGCTGGCTGTAGCCTTTGAATATACCTATCGTGGACAGACATATCAGGTAGGTGAGTTTGCAACGGACGAAACTAATGCCTCGTCTGCACTCTTTGTTAAAGCACTCAAAAACACGAGTCCTGCACCTACTATGCCTACGTGGCCACTTATGATGAAAAATGTGTATAGTCTTGGTGCACAAAATATTCAGAAAGAAAAATTTAGGCTTGATGTTAAATACCTAAGTGATACGACGGGTGTTTATCTTAATTATTACAACGAGCCTACGCTTAAAGGTACACCCATCATTCGTTTGTTGGGTATGGATCAACTTGATGCGAATAATAATCGTCATTCCGACGGTGTGTACGACTATGTTGAAGGCTATACGATCGATGGTAGTACAGGGCGTATTATCTTTAATACGATAGAGCCTTTTGGTGCAACGGTTGCTCGTAAAGTAGGTGCAGCCTTAGCAGAGCGTTATGCTTTTAAGTCGCTTTACGATTCGCTACGCACGACGGCACAGCAGGACGCTGAGCATAATAAGTATAAGATTGTGGGGCAATATCGTGGTTCGTCGGCCAATGAGATTATGCTCGGAGCAACTAATATTCCTCGTGGTTCGGTAGTGGTGACAGCAGGAGCCGTGACGCTGACTGAAAATACTGATTACTCGGTAGATTATAACATAGGTGTTGTAACGATTATAAATCAGAGTCTTTTAGATGCAGGCACTCCAATCTCAGTGAGCCTTGAAAGTGAAGCCGATTATAGCTTGCAACGTAAGACATTACTGGGGCTTAATTGGGAATATTTACTTCATCGTGACTTAACGCTCGGGGGGACATTTATGCACCTCTCTGAGCAAGCATTGACCTCTAAGGTAGCTATGGGTAATGAGGCCATAAATAACACACTATGGGGGGTAAATCTCTCGTGGAAAAAGAAAAGCCAATGGCTCACGAACCTCGTGGACAAACTGCCTATGGTAGCTGCTAGTGCACCTTCGCAGATAAGTCTTACGGCAGAGTATGCCCAACTTATTGCTGGACAAAATACGGGTATGCAGGGCAATGATTCGTATCTTGATGATTTTGAAAATACAAACACGAAGCTAAGTGTCAGTACGCCTACGGAATGGGTGCTGAGTAGCACGCCACGCATGTTTCCTGAGTCGGAACTCTCTGGTGATGTACGCTATGGCTACAATCGTGCTTTGCTTAGCTGGTACTATATTGATCCTATATTGACGCGTCGTAACTCCTCGCTTACACCTGGTCACCTGCGAGGCGATTTGGCACAGCAGAGTAATCACTATGTGCGTGAGGTGTATAAACGTGAGCTCTTTCCCAATACACAAACAACTTATGGAGAGCCACCTACACTCTCTGTACTGAACTTGGCTTATTATCCCTCGCAGCGTGGTGCCTATAACCTTGATACAGACCTCTTGCCGAGTGGTCAGTTGAATAATCCTACCCAACGCTGGGGAGGTATGATGCGTAAGCTCGAAACGACAGATTTTGAGTCGTCTAATATTGAGTATGTTGAGTTTTGGATGCTTGACCCTTTTATTTACACCCGTGATAGTGTGGGGAATTATGGTGGTGAGCTATACCTTAATCTTGGGGATATGAGTGAAGATGTCCTTAAAGATGGCCAAAAGGTAAGTGAAAGTGATATGCCACTGAATGAAGACAAGAGTCTACTACAACAAACGACTTGGGGATATGCACCTTTACAACGGGCGCCAACCTATGCCTTTAATACGGCTAGCAACTCGCGTAAGTATCAAGATGTAGGTTATAATGGTTTGCGCAGTGTGGAAGAAGGAGTACACCCAACGTATGCCCGTTATTTGAGTCAAATTCGTAGTGTCTTGACTCCTAGTGCGTATGAACAAATAGCTCGTGACCCTGCTGCAGATGACTATCACTATTTCCGTGGCTCAGACTATGATGCCGCCCAACTGTCTATTTTGGATCGCTATAAGCGCATTAATTTACCAGAGGGCAACTCCGTAGACTCCGAAAACTCTCCTGAACGTTATAGTACCTCATACAAAGATCGGCCTGATGTAGAGGATATAAACTCTGACTATACACTTAATGAGTACGACCAATATTATCAATATAAAGTGATTATCCACCCTGATAGCTTAGTGGTGGGAAAGAATTTTATAGTAGATAGTCGTTTGACCTCTGTGACCTTACGCAATAACCAGCGTGAAGAGGTGACATGGTATTTATTTCGCATACCGGTAGAGCATTACGAGCGTAGGGTGGGTAATATTCGTGATTTGAGTAGTATTCGTTTTATGCGTATGTTTCTTACGGGTTTTGAGCGCCCCATAATCTTGCGATTAGCTACGCTTGACTTGGTGCGTGGTGAGTGGCGTACTTATAGTAAATCGCTGAGCCATTCGGCCACAGCTACCCAGGGAAGTCTTGTGGCCTCTTCTGTAAGTTACGAAGAGAACTCGGGTAAAACACCTGTAAACTATGTATTGCCGCCAGGCATATCGCGTGTGGTAGATCCCAGCCAACGTCAATTGATGGAGGAGAATGAAAGTGCGCTAAGTATGGTCGTTCAAGGCTTGAATAGCAATGAAGCACGTGCTGTATATAAGAAAACGAACCTCGATTTGCGTAATTATAAGCGCTTAAAGATGTTTACTCACATCAATGCGCTACCCGAGCAAGCACCTGTAATGGACAATCAGGTAAGTATGTTTGTGCGTTTGGGGTCAGACTATACGAATAATTATTATGAATACGAGATACCATTGACGGTAACGCCAGCGGGGCAATATAGTGATCAATCGCTTGCTGCACGACAAGCGGTGTGGCCAGAGGCTAACAATCTTGATATTCCACTTACGCTCTTTACAGCAGTGAAAAAGGAGCGCAATCGTAATCGTTCGGTAGGTACTGCGAGCTATGTACAGCCTTTTTCGCTTTATGACCCCGAAGCACCGAATAATAAGGTAACGGTGATGGGTAATCCTACATTGGGAGAGGTGCGTACCATGATGATAGGTGTACGCAATAATGCTGCTCATAGTGTAGATGCCGAGGTGTGGGTCAATGAAATGCGATTGGATGAGCAAACCAACCAAGGTGGTTGGGCTGCTCAGGGTACACTTAATGTGCAAGTGTCTGATATTGGTGCTGTAAATGCGACAGGTCGTTACGAAACGGCGGGTTTTGGCGGTATCGAAGAAGGTATTGCCACACGTCGTCAAGAAGATTTTTGGCGTTATAGCATAAGTACTAACTTTGACTTGGGACGCTTTATACCGGCATTGTTGAAGTTGCAAGCTCCCATTTATTATGCTTATTCGCGTGAGCGTGTATCGCCCCTCTATAATCCACTTGATACAGACATGAAACTTAAAGATGCTCTTAGTGCTTTAAGAGATGATAGGGAACGCGATTCGCTGCGTAGTATAGCACAAATAAATCGTACGACGTCTAATTTTAGTATTAGTAATGCTCGCTTTAATGTTGCTAGCAAGCGTGCGTCAATGCCTTACGATCCTACTAATTTTACTTGGGG
>JAUMYJ010000009.1:0-19128 GCA_030528715.1 Bacteroidales bacterium | reverse complement strand
TATCAGTACAACTCGGGTAGCACAACTGCATGGGAGAGTGAACATCAATGGCGATGGACTTTTGGCTATAACTACTCTCCTAGCTATAAAGGGTGGTCGCCATTTAAAAAGATGAAGTCGAAGTCGCGCCATGTACGCATTTTGCGCGAGATACAATTTAACTATCTGCCTCAAAATATAGCTTTTAACACAGACCTCACACGTAACTATTACGAGTATCAAGAGCGTGATGTGGATAACTTGGCGAACAATACGGCTATACCTTTGGTGTACACGAGTACGTTCTTGTGGAACCGTAATTTTAGTATTCGCTGGGATTTGACTAAAAATCTGAAAATGAATTTTACCTCGGCTACTAATGCTGAAATTGCTATGCCTTATACAGCGGTAAATAAGCATTTGTATCCAACAGAGTATGAGGCTTGGAAAGACTCGGTGTGGCGTAGTATAAAGTCTCTTGGTGAGCCATTGGCTTATCGTCAAGCTTTTAATACATCTTACCGACTTCCACTTCACTATTTGCCATGGTTGGCTTGGCTTAATGCCGATGCATCTTATGCCTCCACCTATACTTGGACACGTGGCTATACTTATGAAGATGGCTCCACACTAGGTAACACTATTGGCAATACACGTAGCTTGAATGGGACAGCAAGTGTTAACTTTGAAACACTTTATAATTTAGTACCATTCCTAAAAGCTACTAACCAGAGGTTTGCAGTTCAGCCCAATCCTGCAAACAAAAAGCGCATGCCACGTAAACCCTTTGAGCGAGAAGTACAGCTAAAAGCAGATACGACAACGCTTTTGGTTCATGGCATGAATAACAAACGTGTACGTTTGACGGCTATCAATGCGGCTGGTGAACGTGTAATTTTGAAATATAAGGTATTAGATAGTAACCGCCTTGAATTGCTTACGCGAGATACTACGAAACTTAAAGTGACCGTAACGCTAGCTAAAGATCCCAAGGAGCAACCTTTTTATCGCACAATGCAGAGTGTAGCACGTGCTATGATGTTACTGCGCAATGTAAATGTAAGCTATACGAATAACTATGGCCTTACGCTACCAGGCTTCTTGCCTACGATAGGTGACGTGTTTGGTCAGCGTAGTAGTAATGGATTAGCACCAGGACTTGACTTTGCTTTTGGACTTACAAGTGATGGCTATATTGACCGTGCAGCTGAGCGCCTTTGGCTCTTACAGAGTGATAGTATTAGTACGGCAGCTACAAGTACGCTTAACGAGAACTTACAAATCTCGGCCACGATACAGCCTTTCCGTGACTTCAATATTCGTCTTACGGCTAATCGTAGTTTGACACGGTCGCGTAATATACAGTATATGTATGCTGGTTACCCTACGACTGAAACAGGGAACTTTAGCATGACGACAATTACACTTGGCCATGCTTTTACTGCTTTTGGTGGGACAAATAATGGTTATGCTAATGCCACATTTGCGAAGTTTGTGAGTTTGCTTGATGTGTTTCAAAAACGCTTTGAACAACGCTATGTCGGTGCGACATACCCTGCTGGTAGTGCGTTAGCAGGTCAGCCATTTAATCCAACTAATGGCACGGTAAGTCGCTATTCGGCAGATGTTATGGTGCCAGCATTCCTTTCGGCCTATGCTAATGGGGGTAAGTCACTTGATATTTTCCCGCTGGTAACAAAGTTGCTGCCTAATTGGAGTGTGAGCTATGCTGGCTTATCGCGTCTTACGTTTATGAAGCCCATATTTAAGCATTTTAATGTAAATCACAGCTATCGTAGCGTTTATTCGGTAGGTGCTTATAGTAGCTATGCCAGCTACTCTGAAACCTTAGGCACGGGGCTAGGCTTTGTGACCAACGCTGCTACTGGCATGCCAACGCCAAGTAGTAGATATGATGTAAGTACCGTAACGATCAATGAATCGTTCTCTCCATTGATAGGTGTAGATATGAGCTTTCATAATAATATGACAGCTAAGATCGAATATCGTAAAAATCGTGTAATGGCACTTAGCTTAACGAGCTATCAATTGACCGAAACGGGCTCTAATGACTTTGTTATAGGTATGGGGTATAAAGTTAATGATTTGAAACTCTTTGGTGCAGGGGGCATAGGTCGTAAGCGTCGAAAGCCGAGCCGTGGTCGTAAGTCAGTAAGTGCTACTGCTAAAACTTCGCCAACGACTACTAATGCTAGTAACTTTAACCACTCTCTTACGTTGCAACTCGACTTTTCGCTGCGCGATCAAGCTACTGTTAACCGTGATATTGCTGCTGTTACTTCTATGGCAACTAGTGGTAATAAGGCTTTGAAAGTGTCGTTTATGGCTAGCTATGTAATAAGTCGTCTCATGACCTTAGGTGCTTATTATGAGCGTCAAACTAACACCCCTCTGCTAACGACAAGTGCCTATCCTACGACAACACAAGATTTTGGCGTCAGCTTTAAGTTCTCTCTTACACACTAAGTTTACTACTTAATAATCCCATGATAGATCCTAACACAGTGTTGCGCATCCGAGAAACGGCTAATATTGTTGAGGTCGTTTCGGAGTTTGTTACACTCAAAAAACGTGGTGTGAACTATACGGGGCTTTGTCCTTTTCATAGTGAAAAGACACCCTCATTTAGTGTGAGCCCAGCTAAGGGCATCTGTAAATGTTTTTCGTGTGGTAAAGGTGGAGACTCGGTACGTTTCTTGATGGATTTGGAGCAGATGAGCTATGTGGAGGCTTTACGATGGCTGGCACGTAAGTACAATATAGAGGTTGAGGAGCGTGAACTTACACCTGAGCAGCGTGCTAAGCAGAACAAGCGAGAAGGCTTATTTGTGCTTAATGATTGGGCGAGACAGTATTTTTGTGATTTGCTATGGGAGCATGCAGATGGTCGCACTGTTGGGTTAGCTTATTTTCGTAGTCGTGGTTTTAGAGATGATATTATCAAAAAGTTTGAGCGAGGCTATAGCTTGTCTGAGCGTGAAACTATGACACAGACTGCTCTTAGTAAAGGATATAGTCGTGAAGCATTAGTTGAGACTGGCCTAAGCATCATGAATGATCAAGGAGAGCTACGCGACCGCTATCGTGGCCGTGTAATTTTTCCTGTGCATAGTGTAAGTGGCAAGATTGTCGCTTTTGGTGGCCGTGTTTTAGGTAACGCTGAGCGTACAGCCAAATATGTCAATTCGCCCGAGTCAGAAATATACCATAAGGGTCGCGAGCTTTATGGTATCTATCTTGCTAAGCAGAGTATTGTTAGGTACGATTGTTGCTATCTGGTAGAAGGTTATACAGATGTGATATCAATGCACCAATGTGGCATTGAGAATGTGGTTGCTTCATCGGGAACAGCTCTGACCGATGGTCAGATTACGATGATACATCGCTTGACTAACAATGTGACTATCCTCTATGATGGCGATGCTGCTGGTATTAAAGCGTCACTGCGTGGGATTGATATGCTACTAACACACGGACTTAATATTAAGATACTACTTTTGCCCGATGGTGACGATCCTGATAGTTTTTCGCGAAAACATACGGCAGAAGAGTTTATGAACTACATAGAGGCTAATGCACAAAACTTTGTACAGTTTAAAACGACTTTACTGCAGGCAGAGGCTGGGAGTGACCCTGTGAAGCGTGCTGCTTTGGTGCAAGATGTTGTTCATACGATAGCCTTAGTACCCGATGCAGTGCAGCGTTATGAATATATTCGTATTTGCCGTGATTTGCTTCGTATGGATGAGGCTCTGCTGAGCAGTGAGGTAGCCAAAGCAGTACGAAGTACTGGTACAAAACCAGCACCTTACAACCCCTCATCTGATGTATCTGTAAATGCTAAACCTATTATGGGAGCGTCTACTCATACAATAACAAACCCATCGCTAGAAGCCTCCTCTCTCATGAGGGGCGATAGCCATGTATTAGCTCCTACGCTCAATACGGTATCTACACTTAATATGATACAAGCCGAGCATCAGCAACATGCCGAAGAGCGTTTGATAATGCAGCAGGTCGTACGGCATGGCGAAGAGGTTATAGGACAAGTGGAAAATGAGGAGGGACACATGGCTCCAATGACTGTACTTGAATATGTGTATCATAGCTTGGAGATGGATAATATCCAATTCCAAAATACGACTTACACGGCAATGCTCTTAGAGGCTATGGCTCATATTCATGAAGAAGGCTTTGCTACGAGTCGTTTTTTTATGCACCATATAAACCCAGAGTTTAATCGTATTGCATTAGACTTGGCTGTAGAGGAACATACACTAAGTGCCTATCATAGCAAACTTCAAACTATCAAAACTGAGCGTGAGAATGCTGCTCTTATTATTCAGCACCTTATGCTAGACTTGAAATTTAGCATTGTTAAAGCTCAACATGAAGCCTTGATGCAGCAGATTAATACACCAGAGGTGCTTGCTAATGTGGAACGTTTAGATGCTTTGATGCTTCAATTACGCGATACGCTAGAAGTCAAAAAAGCTATTGCTGAGCAGCTCAATCGTGTTGTCATTAAGTAGTTTTTGAATCGTGAAGTGTCGCAGTCGCTTTGGTATAGCTTATTACTATATATTTGGCTCATATATTATAATGTGAGCTAGACCTTAGGTGTAAGTTGTATGTTTGGTCGTTTCGGTGTTTTTTGTTATCTTTGCGTTTAATAAAACGCATCTCGCTAGTCTTTCTTTTGCGGTGTATGCTCACCTTTAACTAAAAAAATCTCTCTGCCGAATGAATGTAAACCTACGCTTGCGATGTGCTAACCGCTGGGGTATAGCATTAATCGTGTCTGTTTTGTGCTTTTCTTTTGGAATTGATGTGCAAGCTTGTACTAACTTGATAGTAGGTAAAAGAGCTTCTGTTGATGGTTCAGTTATAATTACTTATAGTGCTGATGATTATGGTTTTTATGGCTACTTGCGCCACTACCCAGCAGGTAAGCATGCTAAGGGAACGAAGCGTAAGATTTATGATGGTGATACGAATGAATATCATGGTGAAATAGACGAAGCGCCTGAAACTTATCGGGTGATGGGCAACATCAATGAGTGGCAGGTGTCAATAGGCGAGACAACCTTTGAAGGGCGTCAGGAGCTAATTAATAAAGAGGGTATTATGGACTACATTAGCCTTATGAGCGTGGGATTGCAGCGCTCTAAGACTGCACGAGAAGCTATACGTGTAATGGTAGATGTAGCTAATACCTATGGCTATAATAGTAGTGGAGAGTCTTTTACCATAGCTGACCCTAATGAAGTATGGGTGATGGAGATGATAGGTAAAGGACCTGGCCAAAAGGGAGTCGTATGGGTTGCTGTACGTATACCTGATGATTGTATTAGTGCACATGCAAATCAGAGTCGCATTCGTAAGTTTGACTTAAAAGATAAGGAGAATGTATGGTACTCTAAAGACGTGATTAGCTTTGCACGACAAAAGGGGTACTTCACAGGTAAAGATGCCGATTTTAGTTTTGCCGATGCTTATAACCCACTTGACTTTGGTGCTTTACGCTTTTGTGAAGCTCGTGTGTGGAGCTTTTTTAATCGTTGGGTAAGTGGCATGGATAAGTATGTAGACTATGTTTCTGGTAAAAACGGCTTTGAAGGTCCACACATGCCACTTTATGTGAAGGCAGATCGAAAACTTAGTGTGCGTGATGTAATGGCGTCTATGCGTGACCATTATGAAGGAACACCATTTGATCTCAATCAAGATGCTGGGCAAGGTATAGGATGTGCTCCTTATCGTCCGACACCACTGACATGGCAGTATGATGGTAAAACTTATTTTAACGAGCGTCCAATCTCTACACAGCAGCCAGGTTTTACTTTCGTAAGCCAATTGCGTTCTTGGCTACCTCGTGAGGTAGGTGGGATTATGTGGTTTGGTAACGATGATGCTAATATGATAGCTTATACGCCTGTGTATAGTGGTGCTACACAGGTACCCGAATGTTATGCACAAGCTACTGCTGATATAAATACCTTTTCTACGAAGTCGGCATTTTGGGTATGTAATTGGGTCGCTAATATGGTTTATCCTCGCTATAATGTGATGTTCCCGACATTGGCTGAGGTACGAGATGCACTAGAAAATCGTTTCTTTGAAGAGCAGGGTAAGTTTGAGGCCAAGGTGGTAGAGATAGCTAAAACATCTCCTGAAAAGGCGCGTTTGTTGGTGTCTCAATATACGCTTAATGCTGCCGAGATAATGATGACTACATGGAACGACTTAGCCATACGTATGATTGTGAAGTTTAACGACCAAGCCGTTCGTGAGGAAGTAGATGGTAAGTTTATTTATACTGAACATGGTTTGGGCAAACGTCCTAACCGTGTTGGACTAGACGAAGCCACAAAGCGTACAATTGTAGAAACAACAGGCGATAAATTTGAGATGCCTACTGAGTAAGTTCAACTCAAGTAACTTTGGTCAATCGCTGAGAAATTTGTAAATTCGCAGTATATAAAGGCATGTACCCAATTTTATACGATATTGCTCGCGTATACGATTGTGAATAACTAATAAGTAAGAAATAAATGGAAGCATCAGGAAAAATCATCGCTGCACTCGAACCGCGCAGTGGTATAGCCAAAAGTACAGGTAACCCTTGGAAAGTACAAGAGTTTGTCATTGAAGTTGATACCAATAGCCAGTATCCACGTCGCATGGTATTTGAGGTTTTTGGCGAGGATAAGTTAAATGAATTTGCGATTCAGGTGGGCGAATTTGTAACGGTAAGTTTCGATATTGATGCTCGTGAGTATAATGGTCGTTGGTATAACTCGGTGCGTGTATGGCGTGTTGTACGTGGTGCGGCTCAAACTCCTAATCAGCCTATGCCCCAAGCTATTCCTCCCACAGCTCCCACTGCTGACCCATTTGGAGCAAGTGATAGTAGTGCTGACGACTTACCTTTCTAGTCCATTATCGCAATGCGACCTCTAACATCACAAAATGCACGCCCAACACAATCATAAACTGTTGGCGTGCATGTGTGATATTATGTAAACCAGGAAGTGATAACTATTTATGAACTTTGTTAAGACTGAAATAGAAGATGTTTGGATTATTGAACCACAGGTCTTTAAAGATGGCCGTGGATATTTCTACGAATCGTATAACAAAGCTGCATTTGACGCTGTGGTGGGTGAAGTAGATTTTATTCAAGATAACCAATCACACTCAATGCGCGGTGTACTACGTGGTATGCACTATCAACAGGGGGAAGCTAGCCAAGCAAAATTGGTGCGTGTTTTACAAGGAAGTGTCCTAGATGTGGCTGTAGACTTACGTAAGTCATCACCTACATTTGGGAAGTACGTGGCAGTAGAGCTGTCGGATGAAAATCATCGCCAATTGTTTATTCCACGAGGTTTTGCTCATGGTTTTTTGGTACTTAGTGATACAGCCACATTTGCCTATAAAGTTGACAATCCTTATTGTAAAGCTGCTGAGGTTTCGCTAGCTTACGATGATGCTACTATCGCAATTAACTGGCCAGTATTGCCTGAAGGCTTCTTGCTGTCGGAGAAAGATCGACAAGCTTTATCATTACATGAAGTTCCCACCTTTTAACATCTTCTCATTATTTTATCAATAAGCATAGACGAGGTATGAAGCATATTCGTAATTTCTGTATCATCGCCCATATTGACCACGGTAAATCAACTATTGCTGATCGCCTTTTGGAGTTTACTAATACGGTGAAAGTTACTCAGGGGCAAATGCTGGACGATATGGATCTGGAGAAAGAGCGAGGTATCACTATTAAGAGCCATGCTATACAGATGGACTACGAGCGCGATGGTGAGAAATATGTCCTCAATCTTATTGATACCCCGGGACACGTTGATTTTGCATATGAAGTAAGTCGCTCCATAGCAGCTTGTGAAGGAGCTATTCTTATTGTAGACTCTACACAAGGTGTGCAGGCACAAACTATCTCTAATCTTTACATGGCTTTAGAACACGATTTGGAAATCATACCAGTCGTGAATAAGTGTGATATGCCAAATGCTATGCCCGAAGAAGTAGAGGATGAAATTATTGAATTGATTGGCTGCAAGCGTGAGGAGATACTTCGTGCCTCGGGTAAAACTGGACAAGGTATTGAGGATATTTTGAATGCAGTGATTGAGCGTGTACCAGCACCTAAGGGAGATGCCGAGGCACCTTTGCAAGCTTTGATTTTTGATTCTGTGTTTAATCCCTTCCGTGGCATTATTGTCTACTTTAAAATTCTTAATGGTCAAATTCGTAAGGGTGACCATGTAGAGTTTATCAACACTAAGAATAAGTATAATGCTGACGAAATTGGTGTGTTGAAAATGCAGCTTTCACCTCGTCAGAGTCTTAGCTGTGGTGATGTGGGTTATATCGTTAGTGGTATTAAGACTGCAACGGAAGTAAAAGTGGGTGATACGATTACCCACGTGGAGCGCCCTTGTGAGCAGGCTATTTCGGGCTTTGAAGAGGTTAAACCGATGGTGTTTGCAGGCTTGTATCCGATTGATACCGAAGATTTCGAAGACCTACGTGCTTCGCTTGAAAAGTTACAACTTAATGATGCTTCGCTCACATTTCAGCCAGAGTCTTCGGTAGCTTTGGGCTTTGGGTTTCGCTGTGGCTTCCTTGGGCTTTTGCACATGGAAATTGTGCAAGAGCGTTTAGACCGTGAGTTCAATATGAACGTGATAACTACCGTACCTAACGTATCCTATAATGTATATGATAAGCATGGGGATATGATAGAAGTTCATAATCCTGCTGGTATGCCTGATGTGATGAGTATTGATCATATTGAAGAGCCATTTATTCGTGCCAGTATTATCACAACAACAGACTATATTGGGCCTATCATGTCGTTGTGCTTGAGTAAGCGTGGTGAACTCATAAAGCAAGAGTATATTTCTGGTAATCGTGTAGAGCTCTATTATGATATACCATTAGGCGAAATTGTTATCGATTTTTATGACAAGTTGAAGAGTGCCACTAAGGGGTATGCATCGTTTGACTATCATCCGATAGATTTTCGTCCTTCAAAGCTTATCAAACTTGATATCCTACTTAATGGTGAGCCAGTTGATGCTCTCTCTACCTTGACACATGTAGACAATGCCGTGACACTTGGTCGTCGTATGTGTGAAAAGCTCAAAGAGTTACTACCACGTCAGCAGTTTGACATAGCCATACAAGCTGCTATTGGAGCAAAAATTATTGCTCGCGAAACGGTCAAGCAGCTACGTAAAGATGTAACAGCAAAATGCTATGGAGGAGACGTAAGCCGTAAACGAAAATTGCTTGAAAAGCAGAAGAAAGGTAAGAAGCGTATGAAGCAAATTGGTAATGTAGAAGTGCCACAAAAGGCATTTATGGCTGTACTTAAATTAGACTAATGTTATCCTATGTCAGAAACTACTAATGCTATTATACAGCATGTTGCTGTTGGAGTTGTAATGGCTATCATTGTTTTTATTGCTGGCTATAAGGTTTACAACTGGTATAAACGTCGTGACCTTGATGAAGGATGTGGTGGTCGTTGTGGCAGTTGTGGATGCCACTAATAATTGATCATTATCTTATACAATGTCTATTAGTACACTAAAAGATAAGATTACAAGGTTCTTACATCGTGGTATGTGGGAGCAGAGTACGGATCCGTTGCAGTGGTGGCAGGCACTTGCCTTGGGTACACTGCAACGTATCTATTTGACTGCAGATGCGTTTGTGCGTTTACGCTTGATGAATTTTGCCTCAGCATTAACGTACTCTACCCTCCTTTCGATAGTCCCCTTACTCACACTCATCTTTATGATGTCACGTGGGTTTGGTTATCATACTCTACTCGAAGACGAAATACGTCAAAATGCTGTAGCAGATCCAGAGATACTTGATCTTATATTTACATTTGTCAATTCTTATTTGAATTATACGAAGAGTGGTATTTTTCTCGGGTTTGGTCTAATATTACTGCTTAGTACGTTGATATCCTTGGTTAGAGGGATTGAGGCGAGCTTCAATCGTATCTGGCAGCTCACTAACATGCGTGGCACGATGCGCATGCTTATTGACTATTCAGCAGTTATCTTTTTGATGCCTCTGCTACTGATCGTTTCTATCGGCTTTAACATCTATATCAGCACACAACTTGGTGATCTTGCCACGCTAAGCCTTGTTGCTCCGTTGACAAGCTTAGGGCTAAAGTTAGTGCCTTTTGCTCTACTTACGCTACTTTTTATGGGGCTATATCTTTTTATGCCTAATACACGTGTTCGTTTTCGTAGTGCTCTCATTGCTGCCATTACAGCTGGTATTGCTTTTCAAGGTTTACAGTATTTTTATATTCACTCCCAGGTGTGGATGACAAGTTATAATGCCATCTACGGCTCATTTGCAGCTTTACCACTATTTATGCTCGTATGTCAGTTGGGGTGGGCTATTTGTCTGTTTTGTGCACAGCTTTGTTATGTAGACCAAAATATTGATCGCTATTATTTTGGGAAAGAAACATTACGATTAAGTTCACGCGTTTATGAGTTTTTTGGTGTATTGATTATGGCCGACATTTGTCGTTGGTTTGTTGCTGAGGGTAAGCGCTATTCAGCTGAAACCTTGGCAAGTAAGCATCGTATACCTCTTAGAGTTGTTAATCATGTGCTAAGTAGGCTATGTCAGGTGGGGCTTTTGGTGTCAGTTAAGAGTAATAAAGACGTAGAGGATACGGAATATCTTCCTGCTATCCCGATGACACAAATCTCCATAGGGAGAGTAATTACTAAACTTGAAAATGAAGGCGATGAACGCCTTATCAAAGAAGTTAAGGAAATTCCGAAAGCAATGCAGTCTAAGTGGGAAGTTTTAGACACGTATAAAAAGCGAGCCATGAATAATCAAGATTTTGGCCAGTCTATACTCGACTTTTAAAATAAATATCTAGACATTGAATAAGTAGGGCTAATGTCTTACCATTGATTTGATATACTCGTCTTTAACTTACTAGCTAAGAGTTTATATGTTACGAATGAGCTAGCACATCCTTTTTCATGAGTCTTCGTCATAGCCAAGAGCGCCGTTCTAGCCGTTGGCAAATCGTTTTTCATTTATCTGCCTGGCTGGCTATCTTCATGGCCTCACATGTTTTAATATTTGTGATGCGTGAGGCCAATTGGGATTTCTTTTGGCGTACAAATATTATTACATCATTGTTCTGTGGTGTATTCTATCTTAATTATAATTGCCTTATCAAGCGCTATTTAGAGCGAGGTAAAGTTCAGCGATTTGCGCTGTCTAACCTTTTTGCACTAGGTGCAGCTGTTGTGATTATGGCTGTACTTTACGAGTGGATGCCACTGCGTTTTCGTGATGAAACACGCCCCTATTGGCCACTCATGATTAAAGATAGCATTATCTTTATTATTATAGTGTTAGTGTCTATCGCGGTGCATTTTAGCTCGCAGTTCCACAAAGCAGATGAGGCGCGAAAAGAGGCTGAATTAGGCCGTAGTGAAGCCGAACTTAAAAACCTACGTAACCAGCTCAATCCTCACTTTTTACTTAATACCCTTAACAATATCTATGCGCTTATTGCTTTCGATAGTAATCGGGCGCAAGAGGCTGTGCTAGATTTGAGTACGATGTTGCGCTATGTACTCTACGAAAACGCTACAGAGTATACGCCTATCTCCAAGGAGATTGCTTTCTTGCAAAAATATATAGCACTGATGAAAATACGCTTATCTAAGGAGGTAGATGTACGTATGGAGGTTGATGTTCCTAATGCAGAAGAGGTACGTATAGCGCCGCTTATTTTGATTTCCTTGGTAGAGAATGCGTTCAAACATGGCATTAGTGCTACGCAGCCAAGTTTCATCGATATCCGTCTTTTTCGAGAGAGCGATATTCTTACTTTTATATGTCGTAATAGTAATTACCCTAAGTCTGCAAGCGACCATAGTGGCTGTGGCATAGGGCTCCAACAAGTGGTACAACGTCTACGACTTTCTTATCCTGATGCCCATGAGTGGCATTGTGGTGTAGATGAGACAACTGGCTCTTATACTGTGATACTACGTCTCCATTGGGCTGCTGCTGTAACGCATGTCTAGTGATGTATCGTAAGTTTCTCATGAGTAAGCACTTTATATACGCTTTATTGATTGCATATATCTTTACTTATTCAAATCTAAGTACTCGGTTTTGTGTAAACTCTTTCGCTGTCCTTAGTGGACGTTTTCTTACTTTTTTCGTATCTTTGTAGTAAAAGCTTTGGAATATAATGACTACTATAAATAATCCCCTCCTTTCTCCTTTTGATACCCCTCATAGCACAGCTCCATTTACAACCATTGAAATTAAGCATTATAAGCCCGCTTTTTTAGAGGGAATGCGTTTAGAAAAAGAAGAGGTAGCCAAAATTTGTAATAATCCCGATGATGCAACTTTTGCCAACACGATTGAAGCTTTAGAACGCTCTGGGTCGTTGTTGGAGCGTATCTCATCAATATTTTTTAATTTACAGCACGCGGAAACTAGCGATGAAATGGATACGCTGGCTGAAGAACTCTCACCTTTACTCACAGCACATGCTAGTGATATTAGCATGAATACAGAATTGTTTGAGCGTGTTAAAGCTGTCTATGATAGTTATACACCACAAACGAGCGAAGAGCGTGAACTTTTAGAACAGACTTATCAAGGCTTTGTGCGCTCAGGAGCTCTTCTATCTGATGCTGATAAAGCTACACTGCGTGAGTATAAAGAAGAGTTAGCTAAACTGACGCTCCGCTTCTCGCAAAACCTATTGAAAGAGACCAACGCTTTCGTCTTGACCATAGCTGATGAACAACAATTGGCTGGCCTACCCGATACACAGATAGAGCAAGCTAAACTCACGGCTCAGGAGCGTGGTGTTGACGGCTATGCCATAACACTGCATGCACCTAGTTATATACCTTTTATGACACATGCAGACGATCGTGGCTTACGCGAGCAGCTCTACATGGCCTACAATACTAAGTGTACACACGATAATGAGTATAATAACTTTGAGATAGTACGTCGTATCGTTAACGTGCGACAACGTATTGCTCAGCTTTTGGGTTATACTACATATGCGGAGTATGTGCTACAGCGACGCATGGCCGAAACACCCGAAGGTGTTTATAGTCTCTTAAATACCCTCTGTGCTGCCTATAAGCCAACAGCCGAAGCCGAACTTGCAGCTGTGATAGCACATGCACGTAGCATTGAGGGCGAGCAATTTATCTTACAGCCATGGGATTTGGCCTATTATGCCCACAAACTTAAAGAAGCTCAATATGACTTTGACGCTGAATTGCTGCGCCCTTACTTTGAGCTTAATCGTGTCATTGAGGGTGTGTTTGGCTTGGCTACGACCCTTTATGGTATTACCTTTGAACGCAATTCGGCAATTCCTGTTTATCATCAAGACGTTACCGCTTACGAAGTAAAAGATCGAGAAGATGGTTATTTGGCTGTACTCTATGTAGACTTCCATCCACGCGCAGGTAAACAAGGAGGAGCTTGGATGACTAATTTCAAGGAGCAATGGTGTGAACCGAATGGTACACAAAGCCGACCACACATCTCGCTCGTGATGAATTTTTCAAAGCCTATGCCAAGTAAGCCCGCACTATTGAGCTTTGAGGAGGTAGAGACTTTCTTACACGAATTTGGCCATGCACTTCATGGTATCTTTGCTAACACTACGTATGCTTCGCTCAGTGGCACCAACGTGTACAGAGATTTTGTTGAGCTTCCCTCACAGCTGATGGAGAATTTTGCTACACAACCTGAATGGCTTGCTACATTTGCTCATCACTATCAAACAGGAGAACCTTTACCCCAAGAGTATATCAATCGCATCAAGGCCACGCGTAATTTCAATGTCGCTACAGCTTGCATGCGTCAGCTCAGTTTTGGTTTGCTTGATATGGCCTACTATACGCAAACAGCACCAATTGAGACAGACCTTGAGACTTTTGAGAGGCAAGCCATGCAGCCTGCGTTACTTATGCCAAAGATTGCTGGAACAAGCATGTCGGTACAGTTTTCGCATATTATGTCGGGTGGTTATGCCACAGGCTATTATGGCTATAAGTGGGCAGAAATTCTTGATGCAGATGCTTTCGCTAGCTTTGAAGAAGAGGGCATTTTTAATCAAGACACAGCTGTACGTTTCCGCCAGCATATCTTGTCACAAGGTGGTACGGCACACCCAAATATGCTTTACAAAAACTTTCGCGGTAAGCAACCTACAATAGAGGCTCTGTTGCGCCGTGATGGAATACAATAAACTATGGCTACGAATACTACTGAGGAGCTCGATAAACAGTTCACACTAGATTTGCGCTATTTGCGTATGGCTCGAATTTGGGCCGAAAACTCTTATTGTAAGCGTAGGCAAGTAGGGGCACTCATTGTACGAGACAAAGCTATCATTAGTGATGGCTATAATGGTACACCCGCAGGCTTTGAAAATGTCTGTGAAGATGAATCTGGCTTAACAAAGCCTTATGTACTACATGCAGAGGCCAATGCGATTACTAAAATAGCACGTTCGGGTAACAATTCCGATGGTGCAACACTTTATGTGACAGCATCTCCATGTATTGAGTGTGCTAAACTCATTATTCAAGCGGGCATTAAGCGTGTGATTTATGGTGAGCAATACCGATTGACCGATGGCGTAGACCTCTTGGAGCGCGCAGGTATTGAAGTTACCTATGTTGCCATGAATGATGTGTCTACGCGCTAAACTTTCTCTTGTAATAAACATAGCTTTGTTATGCACGATTATAAATCTTCTGACTTTTTTTCGCTTTCATCTAATCGTTCATCACGTTTTACTCCCCTCGTTGTAGCGGTGAGTGTTGTTCTTGGTATTTTGATTGGCAGCTTCTATGCCAATCATTTTTCGGGTAGACGGATTAATATCATTAATTCACAAAATAATAAGTTAGCCGATTTGCTACAAATTATTGATGATCAATACGTGGATACGGTAGATTTTGTGGCTTTGGCCGATAGCTCACTGATTAAAATATTGGCAGGGCTTGACCCTCACTCTGTATATATCCCAGCGAAAGAGGTAGCAGACCAAATGCAAGAGCTCAATGGTAGCTTCTCGGGTATTGGAGTACAGTTTGCCATTTACGAAGATACTATAAACATCATTCGTGTGCTAGAAAATGGTCCAAGTGAGGCCGTTGGTATTTTACCAGGAGATAAAATTATAGCGATAGATGGAGATAATTTTATCGGCAAGGAGATTACTAACGATAGTGCCATGCATCGCTTAAAAGGAGCAGACCAATCAAGTGTGCGCCTCACACTCAAACGTGGTGGCCACACTAAACCTATTGAGGTAAATATAGTACGTGGTGCAGTACCTGTACGCACCGTTGATGCATACTACATGATAGACCCTAAAACTGGTTATATACGTATCACAGCTTTTGGTCAGAATACCTATTCGGAGTTTCTTGCAGCAATGGCAGCATTAGGAGCACAGGGTAACATGCAAAACTTGGTTGTTGACTTGCGTGGCAATGCAGGTGGTTATGCCGAGGTTGCAGCTCAGATAGTCAATGAGTTCTTACCTAGTCAGCGTGTAATTTATTCGATGAAAGGACGTAAGTTCTCGGAAGAAACTAATTGGAGTGATGGACGTGGTTCTTATCAGAATTTAGCTTTGGTCGTGCTAATAGATGAGCTCTCGGCCTCGGCTAGTGAGATCGTAGCTGGTGCTGTACAAGACAACGATCGTGGCAGTATTATTGGTCGCCGTAGTTTTGGTAAAGGTTTAGTGCAAAAGCCTTTTAACTTTAATGATGGTAGTATGCTAAGACTTACCGTAGCTCGCTACTACACTGCTTCGGGACGTTGTGTGCAAAAACCCTACGAGTTAGGGCACGAAGACACTTATAGGCAAGATTTGAGTGAACGCATTTCGAGAGGTGAGGTGTTTTCGGCAGATAGCATTAAAAAAACAGGCCAACTCTATTATACTAAGATAGGTAGACCTGTCTATGGGGGAGGAGGGATTACCCCCGATTACTTTATTGCAATAGATACCTCACACGTATCTTCTTACTACGCTGAGTTGTATGAGCGTGGTATGGTTAGCCATTTTGCCTATCTCATGGCTAATAATCTTCGCAAAAAATACCGTTCGCAGAGCCCCCAAAAACTTGAAGCTTATTTGCTCAAAAATGATGTTGCCAACCAATTAGCCGACTTTGCAGAACATAAGGGGATAAAGCGTCGTAACTTAATGTTACGTGCCTCTTATAACCGCTTACAAGAGGGGATTATAAGTAATGTGTTAATGAATATCTATGGTGTATCGCCTGCTGTGGCTTTTCTTAACCGATCAGATAAGGCTATTGTCCGTGCCAAAGAACTCTTTGCTCAGGATAAGGCTACCCCTCAAGTACCAGAAGTAGCTATGACTAAGGCCAATAATTAAAATGACACTAAACTGCTTAAAACGGCAGCTTCGTCAAGCTATAGTGGCTAAAAGAGCACTAGAAGATGCAAACTCATGGCATACGAAAAATGCTATGATAGCAACTAAACTTTTGGCGCACTCTAAGGTCTGTCAAGCACGTACCTTAATGCTCTATCACAGCTTGCCTGACGAGGTTGCTATGACCCCACTATTAACAGAATTCTACCAAAGTAAAACACTGTTACTCCCCAAAGTTACATATGAGGGGCTAACACTTCATCGTTATGAGGGAGAATCTAGTCTAGAGCGAGGAGCATACCATATTCAAGAGCCTACAACACCGCTATTTGAGGAGTGGCAAATGATTGATGTGATGTTAGTGCCAGGGTTAGCCTTTGATCGTCTAGGGCATCGTTTAGGCCGCGGCAAAGGCTATTACGATCGTCTTTTGGCAAGTATGGAGGGTCGTGTGGGTATTTGATAGGTGTTTGCTTTGACTTTCAAATGCTAGATAGTGTGCCACGTGATGCACACGATTATGATGTTGACGAAGTAGTGTTTAATGCTTAAATCTATGCTATATTTAGGTGTTTTTTAAGCGCTGTATCTGATTAAGGCTTTTGACTTGCTTGCGATATTGTCGGAGAGTATTGTCTTATTACTACTGGTACGATGTTTTTGTATATTGTGCTTTGATTGTAGAGATTGTAGTAAGTAGCGGTGTCAAAGTTACAATCAACTTTGACACCGCTATATATTTTAGCTTACTTTATAAGGTGGCTTAGATACGATCAAGTACGAGCTTGATAAGGTCTTTTATCCCTCCCTTATAATTAGTATTGGCCTTGCCAGCCACACGATTGGCAATTACCATACAAACGGTCATGGCTTTGTGTCCCATCAGCGAAGCTAAGCCTGCAAGGGCACTGCTTTCCATCTCAAAGTTGGTTATAGAGAGGTTGTCGTATTTGAAAGTTACGACCTTGTCATTTTGTGTAGGGTCGGCTAGTGGTAGGCGTACTTTGCGTCCCTGAGGGCCATAGAAGCCACCACAAGCAATGGTAATGCCCTGTACCATATCGTGACTAATACGCTGTATCAGCTCATCAGAGGCTACGGCAACGTAAGGGTGAGCTATACATTGGTTACCTTGCCAGCCTAGGTGTTTGATAAAGGCTGCTTCGAGGGCAGTGTCGGTGTGCTGGTCGCGACCTGCATAGAAATTTAATAAGCCATCAAAACCAATGCTCTTAGCACTTGCTACGAAAGTACCTTCGGGCGTAAAGGGCTGTAAACCGCCACAAGTACCTATGCGAACAAGTTCAAGCTGACGTAACTGTGGCTTGATGGTACGTGTGGCAAAGTCAATGTTTGCTAGGGCATCAAGTTCATTCACTACGATGTCTACGTTGTCGCAGCCAATACCAGTAGAGATTACTGTGATGCGTTTTCCTTTGTAGGTGCCTGTGATGGTTACAAATTCACGATTGGCCACACGAAACTCTTGGTGGTCAAAGTGAGACGCTACGAGAGCTACACGATCGGGGTCGCCTACGAGGATGACTTTTTCGGCCAGTTGCTCAGGCGTGAGATGGAGGTGAAAGATACTGCCATCAGCATTGATGATGAGCTCAGAGGCAGGGATAGGCTGATTGTTCATGGTTGCTTTTATTTAGTTAGTTATATTGTGTGGTTGATGTCTTTAGCTTGCTTACAATGAGCGCTCTAAGACACGAATTTGTTTGCAGAGTTGTTGCTCTTTGTGTATGAGTAAGCGTAGCTGTTCTTCGGCTTTAAGTAGACGTTGACGTGGTGGCTCAATTGTATTATACCATATATTTAGTTGTGCTTGTATGGCCTTAATTTGTTCTGTGGTACTGTGCCAAAGTTGTGCTTGCTCTCGTGCTTTGGCAGAGCGAAATTGATGGATTGAGGTGTAGGTGCGCTTATCGTCAAGTACAAAGGTAAAAGCTCCTGTTTGTGTGTCAACAGATGATGTTATGGGCTGTTGTAGTAGTGTTGTTAAGCGTTGTTTACCTTGAGCTACAATAGTGTTGTGGCTTTGTGCATAGCCAATACTTTGTAAGCGTGCATAAGCTCGTAGGCTATCTTCGCTAGCGATGTGATCTGTAGCTAGTTCGCGACTATCAAAGGGAACAAAAACATACACGCACACTTTGTCTGCGGGTTGATAGCGATCTGAAACAAACCAGCCGAGTTGATTGACTTCGTCAATGGCATAAAGGTAGTCGTTTGCAGGTGAGTTAAAGGGCATACCTAAATTCTCGGGTATCAAGTAGCGTTTGTTTTCACGGTTGTATCGACTTACGAAAATATCATAGCCTCCGAGTGACTCATAGCCTTGTGCTGCGTAGTAAAGTGTGATACCATCGGGCATAATAAAAGGATAATTTTGCTGATAGCCCTCGGAAGGGAGACCTTGCAAAAAATGTCCTTGTTGCCATTTCCCCCCCACATAGTCAGCTTGTGCTAATTGTAGTGTGCCATGGCTGGCATTAAAACTGGGATATATGAGGCGGTCCCCAAATTCATTAAGATAGCCTGAACATGCTATTGTGGATTGTGATGACGTTAGTCCGTTGAGTTGTTGTAGTGTGAGCAACTGACCACTATGCCGG
>JAUMYJ010000008.1 GCA_030528715.1 Bacteroidales bacterium | reverse complement strand
TTTCCATTCACTTACCTATCATTTTCTCTCTAATACCCTTTCCTCTGATAGTTCCATAAAGAGAAACATCTGTATCTCGTCATAACACAAAATCTATCCTAACGTATTTTTTAGAGTAACTTAAACTTCAAAGTACTCCTATCATATACATATAATAGCCTCTAATTTGTAACATCAGTATTCAGCTATTTCGTGAGTTTTTAGTATCTTTGTACCTACGTAAGACTGCACTATGCTCGCTAACGAACTACAAGATATAAAGAATAGGTATGGCATTGTGGGTAATAGCACTGGCCTAAACCTAGCGATAGAAACCGCGCTAAAAGTAGCAGCGGTAGACCTTAACGTACTTATCGTAGGCGAGAATGGTGTGGGTAAAGAAGTATTCCCTCGTATTTTACACGACCACAGCCTAAGAAAGATGGGCAAATACTTTGCTATTAACTGTGGGTCAATACCAGAGGGAACAATAGATTCAGAACTCTTTGGTCACGAAAAAGGTGCTTTTACCGGAGCTGTAAGTGAGCGTGAGGGCTATTTTGCAGCCGCCAATGGAGGTACACTCTTTCTAGATGAAGTGGGCGAACTACCCCTAAGCACACAAGCTCGTTTACTGCGCGTGCTCGAAACAGGCGAATACATCCGTGTAGGTTCAAGCAAGGTGCTCAAAACAGACGTACGTATCGTAGCAGCTACCAATGTAGATATGGAAACTGCTATTGCCAAAGGTCGCTTTCGCCAAGACTTGTATTACCGTCTTAACACAATCCCGATACAAGTACCACCATTACGCGAGCGTGGCGAAGATGTGATTTTACTTTTCCGTAAGTTTGCTTTCGAGATGAGCGAACGCTACCATTTTCCTAGTATTAGACTAACATCTGAAGCCGAAGCACTCTTACTGCAATACAGCTGGCCAGGCAATGTACGACAACTCAAAAACTTGGCCGAGAACATTTCTATTACCGCAGAAACACGTGAAATAAGCGCAGCGCAACTGACACTATACCTACCACAAAACACAGCAACTCATGAGGTAGTACTTGTCAAGCAGCCACTCATGGCTACCAACGAACCTTTTGATCATGGTGTATGGCTACAAATGTACTCTGACTTAAAGCGAGAAATCAACGAGCTTCGTCAAACGCTTTATACACTACAACAGCAATCGGGCGATCATACAGCACGTTTAGATGAGCTCTGCCCATCTGCGACAGCACTCACACGCCCTACCCCAAAAGCCTTACCCGCGCCATCAGACCTACCAATAATCACCACGGCAGACCCCTCCCTTCCCTCTCCCATCGCAACAGAACATACTTACACCGAGGAAATACAAACCTTAGAGGAAATGGAGCGTGACTTTATCCATCGTGCCTTGCTACGCAACAATTGGAGTCGTAAAAATGCTGCCAAAGAGCTCGGCATGTCTGAACGCACCCTTTACCGAAAAATCAAAGACTATGGCTGGAAGGAAGATAATTAACACACTACTATGGCTAACCTTACTGCTAAGTTACCTCTCGCTTAATAGTTGTACCGTGAGCTATAAGTTTAATGGTGCTTCTATCAACTACAATGAAATAAAAACCATTTCTATTGAAGGTTTTCCACTACGCTCGGCCTACGTATGGGCACCTATGAAGTCTATGTTTGACAACAAGCTGCAAGACGCTTTTGCCAATCAGACAAAACTCAGCCTCGTAAAACGCAATGCCGACCTGCAACTCTCAGGTGAAATTATAGGCTATGACCAATTTAATAAGAGCATCTCGGCTTCTGGCTATTCATCGCAGACACAGCTAAAAATGACCGTTAACGTGAGATTTGTAAATACTAAAAACCATAGCCAAGACTTTGAGCGACAATTTACAGCTACGACCGATTATGACTCATCACAGCAACTATCTGCAGTACAATCACGCTTAGTAGAGCAAATGATAGAGGACTTAGTAGATCAAATATACAACGCTACTGTTGTAAATTGGTAAAACTGACACTAAGGCTCAACATGCTCTTGTAGTTAGGCATAATATTCGTTACTAAACTATCCATCACACCTAGTTTTACCTTAGCGTTATGGCTATCAGTATTTCTGATCTCGTAAGAAACCCTTATAAGCTAGACGGCGAGACCCTCGCAGCCTTGCGCAAACGCGTCGCTGAGTGCCCTTACGACCAGACTGCACGCTTGCTTTTGCTCTACAACATGTATCAATTGCGCGATACTGATTATAGCACAGCATTGCATAAACAAGCTATCTACCTAGCCGATCGCAATATACTTTTCCGAGCAACCGAGGGGCAAGCACTAGGTCTATCTACTGCCCTCAACACACAAGCTCCTTATACAGAGCGTCCTCATGAACGCTCTACTAGCTTAATAGATCGTTTTCTTAACAGTCCGCGGGCTAAAGAGCCCTCACGCAGCCCCAACACCACTCCTGCTGACCCGACAAGTGATTATATGGCTTATTGGACACAACAACATGCTGATGAAGTCTACAAGCCACAAGCACCTGAAATCGTAGTCAAAAGTGGACAAAGACTTAATAGTCTACTCCACGAAGCTGCACTACAACCATTAGAAGCCTTGACCACAAAGGAGACAACAGACACCTCCCTTATAGAGGAGCCAAAGCATCTAGTCCAAGACGAGCACGTTGCTACGCCAAATTCTCAATCCTCGAATCAACATATTGAAGGAGAAGAAGCGTTTTTCACCGAAACTTTGGCCAAAATCTATATCAATCAGCAAAGATATGAGCGTGCTATCGAAATTCTTAGAGTTTTGAGTACACGTAATCCGAAAAAAAATCGTTATTTTGCAGACCAAATACGTTTTCTGCATAAACTAGCCATTAACCAGCGTTTTTCAGCCGACAGTTAGGCTATATTAGTGCAAGACAATAGCGATAGAAATAGAATTTACATATAATATAAAACATCATGTACACAGTAATTATCGTATTGACAGTCATTACAGCTATCCTACTCTGCCTCGTTGTATTAATACAAGACTCGAAGAGCGGTGGTTTGGCTTCTAATTATGCCTCGTCAAATGCCATTATGGGCGTACGCAAGACAACCGATGTGATCGAAAAGACCACTTGGACACTAGCCGCCATCTTAGTATTGCTTTGCATTGCTAGCACATACTTTGCCAAGGGTAGTACTAGCAGTGATGAACAAATCATGCAGATACAAGCACAGCCCACAGCACCTGTTTCCACAGCAATTCCTACTGCTCCAACAGCTCCAACAGAAGCAGCAACACCTACACAAAACTAATCATTGCACGAGATACTGCAATAAGCGTTTCAAAGCTATACATACTCATTAAGGCTTGAAGTTTAAGCTACTTCACATCTGCCTATTATGCCTAGCCATTGTGGTCTGGCCTATGGCACGTACCTATGCACAACAGTCGCCTTTGTTAAACGAAGGCGGCTTACTGCGTATCAGTTTACTCACCTGTTCTCCAAGTGAAGAGATATATGCGCTATACGGCCATACGGCACTGCGCATAACCGATGTAACACGTGGCATAGACGAGGTTTATAACTATGGACTTTTTGACTTTAACAGTCCTAATTTTGGATGGCGTTTTGCATTAGGACATACAGACTACTATTTGGGCAAGCAGCCTTATGAATACTTTGAACGTGCTTATCTTGAACGAGGCTCATACATCACAGAGCAAGTCATCAACCTTACATATAGAGAGGCACAACGACTATTACAAAGCCTTGAAGACACACTTAATTCTACCAATCGTGTGTATCGCTACAATTACTTCTATAAAAATTGTAGCTCTATGGCACGTGATGCAATAGTTCGTGCAATTGAGGGAAAAATCTACTACAAGATATCAGACCTCGATTTCAAAACTTCGTTTAGAGCGATTGTTCATGAATACACAGCTCATACTCCTTGGACTAAGTTTAGTCAAGACCTCTTACTTGGCTATGGTGCCGACACTACCATCGCACTCAGTGAGCAGCAGTTTGTACCACAAAACTTATTAAAGTCTTTGAATTATGCACAAATAGAGGATAGTACTGGTGCAATACGTCCCCTTATAGTACAGACTAATACAATTGGAGAAGTCAGAGCTATAAATTTTTCAAGCCATACATTGTTGCCTTGGCACGTATCTACCCTCTTACTGGTGATAACAGGTGCGATGTTTATCTTAGAAAAGCGTTTACAACGCCAATTATGGATATGGGACGTGATACTTTTATTACTTCAAGGCATTCCAGGCATACTCGTTGCATTCATGGTGCTATGTAGTGAGCATCCTAGTGTCAATATAAACTGGATAATACTTGTGATGAACCCACTACCACTCCTTTACCTACCACGCTATATTTACCTGCGTAAACACCAACAAGCAGATCCCTATAATGTGGTAGCAATAGTAGTCTATACTGCTTTCTTAGTATCATTTTGTTTAGAGTGGCAATGGATCAGTAGTGCGATGGGACTTTGGGCGTTTAACCTACTACTCCTACATTTCATACGCTACTATCAACAATACCATAGCACAAGAATACTAACTGCATGAAGCAAAAGCATCTGCTCACATCACTCATTGTGCTTATGGCACTGAGTCAAATGGAAGTGCATAGCCAATCTCAAAAGGCTATGCCTCGCCTCGTTGTAAGCATATTGGTAGATCAACTTCGCACGGACTACCTGGAGGCCTTTATGCCACTTTATGGAGAGGAAGGCTTCAAACGTCTCTTAGCACAAGGACGTGTCTATGAACAAGCCACATATCCTACCAAACGTTTAGATCATGCTTCGGCAGCAGCACTATTTGCGACAGGTGCTACAGCATTTGACAATGGCATTATAGCTAGCACATGGTGGGACAGAGAAACACTACGCCCTATAAATGCAGTAGACGATGCGACACAACAGGGGCTTAATACTACACAAAAGTCATCGGCAGCACGCCTACAAGTATCCACTTTTAGTGATGAGCTCAAAATTGCTACCGAGGGCAAAGCACTCGTGTATGCCATAGCCCCATCGCGCGAAACAGCAATTTTGACGGCAGGACATTCTGCCAACTCAGCAATTTGGCTAGATGATGTGACTGGGAGTTGGGCCTCAACAAGCTACTATGGTGAGTTCCCTCAATGGGCACACATCGTTAATAGTAAATATTCCGCAGCCATCGGGGCAGCTAAAGTATGGGTACCTACAGATGCTGTGGTTGGTAGTTTCTCATACCTCGGTGCTGGCGGTAAAAAAATAGCTTTTAAACATAAATTTGAAGGTAACAATCGCTACAAAGATTATAAGACAAGTGGCCTTATAAATGGAGACATTGCCGAAGCCACTAGACATTGTTTGTCACACACTACACTCGGGCGTGATGAAGTTGCAGACTATCTCTCTATAACATTCAATGCTTACACCTACCGCCATGCTTCTACAGAACAAGTAAGCATGGAGCTACAAGATACCTATGTGCGCCTTGATGCAGCCATTGCTAATGTATTAAAGCATATAGAGAAACACATTGGTATAAGCAACACACTCGTAGTATTATCCTCAACAGGTACAACTAGCCAAACTAACGACCAGTATAAGAAATATCGCGTTCCAACGGGAGAGGTGGATATACAGCGTATTAGCCACTTGTTAAACGTATATCTAATGGCTATCTATGGCAATGGGCAATATGTTGAGGGGGTCTTCGGCCGTGAGATCTACCTCAATCATTCACTACTCAACCAAAAGAACCTTTTACGACAAGAGGTGCTAGCCAAAGTTGAAGCCTTTTTACTACAACTGAGTGGAATAAAAGCGGTATATACCCCCCAACATATCTCACAGAGTATTGGTACACCAGAGGGAATATATCTACGGAATGCCTATAATAGCGTAACCTCTGGAGATGTGTGGCTACAACTACGTACGGGCTGGAAACTTATCAATGACTCGCATGGCGAAAACTATACTGCGAGTTATACAAAAATCCCATTCCCACTCGTATTTTATGGCTTTAATATAGCTCATGAGCGTATCGGCGAAGTAGTACAGGTAGATGCCGTAGCACCTACACTATCAAAAGCCCTGCGCATTCGAGCACCAAACGCCTGCTCAGCCACGCTATTAAAAGGGTTTTAGAAAATCATCATTAAAATCATACACTAACAAAGAACAATAATGGGTATTATAGATATTCTTACAAAATTATTCGGCAATAAATCAACGCGCGATATGAAACTTATCCAACCATGGGTGGATAAAATTAAAGAAGCGTACCCTGAAATTGCAGCGCTAAACAACGATGAACTGCGAGCACGTACCGAAACACTCAAAACAATTATCAAAGAAAAAGGCGCAGAACAATGTGCCAAAGTAGAAGAACTTCGTGCACAAGTCCTTGAAACAGCGATTGAAGAACGCGAACCACTTTTTGCCGAGATTGACAAACTCGAAAAAGATATTTTGGAACGCTACGAGGAGGGGTTGACCGAGGTGATGCCTCAAGCTTACGCAATTGTCAAAGAAACAGCAAAACGCTTTACTGAGAACACAGAAGTAATCGTAACGGCTAATGACTTTGACCGAGAACTTGCTGCTCAATACGATTTCGTACGCATTGAGGGCGACAATGCGATTTATAGCAATTCTTGGGTAGCTGGTGGCAACAAAATGACTTGGAGCATGATACACTACGATGTACAGCTCTTCGGTGGTGTAGTACTAACACAAGGTAAAATTGCCGAGATGGCTACGGGTGAGGGTAAAACGCTTGTGGCTACCCTGCCTGTTTTCCTAAATGCACTGACTGGTAATGGCGTACATGTAGTCACCGTAAATGACTATCTTGCCAAACGTGACTCAGAGTGGATGGGGCCTCTCTACATGTTCCACGGATTAAGTGTGGATTGTATTGATAAACATCAACCAAATTCAGAGGCACGACGACGTGCCTATCGTGCAGACATCACATTTGGCACAAATAATGAGTTTGGCTTCGACTACTTACGCGATAACATGGCGATGAAGCCAAGTGAACTAGTACAACGTAAGCATAACTATGCTATTGTCGATGAAGTAGACTCAGTACTTATTGACGATGCTCGTACACCACTCATCATATCAGGGCCAGTAGCCAAAGGAGACGATCAGCTCTTTGAACAATATCAACCACTCGTAGAACGCTTGGTTAACGAGCAACGCAAACTCGCTGCTGACTTCCTAAACGAAGCCAAAAAGCTCGTTGTTTCAGAAGACAAAGACAAACGCGAGCAAGGGTTCTTGCAACTTTTCCGTAGTCATAAAGCATTGCCTAAGCATCGCCCTCTGATAAAATTCCTCTCGGAGCAGGGTATCAAAGCAGGTATGCTCAAAACAGAGGAAATCTATATGGAGAATAACAATAAGCGCATGCCAGAAGCGGTAGAGCCATTGTTCTTTGTAGTAGATGAAAAGATGCACTCAGTAGACCTCACTGACAAAGGTACCGAATGGCTTGCTAAACAAACGAGTGATAGCGACCTCTTCGTCTTGCCAAACATCACGCAGCTACTTTCTGAGCTTGAAATAGACACAACGCTGACAGATGAACAGCGTGCAATGCGTAAAGATGAGCTCATGGTAGATTATGCAATCAAGTCAGAGCGTGTACACACACTACAACAATTGCTCAAAGCCTACACGATGTTCAATCGTGAGGAAGAATACGTCGTGATTGATGGTAAAGTAATGATTGTTGACGAAGGTACTGGCCGTATTATGGACGGCCGTCGTTGGAGTGATGGCTTACATCAAGCCATAGAAGCCAAAGAACGTGTAGAAATTCAAGCCGCAACACAAACCTTTGCTACCATAACCCTTCAAAACTACTTCCGAATGTACCACAAACTCGCTGGTATGACTGGTACAGCTACGACCGAAGCTGGTGAGTTTTGGGACATTTATAAACTAGATGTTGTAGAAATTCCCACTAATCGTCCCATCGCTCGTAAGGACATGAACGATCGTATCTACAAGACAGTAACGGCTAAATATCGTGCCGTAATTGATGAGGTAGAGCAGCTCATAGCACAAGGGCGCCCTGTACTTATTGGTACAACTAGCGTTGACGCAAGTGAAAAGCTAAGCAAGATGCTAAGTATGCGAAAAATACAACACAATGTACTCAACGCAAAGCTTCACCAACAAGAAGCCGAGATTGTTGCCCAAGCAGGCTTGAAAGGTGCTGTAACGATTGCTACAAATATGGCAGGTCGTGGTACGGACATTAAACTAAGCGATGAGGTAAAAGCTGCCGGTGGATTAGCTATCTTAGGTACAGCACGCCATGAGAACCGCCGTGTAGACCGTCAGCTTCGTGGCCGTTCAGGGCGTCAAGGAGACCCAGGCTCTTCTGTATTTTTTGTATCACTTGAAGACGAGTTAATGCGTCTATTTGCAAGTGATCGCATCGCTAATATTATGGATCGGCTTGGCTTCGGAGAAGACGATGTCATCGAGCACTCTATGATTAGCAATAGTATCGAACGTGCTCAGCGCAAAGTTGAGGAAAATCACTTTGGTACACGTAAGCGTTTGTTAGAGTTTGATGACGTCATGAATAAACAGCGAACTGTAATCTACGAAAAGCGTCGCCACGCTTTAATGGGAGAGCGCCTTGGAGTAGATATAACAAACATGCTATGGGATCGTTGTGTGTCTATCGTAGGTAAAACCCCTGTCTATGCGGACTTACGCCTACGTTTCTTTGAAGTTTTCTCAATCGAAGTACCTTTCAGCGAAGAAGACTTCGAAAAGCTTAATCGTGCAGATCTCGAAGAACAATGCTTTGATGCTGTCATTAAAGCATTCAAGCAGCGTACAACACGCCTAGCCACGGTTGCCGCTCCCGTCATTGCACAAGTCTATGAGACACAGCGTGACACTTTCGAGAATATTCTGATACCTGTTAGTGATGGGCGCCTAATTTATAACATTCAAGCTAACCTTGAAGAAGCTCACCAATCACAAGGACAAAGCATTATCTTAGAGTTTGAAAAAGCTGTATTACTTCGCCATATTGACGAGGCTTGGAAAGAAAATCTCCGTGCGCTTGACGAGCTTAAACATTCGGTAAACAATGCTACTTACGAACAGAAAGATCCACTACTTATCTTCAAGCTCGAAAGTGTCAAGCTCTTTGACGAAATGGTAAACGAGATTTACGACGGAGCTGTCAGTACGCTAATGCGATGCCACATCCCAGGCTTTGCCGATACTCCAACGGACGAACCATCAGACCATTCACAAGCTTCAAATGAAGCTATGAGTGCGTAATGCACACAATATTATGCGAGGCAGTATCTTCTTACATTGACGACACTGCCTCGCATCTTTATATCTTCATGAAATCCCTATCGTGTTTATATCTAGATGTAAGCACGATAGTAAAACTCGTTCTCTTAGACTTATTCTTGCTTATATTAAAATAATTACATATATTTGCATCATATATACTAACTATTCTCTTCTTATCTATTTAGTACTTATTGCCTACTTTTCGATTATGTATATACATTCATTATTTCGCCATAGCCTTGCTATCATTTTTGTGATAAGTTGCTATATCCTACCACTCACGGCACAAACCACTGTCACAACCACATTTGATTCAAAAGAGTTTTCCATTGGCCCACAAAGAAACTATGTACATAACAAATCAAGCGTTGAGATTAAGATTGCTAATATTGAGAAGAAGAATAGATATTGGGCTGCTGGCAAGGGTGGTATATCCATCATCAATATCACCGTCCCTCGAGGAGCTACCATTGAGCAGATAAAAATACAACACCCCAAAACTACTAGTACTTACAATCTCGCCGAAGCCAGTAGCTTTAACATTCTTGGAACCTTTACCTCAAAAGAATATGAAGATGAATCATCGTCATACGATGTATGGCGAGCTCCTAACGAAAAAATCATTCCGTCTATAACCATTACCAAAAACGCAATACTTCATATCAACGCGATACAAGTAATCTGGCGAAGACCAGAGCCTCCTAAATATCAAGCCATTACATACAACTACAATAAAAAACATTACTTCATTGATACATTATTACTACACCTTAGTTCCAGCGAAGGTGTAATACGCTATACCACCGATGGTAGCCCTCCGACAGCAGAGAGCCCTCTCTACACATCACCGATACGTTTGACAACAGCCACTACACTTCAAGCAACAACATTTACATTAGATGGCCTATATAGCGATGTGCAAGTCTTTAAGCCCGAGCCTTTCCCTTTTGTTGGCAATGGCAGCCGCGAGAAACCTTATAGTCTAGAAGATATTGACTTTATAACACAAGCCAAAGTTACCCCTATCAGTAATGTACCTCTATGGGTAGCTGGTAGGCTCATTGGTAGTCTAAACGCCTATGGTAAAGTTATAAAAGGCCTACATCACGTCGATAACATTATACTTGGCTATCAAACTTCCGAGAGCAAACCTTACGCCACGTTCAGTCTTGATGGCTATGGGCTCGCCCATGAGTTTTCAGCGGAACGTTTCCTTAATGATTCAGCATTACTCTATGGCTATTTTACCTACGACACTCAGCAACAATGCCCTACCCTTACACCAGAAGGATTTGAGTCTTTGGTGTTCTTAGGAAATGGGCACGAGCACTTTACGCTATCCGAGCTAGGCTATACGACCTTTACAACACGCTATCCTTATAGTATTCCCCCAGGAATACAAGGTGCCATTGCCTTGGAGGTCAAAGGACGTGATATCGGCTTTGATTGGATATACACGACAGATGATATCGTACCAGCTGGCCAAGCACTATTACTTCGTGGAGCATTAGGTACATATGCTAATGCTATTAACAAAGGTAGCAGCTTAAAGCCTACCAAGAGTATAGAGTCAACAAAACACAATCTACTCTTAGGAAATAGTAGCACAACTCCCTTCTTAACTACTGATGTCACGAAAGTGTATTACGGCCTTTCTTACGACATACATGGCCTTGGCTTCTATCGTCGCCAAGACGATGGGCAGGCCATAATTCCACCATATCGCTGCGTTTTAGCACTACCACATAGTGACCAAGCAGCCTACATACATTTAGACAACGACATTACGCACATAAAAAGCATAAAGGAAGCTCCTTCGCCTTATATCGTTTATTCACTGACAGGCCAAGTCGTTGGTACTACGTCACAATGGCATGTATTACCCCAAGGGCTTTACATCGTTAATCGCAATATTGTAGTCAAATAACGTCTACTCATGACAAAGCTTTACCACCCTCCGACCTGCAAACGTTTTACCATCGCTTCTACTTCATTACTCCACACTTCTACGCTACAACGGCATGATATTGTGTCTACACAGCCTATGCTAGGGCGCCAATGCCCCGACGAAATACTTTGGGGCTATCCACAAGATACTTTACCTTGACCTAGCGAATAAAGATGATTATATATAACAATCCCCCTCCTAGTCTTTTATTACTTAGAGGGGGATTGTCTATTTAATTACTAAATACGAGTGCGTCATCTGCGACATGCACCATAATGGGTTTTGTACGATCCACAGCATCAGACAAAAGTGTCTTACTTAGTGCATTAAGTAAAAGTCGCTGTAATGCACGCTTCACTGGCCGTGCTCCAAATTCAGGGTCAAAGCCTTCTCGACTGAGTAAAGCCACGGCATCTTCTCCCACTTGCAGCTTTACACCTTGTTCTTCTAAGCGACACACCACGTTAGCCACTTGTAAGCGAACGATCTCTGCTATTTCTGCTTCACCCAAGGGCGCAAACATAATAATATCATCAATACGATTGAGAAACTCTGGACGTATCGTCTGTTTGAGCATTTGTAGTACTTCACGCTTTGTTTCTTCGGTCATTGCTTCACGCTCAGCAATAGGCTTTCCACGCATCTCATCAAATTGCTGCTGAATATAGTGGCTTCCCATGTTGCTCGTCATAATAACGATAGTGTTTTTGAAATTCACAACCCGTCCTTTATTGTCTGTCAAACGACCATCGTCCAACACTTGTAGAAGAATATTGAACACATCAGGGTGTGCTTTTTCTATCTCATCAAAGAGCACCACACTATAAGGCTTACGACGTACAGCCTCTGTTAATTGGCCACCTTCATCATAGCCTACATATCCAGGAGGTGCACCAACCAAACGACTTACACTATGCTTCTCTTGATACTCACTCATATCAATGCGTGTCATCATCGTTTCGTCATTGAAGAGATAGTCTGCTAATGCCTTAGCAAGCTCAGTCTTACCAACTCCTGTCGTACCAAGGAAAATAAACGAGCCTATCGGGCGCTTAGGATCTTGCAAGCCTGCACGGCTACGGCGTACTGCATCACTCACAGCTTGTACTGCTTCATCTTGCCCTACGACACGATGGTGCAATTCGCTTTCGAGGCACAAGAGTTTTTCTCTCTCTGCTTGCAGCATACGTGTGACGGGGATACCCGTCCAGCGACTTACGACATCGGCTATATCATCACTCGTGACTTCTTCCTTAATCATAGCACTACCTCCTTGCTGTGCATGTAGCTTCGCTTGCACCTCTTCTATATTGGCTTGTAATGCTTGTAAACGCCCGTAGCGTATTTCGGCCACACGCGCATAGTTTCCTTCGCGCTCAGCTGTTTCCGCTTCATATTTCAAGCGTTCGATTTCCTCCTTATCTTGCTGGATTTGGTTCACCAACTCACGCTCGCCTTCCCATTGCGCCTTAAGATAGGTCACTTGCTCTTCGATGGTAGCAATTTCTTTATTGAGTTCGGCTAACTTTACCTCATTCTGCTCACGTTTAATGGCTTCACGTTCTATTTCCAACTGTTTCAAGCGGCGTGTGGCTTCGTCTAGCTCCTCTGGCTGTGAGTCGCGCTCCATACGTAGCTTGGCAGCAGCCTCGTCCATGAGGTCAATGGCCTTGTCAGGCAAGAAGCGTTCGGTAATATAGCGATGTGAGAGTTGTACAGCAGCAATAAGAGCATCGTCTTGAATGCGTACATGATGATGGTTTTCATAACGCTCTTTTAAGCCACGCAAAATGCTCAGACTATCTTCTACCGTAGGCTCGTCTACGGCAACAATCTGAAAACGACGCTCTAAGGCCTTATCCTTTTCAAAATACTTTTGATATTCATCTAAGGTCGTAGCTCCTATACTACGCAGCTCACCACGTGCTAGTGCAGGTTTGAGAATATTGGCAGCATCCATAGCTCCTTCTCCCTTGCCAGCACCCACGAGCGTATGTATCTCGTCAATAAAGAGAATGATATTGCCCTCTGCACGTATTACTTCATTAACCACGCTTTTAAGGCGCTCTTCAAACTCTCCCTTATACTTTGCTCCTGCAACCAATGCCCCCATATCTAGGCTATATAGCTGCTTGTGGCGCAGGTTGTCGGGTACATCGCCTCGCAAAATACGCTCTGCAAGCCCCTCTACGATGGCAGTTTTACCCGTTCCTGGCTCTCCAATAAGGATAGGATTGTTTTTGGTACGACGACTCAGTATTTGCAATACACGACGAATTTCATCATCTCGACCAATAACAGGATCCAGTTTTCCAGCACGTGCTTCGTCTACTAGATTACGGGCATACTTACTCAACGCCTGATAGGTATCTTCACTAGATGCCGATGTTGCCTTTTGGCCACCACGCAGCTCCATAATAGCAGCTTCAAGTTCTGCTTGCACTACGCCTGCATCTTTGAGCAGTGTACTCGCAGTACTATTTACTTGCAGCAAAGCTATCAACAAGGGTTCTAGGCCTACGTAAGTATCACCTCCCGTCTTAGCCACATCTTCAGCCTTAGTAAGTACCTGCTGGGCAGTATTGGTCAGATAAGGCTGACCACCATGCATCTTTGGCAGGGCTTCGAGCGCAGCATTTAGCACACGTGTAAGATTATTCTCGTTCACACCCAGCTTACTAAATACGAAGCGAGTGACTTGTTCACCAACTTGCAACACTCCGGAAAGTAAGTGTAGCGGATCAATCTGCTGGTTATTGAGGCTTTGTGTCAGCTTTACAGCAACGTTAAGTGCCTCTTGGGCTTTAATCGTATAATTATCTAAATTCATATCATTGCTTTTTAATGGTGTTAGTACTTATGGCCATACACCCTCTATGTATCAAGCCATATTCCAAGACAACAAACCCCTATAACACACTGACAAATTGACACTTAAAACAACACAGCAACTGACAATTTGTCTTACCAAAGTGTTCTGTCGGACAAATAAGGCAGACCATGGTTTACTAAGTAATCATGCCCAAAGTACACTCGCATTTAGCCATAACGCAGCAAGGGGGTGTATCTAGTTACGGCACACATGTGCCACGCCATGGCACATGTGTCTCACGACTGGAAACAATCGTACCACGACATGGCACAAAGACTTGTGAAAATTTCCTCACATACCACGCTTAGCAAACAGAGCCAACTCAGTGCAAATACTTCCTTAAATTCTAACTCAAACAGCGCACTTTATCGTAGTTTTATAGGCTTTGGGTAGCTCTTATCTCATTTTTTTTGTGTAAGTTTGCACTTAACTATGGGGTAAGATATGCAAGCATCATTCGTGCCCAGCTTTGACACACCAAGCAAACTCGCTCAATATGTCAAAGAGCTAAGCATAAAAGCAGCTATAACGTCCTACTATCCCGACATCACTTATACATATAAAAACAAATATATATAACACCTATAATCACGCTAGATTACAAGGTGATATCAAGTAAGAAACGATTATAGAATATGGCAAAAAAGTTTATAGAACGTAGCCAATTTGACCTCGCAGCCATCAATAAAGAGGTACTAGCCGAGTGGGATAAGAGCAACATGTTTGAACGTAGCCTAAGCGAACGTGCAGACTGCCCCGCTTTTGTGTTCTACGAAGGGCCACCTTCGGCCAATGGACACCCAGGCATACACCATGTGATGGCACGCTCTATCAAAGACGTATTTTGCCGCTATAAAACCATGAAGGGCTTTCGTGTAGATCGTAAAGCCGGTTGGGATACTCATGGTCTGCCCGTAGAGCTTGGCGTAGAGAAAGAAATGGGTATCACTAAAGAAGATATCGGTCGCACCGTCAGTGTAGAAGATTATAATAACCGCTGCCGGACTAACGTCATGAAATACACAGAAGAATGGCGTGACCTAAGTCATAAAATGGGCTATTGGGTAGATATGGACAACCCTTATATCACCTACGAAAATAGCTATATCGAAACACTGTGGTGGCTACTTGGCCAGCTCTACAAAAAAGGACTACTCTATAAGGGCTACACGATACAACCCTACTCTCCCGCTGCTGGCACTGGCCTGAGTTCACACGAACTCAACCAGCCAGGTACGTATCGTGATGTCAAGGACACCACTATCACGGCACAATTCAAACTAGTCAATCCACCTACTGAACTCACAGCATGGGGCGAAGCATATCTTCTAGCTTGGACAACAACACCTTGGACATTGCCCTCTAACACAGCACTCTGTGTTGGCCCTAACATTGACTACGTAGCCGTACAAACGTTCAATGCCTATACAGGTGCTCCGATTACAGTGGTCATTGCCGAAGCACGCATCAGTGCTTACTTTAATGAAGCTGGAAAAGACATTGATTTTGAATCGTATAAATCTGGTGACAAGATTATTCCTTACCGTATCGTAGCGCGTTACAAAGGTACAGACTTGAAAGATATAGCCTATGAGCAGCTACTACCTTTTGTTAATCCTGGGGAGGGCGCATTTCGCGTTATTTTAGGAGACTATGTCACGACAGAAGATGGTACAGGTATCGTACATATTGCGCCCACCTTTGGTGCAGACGATGCTTTCGTAGCCAAACAAGCTGGCGTACCTCCGCTGCAACTCGTCACTAAGAAAGGTGAACTACGCCCGATGGTAGACCTACAAGGTCGCTACTATCCTATCGAAGAGCTTGATGAAACTTTTGTAGCCAATCAAGTAAACCGAGAAGCCTATGCTCCATATGCTGGTCGCTACGTCAAAAACGACTACGACCAAACATTAACCGAAAAAGACGAAACGCTAGACGTGAGCATCTGCATTGCACTCAAAGCTGCAGGCTTGGCCTTCCGCATTGAGAAATATGTACACAACTATCCACACTGCTGGCGTACAGACAAGCCTCTACTCTACTACCCACTTGATAGCTGGTTTATCCGTTCTACGGCATGCAAAGAGCGAATGCAAGAACTCAACCAAGGCATTTATTGGAAACCTGAGAGTACAGGTACTGGCCGCTTTGGCAAATGGCTTGAAAACCTTAATGATTGGAACCTAAGTCGCAGCCGCTATTGGGGTACTCCACTCCCGATATGGCGTAACGAAGATGGCGAAGAGCTATGTATATCAAGTCTCGAAGAGCTATACAATGCTATCGACAGAAGTGTAGCAGCAGGCTATATGCTTAGCAACCCACTTCGCGATAAAGGGTTTGTGCCAGGAGATTATAGCAAAGCTAACTATGACAAAATAGACCTGCATCGCCCTTACGTGGACGAGATTATACTCGTAAGTGCTACGGGTAAGCCTATGCATCGCGAAAGCGACTTGATTGATGTGTGGTTTGACTCTGGTGCTATGCCTTACGCCCAGCTACACTATCCCTTCGAGAATAAAGAGTTATTTGATAAGGGAGGAGTGTTCCCCGCCGACTTCATTGCCGAGGGAGTCGACCAAACGCGTGGTTGGTTCTTTACCCTCCACGCATTGGGTACGATGGTATTTGACAACGTGGCATTCAAAGCCGTCGTAAGCAATGGCCTCGTACTAGACAAGAATGGCAACAAGATGAGTAAGCGCCTAGGCAATGCCGTAGACCCATTTGTCACGATCGACAAATACGGCTCGGATCCATTGCGTTGGTATATGCTAACAAACGCCTCACCTTGGGATAACTTAAAGTTTGACGAAGAGGGCATTAAAGAGGTGTCACGTGGCTTTTTTGGCAAACTATTTCAAACGTATAGTTTCCTCACCATGTATGCCAACGTAGATGGTTTCACCTATGCAGAAGAAGACATAGCCCTTGCCGACCGTCCCGTGATTGACCGCTGGGTACTATCGCTGCTCAACACTTTGGTGAAAAAGGTAGACGAATGCTACGCTGACTACGAGCCTACGAAAGCAGGTCGTCTTATCGAAGACTTCGTCATTAACAACCTTTCTAATTGGTTTGTGCGCCTTAGCCGTAAACGTTTTTGGGGAAGCGGTCTAGACACCGACAAAATCAGTGCCTATCAGGTGCTTTATACTTGTCTTGAAACGGTAGCCAAACTTATCGCCCCAATTGCTCCTTTCTATGCTGACCGTCTTTACACAGACTTGATAGCAGCTACTAGTCGTGATACAACACAGAGCGTACACCTCGCCTCGTTCCCCAAAGCCAACGAAGCATATATTGATGCCGAGCTCGAATACCGTATGGCATTGGCGCAGAGTATTACCTCTATGGTGCTCTCTATCCGAAAGCAAGAACATATCATCGTACGCCAACCACTACAAACACTCTCTATCCCAGTAGTAGATGCGAAACAACGCGAAGCGATTACATTGGTGCGCGACCTCATTCTCGAAGAAGTAAACGTTAAAAGCTTGAACTTTATCGAAGGAAGTTCGCTTGAGAAGAAAGTGAAGTGCAACTTCCGTATCATGGGTAAGAAGTTTGGCAAGCAAATGAAAGCTGTATCGCATGCCGTAGAGCAAATGACCCAAGCCGAGATAGCTACGCTTGAACAAGCTCAAAGTGTGATACTTACGCATGAAAACGAGAGCTACACAATAGAATTGGCAGATGTGGAAATCATTACCGAAGGCATTCCAGGCTGGAAAGTTGTAAGTGATGGTAAAGTAACCGTTGCACTCGATTTAGAAATTACAGATGATTTGCGCCGTGAGGGCTTAGCACGCGAATTTATCAAGCGCGTACAAACTTACCGCAAAGAAAGTGGCTTTGAAATTACCGACCGCATACGTATTGTTGTAAGCACTCACCCTCTACTCAATGAAATGTTAGCACAATTTGCGCCCTATATCTGTACCCAAGTACTTGCAGATGGCATTGAGACTGGTGAAGTTAAGGAGAGTGTTACATTTGACTTCGATACATTTAGTATACAAGTAAATATTACAGTAGTATAAGCACTACCACATAAAGCAACAACACCATAAACCACAATAACACTATGACCGAAAAGTTGCGTTATAGCGATGAAGAACTCCAAGAGTTCCGCGCTATCATTGAGGAAAAGCTAGCACGTGCCACAGCCGAATACGATGAGTTGATGGCGGTAGTACGCAATCAGGCAGGCAATGATGTCAATGACACCTCACCAACGTTCAAAAATATGGAAGAACTCGGTGGTATGTCGAAAGATGAAGCCATGACTATGGCAGCACGCCAACAAAAGTTTATACAAGGTTTGCAAGGTGCATTGTTACGCATTGAGAACAAAACCTATGGTATCTGCCGCATCACGGGAAACTTAATACCCAAAGAACGTCTGCGTGCTGTGCCACACACCACACAAACTCTAGAAGCCAAAATTGGGCATACACGCCAACATTAAATTAAACCAATAGCATAAACGAATGAAAATAAGTCGTAAGCATACGGCAATAATAGCAGCAAGCACTATTTTGCTGACTATTATTGCCGACCAAATGCTCAAAATATGGGTAAAGACCTCAATGCTAATGTATGAGCGCATCTGTCTTGCTAGCGATTGGGCCTATTTACTATTTACGGAAAATGACGGAATGGCATTTAGCTTCGACTTTATAAGTACGGAATACTTGACACTTTTTCGTTTGATTGCTATCAGTTTATTGACCATCTACCTCGTTCGCTTAGTGCGTACGATGCGCCCTTTGCTCTATATAGTATGTATCGCTTTAGTGCTTGCAGGGGCTTTGGGTAATGTAATAGACAATTGCTTTTATGGCCTCATCTTCACTGCGTCTACTCCGTATGCCCTAGCAGAGGTTGTACCAATAGGTGAAGGTTATGCTGGCTTTTTGTCAGGACATGTCGTAGACATGTTCTACTTCCCCATCATAGATACGACACTCCCTGGATGGGTACCTATAAAAGGAGGGGAACGCTTTGTGTTTTTTAGCCCTATTTTCAACTTAGCTGATGCTGCTATCAGCTGTGGCGCCATCTTTATCGCCCTCTTTTGTCGCAAACAGCTGAGTGAAGATTTAGAAAAGAAAGCCCCCAGCGGAGAAGTAGATGCTGTATAGTCCTATATATTGATATGGTTATAAGCAAAAAACCTATTTATATAAGCCTAACTATTGGCTCGCTTTTAGGTATTGGGACATGTAGCCAGCAACCTGATGAGGCTATACTTACACGTAACAAAATGGCAGAAGTGCTTTATGACTACCATCTCGCACAGGCCATAGCCAAACATCAACAGGCAAGCGATACGCTAAGCCAAGAGGACTACGCCAATATGGTGCTCGCGAAGCATGGTATCAGCCAAGCTACTTTTGACACATCATTACTATGGTATAGTCGTAATAACGAGGAGTTTTATGAGATATACAACACCATCAACGAGCGCTTAGACCAAAGACTCGGTACTTCTTTTAATCATTCCTCTGAGATAGCTACGTTTGCAACATTTGGAGATACTGCCAACATTTGGACTGGCCGTTCAGTTTATTGGTTATCCCCATCAAGCTATAACAACACGCTACACTTTACCCTCTCCACAGATACAACACTCCACAGTCAAGATAAAATCGAGTGGCGCTTTAATAGCGACTTTATATATTCAAGTGGCAACAAGTCTGCCATCGTACTTTTAGCCATTCGCTACGACAATGACTCGATTGCTACTAGTGTCAATCGTATATATGGCAATGGACAGCAACTCTTAACACTCATTGTAGGTAACCGTCCTACCAAAGAAGTGTATGGGCACGTTTACCTTGATGAAGCCATAGACAATAGCAACAAATTATGTCTAATTAGTAACTTGGCACTCGTACGCTACAAGCACCAGGCTTTACCTAATAGCGGTATAGCTTTGCCTGACTCTGCCGCCGATAGCCTCACCAAAGATAGCAGCACACAAATAGCTACCGATAGCATTTAGGCTAGATAATACATGACCAATGTAATATGTCACAACACCCTAAGCGCATTGCAGTGCTACGTCTGCACTTACCTAATGGTAGTATACTCACACGTCAAGTTTTGACACTTGCTAACAATGGAGATGTACTAAGCTATGAGCCACTGACCCATGAGTTAGCTTTTGTAGAATGGCAGCCTAAAGACTGGACGCTCAAAGGCCCTCTTCAATAGACTTTTTTAGAACAAGCTATATATCAAGATATGTACAGAGATAAAACTTGTGGCGAACTTCGCCTCCAACACGTCAATGAAAACGTAACCTTAGCAGGTTGGGTGCAGCGTGTACGTAAAATGGGCGGTATGACCTTTATCGACCTACGTGACCGCTATGGCATCACACAATTGGTGTTCAACGAAGAGACCGACGCTTCACTCTGCGCACGAGCCAATGAAATTGGCCGTGAATATGTGATCCAAGTCAAGGGAGTTGTCAATGAACGTTATAGTAAAAATGACAAACTTCCTACGGGAGATATAGAAATTATTGTGACGCAACTCGTAGTACTCAATACAGCCGAGACACCTCCATTCACAATAGAAGATAATACTGATGGCGGAGATGAGCTGCGTATGAAATATCGCTACCTTGATATTCGTCGTAATCCCGTGCGCAGTAACCTCGAATTACGCCATAAATTTTGCCTCGAAACACGTAGCTATCTTGACCAACAAGGCTTTTTAGAGGTAGAAACTCCTGTGCTCGTAGGTTCTACTCCCGAAGGAGCTCGCGACTTTGTAGTTCCTTCACGTATGAACCCTGGACAGTTTTATGCACTACCTCAAAGCCCACAGATTTTGAAGCAATTACTCATGGTAGGAGGGATAGACCGCTATTTCCAAATCGTAAAATGCTTCCGTGACGAAGACTTGCGTGCCGACCGTCAGCCAGAGTTTACACAGATAGATTGTGAGATGAGTTTTGTTGATCAAGACGATGTTATCAACACCTTTGAAGGGCTTACTAAACACCTATTTAAGACACTACGAGGCGTAGAGCTCACAAAACCTTTCTTGCGTATGCCATGGGCAGAAGCCATGCGTCGCTTCGGTTCAGACAAGCCAGACATGCGCTTTGGTATGGAGTTTGTAGAGTTAGCTAACCTCCTACGTGGGACGGGAGAGTTTGCCGTATTCAACGATGCCAACTACATTGGGGGAATCTGTGCTACTGGTTGTGGTAGCTGCTACACACGTAAACAAATAGACCAGTTAACCGACTTCGTTAAAAGCCCACAAATTGGTGCTAAGGGTATGGTATATGCCAGCATAAATGAAGATGGTAGCGTGAAGTCAGCCTTAACAAAATTCTACGATGAGGCTATTCTAGCTGAGCTTGTCAAGACAATGAATGCTAAACCCGGTGACCTCATTCTCATCCTAAGTGGCGATAATGCCATGAAAACGCGCAAGCAACTCTGTGAGCTACGCTTAGAGATGGGCGAGCGTTTAGGCCTGCGTGATAAGAACACGTTTGCTCTTTTGTGGGTAGTGGACTTTCCTATGTTTGAGTGGGATGAAGAAACACAACGCCTCTATGCCATGCACCACCCATTTACTGCTCCTAAACAAGAGGATTACCATTTGCTAGACACGGCTCCCGAACAAGTACGTGCTAACGCTTACGACATGGTATGCAATGGTGTCGAAGTAGGCGGTGGTTCTATCCGTATCTTCGATAGCGAGCTACAACAAAAGATATTTAATTTGCTATCGTTTACACCCGAAGAAGCTCAGGCACAATTTGGCTTCCTCATGAATGCTTTCAAGTATGGTGCGCCACCTCATGGTGGCTTAGCCTATGGTTTAGATCGCTTCGTATCACTTTTTGCAGGCTTGGATAGCATACGCGATGTGATAGCTTTCCCCAAAAATAACTCTGGCCGTGACGTGATGCTTGATGCGCCCTCGCAGTTGGCACCAGCTCAGCTTGATGAACTCTGCCTTAACCTCATAGAGAAAAAATAAGATATTTCTCCTATCTTTTCATCAGCGTGCCTCTGCCTTGGCTTTCCTAGCTTAGGGTAGGCACGCTATGTTTTTACATACTCTTATGGCTACATACACACGCCTTTTTGCTTTCGTCAGTCTAGTGCTGATTACTGCAATCTATTGCACACCAGTTGCAAAAGCCAACAAAAAGTTTCGCTCTCTCAAAGCTGCTATCAAGACGGGACAAAACCTTGATGCAGCTATTCGTCTCGTGTCTGAACTTGAAAGTGATAGCACCATTGTCAAGATACAAGATAAAGTACAGCTAGCACAATATGGCTTTGACCTCTATACCAAACAGTTTGAACGTGAGAATGAGCTAAATTACCTTAAACGCAGCTACGATACCGTGCGGTACTTTAATGCAATCTATGGTATGAGTACTTATGCTGCTCGGTGCTATGCTCTCGAAACGCAGCCCGACGATCGTGGACGAGCCAAGATACAACATAGCCCCACTAACCATAGTAAGCTATCACGTATTGCAACCAACCTCAGTTCTGCTGCTATCTTTCACTACAATAAGCAGGATCATCATCAAGCAGCACGCTTTTTTGCACGCTACTTCACACTCAACGAGTCTCCGCTATTCCAAGCCTATGGTAAGTTTAAGTACACCCAGCCTTTATCTAGCACTGCCTATATTGCTGCACATACCTACGCCGTACTTGATAGTCTATCACAAACGCTATATTATGGTCAACTAGCACTTGCAGATACTACACATCGTATTATGACCTATCGCTTGCTTGCAAATGTACTATACCATGCTGCCGATACAACACAATACATCAACACACTACAAGAAGCACTTACACTTTACCCCCAAGACACCTACTTTTTTAGCCACTTATCAGATGCTTATCTTGCGCAAGGCCACTACACACAGGTACTACAAATGGCCGACTCACTCACGATGCATTACCCTAAACAATCACTCTATCTCTATGTTAAGTCAGTAGCTTTACTCAAACTACAACGCTATAAAGAGTGTATAACGTTCTCCGAACAGGTGTTAGCCAGCGATAGTGCCAACGATAGTATTTTTGTAGACGCCTATTACAATATTGGATATAGCTATTATATGCAAGCCGAATCTCTGCCCAATAATGCCTTACGCCTTGCAGAACGTCAAAAAAATCTTAAAGCTCGAAACGCACTTTATGCAGCAGCTCGTCCATCGTTAGAAATTTATCGCCAGAGACGTAAAGAGCAGCGCGAACTATGGTATCCCCTACTCTATACGATTTACTACAACCTAAACCTCGGACAAGAGCTCCAAGACTTAGAAGAAAATCATTAACGAAGTATGTAGCCCTGCTTACATCGCATCATTATAGCGATGTAAGCAGGGCTACTTTATCAACACTATACCCCTCTACCAGCCTGCCTGTTTCCAACCAGACACAGCATACCAATGCGTAGCTTTAAAGTTCACATTATGGTTACCCCAAGATGAGGCAGAAGCACTTGTATTGTAATATTCTTGTGGAACAAACATAGACACTCCTGTATAGCCATCTTGTACTGCGTAATAAAGATTAGACGATGCATTAGCTATAAAACGTTTGGTCGCTGCCTTATAAACGACAACACGATCAAATACACTACGCCAAGCCCTATAACTATCTGGTGACACGAGACACGACATACTCATACCTGCATCATGAAAAAAGGGGTATCCACGAAAGGCAAGATAACTCTGCACACCTGTCAAATCTGGGCTTATACCAGCCAATGAACTATGAGCCAATGCAGCGTATGTTGCTGTGGCTAGTTCGTCCATATAATTAAGGTCAATAACCGAGATTACCATGCCTACCGTACTATAATTATCTGCATAAGGGTTTTTCGCATCTGTTGCATCTGCAATGTATTGCTTGGCTATCTCAACAGGATGTGCAGCAAATAAACCTTTGGGGACCATATTAGTATAATAAGCTCCTGCGGCTGGAATATACATAGGTGAACCTATCATATACTCTGCTACACGACGCATATCATAGGCAACCTCAAGGCCTTGCATCAAACAGGCATCAAAGAATAGATATTTTAACTTCGTTCCCGTTTGCTCAATAGCCGCAGCAAGGTCAGCAATATTCATCTGTGTACCATATTTGTTGCCTACCTTAGAGTCGGAATATGAGCGTTCGCTATCAATGCCCCACGAGGCTGGGCGTTTGTGCCCTGCCCACCGATGTATCCCCGACTGTCCGCTAGTCACTCCCTCATAATCCGTATTAAGCGAAGGTAGCCAGCCGTCACCATGAGAGCCCAACACAAGTGCATATTCATCGTTAGCAGCATTTGCTTTTGCCCATGCAATAACAGTCGATAATGTACGTGGGTCTGAGCTATCTACCTTACCAGAAAACTGATAAGCTACTGGCGCAGTATTACCAGTTTTATTAGTCAATACATATATGGCAGGACGCTCACGAGTATCCATAAACACTACAAGTTTTTGGCCATTTTCCATACGCTTAGCTCCCTCCCAAATTTCGGTAGAGTCACGTTTCATCCACGTGGTCAGTGTATTTTGTGCCGACACATAAATAATAACGGTGCGCTTTACGGCTACTTGCTCATCTACAATACATGAGCTAAGCATAGCAGTAGTAAAGATAAGTAAACACCCAATAATGGTGTGTAAATAGTTGCTTTTCATCATGTCTATACATTTTAGACTGCCCACAAGCATATTAGAGGCAGCCACAACTACAAAGATAGAGCTTTTATCGCACAATTCACTATGAATACCATAAGAAATGGGCTACTATACGCCATTTTCTAGTATTTTTCTCTATCTTTGCATGTAGCAATGTATTTCTTATCCCACATGAAAACAACATTTTACGCCATTGGGGTTATTACTCTTTTCACCCTCTATGCCTGCGGTGCCGAGCATAAGATAGACACTCCTGCCACAACAGAGACCCTCACAGCAGCTCAAGAAGCGAGTAGCCAGCCCACAGCTATGATGCCCATCACACACAACAACAAAGTCCTACCTATTAAGCTATCAGGGCAAAGCTATGTATGGACAAGTAGCCGAACAAGCAACGAAACAGAGCCCCCCATTGACATCAAAGGCAGAAGCTATTACGACAACACTATTCGTCTACACATACGTACAGGCAGCAATACGATTTTCGATCGTACATTTCAAAAAAGCGACTTTACCACCTACCTTAGTGAGGAGTTTCGCCAATATGGTCTACTTATCAACCTTGTAGGTATTGGTAATCAAGGAAATAACCTAAAATTCATTGCCACGATAGGCTATCCCGATGGCATTGACGATGAAGCCTTTCAGAGCGTAGCTATCAACATTACACCGACAGGTGAAATGTCTTTGACCACTCCTGAGAGCAGCGAACTTGAACCATCAGCACATACTCTAGATTAGACCAAAGAAAATAGCACAAGTACTTTACCACATAGCTACACCACAAGTTATGATGGTCGTAAGACGTGTTTAACACGTCTTACGACCATCATACATATTAACAACACCTAATAGACAGACACCATAGCATGCACCTATTAGCCTAGCATTAAGTCTAATTGTTGCTTAAATTGGCTTATCAATGCAGCCTGCTGTGACTCATTCAGCAGTTTTCCTTCTGAGGCCAACAATAGTGTCAGAGCCTCTATCGCCTTAGTTTTGCCAATGGCTTTACCAGCACGCAAACCACTTTGATAATTTTGATAAGGTAGTAAGTTTCGATTAAAGTTACCATCGCTCATAACATCGTATTATTTAGTCCGACTACAAAATTACATGTTTTTGGCCATTAAGCCAAGGCACAGCACAATCACTTTTGCACATAAAGGCTTGTGCCATGTCAGAATACATGTGTGCCATGTCGTGAAATATCTGTATCTAGATGTGATACAAATGTATCCCGACACGGCACACCTCCTTATTCCTTACAAGGCGATCGGCCATCGTTACATCTACTGCCAAAGGTTATTGAGGTATCTATGTCGACTTAGCCTATGTCAGCTTTTTTTTGTAACTTTGTAAACACATAAACGAACATAGCATTTACAACAAAATCAATGATCACGGTATCGAATCTAGCCATTCAGTTTGGCAAACGCGTACTTTATAAAGACGTAAACCTTAAATTCAACAGTGGTAATATCTATGGCATCATCGGAGCCAATGGTGCAGGCAAATCTACTTTTTTGCGTGCCATTTCTGGCGAGTTAGAGCCCAACAAAGGCACCATAGAGATGGGGCCAGGTGAGCGACTCTCTGTGTTAAGCCAAGACCACTTTAAGTACGACAATGAAAAGGTACTCGACACCGTACTGATGGGGCACACCATCATGTGGCAAGTGATGCGCGAACGCGAAGCTCTATACAGCAAAGCCGAATTTAGCGAAGAAGATGGCATGCGCGTAGCCGAGCTTGAAGACAAATTTGCTGAACTTGGCGGGTACACAGCCGAAAATGATGCTGCAACACTACTAAGCGGGCTAGGTATCAAAGAAAAAAAGCATCAAATGCTTGTAGGTGACCTCTCAGGAAAAGAAAAAGTACGTGTAATGCTAGCCCAAGCACTCTTTGGCGAGCCAGACAATCTACTGCTTGATGAGCCCACCAACGACCTTGACCTCGAAACCGTAGAGTGGCTTGAAGAATACTTAGCAAACTTTGAGCACACAGTACTTGTAGTAAGCCACGACCGCCATTTCCTTGATGAGGTATGCACACACACGGTAGACATTGACTTTGGCAAAATAACACTCTTTTCAGGTAATTACAGCTTTTGGTACGAGTCAAGCCAACTAGCACGCCGTCAAGCTCAAAACGAAAAGCTAAAAGCCGAGGAAAAAAAGAAAGAACTCGAAGAATTTATCCGTCGCTTCTCGGCCAATGCAGCCAAAAGTAAACAAACTACCAGTCGTAAAAAGATGCTCGAACGCCTCAATGTAGACGACATACAGCCCTCTACACGCAAATATCCTGGCATTATCTTTAAGATGGATCGTGAACCGGGTAATCAAATCCTAGAAGTCAAAGACCTACGTGCCAGCTCAGACGATGGTAAGCTACTCTTCGACAACGTCAACTTCATGATAGAAAAGGAAGAAAAAGTAGTATTCCTAAGTCGAGACCCTCGTGCCATGACAGCATTGTTTGAGATTCTCAATGGTAATCAAACAGCAGAAAAGGGAGAATTTAACTTTGGCGTAACAATTACAACAGCTTATCTACCACTAGATAATACAAAATTCTTTGACAACGACCTCAATATGCTTGACTGGCTGAGTCAGTTTGGTAATGGCAACGATGTCTACTTCAAAGAGTTCTTAGGACGTATGCTCTTCTCTGGTGAAGAAATACAGAAAAAAGTAAACGTACTATCAGGAGGCGAAAAAATGCGCTGTATGATCGCACGCATGCAACTACGCAATGCCAACTGCCTTATTCTAGATACGCCCACTAACCACCTTGACCTAGAAAGTATTCAAGCCTTTAATAACAACTTAAAACTCTACAAAGGTAATATCCTCTTTTCAAGCCACGACCACGAGTTTATCAATACCGTAGCTAATCGTATCATTGAGCTAACCCCTAACGGCTGTATCGACAAACTCATGAGTTACGAAGAATATATTCACGACCCACGTATCAAAGAATTAAGACTCGAAATGTATGGCGGTGAGGAAGAATAGACAACAGCCATAAAACAATAAAACTATAATTAAAACTTGCGGTGTAGAGCATTATAGTCACTACACCGCAAGTGCTTTATACTAATACTATAGCAAAAGAATAGAGATAAAATCTATTCCCAATGCTTTTACAAGCATTGGGAATAACCTCGGTGAGCCGAAAGCCGGACTCGAACCGGCGACCTATTCATTACGAATGAATTGCTCTACCAACTGAGCTATTTCGGCATTGCGAGTGCAAAGATACAAAGAAAATAAGAAACAGCCAAATGATAAAGAAAAAAGTTTTGCTGTACCTTTTCATCTTCAAATACAGCAAAACTTTAGTCATTTCTAAGTGTACTTAGCCTTACGCTCCAACCGTTAAAGTAACATTAGAAGCTACAGTGGCTTGTACTTCGTAGTTCGCAGGCATCATAGCCTTAGAGCCTGGCCAAAGAATCCCCCAGCCCCATGTAAAAATAGCAGCCACTACCGCTATTGGTGTACGATTACGACCATAGATACGTACTTCACTATTTGAGAAGTAAACTGACTCTCCATTATCTAGTGTTAAACCTGTTAAGCTAATAACAAGACGCCCCTTAGTACCAGCAACAGAATTTTTCTTACGTTCTACAACTTTACCTTTGGCTAATGTGCCACGAGGGATAACGATAGTACCCTCTACAAGAATGTCTTGACTAACACGAAAGTCTACGCTTTGACCTTCAGATACATCAGCGGCCTTGACACTGTTTACGGCTTGAAGTGGTATGATAGTACCAGACTTCAACGTCACTTGCTTTTGAGCGAATGCAGGTAGCATCAATACGCCCATTGCCATGCTTAGCAAAACTTTTTTTATGATAATTTGTATTTGGAATTATTGCTATAAGAGCCTTAAACACAAGAAGCATGGCTGTAATCGAACATAAAAAGGCACAAACCCTCCATATTCTCAGCCAGGCTTCCGACAGCCTCCAAATACACTATGAAATAGTTTGCGCCTTAAAGATACAACTCATGTGTATTTGGGTAAAGACTCGCTCTTCTCATTCGAGGTCGGAATTCGGCCGAGAAACTGAGCAAAGTGTAGCCATTTTTACGACTACATTGCAAAGACACAAAAAACTTAGCACATAACAAATACTATATACAAAAAGAGAGGTTGAAGTTCAACCTCTCTTTAATTTTAAATATCAGCAAGATTTTATTCAGCGCGCAATGTGAAACGCTTAAAAGCAGTCACAGTGCAAGCCTTATCGGCTTCCTGTAAATATTGTGCCACAGTCTTGCTGCTATCTTGGATAAACTCTTGATTAAGCAAGCATGATTCTTTGTAGAATTTCTGCATACGACCCATAGCAATACGCTCGATCATATTTTCAGGCTTACCTTCTTCGCGAGCCTTACCAGCAGCAATTTCGTACTCCTGAGACTTAATAGATTCAGGTACATCTGCTTCGCTAATAGATACAGGGTTCATAGCTGCTACCTGCATGGCTACTGCATGGCCATATTCAGCTGGTACCTCTGTACTAAGTGCTACGAGTGTACAAAGGAAATTTTTGCTTTGGTGGTTATAAGCAGCTACTTGCGTACCTTCTACCACGTTGTAACCATCAAGTTCCATCTTCTCGCCCGTGATACCACTACGATCGGTAATCACGTCTAATACAGGACGGCCGTCAAGTGTTAGCGCTTTCACGTCATCAAGTGTTTGACAGCGAGCAGCCACAGCAGCATCAAGGATTTGCTGTGTCAATGCTACAAAGTCAGCATTTTGAGCTACGAAATCCGTTTCGCACTTTAAGGCAATGATAGCTCCGAAGTTACCATCTACTTTGCAAAGTACACAGCCTTCTGCGGCTTCTCTATCTGAGCGTTTCGCAGCCACAGCTTGCCCTTTCTTACGAATGATTTCGATAGCTGCTTCAATATTACCTTCGGCTTCGGCCAAAGCATTCTTACAGTCACCAAGACCTGCGCCAGTCATTTCACGCAGTTTCTTTACGTCTTCCAGATTTACTGCCATAATGTAGGATATGTGTAATCTTTTAGTATGTGATTATTCAGCAGCTTCGGCTTCCTTTTCAGCACGTGCACGGCGTGGACGGGCTTCGTTTTCTTCGGGAGCGTCTACCTTTTCTACTTTACGTTCTTCAAGACCTTCAGCAATCGCAGCGCAGCAAGCGTCAAGGATAACCTCTACACTCTTAGTTGCATCGTCGTTTGCAGGGATTACAAAGTCGATATTAGCAGGGTTTGAGTTTGTATCTACGATAGCAAACACAGGGATACCCAAGCGGTTAGCTTCACGAACAGCGATGTGCTCTTTTACTACGTCTACCACGAAAAGAGCAGCTGGCAAACGATTAAGGTCTGCTATAGAGCCAAGATTCTTTTCGAGTTTAGCACGCTGACGTGAGATTTGAAGCAACTCACGCTTAGAAAGGTTAGAATAAGTACCATCAGCGGTAAGCTTATCAATAGTGGCCATTTTCTTTACAGCCTTACGAATCGTTGGGAAGTTGGTAAGCATACCACCAGGCCAGCGTTCGTTTACGAAAGGCATATTTACAGAAGCAGCCTTATCGGCTACAACTTGCTTAGCTTGTTTTTTAGTAGCAACAAACAAAACACGCTTGCCAGCCTTAGCTATTTGTTTGAGAGCCTCAGCAGCTTCATCAATTTTTGCAACAGTCTTGTGCAAGTCAATGATGTGGATATCGTTGTGCTCCATAAAAATATAAGGAGCCATAGCGGGATTCCACTTGCGCTTAAGGTGGCCAAAGTGGCAACCTGCTTGTAGCAGGGTTTCAAAGTTTGTTCTTGACATTGTTGTCGTTTTTTTATTTCGTTTACTTTCTTGTTAGTTGTCGGGGAGCTATTTGTTTATGTACTCCCCCAATAGGCACATAGTACCTGTCGTTTGAGTCAACCAGCCTTTGCAGTAGTCGTAAGCTAAGTTGCTACGAGTCTGAAAAGCTTAGATACTAAACGTAAATCCAGCAATAACGGCCGAATATTAACGTTTGCTGAACTGGAATCGACGGCGAGCCTTTGGCTGACCTGGCTTCTTACGCTCTACCGCACGTGGGTCACGTGTCATAAAGCCTTCGGCACGAAGTGCTGACTTGTCCTCTGCATTAATCTTTACAAGTGCACGAGCGATAGCCAAGCGCAAAGCTTGAGACTGACCAGTAAAGCCACCACCAAAGATATTAGCTTTGATATCGTACTTTTCAGTCACGCCAAGCAAGCTCAAAGGCTGCTTTACTACGAACTGTAGGATCGAAGAGGGGAAATATTCTGTGAGATCACGCTTGTTGATAATGATTTTGCCACTACCTTCGGTCACGTAAACACGAGCTACTGCGCTCTTACGGCGGCCTAATGCATTAATTACTTCCATCCTTTTAGCTTACTTGTATTGGTTAATATCAATTGCTTTGGGGCTTTGAGCTTCGTGCTTATGCTCTGTACCTTCGTAGATGTATAGATTACCAAGTATTTTGGCACCTAGACGATTCTTTGGCAACATACCCTTTACTACACGACGCACGAGACGATCCGCACCATTGGGCTTAGCCAAGATAGAGGCTGGTGTATTCTCGCGTTGACCACCAGGATAGCCAGTATAGTGCAAATAGATGCGCTCTGTCATCTTATTACCTGTCAGCTTTACCTTGTCAGCGTTGATGATAATGACATTATCACCACAATCTACGTGAGGCGTAAAATTGGGCTTATACTTGCCACGGAGCAACTTTGCCACCTTAGAGGCAAGACGACCCAACACTTGATTTTCTGCATCAACGATGACCCACTCTTTGTTTACGGTCTCCTTGTTGGCAGAAATGGTCTTGTAACTTAAAGTGTCCACTTTGTCTTTTTGTTTTGTTTATTTACTACTAAATCAAGCCTGCACTACTAACGCTAGCCCGGCCAAAGGCAGACGCTTTCACACACGCAATGCCCCTATATTAAGAGGCAAAATAATAATCGGCATGCAAATTTACTAAATAATAAGCAGTTGGACAAGGCTATGCTCAATTATTTTACACTATTCTAGTATAAAACAGCATTTCCAACACCTTAACATCAGTCTATTGACCGAATATTTACTATATGCCTATGGTTCGCATGACGATAATGCAGACCATAGGCATATGAATAAATATATTACAACACTATTAGCGAAACAAACGCTTAATACGGCGCATTACACGCACTCCTGCCATTACCCCCGTAATGACAACAAGGACTTTGTCGGCATTACGTAATAACCGTACTGCTAATGGTACACTACGCTTAGGTTTCCGCCTTGCGTTAGTAATTGTTGTAAGATTGTGACCTTGTTCATGGCGCAGCCCTACTATGCGTTCGATTTCTTGATACACATCGGCTACACTTACACTCCCCTTACTATTTAACCGTTCGAGAAGTGTTTGGGTTTGCTGATTGGGCACCATAATCGTTACTATAAAAAATACGTGTAAGCAAAGTCGCTATGGGACGCTCAATAAGTGACTTACGCAGCAGATAAACAACCGCTGCTATCACCAAAAAGACACCCGCCATAAGTGCATAAGACACAATGGCACTACCCGTCAGCTGTTCAAGCCAAGCCGTGAGCGCAAAGGAAGCATAAAAAGCCACCAAAATACCTATGGCAAAAAGCACTATAACAACAGCTAAGGCAGACAACAGCAGTGTCATCTTAACGATAAACGTCAAGATAACCTCGCTATATTTTGAGGCCAAGTAGCGTTGGGCTTCGTATTTAAGCGTTTGTAAAGCTTGACCATTTAGCAATTGCCCAAACATAGCAATGCATTAAGACTTGGTTTCAGGGGTCAATTCTTCGGCAATGTCATTCACGAGACTGTCAAAGCTCAACGAATCCAACTTTACGCCACGTTTGCGAAGCGCATCAGCGATACGGCTACGTGTGCTGTCACCAGACTCTGGTGCAAAGAGAATACCACAAGCTGCACCTACGGCAGCACCACCCAAGAAGGCAGCAAGAATACTAAGACCTTTCATAATGTCATTGTTTTAAGGGGTTAAAAAACATGTAAACTCATACCTAGTACTTCAACACTTTAATATCAGTACTAGTATAAGCAAAGATAATACTTTTTGTCTATATAACAATGTTCCTAATGCAAAATTCTTGCTGTTTACATCATTTTTCTGCTCAAACCACAAAAACACTACCTCAAATGGGCTTCATCTACAATAATAATTGTATCTTTGCGTATTACGTATTAAGTAAACGCAGAATAAAATCGCATACACACTATTATAAATGATAGCTCAATGAAAAAAATCTTCGGAATGGTAGCCGTTGCTACCCTCATTCTCTCAGCTACTTCATGCAAGAGTTCAAGTGAGAGTGCCTATAAGAAAGCTTACGAAAAAGCACAAGCAGCCAAACAGGCTGCCAATCAATCAGCTGCTTCTGCCCATCAAGTAGCCATTGATGCAGCACAAACGGCGCAAACAGCTACACAACAAGCCTATCAAACTCCTGTAACCATACAACAACCTACCACGACAACGACATCTACCGATGTACGTCGAATCAATGGTAATATTACGGTGTTAGGTGGTGGCCAAATACAAGCTTATAGCGTTGTAGTAGGTAGTTTCACATCAGAAGCCAACGCTCAGGGGCTACTGACTACACTCAAAAATACAGGCTACACTAGTGCACAAATAATCAAGACAGACGAGACGATCAATGGTATCACAGGTTGGTATCGCGTTATCGCAACAACACACAACACACGTGAGGCCGCTGCTACTTCTAGAGATGGCTTACGTGGTAAATATACTGGTGCTTGGCTACTTGCGAAGTAACATCGCCCTCTCACATATTTACATTTATGCCCAAGGACTGCTGCTAGCATATCCTTGGGCTTCCTATTTATTAGCCTTTAAGTACCTACTTTGTCTGACGCCTATGCCTTACACGATAGCCAGCCCATAAACACCATAGCGTAGCCAAGCCGATAGCAAAGACAACAAAATGCTTGCCAATACCGAGAAAAGTATAAATACGCCCCGTATGCACTTCGAGTGCCATGTGCCATAGACTCATTGGCAAGTAACGCATCTCATCTGGCATTGGCAGTAGAGAGCTTCCCTTGTCATAAAGTACAACAAGTTCTCCCAGTACAAAATCGTCGCTATACCCAGCACATATATTTTGCCCGATGGGTGGTCCTGACTGCTCCTTTGGTGGTAACTGCGTATAATAGTCACGCACTTGTCCTAACACTCTATTCCAAGTATAAATACCCGCGAAGCTACCTACTACCCATGTACCATCAGTTCGTTGCTCCATTGCATTGATACCCATAACACTAATAGGCGGCGTATGAGGCAATCGCTTCGGTACGCTAGCAAGTGTGGGCAACTCGTAAAAACCAACTGAGGTGTTGAGTAGCCACGTATGTGAGTACACATCATAGCGCAGTGTACGCAAGCGATCGTGCCATGCGTTCCCTGGACGGTCAAGTAACGTATATGGGATAACTGGCACTTGCCATTGTGCCAAAGCGATCAGCAAGGGTGGACGCAAACACCACCCTGTAAATACGACAAAGATCATCGCACCTATCGTATATTTACCCAAGCGATTATGCAAGCGAAAGTTGCGCAACATCTGTTGTGTAGCCTGCTTACGCTGCTCTACCCGATGGCGTAAGTGACGTATCCACTTCGGGAAAAACCAATGCATGACACCAGTAACCACCAAAACAACCATCAATACGCCTAATAGGTCTATCAGTACTTTGCCCACTAAGCCAAAGAGCTCACCGCTATGCAGCAGCCATATCGTACGAAAGAGCGATACGCGATAGTCGTGCGTATCACTGGGCAGAAGAGTTACCACACGAAACGTAGTATAAGGAGGAGCAGCTACATAGAGATGTGAGCGTCCTACTACCACTAGGGTATCTCTACCATATGCTAAATCTACCAAATCTTCATGTATTTCAGACATAGGTAGGGGAATAGCATGCCATTCCCCTTCTACCAAACGATAAACAGCAAAAGGTGTGCAAGCAAACACGGTACCACTCTCTGTTTGCAATACACGGCGTATTGTTTTGTGATCAGCCCCATCGGGTAATCCCTTATTATAGGCTTGCCATATATTCCCCATACTATCGGTAAGCCATACCCCTGCCGTACCATAGGCCAATATACCAGTACTATCGTCTAGCGTTATCGTGCCTCGTAGTAGCCCATTATTCCAAGCAGAAAAATGATACTCCGATGGCAGATAACTACGCGATAACGCAGCGTTAGCTACCAGCGAACGATGATTGAGTACAATACCCGACAAGCTAAATAATATCAAGAAAAGACTCAGTATGAGCCCAAGCCACTTATGATGGCGTTTGAATGTACGTAATTGCATGTAAAAATGATTAGCACATGGAGTAAGAGATATAATACTCACATATCATGTGCGAAATTACACAAAAAGGACAAGGTAACCAAGACCATATAAAAAGACATACCTCGACATCACTCATCATAGTACCCAAACGTATGTTAAGCTACACCTAACGCTTTGTACCAAGTCGTGATACAGTTGTACCTTGACGTGGTACAACTGTATAACGACTTGGTACAAATGTTCCACAGCCTGGCACAATATCTTGAACAAAGCACTAGATAACACCATGGTTATCCTTATTCTCCTAACACTTTGATAGCGTATGACCAGTAAAGCCATACGCTATCGGAACTAATAATAACATCATAATAACGCTCTACTCTATGCTTTTACCTGCATAGAAACCAAGGATTTTATGCCGAAATATGTATTCGTATTTGGCTTGTAACACTTGCGATTGTGCTAGTGCCCACTTCGTGCGTGCCTCAGTATATTCTATTTGATTGCCTCGCCCATACTCATATTTTTTAGCTGCCAATCGCAACGCTTCACGTGCGGTAACCTCAGCGGTAAGACTTGCGGTATATTTGGCTTGTGCAGCCGTCGCATTATAGTAAGCTCGCTGTATTTCGGTATAGAGAGTTTTAAGCGCCTGTGAAAGCTGTAACGCTTGATCTTCATGCGCAATACGTGCTTGACGTACGGCATGGCGCGTAGTAAAGGCATCAAAAATGGGATACGTAATGCTCACGCCAAACGTTTGGGCAAAATTATTGCTCATTTGACGTGCAAAAGCAGTATTTTGAGAGCCTGCAACACGAAAATAACTACTACCAATACCCGCAGTAAGACTTATTGTAGGGTAGTAACCTGCACGAGCTTGACGTATTTGTTCTTTGGTACTAGCCACACGATGACGCTCAGCCTCAATAGCAGGACGTTGCTGGGAAGCTATAGCAAAGATAGCATCGGGACGTGAATAAGTAAATGTAGGAACACTATCTTGAGGAGCTACTATCGCAAAGCCCTCAGGCTGGGGTAACTCTAAGAGTTGGCTCAACTCGAGTAATGACAGCGCATAAGTGTTGTTAGCCTCGGTAAGTGCTAGTTCATCGGCAGCCACCTGTGCCTCAGCTTGCACCACTTCATACTCGGCAATACGACCTATATGCAATAAAGAGTCAAAACGGACTTTTACTGCTTTACTCATAGCCAATTGTTCCTTAGCCGTTGCAACCATTTCGCTTTGAAAAAGTGTTTGCAGATAGGCTTGTGCTACGCTTATACTAAGCTCTTCGTTAGCCTTTTGCAAATCGGCTGTAGCAGCACTGAGATCAATGCGTGCCTGCGTGATAGTAGAGCTAAGACGATGCCCTGTAAAAATAGGCAGTGCTGCATTAGCATTAAGCCCAATAGTCTGTGTATTTTGACTTACGTAAGCGTTGTGTGCATTTAACCCTCGCCCAAAGTTAAGCGCACCAGATGCGTTGGCAGAGACCGTTGGCAAACGGCTATCTTTGGCTGCTTGTAGTTGTGTCTCGCGATGAATAAGTGCTAATCGCAACCGCTTTACATTGAGGTTATGCGTCTGTGCATGAGCTATACACTCAGCTAAGGTCATAGTTTGTGCCGTAGCTGTACTCAGCAAAGCAGATGTAGCTAATGCCGTGAGCATGGCAAAAAAACGAGATGTCAACATAGCTGTAGAGATTATATATTCACTTCAATTTCCGTAGCCTTGGTCTTGGCCGATATTGGCAAATAACGTACACTATCTCCTTGATTTAAGCCACTGACCACCTGCACATGTACACCATCGCTCACGCCCAACGTCACAGCCACTCGATCAAAAGTTTGGGGCTCAGACTTGGTCAAACGATAAACATAAGGTTTTCCGCCCTCGTAAACAATCGCTCCCTCAGGCAAGGCAGTAACTTGTCGACGCTCATCAAGTATCAGCTCAGCATTAGCACTATAACCAGCACGAATAGTGGCAGCTGTTTTTTGTCTCAGTTCGGCACGTAGCTCATAGTGATTGGCCTTACCAGCCTCGCTAGACACCTTAGGCGCGATAAAGTCTACCACTGCCTCAAACGCCTCGCCTTGCAACGCACCTATGAGAATTTCTATCGTTTGCCCTACCTTGACCTTTGCCACTTCGATTTCGTCCACATAGCCTTTGAACATCAAGCGCGTCATATCAGCAACTGTTGCTACGGTAGTACCCTCATTGAATGTATTGCTTTGTATAACATTGTCTCCTACCTTGACCGGAATATCTAGAATAAGCCCATCAATCGTAGCTCGAATGAGCGTACTACTCAGCTGAGCATTACTCTTGGATACTCCCTCGCGCGTAATTTCTAAGGCTTCTCGGGCAGCTACAACCTCTTCTTTGGCTTGATTGTAAGCAAGCAAAGCGCGTTCATATTCCTCGCGACTGATGAGGCGATCTGAATAAAGCTTTTGGCTGCGTGCATATTCATTGGCCTGCTGCCCGGCATTAAGCTGAGCTAGCCTCACACGATTTTCGCCCGAGCTTAGCTGCCCGATATCTGGCACAACTTTTACCTTAGCAATAACATCACCTACCTTCACCATATCACCAGCCTTTTTGTACACCTCTGCTATGATACCAGCTATTTGGGGTTTAATTTTCACTTCATCGCGTGGCTCTATCGTGCCAGTTATAACACTCTTCTTCATAATATCTTGTGACGTGACCTTTGCCAGATCATAAGTTATTTCCTCGGGCTGTGCACTCTGATAGAGATAGACAAAAGTGCCTACAAACAAAAGAATTGCCACAGCGATGGCCGTGTATTTTACGATTTTTTTCATGGGGATACTTAATAGGATATATGAATATGTTCTTTTTTTCATTCGTCACGTATGGCATCAATAGGGCGTATTTTCAGTGCGCGTAAGGCAGGCATAATACCAGCAGCAGCTCCCATTAATGCTAAGGCTACTGCTGCGGCAATAGCCATAAAAAAACTAATTTGAAAATTGGCTTCTAGTTTAGTCATGTTTTCAGCAAGATATTCGACACCGATGAGCAATAGCGTGGCAAAAGCGATACCACATAAGCCAGCTACAATCGTGAGTAGCATACTCTCGCTAAGTACCTGTGCAAGAATATGACTAGGGCGTGCACCTATTGCACGGCGAATACCTATTTCCATCGTTCGCTCACTAACAGTAACCATCATAATATTGCTCACACCGATAGCACCTGACAAGAGCGTGCCAAGACCAATCATCCATATGAGCATCTCAATACCATCAAAGAGGTTATTTATCATCGAAAAAAGCATTTCGAGATTAAAGTCAGCCACTGCTTTTTCATCGTTCGGAGAGATACGATGGGCTTCTCTAAGCACATTTCTAATTTTATCTTGTATTTCGGCTACGGTGTGACCACGTTTGATAGTGATGGCTAGGAAGTCTATTTTATTGCCAAAATTTCCAAGACGCTGCATCGTACTAAATGGCACCATCACCGTACGTGGGGCTGGCCCCATGATGCCCATATGTCCTTGACGACCATTTACACCCACAACTTCGTAATAGTGACCACCAATTTTAACATGCTTACCAACAGCCTCGGCAGCACTTGTAAAGAGTTGGGAAACGAGTTGACGCCCCAGTACACATACCCGACGATGCTCTCCGACATCTGATGCGTTAATATTACGCCCTACAACGATGTCTGGCATCTCTATATCAGCATATTCAGGGCTTACTCCTTTCATCGTAATAGCCATCGTGCTTCGTTCTTTATATTGTAGAGCAACAGCCCACTCGGCGAGCAAGGGTACAGCTAGTTCCACCTCAGGAATGGCTCGTTTCACGCGTTCTAAGTCAGCATGTTCAAGATCCCATTGACGTCCCTCAGGTAAGCCTTGATAGGGTTTAGTAGTAGGTCTCGCAAAAGCAAAATACGCATTAGAAGCAATGCCATCGAAGTTAGCTTCAAGAAGTCTCTGGAAACCTTTCCCACCCCCCATAAGAAAGACGAGCATAAAGATGCCCCAAAAAACACCAAAGGCCGTGAGCATACTGCGCGTCTTATTTCGCAGTAAGGCCTGTAATACTTCGCTCCACTTGTCGGGATCTAAAAAAGAAAACTTTCTTTGCTTCATAGTACTTGTTATCCTTTAAGAGCTTCTACAGGTTTAATACGAACAGCCTTCAATGCTGGCAGATAACCAGCTACGACGCCAGCAATTGCAAGTGTAGCAAGAGCACTTATAGCAATCGATAAGCTCACATGTGGATTGTGAAAGACTACAATCGTAAAGCTCGAAGCAATCGTTACCGCTTTCTGATGCGCTTGATAATCAAGATACTCAGTAGCAGCTATACCTATCACGATACCCAAATAACCGAAGAGAAGTGTTATGACCAAACTCTCAATAATAACCTCTCTCAATATACTTAAAGGACGTGCACCTAGTGCTTTACGAATGCCAAACTCTCGCGTACGCTCTTTTACCGAAATAAGCATTATATTACTAATACCTACCACACCGCTGAGTAACGTAAGTAACCCTACAATAAAAACAGCTCTGTGCATGAGCTTGAGGGCAATATCACTTTCTTCAGCACCAGTTGTGCCATTACTTATATAAAGCGCACTTTCATCGGTAACAGCAAAGCTATAAACAGCCGCCCAAAGGGTACGTAATTTCTGCTCAAAGCTGGCATTCTCTTCACTTGTTACAAGGTCTTTGGTCAATAGACTTACCTCCTCCACGGTATTACTCTTACCAGAAATGCTCTGCAACGTAGTAAATGGCACCAACAGTTCTCCCTCTGTATTCACTCCTAAGCCATCACTCTTTTGCAATACACCAACGATACGATAGAGTGTATTGTCTGCGGTAATATAACTATGGAGTGCAGCAATAGAGCTACCATAGAGCTCTTTGGCATCACTTTCCCAAATAAGTGCGACTTTGCGTCGCTCATCTAAGTCAGTAGCATTAAGATAGCGCCCATAAAGAAGCTTATGGAGCGACACTTCCTGTTCCTCAGGGTATACACCTTTAAGCTCTCCTGTCATACCTTCCTTGCCATAACGCAGAGCTACGCTTGACATAGATAGCGTAGCCACTCGGCTACGCTCATATCGCTTTACCTCACTAGTCGTAATACTCAGGGATTGGTTGTCAAATTCTATTTCACGCCCTTTCCCCAAACCTTGATAAGCCTCGGAAGTATGCCCTGGAATAAGTCTTAACACATGCATTGGCGTTTCGTTCATTTGCATTTCAAAGGCATTGAGTACACCACTTGATGCACCCATTAAAAAAACTAGAAGAAACATGCCCATTGTTACTGCAAGTCCTGTAAGTGCGGTACGAAGCTTGTTACGCCCGAGGCTCTGCATTACCTCATGCCACACCTCCACATACGTTCCCCATCGTTCGAGGGTTCGTTTTATATATCTTATCATAGCTAGACTATTTCATTAGTCCTCCCGTAGCAAATACGCTATCGGCAAAATCGCCACGTGACTCATCGCTCTCAATTAGGCCATCTTTGATACGCACGATGCGATGCGTACGATAAGCCACACCACTCTCATGCGTCACCACCACGATGGTTTGCCCCTCACGATGAAGCTGCTCAAGTAACGTCATGACCTCATCACTTGTTTTGCTATCAAGCGCTCCTGTTGGCTCATCAGCTAACAGAAGTTTAGGATTAGTAATCAGTGCGCGTGCAATGGCAACGCGCTGTTTTTGTCCTCCTGAGAGTTCAGAGGGCAAATGGTACGCCCAATCTTTTAACCCTAAACGCTCCAATTGCTGCATAGCTAATGCGTTGCGACGAGTACGACTCACACCTTGATAAAACAGAGGCAGGGCTACATTCTCCAATGCAGTTTTATAGTTAATGAGATTAAACGATTGAAAGATAAAGCCTATCAACCGATTACGATAATCCGCTGCACGATTTTCACTCAGGTTTTTGATGGATACATCTGCCAGCGTATAATCTCCCTCATCATATTGGTCAAGAATACCAAGGATATTGAGCAGGGTACTCTTACCAGAACCCGAGCTCCCCATGATAGCTACAAACTCGCCCTCATTGATTGTCAGGTCAATCCCCTTCAACACATGCAGTGGCGTGCCATTATTGTAGGTTTTATGAATGTTGTGAAGCTGTATCATCGTTTTATAATTCTATGGCATCTACCTTATCAAATGCTGCCATTAGCTCTTGGCGACTAATGCCTAGCAACTCAGCTTGACGTAGCACCTCTGGCCAAAGTTCAGCAAGAAAAGTATTACGCTTATTCTCACGCAATAGGTCTACTGCACCCTCACTTACGAAATATCCCAATCCACGCTTGGCGTGGATCACACCTTGGCGTTCGAGGTGCTCATAAACTTTTACCATCGTATTTACATTGACCTCAACCATCACAGCATAGTCACGCACGCTAGGTATACGCCCTCCCTCGGGATAACGGCCTTTTAGTATTTCTTCGCATACACGCTCTCCTATTTGGAGGTATATACTATTATTCTCCTTAAAAATCATCGTCTAAAAAGTTTATAGCCCGTCAAGTCTGTGCGTTTAAAGAGGTGGTAACTTACCCAAATGAGCAGTGCAGAGAGACAAAGGACAATAAGATTAGACGTCCACAAGAAAGCAGACGTATAAAGCTCTATCAAGTTTATAACATCTCTAACAAAGCCTTCTAAGAAAGGCAAAAACACAACAAATGGTATTGTAAGAACATATTGCACCACCATCAGTTTAATATAAGCATAACTCCGGAAGATAGCACTAGCAAAAATATTTACCGACGTATTAAATATGCTCATAGAAATCAGCGTAACAAGAGTAAGAACAAAGTTTTCATCATGAAACACTTTAATCAAGATCTCATAAACCCTAGTTAAGGCTTGATCCAAAATTAATACATCAAAACTAATGGCCACAAGACCATGCAACACAAAGGCTACGCCTACCGCTACGAGAGGTATAAACACACCCAAAATATTAGTAATCGTGAAGCGCGACAAAAACTTTTCGAGCTGCGAGCCAGGAACGATAAGATAGCGCATACGCTTAATACGTGTGTTATAGCAGCTAAAAAGTGTCGTTTGTGCCACTCCCATTAGTACTACTAAAACCATACTCTGCATCAACATATCGATACCCCACCCCAAACCAATATTATCCAAAGCACGGCTGCGAGCCCACTCTGACTCATCGGCCAACGATGTATAATACGACAATACAGAAAACAATATATTTAACGCCATTACGCCCCAAGAAGCAATAAGTGTAGCTAGGAGATAAATGCGGTAACTCTGCTTGTTTTCGGCCAAATCGTGGCGGAGCAAGAGCATATAGCGACTGAAATTAAAACTTGTCTTCATCATCTTATTATTTTAATATTAAGCGCGTTGTGATGGGGCATTGAGAGCCTTAATGAGATCATCGGTAGCACCAAGTACAGCAGTAAAGAACAGTTCAAGATTGAGCTTAGTGTGCTCTCCTATAAAAGGACGCACCACATAGCTACCATGTATCGAGGGGATAGCATAAATGACACCAGATAGATCAGCATCAACACCTACCTCATAAAACGACAAACGATCGCAGATTTCGCTCACACTATGGTCTATCAACAAACGACCATCGTTGATGACGAGCAGATGATCTAACAGCGCATCAATATCACGCACTTGATGCGTTGAGATAATTACTGTACGCTGTTCGTTCATCGCCTGCATGAGCACCTTTCGAAAAAAGTTTTTTGAAGGAATATCTAACCCATTCGTGGGCTCGTCCATAAGCAAGTAGCGCGTATTGGTAGCAAGCGCAAAGCTCAAAAACACCTTTTTACGCTCACCCATTGAGAGTGCGCCAAAGTTCACGTCCTTACGATAGCCAAAAACAGCCAAATACTCCTCCATTTGCTCTTGACTAAATCGAGGATAAAACACAGCATTAACCCGCACATAGTCCATCAGCGAGATATTAGGTAAATGCATCTCTTCGGGCACTATAAATAACTCTTGAAGCAATTCGGGAGCTCGCTCTCTAGTGTCGTAGCCATCTATCGTGATGACACCATGTGCAGGACGCAACATACCGCAAATGAGCTGTAATAGCGTACTCTTTCCTTCTCCATTCTTACCCAAAAGACCGTAGATACGCCCAGGGGCAATACCAACACTAAACCTCGTCAGCACCGGCTGATCGTAGGCAAAATCAAGATTATCAATTCGTATCATTATCGTTATGTATTTTATCGAAAACGCGTGTAATAGAAAATTAGTACAGTGCAAAATTAGAAAAATAATTTAATATAGACAAGTAAAAGAAGGATTATTTCGTTTTTTCGACAAAAACATTGTGCCAAGTCACGATACAATTGTTTCGCGTCATGACACAAACGTACCACGAACAGACACAAATGTACCCAGGTATGGCACAAAAACACGCGTGTAAAATAGCCTTACCATACACATAGTGTCACTCATATGCCAAATTAAAAGTTTAAGTAGCATCTGAATACAAGGCGTATTATTGCCACAATATCACTAGATTTTGCTATCTTTGCACATTGATTTAGCCCCCACTACTATGGAGGGGGTATTGCATGGTGTACAACAACGCATCATCTAAGACCCACAATAGAGCAACATGAGCCAAAACGATACAACGTCTGCCCCTTTTTCACTCGTAGCCGACTTTGAAGGCGACATAGACCAACTCTTTAATGTTGAAGTGCAAGAAGCACTCCCCGTATTGCCACTACGCAATATGGTTCTATTTCCTGGCGTTATCGCTCCAGTGACGATAGGCCGCTCGACATCACTCAAAGTAGTGAAAGAAGCTGCTAAAAACGATAGTTACATTGCTCTACATTGTCAGAAAAATGCCGACAATGAGCATCCCACTTTCGAGCAGCTACACCCCATAGGAACATTAGGTAAGGTATTGCGCCTCATTGAGATGCCTGACCAAACGACGACAGCCTTAATCCAAGGTTTTTCGCGCGTAGAGCTACAAGCTCCCTTGACAGAGAAACCTTACCTCAAAGCCCATGTAGTGACCCTACGCGATGAGCTACCTGAGACTCATGATGAAGAATTTCGCGCCTTGGCCGAAGGATGCAGGGAGGTTACCCTGCGCTATATCATGGCCAACGAGAGTGTACGCGATGAAGCCACTTTTGCCATACGTAGCATTAAACAAAATGTGGTACTCGTCAACTTCATAGCCACCAACATGCCTCTACCCATAGAGGAAAAAGTAGATCTGCTGGCACAACCCAGCTTGTTCATGCGCACCTTCCGCTTGTTGAAGCTACTCAATCGTGAAGCACAATTCTTGGAGCTAAAAATGAGTATCCAGCAGCGCACACGTGACGAGCTTGATGAACAACAAAAGCACTACTTTTTGCAGCAAGAACTCAAAAACATACAGCAAGAGTTAGGTGACAGCTTTGCCGATGAAGTACAGTCAATAATTGACACTGCTGACAAAAAAGCCATGCCCGAAGCCGTGCGCAAACAGTTTGACAAAGAAGCAGCCAAGTTACGTACACTCAACCCACAAAGCCCTGACTACAACATACAGCTAACCTACCTACAAACACTCACTAGCCTACCCTGGGGAGAGTGCTCGAAAGACAATCTAAATCTTGGTACTGCTGAACGCACACTCAATCGTGACCACTACGGCCTTGAAAAGGTAAAAGAACGTATTCTCGAACATCTAGCCGTATTGAAAATGCGTGGTGATATGAAAGCACCCATTATCTGCCTTTATGGCCCTCCTGGCGTGGGTAAAACGTCACTAGGGAAAAGCGTAGCGGAGGCCTTAAAACGCAAATATATTCGTATCGCACTAGGGGGTGTACACGATGAAGCCGAAATCCGTGGACATCGACGCACCTATATCGGAGCCATGCCTGGACGTATCGTTAAAAGTATCATAAAGGCTGGTACAAATAACCCTGTATTCTTACTTGACGAAATTGACAAAGTAGGTGGCCACACACACCATGGTGACCCCTCATCGGCACTCTTAGAGGTGCTTGACCCTGAACAGAATACAACCTTTCATGACAACTATCTCGACCTCGACTATGACCTATCAAAGGTGCTATTCATAGCTACGGCCAATAATATAGGCAATATCCCAACACCACTACTTGACCGCATGGAGCTCATACCAATGAGTGGTTATATCATTGAGGAAAAAATTGAAATAGCCAAGCGTCACCTACTTCCCAAAGCGCTAAAAGAAAATGGCTTAGAAAAAGAAGTAAAAGTAAAACTTCCAAACGATACCATAGAGCATATTGTAGACAATTATACCCGTGAAAGTGGCGTACGACAGCTTGAACAACAAATAAACAAAGTGCTACGCAAACTAACGCATCGCTACGTATTGGGTAAGCTAAAACTCACACGTGGGAGCTACACAGTGCAGCCTCATGCCCTCACAGACCTACTAGGTAAGCCCCTCTACACACGAGAGCGTTATGAGGGCAACAAATATGCAGGCGTAGTTACAGGCTTAGCATGGACAAGTGCGGGAGGCGATGTATTGCTCATAGAAACAAGCCTCAGCCCTGGCAAGGGAAGGCTATCACTCACAGGCAACCTCGGCGATGTTATGAAGGAGTCGGCCAGCCTCGCACTAGCACACCTTAAAGCCAATGCTGAACACTATGGTATTGCACGGCACATCTTTGAGCAGTGGAACATTCATCTACACTTCCCAGCAGGCGCAATCCCCAAAGATGGCCCATCGGCGGGTATTACAATTTCGACTGCACTCATCTCCCTAATGACACAGCGTCGTGTGCGACCTAACATCGCCATGACTGGCGAAATCTCACTTCGAGGCAAGGTGTTACCCGTAGGTGGCATCAAGGAAAAGATACTAGCAGCAAAACGTGCAGGTATTACCGATATCATACTCTGCGAAGAAAACCGAAAAGATATCGATGATATTGCTCCTACCTATGTAGAAGGGTTGCATTTTCATTATGCAGAAACACTCAAACAAGTGGTAGACTTTGCACTACTTAACGAGTTGGTAGAACAGCCTCTTGACCTTTCACCACGCAGTGAGCAAAACAAGTCAGAAGCAAATGCGTAAAAAACTCAAGACCAAACGACTAGGCATACATACGTAACGATGAAGTTTACACTAGAACATACCGACCCTAACAGCCATGCACGTGCAGGGCGCATCAAGACTGACCATGGAGAGATATGTACCCCTATCTTTATGCCTGTCGGTACTGTAGGCTCTGTGAAAGGTATTCACCCACGCGAATTGATTGAGGATATCAAAGCACAAATCATTTTGGGAAACACCTACCATCTCTACTTGCGTCCAGGTATGGAAACACTGCGCAAGGCAGGTGGACTGCATAAGTTCATTGGTTTTAATAAACCTATGCTGACCGACAGTGGAGGTTTTCAAGTGTTTTCGCTAACAGGTATTCGTAAACTACGTGAAGATGGTTGTGAGTTTCGCTCACACATTGATGGAAGCAAACATTTTTTCACGCCCGAAGGCGTAATGGATATTGAACGCACTATCGGGGCAGACATCATGATGGCTTTTGACGAATGCCCTCCTGGTACGGCAGACTATGCCTATGCACGTAAGAGCCTTGACCTAACACACCGCTGGCTACGACGCTGTTTTGATCGTTTCAATAGCACAGAGCCACTCTATGGGCATAAGCAATCACTCTTCCCAATAGTACAGGGCTGTGTTTATCCTGATTTGCGTCGTGAGAGTGCCAATTTCGTCCAAGAGTTTGATGCTGATGGCTATGCCATTGGTGGTTTAGCCGTAGGCGAACCAGCCGAACAAATGTATGAAATGATAGAGGTTGTTAATGAGTTGTTACCTAACGATAAGCCTCGCTACTTGATGGGAGTGGGCACGCCAGTAAATATTCTAGAAGCTATTGAGCGTGGGGTAGATATGTTCGATTGTGTAATGCCGACACGTAATGGTCGTAACGCTATGCTTTTTACAGCCAACGGCATCATTAACATTAAGAATAAGCGATGGGAGCAAGATTTCAGCCTAATAGATGCTGAGAGCGACTGCTTTGTAGATACAACATACACCAAAGCTTATTTACACCACCTCTTTAAGGCCAAAGAACTTCTCGCTCTACAAATTGCAAGTATCCACAATCTTGCTTTTTACCTACGCCTCGTAACTGAAGCTCGCGCCCATATTCAGCAAGGAGACTTTGCAGCATGGAAACGAGAGGCCGTAGTACGCCTATCACAGCGCCTCTAACCTAATACTCCTATGCCATGCGACTGCCCTTTAACATCAAACGTTGGCCTTGGTGCGTAGGCCAGTCTCCTTTGGTAACGCCAAATGCTCTCATTTTCAAAAAGCATCTAGATGAAAGTACGATGGGCAAAGATACTCAAAGCACGCTTACAACGGCAAATGACCGCATTAGCCAAGCACAGAGCCACAATCAGCATGCAAATAACACCGCTGTAAAACATCGCTGGCTTAAACTACCGCTTGGCAAGTGGTTAAGCTATTTAGGCATTAAACGCTTAGACCGCTATATCATAGGGCAGTTTCTCGGCACCTATCTATTCTCTATCGTATTGATTATTACGATAGCTGTCGTGTTTGACTACAATGAGCAGATTGATCGCTTTGCACGTAGTGGAGCACCAATGCGTAAAATCATTTTAGACTATTACGTCAATTTTATCCCCTATTTTGCCTATCTGTTTAGCTCGCTATTTGTCTTTATATCGGTCATATTCTTTACCACAAAACTTGCTGGTAATTCAGAAATTATTGCGATGAAAGCAGCTGGTGTGAGCTTCCGTCGTTTGCTACGGCCCTACCTCTTGTCAGCGGCAGTAATTGCTGGTGCAAGCTTTTACCTTGGCAGCTTTGTGATACCTTCGGGTACAGAGCGCATGAACAATTTTCGCAGCACCTATATCAAACGACAAGCTATAACCACTGCCGAAAATGTGATGTTACAAGTAGAGCCAGGTTTAGTAGCTCATATTGAGTTCTTTGACATAACGACAAAATCTGGATGGGGGTTCTCGCTTGATCGCTTTCGAGATAAACAGCTCATAGCACACCTTACAGCCGAGCGTATCCAATACGATACTCTGGCTGCTGAGCCCTACCGCTGGAAATTAAGTGGTTACAAAATACGTGATCTTAAAGGACAAAAAGAAGTTATCAGTAGTGGAGCACAGCTTGACACACTTATCAAGGTAGAGCCATCGGAGCTCTTCTATACCTTAAATGAGCAAGAAACCCTCACTCTACCCGAGCTTCGTGAGTTTATCGATAGGCAAACAATGCGTGGGGCTACAAACGTCATCAACTTTGAGCTAGAATATCATCGCCGCTTTGCCGATCCTTTGGCTGCGTTTATCCTAACCATTATCGGTTTTAGCCTTTCTAATCAAAAGCGAAAATCGGGTATGGGACTTTCCTTAGGTGCAGGATTGGCTCTGAGTTTTGGCTACATTCTATTTCAACGACTCTCGGCTACGCTAGCTATTCAGAGCGATTGGCCAGCAATGCTATCCGTATGGCTACCCAACCTTCTTTTTACGCTCATCGCTGGTATTCTCTATCATCGTATGGCACGCTAAGCTTACCACACTTCATAACTTAGAACAAAGAATAATACCGCTATCACGTGGATTTTTACGAATTAGATTTACACGACAAAGTCTTTGATGCCCTAGATGCTATGGGGTTTCAAGACTGCACACCCGTCCAAGAACAAACTATCCCCGTCATACTCGAAGGCCATGATGTCATCGGTGTGGCTCAAACTGGCACAGGTAAGACAGCTGCCTTTCTACTTCCAGTGCTCAGCAAACTATGTAGTGGCAAGTACCCACAAGATGCTGTCAATTGCCTTATCATGTCACCAACTCGCGAATTGGCACAGCAAATAGACCAAGCGTTAGAAGGATTTAGCTACTTTATGAATGTATCAAGTGTGGCAATCTATGGTGGTAACGACGGCATTCGTTATGCCAACGAAAAACGCAGTTTGGAACGTGGTGCTGATGTTATTATTGCCACACCTGGTCGCTTGATTTCGCATGCTTCTTTGGGCAATGTAGACTTCTCTAAGGTATCATTCTTCATTTTAGACGAAGCCGACCGTATGCTTGACATGGGATTTAGTGACGATATCATGCAAATTGAAAAACTACTCCCCAAAAATCGCCAAACAATCCTTTTCTCGGCTACTATGCCCGATAAAATCGTAGAGCTTGCGCGCAAGATCATGAACAAGCCAGTCGAGATAAAACTAGCCGTATCAAAACCAGCCGAAAAGATCAAGCAAAACTGCTACCTTTGTGCAGAAACGCAAAAGGTACGTATCATTCAAGATATTTTCAAACATGAAACGCCTGAGAAAGTTATTATTTTCTCGTCATCAAAGCTCAAAGTAAAAGAGCTTACACGTGTATTACTACGCAGTAAGTTTAACGTCGGCGAAATGCATTCAGACCTCGCACAAAAAGAGCGTGACCAAATGATGTACCGCTTCAAAACTAGCGAGGTAGATATCCTTGTTGCCACCGACATCATCTCACGTGGAATCGACATTGACGACATACGCCTCGTCATAAACTACGATGTACCACATGACGCCGAAGACTATGTACATCGCATCGGGCGCAGCGCACGTGCAGGGCGTGATGGGGCAGCCATTACATTAGTATCTGGTCGTGACCGTAGTAAATGGGCTACAATTGAGCACTTTCTCGAAAAGACCATAGATCGTCTTCCCCTACCAGAAGGGATGGAGGAAATCGAAGAAGAAATCGAGAGCAAACGCCCTAATAAACATAGTCAAAAAAACAACCAGGGAACTAATAGACGAGGAAGTTCGGGAAATCCTCGTTTACATACAAGCAAAAACACCTCTACCGCTCCACAACAAAACAAATCTTCAACTAGTGAGCAACAAAAACGTAAACATCGGAGCAAACGGAGCAAGCACCATACCCCCAATTCAGAAGGCGTAAGAGCCCAAACCACAACAGAATAACTTATTTTAACGCAGACTTCCCAAGATACCCCCAATATGGAAAAGAAAAAAATCATGCTCACAGGCGACCGACCTACTGGCCGCCTTCACTTAGGCCATTATGTAGGCTCACTCAAACGCCGTGTACTACTACAAGAACAAGGTGACTTTGACAAAATGTATGTTTTCATAGCTGATGCGCAAGCGTTAACAGATAATGCAGACAACCCCGAGAAAGTACGCCAAAACGTCATTGAGGTTGCACTAGATTACCTTGCCGTAGGACTTGACCCCACTAAAAGCACCATCTACATTCAGTCGCAAATACCCGAATTATGTGAGCTGGCTTTCTACTTCCAAAATATGGTAACAGTGTCGCGTCTACAACGCAACCCTACGGTAAAGACTGAAATCCAAATGCGTAATTTTGAAACTAGCATTCCCGTGGGGTTCTTTACCTACCCTATCAGCCAAGCTGCAGACATCGCTGCTTTCAAAGCTACTGTAGTCCCCGTAGGTGAAGATCAAAAACCTATGCTAGAACAAACTTGCGAAATCGTACGCCGTTTCAACCATATCTATGGCGACACACTCGTAGAGCCCGCTATCATGCTTCCAGACAATGCGGCATGCATGCGCCTACCAGGTACCGATGGTAAAGCCAAGATGAGCAAGTCACTTGGCAATTGTATCTACCTCTCTGACTCAGCCGACACCATTCAAAAAGCCGTACGCGGTATGTTTACCGACCCAGACCATTTACGCGTACAAGACCCTGGGAAAGTAGAAGGTAACACCGTATTCACCTATCTTGATGCATTCAGCCGTCCCGAACATTTTGAAGCCTTTTTGCCAGACTACCCTAATCTTGACGAGCTAAAAGCTCACTACATGCGTGGTGGCTTGGGAGATGTCAAAGTAAAGAACTTTCTCAACGAGATATTACAAGAAGAGCTTCGCCCAATCCGTGAGCGTCGTACAGAGTTCACCAAGGATATTCCAGCCGTCTATGCTATGCTAAAAGCAGGCTGTGAAGAGGCTCGTACTGCTGCTGCTGCCACATTAGATGAGGTACGCCAAGCTATGAAAATCAACTACTTTGATGATGCCGAACTCATTCGCGAACAAGTAGCCCGCTTTGCAGCAGAAGCCTAAGGCATTACATAGCTCAATTAAGTAGTAACACACCATAGTAGCGAGCAATAGTCCTAAAAATCAGCACTTCATTTATAACAAAATGCTGTCAGTGCTTGTGTATATCGTCAGAAATTTGTAATTTTGCGCTGTATTGGGCGTGATGCACCCGATATACCATTGATTGAAACGAAAAAATAAACGGATAGCGATGTCTAAGATTTGTCAAATTACAGGTAAGAAAGCCATGATTGGCAACAATGTATCACACTCTAAACGTCGTACAAAGCGTACCTTTGATGTGAACTTGTTTACTAAAAAATTCTACTACGTAGAGCAAGAATGCTGGATTCAATTAAAGCTGAGTGCCTCTGGCCTACGCACCATCAACAAAATTGGCCTTGATGCAGCACTCGTTAATGCCGTAGCTAAAGGCTACTGCGATTGGAAAGATATTAAGGTAATCGCTTAAATAGAATAACTATCATGGCTAAGAAAGCAAAAGGCAATAGAGTACAAGTAATCCTCGAATGCACCGAAATTAAAGAAAGCGGTTTGCCAGGTACTTCACGCTATGTGACTACCAAAAATCGTAAAAATACGCCCGAACGATTGGAAATGCGTAAATATAACCCAATCCTTCGTCGTTATACTATACACAAAGAAATCAAGTAATACAAGCATAGACCATGGCAAAGAAAACTGTAGCCAGCCTCCAATCTGGCAAGACCGACGGTCGCTCTTACACAAAAGTAATTAAAATGGTAAAGAGCCCAAAGACTGGTGCTTACGTGTTCGATGAGCAAATGGTACCTAATGAAGCCGTAAAAGACTTCTTCAACAACTAATCTTCTCTTTCAGTTTTGTAGCGTCAAAGCAACAGAACTAAGCAAGTAGAATATACTCCCTTGGCTTCACACTATGTAGCCAAGGGATTTTTATTAAATTCAATGGTTTAGCATCAGCTATTTGTTTCCCCTTCCGATACCCCCTCTTATATGCTTAGTTTTCAAGAACTCATAGCTCAGCGTCAGAGCATTCGCCACTATACCCCTGAGTCACTTAGCGAAGAGCAAGTGGTTACAATTGTTGAAGCAGGGCTACGAGCCCCCTCTTCACGTAGTTTACGCCCCTGGCAATTCATCGTAGTTGATGCCCCTCACCTACTTCATCAACTTTCAGAGTGCAAACCCATAGGGAGTACTTTTGTTGAACATGCTGCGGTAGCTATCGTGTTTGTTGCCGAGCCATATACTAGCGATACTTGGGTCGAGGATTGTAGCGTAGCACACACATTCATGTGGCTACAAGCCGAAGCCTTGGGACTAGGTGCTTGCTGGGTACAACTACACCAACGCACACAAACTGATGGCACACCATGCGCTGACTTCGTAGCCGATATTCTAAACATTCCTGCTGGGTTACAAGCCCATAGCATATTGAGTATAGGCCATGCCACACACAAACACCACAAGCCTATTAGCCAAGGGGAATTAGCTTGGGAAAAAGTACACTTTAATGGTATGCAAAACGAAGCTCACGAAACCTATCAAGACCTAGACATTCACTAATCGTATGAACATTGTCATCATTGGTGCTGGCCGTGTAGCCACACACCTAGCACTTGCGCTACATGGCAACAGACACAAGGTCGTCCAGATTGTAAGCCGCACACAAGCCTCGGCAGCACGCCTAGCAGAGCGTATTGGCTGCACAGCTACCACTGACTTCAAGACCTTAGCAAAAGCTGAGGCCTATATCATTAGTACCTCAGATAGTGCCATAAATACAATAGCTCACAAACTACATCACTTGACTACCAATGCCGTAGTGTTGCACACAGCAGGTAGCCTAGACATGCAAGAACTCAGCGCCGCTAGCCAACATATCGGTGTACTCTACCCTTTTCAAACTTTTTCTTTAGAGCATAGTGTAGATTTTAGCTATATACCACTGCTACTATCGTGGACCACGCCACAAGCACAAGCCATCATACAAGCCTTAGCCGACACCTTAGGAGGTCCTCAATATAGAGCTAGTAACGAACAGCGACGTTTGCTACATTTGGCAGCTGTTTTTGCCTCTAACTTTGCAAACCACAGTTATGCCTTGGCGGCAGAGATCTTAGAGCAAGCACAGCTCCCTTTTAGCCTACTTCACCCACTGATACAAGAAACTGCTCGCAAAGCCTGTCAGCTATCGCCAGCATTAGCACAAACAGGACCTGCCATACGCCAAGAGCAAGCAATCATAGCCCGACACTGCGAAATGCTAAACGACACACGATACATGCAAGACATCTACCGCCATATGAGCGAAAGTATCCAATATCTAGACCAAACAAAACAGAGATTACAAAATAGCACTCTATGATAAACTATGACCTAACTAAAATTAAGGCCTTAGCTTTTGACGTAGATGGGGTGTTAAGCAACACCGTCATCACAGTCAATGCAGAAGGCGAACCCTTACGTACAGCCAATATCAAAGATGGCTATGCACTACATCTAGCAGCTAAACTTGGCATGCCATTAGCCATCATCACAGGTGGCAAAACACAAGCCGTACGCGTACGCTACGAAAGCCTTGGGGTACAAGACGTATATCTAGCCAGTAGCCAAAAAACCGAAGACTACGAAGATTGGAAAGCTAAATATGGACTTAAAGACGAAGAAATACTCTACGTAGGTGACGACATACCCGACTATCAAGTACTACAACGTTGTGGGTGTAGCTGCTGCCCTACCGATGCAGCTCCTGAAATACAAAGTATTTGTACCTATATCTCTCCTCACAAGGGAGGAGAAGGTGTCGCACGAGATATTATCGAACAAGTACTCAAAGCCCAAGGACGATGGATGGCATGCGAAAAAGCTTTTGGCTGGTAGGCGAGAAGTTGCCTACGCTTTACTTTTTCTCCTAATTCTATATTAGCCTATACATACTTTGCAGGCAATAGCACATTTAGGCAATAAAGCACTAGATTATATCCGAAGACCTCAGACAAATGGCTGGTGTCTTCGGACAATTGTCTTCGGACATCAAACATTCGAGCGAAGACTGCAACCTCCAAATAGAAAAAAAAGAAGAGCTCTTTTCTATACCTAAAAATCCACATGGTTTATCCCAAAGGATATAGCCATGTGGATTTAAGCTAGGAGATATATAAAAACTCATTTATTTATAACTATCATAGATTACCGATAGTGTTAGTGCACCATTATCATTACCACGTAGCAAACGTGCGGAACTTACTGATGAGGCATGACGTACACTCAAAAGACTACTCGTTTTAGCTTCTCCACTAATACCATAGCTTATTTCTACAGGAACAAGATAGGCCTTATTCCAATCGGGGTTAGCGGCTGTATAAGCTGCGAGCTTAGCAGCATACTGTTCGGGCGTATCTGTCTTAGCTAAGCCAATACTAACGTATTCACTACGTAAAGACGCCATCAAGTTGGCCACATTAGTATAAATATAAGCATTTTTGTCCCTATTGTACGTTGTTAGGAAAGCTGTATGTCCATTAGGGATTTGGCGTTTCTCAAAAAAGTCCTTATAATCTCTTGCACGTATCAATAGGAGTGCAGATGGTGCGCTAACAGTGGCTACATGAGGCTCAACGAGACACGGTAATGATAGTACTGCGGCAGTAATAGAGTCTGTTTCATGTCCAAAGAAAACAGAGTCCACAGGTAGTGTTACGGCTGTAAAAGCTGCTCCTGGCGATTTTATTAGTGTATAGTCTGACGCGTTAGCTTGGGCTTGAAGGTCTCCAACATTGGTAGATAGTGTAAACTGCAATGCCTCCTGTGTGCCTGCAAAAGTAGCCATACCACCAATCAGAGAGTCAGGCTTCGCCTCGGTATGATAAGTAAAATAAACGTTGAGTGCTGTATGTTCGATGTGCATCATTGCACCTAAGCCATCTAACACTTTAAAGTAAAACCCTGGTACAACATTTCGGATAAAACGATACGTACTAGCAAAGTCATTGGGCTTAGTATAATAGTGATTGAGGATAGCTGTACCATAGCTTTTAGGTAGCTTTACACGCACACTATTATAATATTTAGCATTGTTCCAAAGCGAATCTGGACGTGTAAGGTCACGTAGCGTGTAGCTTATGGCACGATTGAGGCTGCTGGTAGTATCTACATAGTTAGACAAATCGACATTACTATAATAGTAGGTTCCCTCACTCAACGGATTATCCATAGAGAGTTCATACAATCCCAAGCGCATCGGTGCTAGCGAGTCACCTTGATAAGACTTAAAGTTGAGCATTAAGGTAACAGAGTCTGCCTCGATTTTGCCCTCATCATTACGCGCCATAAGTGCTTGTGGTGGAAAACTAAATCCATCAAGTACGGCATATTGTGCTACATAATTACTAGTAGTGCTTACACGCGTAATAGGGTCAATGAGGCGGCCAAGATACCCATTAGTATTATTGACTAAAATAGAATCGGGCAAAAGCGTAGCTGTATTAACATTGTACACAGCTTGTGTAGTGGTGATATTATCATACTTAGGCAGTATGGTCTGCCCGATACTAGTAACGTCGTCATCACACGAAGTAAAAGACGTTATGACAGAAAAGCTGCATATTGCAGCAATATATAATGGCTTGAAAAAGGACATAAGCCAAGATGTTTAGAATTTGGTAAAGATAACTATTCGCCTGCTGTAAGTTGACTATAAAAGTCGCTATATATCGTAGCTAAATCCTGCTCCTCGTTATAGTGTAACATAGGTAGGCCACGCTCTTCGGCAAATGCAAGCACCTCAGCGGGAACATCAGCCGTAGCTGCTACAAAGGCGTCAGCATATTGCAAAGCTATTTGATAGAGTGCGTCGTACTTCGTCGTATCAAGACCCATTTTAGCCAAACTTTCAGCATTAACCTCTTTATGGCTAATCGCACCTAAAAAGTCTTCGGTAGACTGCCCTATAAGCATATCATCATACGCAGAGAAGACCACCTTAGCATGCTCAAATTGAGGTAAATCACGATAAAGCTCCTTAATATAAAGTACCGCTATCGCCGACATCCAGCCATGGCAGTGAATTATATCAGGGTTCCAGCGCAAACGCTTTACCGTTTCGAGTACACCACGCGCATAAAACGCAGCACGATGCACATTATCAGCATAGACTTTGCCCCCCTCGTCATAAGCCATTAAACGACCAGTAAAGAAATCATCGTTGTCGATGAAGTAAATCTGCGTACGTAAAGCTTGAATATTGGCCACCTTAATGATTAGCGAGTGGTCACTATCGTCTACATCAATATTGAGCCCCGAAAGGCGGATTACCTCATGCAACTGGTTACGACGCTCATTAACTTCGCCCCATTTGGGCATAAATACACGCACTTCGCCTCCCTTGGTAGAGATAGCTTTAATAACGCTATATTCTGCAAGCGCAGCTTCACCCTCGGATACGTAGGGATGTATTTCTTGTGCTATATGCAGGATTTTTTTTCGCTTCATCTATACTATTCGATTCTTATAATGCTTGAATGCAAAGTTACAAAAAAACAGCGACATAGCCAAATGAACACACAAAATATCGCCTCAAGCGTAATCATACGAACGATATGCCAACAAAACGGCTAGGAGAAGAGAAACAAAATGCGTATCTTTGTCGCACTATATAGTTTATATTATCTACATGATATATCCCAACGATTTAGAGCTAAAGATAGGCTTTCACGATATACGCAATCAGATCAGCTCCTTATGCCAATCAACATTAGGCGAAGAGTACGTAGCTAACATGCAGTTTACAAACGATGCAGCACAAGTACGCTTTGCCTTAGGCTGCACGCAGGAATATTGCCGTATTCTCTCAGAGGGTGTAGAGTTTCCAAACGAATCATGTCGAGACTTACGACAGTCACTCCATCGCATTCGCCCTTTTGACACCTATCTAGCCGAAGATGAGCTGTTTGAACTTCTAAAAGCATTACGTAGTTTCAATGCAATTCTTGTTTTTCTAAATAAGAGTGAAAATACCAGAGAACCCAACGAAGAAGCTCACAGCACGACTCCTGTCACTTACAGCTATCCACACCTACAACGCCTTACTTCCAGCCACGAGACATTTCCCACCCTAGTATCTAGCCTTGACAGAGTAATTGACAAGTTTGGGCATATACGAGACAATGCCTCTACACAGCTCTACACAATTCGTCGTCAGCTAGAAGCCACAGAACGTAGCATATCAGCAACGATACACAGCATTTTACGCAAAGCACAAGCTGAGGGATATGCCGAAAAAGAATGGTCGCCCACGATGCGCGATGGGCGCCTAGTTATCCCAATTATCCCCGCAGCTAAAAGGCGCATACGTGGTATCGTACATGACGAGTCTGCAACGGGAAAAACCCTCTATGTAGAACCTAGCGAAATCGTTGATGCCAACAATCAGATTCGTGAGCTACAAGCCGCAGAGCGTAGAGAGGTAATCAAAGTACTACAAGCTGCTGCAAGTGAACTACGTCCACACCTTGATGCTATCCACTCCGCGTTCTTACTACTAGGACAATTTGATTTTGTGCGCGCCAAGGCATTATGGAGCATAGCAAACAAAACAAGTTTTCCACAGTTTAGCACAAAAACTAAACTAAACTGGCGAGAGGCTGTACACCCCATCTTACGACAAACACTCGAAAAGCATGGCAAAGTGGCCATACCACTTAATATCACGATGGGGTACACACACCGTATCGTACTCATCTCTGGCCCTAATGCTGGTGGTAAATCAGTCTGCTTAAAGACAGTAGGTCTACTGCAATACATGTGGCAGTGCGGTATCCCAGTACCCGTACACCCCGACTCACAAATGGGGCTATTTGATCGCATCTTTATAGATATAGGCGATGGACAAGACATAGAGAACGAGCTAAGCACCTATTCGGGTCATCTCACACACATGAAACACACGTTACGCCATGCCAACGAAGCTAGCCTACTACTCATTGACGAGTTTGGGGGAGGTACCGAACCCACCATCGGTGGCGCCATAGCCGAAGCCATACTATCGCGTTTCGTAGCACAAGGATGCCATGGTGTCATCACAACGCACTATCAAAATCTCAAACTCTTTGCCGATAGTTGCCCAGAGATTGCCAACGCTGCGATGCTCTATGACCGCCAAAAAATGAACCCTCTCTTTACACTAGAAATTGGTCACCCAGGCAATAGCTTTGCTATCGAAATCGCACAGAAGATAGGGCTACCTAACGATGTTATAAATCACGCCAAAGACTTAGTAGGCAACGACTATACACAAACAGAAAAATACCTACAAGATATCGTACGTGACAAGCGCTATTGGGAGCATAAACGACAGAAAATACATCAACGAGAAAAACAACTTGATGAACTTGTCAATCGCCATGAACGTGATATCAAGAGCATCGAAGCAAGGCGGAAAAATATCATAGACGAAGCCAAAATACAAGCCGAAGCTCTATTAAAAGAGGCCAATGCACAAATTGAGCGTACAATCCTAGAAATTCGCGAAGTACAAGCTGAAAAGGAACGTACCAAACAACTACGTACCGACCTTAATGCCTTCCGAGAGAGTATAGAAGAGACCCCCACGGGTTTATCTGATGAGACTATACTCAAAAAGATGAGGCAAATCGAGCAACGCAAACAACGCCGCGAAGAACGCAAACGCCAAGAGGCAGATAAAAAAGCAAATGCCGACAAAACTCCTACCCTAGCCAGCTCTACAATTCAGCGTTCCATGGTCAAAGGTGATAGTGTGCGTATCAAAGGTCAACATACTATCGGTGTTATTGAAGAGTTGCGCAAACAAGAAGCGCGTGTACGTTTTGGAGAAGTACTCACCACTATAAAGCTCAAAAATCTTGAACATGCTGCTCTACCAACACCGGCAAACAAACGCCCAGCTCTGACAGCAGCTGCTACTTTCGTGAGCAAAGAAACACGTGAAGTAATGCGCGATAAGCGTCTTAATTTTAAGCAAAGTATTGATGTACGTGGTTTGCGTGCAATCGAAGCTATAGACGCAGTAATGCAATATATTGACGAAGCAGTCATGGTGGGTAGCAGCCAAGTACGCATTTTACATGGTACTGGCACAGGGGCTCTTAAAATTGCCATCCGAGAGATACTTGCCACAATGCCTACCGTACGTCACTTCCAAGACGAGCATGTCCAATTTGGTGGAGCAGGCATTACAGTAGTAGAACTAACTTAAATCAACAAAATTGCTCCTAGAGAAGCATATATAATAATCCGCAATACTCCCCAAGAATGGGGTCGTATTGCGGATTATACGTTTAATACTTGAGCGTAAGTTACTTACTTGTTAACGTATTTAGAAGCTCCGTCATTTCTTTTCCCTTATCATTTTGGCCAAGCTCGTAGTACAGGTTACGCAAAATATTTGCCCAAATTTTAGGCTCATCAGGCGCATTCGCACGTGCCTTTTCGGCATAAGGTAATGCTTCTTCACAGCGTGTACGAATTACTGCCTTAGCTTGCTGATAGGCCTTTGAGCGACTATCTGTAGTCATCTTTGATGTAAGGTCAAGAACATCATTGTAGATAACAATAGCCACACTAGCCAACGCCTTAGCATTATTAGGCTCTATCTCTAACACCTTGTTAAGGTCTTCACGAGCAGCCACATTATCTTTAAAGAAATTTTGGTTGATCGTAACAGCACGCACCAACAAAGGCGTGGCAGTGTTAGGCGAAGAGCTCACGAGATCGTTACCCAGTTTACGCACAGCAGCCGAATCACCCTGTTCGCTATAATAGCCAATGAGTTCGTTAATGTAAGGCATATTGTCAGCCACACGCTCCATGGCTTCTTTGAGTGTTTCTACGCGCTCGACAGTCTTACCCAGCTTTTCTTGAGCATTGAGTTTGAACATGTAAAGCTCATTGAGGTGCTCACCAGCAGCTAATGAACGGTCTACAACCTCAAGTACACCTGCATAGTCTTTGGCTTGCGAAGCCATAATAACTGCATAGAAATTCACATCAGTAAGCGTTTCCGCAGCACCCGCTTTGAGTGCCTCACGCTCTGCACTTAACACAGGAGAGTCAAAGATATCTCCATAAGCCTTAAAGGCCTTAAAAGCACGTGCAAAGTCTTTAGAGGCGTTAAACCATTGACCAGCATATACAAAATAAGTAGCGATGCTCTTTACACCCTTAGCTTGCTCTGCAAGGTGTTTCGCTTTTACACGCCCCTTTTCGTCGGGCGTATTATCTAGCTTATAGCTTTGCTCAAAGCCATTAAGCGCACCCATCAGCTTATCATAAAAAGCCACCGTATCAAATGGCTGCTTCTTTACAGCCAAATCTACATCAGCACTTGCTTGACGTACCTTGATATTACCAAGCACAAGATGCGCCTTTACCATATCTTTGGTTTTACCACTAGCCAGCGCTTCGTTAATAGTAGTTTCAGCCATATCGAGTTTGCCTTCATTCATGGCCACTTCTGCCTTGGTAATCAAACCATTCTGAGCTGCCATACCACCTGCCATTACGAGTGCCAAGGTGGTAAGCATCATTTGTTTCATCATAATGCTATGTTTTTTAGTTATTCAATTCAGTTGTGTTATCCACAGACGTGTCTAGGGAGGTGTCGTTCGATGTAGCATCTGTACTCTCAGCAGCTTCTAGCTCCTCTTCATTTTCCGTGTTCACACGACATACGCTAGCTATCACATCGTTACGCTTACCTAAATTTATAAGACGAACACCTTGCGTAGCACGTCCCATCACACGCACATCTTCCATTTTGAGACGAATAGCAATACCACTCTGGTTGATAATCATTAAGTCGTGCTCTTCTGTTACGATCTTAATGGCCACCACCTTACCCGTTTTCTCAGTGATATTGAGTGTTTTGACTCCCTTTGTGCCACGGTTCGTAATACGATAGTCCTCTACTGAGCTTCGTTTACCATACCCTTGCTCACTAACCACCATAATAGTTTCGGTAGAGGGGTCGTTCACACAAACCATACCTACCACTTCATCACCAACTTCGGTATCGAGTGTCATAGCTTTAACCCCAGTAGCACCACGCCCCATCACACGCACCGTATTTTCATTGAAGCGTACAGCACGACCTTCGCGATTAGCCACTATGAGTTCATTTTCGCCATTAGTCAGCTCCACGCTTATCACATCGTCACCCTCATTGATGTTAATAGCGATAACACCATTAGCTCTCGGGCGAGAGTAGTCTGCCAAGCGCGTCTTCTTAATCACACCTTGCTTCGTACAGAATACCACATAGTGCGACTGACAGAAATCAGCATCATTGAGTTTCTTAATATGGAGACATGCACTAATAGAGTCTCCTGGCTCAATATTTAGTAGGTTTTGAATAGCACGACCCTTAGCATTCTTAGCTCCTTCGGGTAGCTCATACACTTTAAGCCAATAGCAACGTCCCTTAGCTGTAAAGAAGAGCATCGTGTTATGCATCGTAGCCGTGTAAATTGACTCTATAAAATCTTTATCACGTGTACTGCCTCCCTTACTACCAACACCTCCACGAGCTTGTGCACGAAACTCCGCCAGCGGTGTACGCTTAATATAGCCTTCGCGACTCAGCGTAATCACAACCTCATCGTTAGCATAGAAGTCTTCTGGGTTAAAATCTTCACCATAGGGAACAATCTCGCTACGGCGCACATCGCCATATTTTTCCTTAACTTCCATAAGCTCATCTTTAATCACTTGCTTACGGAACGTGTCGTCGTTCAACACGCGCTCTAAATACTCAATACGTGCTGCAATTTCAGCCTGCTCGGCCAAGAGCTCATCTACTTTAGTATTGGTGAGCTGACGCAGGCGCATGTCTACGATAGCTTGTGCTTGGATAGTGTCGAAACCGAAGCGTTCCATCAGCGCATTGACAGCATCCGAAGGAGTTTTTGACCCACGAATTATACTAATAACCTCGTCAATATGGTCACAAGCTATCACGAGTGCATCAATAATATGGGCACGATCGCGCGCCTTACCCAAGTCGTATTGTGTACGACGAACTACGACATCGTTGCGATGCTCTATGAAGTACTTCAAACAGTCTTTGAGCGTAAGTGTCATAGGACGACCTTTCACAAGCGCAATCGTATTAACACTAAAACTCGTCTGCAATGCGGTCATTTTAAACAACTTATTGAGCACCACATTAGCATTTGCATCACGTTTTAGGTCTACCACGACACGCATCCCCTCACGACCCGATTCGTCATTGGCGTTAGCAATACCATCTACACGTCCTTCTTTTGCCAACTGCACAATATGTGTAATGAGTTCAGCACGATTTACGCCATAAGGTAGCTCTGTTACCACAATGCGCTCATGTTGCCCTTCTACCTCGATATTCGTTTTCGCGCGAATGACGACACGCCCACGCCCCGTTTCATAAGCCTGGCGTGCACCCGATGTACCCAGCAAATACCCTCCCGTAGGAAAATCAGGACTCTTTATGTGGTGCATCAGTTCATCTACCGTAATCTCTGTATTATCCATATAGGCAATACAGCCATCAATAACTTCGGCCAAGTTATGTGTGGGGACATTAGTAGCCATACCCACAGCAATACCATTCGCTCCATTTACTAAGAGGTTAGGAATACGCGTAGGCAATACAGTTGGTTCCTTAGTAGAATTATCGAAGTTTTCGGTCATATCCACCGTCTGCTTCTCTAAGTCATACATCATGAACTCACCGATAGGGCTCAGTTTAGCCTCAGTATAACGCATAGCGGCAGGGGCATCACCATCTATTGAGCCAAAGTTACCTTGCCCAATAACCGTAGGGCAGCGCATAGACCACTCCTGTGCCATACGTACCAAAGCCATATACACCGAAGAGTCGCCGTGTGGGTGATATTTACCAAGTACATCCCCCACGATACGCGCACACTTACGAGGTGGCTTATTATGGCTCAAACCTAACTCACGCATGCCATAGAGGATGCGACGATGTACAGGCTTAAAGCCATCGCGCACATCGGGCAAAGCACGCGATACGATTACCGACATCGAGTAGTCAATATAGCTCGATCGCATCTCATCCTCAATATTTACCTTTATAATACGGTCGCTCTCGGCAAACCCTTCTTCTAGCAAATTATCGTCTGTTATATCCGCCATGTGTTATTATCTATTTTCTACGTTTTATTGTATCTAGCTTATTATTCAAAATTACGGCTTTCTAGCGACTTGACCAAATCACGAGACAAGTATTTTACAGAGAAATTCGATTTAAGGGCATTTTCAGCCCCACAGCACGCCTTTTAACAAAAACAAACATTTTCATCAAAGACATCTACTCTCACGACTTCCAACCTATGCATTGTGCCAAGTCTCGGTACAGCTGTGCCACGACACGATACAATTGTG
>JAUMYJ010000034.1 GCA_030528715.1 Bacteroidales bacterium | reverse complement strand
CTGCTTGGCAGTGTGTCTTTACCTCCGTATGCCACAGCAGAAAATAGCCAACCAAATGGAACGGCTTGAGCCCGTAGCCATGCGACTTGAAGTCATGCAAGGCGTACGTGGCTGTACGCTTATCAACGACAGCTACAACTCTGACTTTCACTCGCTAGACATCGCTTTAGACTTCATGGCTAGGCGGGCAAAAGACCAACGCAAAATATTGATAATAAGTGAACTAGAACTACCACATGGAGAAACGGCAAAGGAATTCTATCAGCGTGTTGCTGAACGCGTAAAGTGTCGTGGTGTAGACGAGGTCTTGGCCATTGGCCAAGAGTTTTGTGCATACCAGCCTATCTTTGCTCCACTAGCAATAAGTACTTTTCCTAGCACCGATGCATTGTATCAGAGTGGCGTACTCACACGGCTACATGATAGTGTTGTGCTTTTAAGAGGCGGGCGTACTTGGGGCTTCGATGCATTACTAGATACACTATTACACCAAGTCCACGAGACGACACTCGAAGTAAACCTTTCTGCACTAGTCGATAACTATAACTACTATCGTGCTCTACTGCCACAAAATGTACGCCTTATGTGTATGGTTAAAGCCGATGCTTATGGTGCAGGAGCCATAGAAGTGAGTCAAACACTACAAGAACACCATGTAGACTACCTTGCAGTGGCTGTAGCTGATGAGGGGGTAGCACTACGAAAAGCTGGCATTACGGCCAACATCGTAGTGATGAACCCCGAACGCTCCGCTTTTCGTTCACTCTTTACCCATGGCCTACAATGCGAAGTTTATAGCTTTGACCTTTTAGAAGCATTGATTGCAGCTGCCGAACGAGAAGAGATAATACACTACCCTATCCACATCAAACTAGACACAGGTATGTCACGACTCGGCTTCTCACCCGAACACGATATGCCAAGACTCATAGCTCGCCTACAAAAACAGCAAGCTGTGTCGGTATGTTCAGTATTCTCACACCTAGCAGGAAGTGATAGTGAGGTACACGACAGCTTCACACAAGAGCAATACAAGCGTTTTAAACATGGTGCAGAACGCTTATGTGCTGCCTTCCCACATCATACGATCATTCGACACATTTGCAATAGCGCAGCCATAGAACGCTTTCCCCAAATGCACGAAGACATGTGTCGCCTAGGCTTAGGACTCTATGGCATAAGCCCCATTACAGGAAATCTCCTACACAACGTCATGACACTACGCACTACACTCTTACAAATCCATACCCTTGCGGCTGGCGAAAGTGTGGGATATAGTCGCCGAACTATCGTAGAACGTGATACCCGTATTGCTGTACTGCCCATAGGCTATGCCGATGGACTAAATCGCCTATTAAGCAACCGCAAGGGTTATTGTCTAGTTAATGGTCAAAAGGCAGATTATCTAGGCAATATTTGTATGGACGTTTGCATGATAGATGTCACAGATATTGATTGTAAAGTGGGTGATACAGCTATTATCTTTGGCGAAAAACTATCACCAACTACACTCGCTGAAATACTCAACACGATACCCTATGAGGTACTAACACGTGTTAGCGAGCGTGTAAAGCGTGTTTACTATCGCGACTAACCTCGCATAGAACGTTTTTAGGCGGCCAATGCATTATGCATTGGCCGCCTAAAAACGTCAAGATATTAGTTTTTAATAAGAACGAGCGATAAGCACACGATGTACGGCAGGCTTTCCTGATACCATATCAACCCCTAAATTGCTCTGATCATAGCCTTCTGGAATACAACGAATTGTAGCTTGTGTGTCAGCCTTAATTTGTGCTTCGGTCTCCGCTGTACCATCCCATGGGCAAAGGAAGAGACCTCCATCTTTTATGCGCTTTTTAAAGTCTTCATAGTTATCACACGTAAAGATGTTAGCATCGCGGTAGGCTAAGGCTTTGGCAAAGATGTTATCTTGGATTTCGTCAAGCAGATTGGCCACATAATCTTCAATGCCTTCAAAACTCTGAGTACTCTTAGCAAGCGTATCACGACGCATGACCTCTACGGTGTTATTAGCTAAATCACGACCGCCCATTACTAAGCGTACTGGTACACCCTTCAACTCATAATCAGCAAACTTAAAGCCTGGGCGTTTATTGTCAGCATTGTCATACTTTACAGAGATACCACGCTTGCGCAAAGCTGAGATGAGCGGTGCAAACTTTTCGTCAAGAGCAGCTAGCTCTTCTTGTCCCTTATATATAGGCACTATAACTACTTGAATCGGTGCAAGGCGTGGAGGCAGCACGAGGCCATTGTCGTCTGAGTGCGTCATAATGAGTGCCCCCATTAAGCGCGTAGATACACCAAATGAAGAGCCCCAAGCATATTCAGGCTTGTTGTTTTTGTCAGCAAATTGAACATCGAATGCGCGACCAAAGTTTTGACCGAGGAAATGTGACGTGCCACTTTGCAAAGCCTTACCATCTTGCATAAGAGCTTCTATTGTATAAGTATCTAGGGCGCCAGCAAAACGTTCTGTGGCACTCTTGGCTCCACTAATCATAGGGATAGCCATAACTTCCTCGGCAAACTCGGCATAGACCTTATGCATTTGCTTAGCACGTGCTTCGGCTTCTTCACGTGTAGCATGCGCCGTATGCCCCTCCTGCCAAAGGAACTCTGACGTACGTAAGAATAAGCGTGTACGCATTTCCCAACGCATCACATTACACCATTGATTGACCACAATAGGCAGGTCTCGATAGCTCTGTACCCAATTTTTAAACGTATTCCAAATGATAGTTTCGCTCGTAGGGCGAATGATAAGTTCTTCTTCCAAGCGTGCAGCAGGGTCTACCACGACACCACCGATCACTTCGTCTGACTTCAAGCGATAATGTGTGACCACAGCACACTCCTTGGCAAAGCCTTCCACATGGTCGGCCTCACGGCTGAGGTATGACTTGGGAATAAGCATTGGGAAATACATGTTTTGCACGCCAGTTTCTTTGAAGCGGCGGTCAAGTTCTTGTTGGATTTTTTCCCAAATTGCATAGCCGTAGGGTTTAATAACCATGCAGCCACGTACCTCCGACTGCTCTGCAAGATCGGCCTTGACTACCAGCTCGTTATACCACTGGGAGTAATTCACGCTACGTTTAGTTAGGTCTTTGAGTTCTTTTGCCATGATTTTAGTTAAGTTACTTTGGTGCAAATTTAGTAATTTATTATGGGAAAACAGCCGACGAACAACAGAAATGTAGTAACTTTGCCTCATAGTTGGCTACGTATAGTGTCTCATAGCCAAGGCTCTCTTTACGAATAACTTATTTTACAAGCTAGAAATATGAAAATGACTAAATTTATGGCTGGTGCACTCTGCGTAGCCATTATTACAAGTAGCTGTAGCTCAATGAGTAATACTGCTAAAGGTGGACTCTTTGGTGCTGGTGGTGGTGCTGCACTAGGTGCAGTAATTGGTGCGCTTGCAGGCAATGCTGGCGTAGGTGCTGCTATCGGAACAGCCGTAGGTACTGGGGCTGGTGTGATTATTGGCAAAAAAATGGACAAGGCTAAGCGTGAAGCCGAAGCTATCAAAAATGCACAAGTAGAATCTATTAAAGATGCCAACGGGCTAGATGCAGTGAAGCTTACATTTGACTCAGGCCTACTCTTTGCGAGCGGTAGTGCGACATTAAGTAATGCCTCTAAAGCAAGCCTAGACCAACTAGCTGCCCTGCTTAACCGCAATCAAGATGCTGACGTAAACATCCAAGGCTATACAGACAACGATGGCTGGCGTGGAGCCACTGCAGCTCAGTCTAAACAAAAGAATTTGGAACTCTCACAACAACGTGCTGCCGCCGTAACCGCTTATCTTTTAAGCAAAGGCGTATCTGTACAACAAATCAAAGCCACTACTGGCTTTGGGGAAGATAATCCTGTAGCTAGCAATGCTACACCCGAAGGCAAGCGCCAAAATCGCCGTGTAGAAGTTTACCTATACGCAAGTCAAGCCATGATACAAGCCGCCACGCACCAAGCGAGTTAAAAGCGGTACAAACCACGGCCTCATAGAGGCTAGTATATAATTATAGGAGCTATGTGGTGCATCAGTGATGCTATCGCCATATAGCTCCTGCTTAGCACAACAACAAGTAAAAGTATAGAAAAATTACGATGTACTAACTTAGAACTAAATCCTAGATATTGTTTTGTGTTTGTATATCTATTATCTAATCTAGCAACATTTGCAAGAGGCAAGGGAACAGAGTTATATACAAATAAAAAACAGTACTTAATAGCTTGTAAGCTATATATCTAGCCTATTTACAAGAATACAGCATGTATAAGTATTGTATTGTGCCTATTTAGAGTTTATTTAATGATATTTTTAAGATGTTTCTTTTCATATTACGCCGTGTCGTTTCTCTTATTAAATGGTGTATCATAACACTCGTAGTGGCTCCAATAGTAGGCGTACTCTTTTATAAAAATATGCCTGTACACTATACACCGCTCATGTTTATCCGTATGGTAGAGCAAGTAACCGATGGACATAAGCCCAAACTGCATCACCAATGGGTAGGACGGGAGGACATAACACCTTATATGGCACAAGCTGTAATAACAAGTGAAGATCAGCGTTTTCTCACGCATAATGGTTTCGATCTCGTAGAAATAAGCAACTCGCTCAACGACCACTATGTCAAAGGTAAGCGTATGCGAGGGGGCAGTACAATCAGTCAGCAAACAGCCAAAAATGTGTTTTTGTGGCCTACATCAAGTTGGGTTCGCAAAGGTTTTGAAACTTATTTCACGGTACTGATTGAGTTATTTTGGAGCAAAGAGCGTATCATGGAGGTCTATCTCAACTCTATTGAAATGGGTGATGGTATCTATGGCGTAGCAGCCGTAGCCGAAATTCACTTTCAGACAATGCCATCGCACCTATCCAAACAAAAATGTGCTCTTATAGCCGCGACTTTACCCAACCCACTCAAATACAATTCAGCTGCTCCTTCGCCCTATATCAAGAAGCGGCAAAAAACTATTATAGCAGGTATGAAGCATGCCCCTTTACTATGGGATATGCCTAAAACGAGTAAGACACTAGATTAACTCATGATAGTGAGGTAAAGTATCTATAAACAGATAGCGTTTGGTCGTGGTGTCAAAGCGTAAGCAATAATGTTGCATACCATTGCTAACAATGAGGTAGTTTACACTCAATACACCAGCGTACAGAGCTATTTGGTCAAAAGTTTTTTGTGTAATAGAAATGTGTGGAGCTTTATACTCTACAATCATCTGTGGACGTAAACCTTGAAGATCATAAAGCACTGTGTCACAGCGCTTGGTCATGCCATTGTAAGACAATGTAACCTCATTCGCCAAGCGCGTAGGCGGATAGCCTAGATGCGATACCATGTAGTGTGTAAAGTGTTGGCGCACCCACTCCTCTGGCGTAAGTGCTACATAGCGACGGCGCAAGAAATCATAAATACGCCGTTTTCCACGCTCTGTAATGATATTTATAGGAGCAGAGGGAAGGTTAATATCCAACATTTTAGTATATTTGCATATAAAGTAATCAAGCCCCAAAGGTAAACATAGCTTCGGCTAGGCTCACCAGAGGGATACAAAGATAACAAAAACATGAAGACGAAACAAGACATTGCAGGCAATTGGTTAGAAAGATATACAGGATGTAGCTTAGACAGCTTTGGTGAATATATTCTACTGACCAATTTTAATCGCTATGTAGACCTTTTTTGTGATCAAATGCAAATAGAGCGTGTAGGCTATGAGAGTAACATGCGTGCTGCAACTGCTAAGGGAATAACAATCATCAACTTTGGCATTGGCAGCCCAAGTGCTGCACTTATCATGGATCTACTAAGTGCCATAAAGCCCAAGGCTTGCCTCTTTCTGGGTAAGACGGGAGGTATCTCTGAAAAAACAGCCCTAGGTGACTATATTCTACCACTAGCTGGTATTCGTGGTGAGGGTACAAGTAATGATTACTTCCCCCCCGAAGTACCCTCACTCCCTGCTTTTATGCTGCAACGTGCTGTATCTACTGCCTTACGTGACCATGGGTCAGACTATTGGACAGGAACAGTCTACACCACCAATCGTCGCGTGTGGGAGCACGATGAACGTTTCAAAACTTATCTACGCGAGACACGTGCTATGGCCGTAGATATGGAGACAGCTACACTCTTCTCATGTGGCTTTTTTAACCATATTCCCACAGGGGCTCTGCTACTTGTAAGTGATAACCCTATGGTTCCCGAGGGCATCAAGACCAAAGAGAGTGACGATAAGGTAACTAAAAACTTTGTAGAAAATCATGTGGCCATAGGTATTGAAGCATTGCGCCTCATTATGGAAGAACGAAAAACCGTAAGACACCTCAAATTCGATTGGTAACACCATGGCGAAAACCATGACTAGTGCCGTGACCTACGACAGCTTGGTACACGAGATTAAAAGCAAACACTTCCACCCCGTGTATTACCTCATGGGGCAAGAAGCCTATTTTATAGATCAATTGGCAAAACTCATTGTAGAGTATAGCCTCACGGAAGACGAGCGTGCTTTTAACCTCATCACGTTTTTTGGTGCCGAAACAGACATGGGGTCTATTATCAACGCCGTAAGCAGCTTCCCTATGGGAGCCGACCGCATAGTTGTGTTGGTACGCGAGGCACAACAGCTCAGCAACCTTGACTTACTGACACATTATTTGGCCAATCCACAGCCCAACAATATTTTGGTACTTTGCCATAAAAGTGGTGTTATTGATCGTCGTAAAAAGGTAGCTACACAAATAGAAAAGCAGGGCATAATCTTTGAGAGTAAAAAAGTCTATGACAATCAGCTACCAGCTTTTATCAAGAACTACCTAAAAGCACAGCACTACACCATTACACCCGATGGAGCAGAGTTTTTAGCAAGCTGTGTAGGAACAGACCTACACCGCATTGTGAGTGACCTAGACAAACTGATAATCGCCATTAATAACACGGCTATTCCCATTACGTCTGAACACATCGAAGCACACATCGGCATTAGCAAAAGTTTCAACAACTTTGAGCTCCAAAATGCCCTTTCAGCACGTGACGTCCTCAAAGCCAATCAAATCATCAGTTACTTTGAGCGCAATCAAAAGGATAACCCTATCCAAATGACGCTTAGTGTCCTTTATAAACATTTTAGTGCATTGATGTTAGCCTACTATTCCCCCGATAAGTCGCCACACGGCTTAGCACAATGGCTAGGGATAAGCGAATGGCAAGTAAAGCAAAATATATTGCCAGCAATGAGCAATTTTTCGGCAGTCAAAGCGATGCATACGATAAGCCTCATTCGTCGCTGTGATGCACGTGCTAAGGGAGTAGACAATCCTAGCACAACAGCACCTGAGATTCTAAAAGAGTTAGTCTATTACATTTTGCACTAGCATCTAATGTGCTAGAAAAAATGCAACTTTTCATTTATTTGCGACTTCCTATATGGGCAAACCAAATATAATTACTTAATTTTGCAATCTCAAAAAGGTTCTTTCAGATATTCGTCTCGTATGAAATCTATAAACACATTACTCATAAGCGCGCTTTGCTCGCTTGTTATCGGTATTTTAGCCTTACTCTTCCCCACAAACATTTCAGAGTGGCTAGTACGTGTCATTGGTGGCTTGTTTTTGGTGCCAGGGCTAGTGTCTATTCTTGTTTACCTAGGTCGTAAGCAAGGCAATGAGGCAGAAAAAGCACAAGCCACATTGCCCCTTACAGGTATGGGTAGTATCCTGTTAGGTTCGTTTCTACTCATCAGTCCTGACATCGTAAAAGACTATATTGTATATGTTATAGCTATTTTCCCTGCTATTTTTAGTCTCAACCAAATGGCCTATCTCTGGCGTATCAAGCGTACACGCAGTCTGGGCTTAGGCTTTTTTCTATGGCCCTTATTAGTTATTATTGGTGCGGTGGTAGTATGCCTAAAAGCCATTGACGATGCTGCTCTCTCACTCAATATAGGGGCATTACTCTGCCTGCTTTATGCCTTGACAGAGTTGTTTGATCTCTTTTATTTCCGTCGCGACCTTAAAGTGCTCACCGTGGTTACACCTATTGATACGATAGAGACTGCCACACCTACTATTCCCACAAGTGAGCTCACAGAAGCAGAGCCTACACTCACCGAGACGTCTGAGGTAGATTCTACACTCTAAAACGAAGCGCGCCTATCCACAAGGGAGGTGCGCTCTTGTATTAACAACAAACTATTATTCCTATTCATCATATACATCAGCGACTTATGTCCAACCTAAGATTTCGAGTAGTAGAGGAGGCTTTTAAGAAAAAGCCTATCTGGGTAGCCCCACCAGCAGAACGTCCAACAGAGTATTTTGCGAAATACGTCTTTACGCAAGAGAAGATGTATAAGTATCTGCCTCTCAAAACGTATCAAAAGCTACAACAAGCTATCAACGAAAGTGCAAATCTTGACCTCACTACGGCAGACTCTATTGCCGAAGGTATGAAAAAGTGGGCACTCGACATGGGAGCGACACACATCACACATTGGTTTCAGCCACTGACCGATGGCACAGCCGAAAAACACGATGCTTTTGTAGAGCACGATGGGAAAGGAAGCCTAATTGAGGTATTCTCGGGCAAGAACTTAGTGCAACAAGAAAGTGATGCCTCCTCATTCCCTAATGGTGGCATTCGAAGCACATTCGAAGCACGCGGTTATACGGCATGGGACCCCGCCTCTCCCGTATTTATCGTAGGCGATACACTAATGATACCGACCATTTTTATCGCCTATACTGGACAAGCACTTGACTATAAAGTACCACTAAAAAAGTCGCTTGCAGCGATTGACAAGGCTGCTACTGCCGTAGCACAGCTCTTTGACCCAAGTGTACAAAAAGTAGGTGTCAACCTCGGCTGGGAGCAAGAGTACTTTCTCGTAGACGAGAGTCTTTATGCAGCTCGCCCCGACTTAGTACTCACAGGTCGCACCCTAATGGGACATGACTCTGCGAAAAACCAACAGATGGACGACCACTACTTTGGAGCTATTCCAGAGCGCGTAGCAGAGTTTATGAAAGACCTCGAAATCCAGGCCTTAGAGTTAGGTATCCCTTGTAAAACTCGCCACAACGAAGTAGCCCCCAATCAGTTTGAGTTAGCCCCAATTTACGAAGAGTGCAACCTCGCCGTAGACCATAACATGCTACTTATGTGCATCATGGGGCGTGTTGCGTCAAAGCATGGTTTCCGTTGATTACTACATGAAAAGCATTTTGCAGGTGTCAATGGCAGTGGTAAACACAATAATTGGTCACTCGTTACCGACAAAGGCGAGCTACTCCATGCTCCGGGAAAGACTGACGAGACAATGCTACGTTTTATCACCTTTACCGTGGCTACACTCAAAGGCTTGCATAAACACAATGGCTTGGTAAAAGCCTCTATCATGAGTGCCAGTAACGCACATCGTTTAGGAGGTCATGAGGCTCCTCCAGCCATCATATCGTCTTTTTTGGGCGAGCATGTGGCCTCTCTACTTGATGCACTTGAATTGTCGGGAGACGAAGATATTGTTAAAGCCGACAAGCATGGTATGCGACTAGACGTGCCACAGATACCCGAGCTGATGATAGACAATACTGACCGAAACCGCACCTCACCCTTTGCCTTCACAGGAAATCGCTTTGAGTTTCGTGCCTTAGGCTCGTCGGCCAACTGTGCCTCATCTATGCTAGCACTCAATGCGATTGTAGCCGAAGCTCTACTTGACTTCAAAGTACGTGTAGATGCACTCATTGCTGAGGGCTACCCTACCAAAGCTGCTATCATAAAGGTTGTACGCGAAGACATCAAGGCTTGCAAGGCTATTCGCTTTGACGGCAATGGATATAGTGAGGAGTGGCTAGAAGAGGCCAAAGCACGCGGGCTAGATGTAGAGCGCAGCTGCCCTCTCATCTTCGACCGCTATCTAGACGAGGCTAGCGTAGCCATGTTTGAGCGCACCAATGTCATGCAGCGTCGTGAGCTCGAAGCACGCAACGAAATCAAGTGGGAAATCTATCAAAAAAAGATACAAATTGAGGCACGTGTTATTGGCGATATAGCCATGAACCACATCATACCCGTAGCCACAAAATATCAAGGTGTCTTAGTAGACAATGTCCACAAAATGCAGCAAGTCTTTGGTCACGAAAAAGGTAGCAAGCTCTCTGCCTTCGATATTGATATTATTGAGCGCATTTGCAAGCATGCCGATGCCATTACCGAGCATGTAACTCAAATGGTAAAAGCACGTAAGGTAGCTAATAAGCTAACTAGCATTCGAGAAAAAGCCATTGCTTATCACGATAACGTTGCCCCCTACATAGAACAAATTCGCAAACACATTGATGAGCTCGAACTCATTGTAGACGACCAAATGTGGACACTCCCGAAGTATCGCGAGCTACTTTTTATTCGCTAACACACTCATAACATTTACAAAGTACTACACGAATATGAAAAAAAACTTTCTCACACTTCTATCGACTGTGCTTGCGCTCTCTGCTATAGCACAAACACCATTTACGATCAAGGGGGTAGCTCCCGAAGGGGCTAAGCATGTCTATTTCCGCCAGTTTGATGCGAAAAAAATCGACACCATCGCTATCAAAGGAAATAAGTTTGCCATCACTGGCACATATCACTCACAAATAGCCAACGTGGCCTTTGATGATGTAGAAAAAACCAACTTCGACCTCATACTTACGCCTGAAAAGATTGAGATTGATGGAAAGAAGAAAGTAATTCAAGGTTCACCACTCAATAGTAAAGCCCTCGCTTACGACCAAGAGTTGACACAACTCAGAAAACCAATCTTAGAGCTAACGAAGCGCTACGAAACCCTCAAAAAAGGCGAACAGACACCAGAGGTAAAAGCCGAGATGCAAAAGATTATCGAAGAGTTTTATGCTACAGGAACTAAGGTTCAAGAGCGCGTCATTGCCATCATACGTGAGAATAAGGATAATATAATCCCTGCTTTCTACCTACCAGCATTCATCAATGCACTCGAAGACGAAAACCTCTTTGAACTCACTGACGAACGCTACACCTATATGCAAGATCCACGCATGGCCGATGTCGCAGCTTATGTGCAGACAAAGAAACAGACTGCTGTTGGCCAAATGTTTGTAGACTTTACTATGGCCGACACAACGGGAACAGAGGTAAAGCTGTCGGATTATGTCGGTAAAGGCAAGTATGTGTTAATTGATTTCTGGGCGAGTTGGTGTGGCCCCTGCCGTGCTGAAATGCCCCATGTTGTAGCTGCCTACGAGCGTTATAAAGACAAACCTTTTGAAATCGTAGGTGTATCATTTGATAACGCAGCCCAACCTTGGAAAAATGCCATCAATGGCATGAAGATGACTTGGCCACAAATGAGTGACCTTAAAGGCTGGAAGAGTGTAGCCGCGCCACTATATGGCATTAAAGGTATTCCAGCTACTGTGTTACTTGACCCATCGGGCAAGATTATCGCACGCGACTTGCGTGGCGACACCCTTGATGAAAAGCTAGCTGAAATCTTTTCGGAGCAATAAGGTAAACACCGTTTTCATAGCTACATTATACACTTCGCGCGATGGCTTAGGCTGTTCGCGCGAAGTGATTTATATACTGCTTATCTATTATCCCCACCCTACATGCAATAACATAGTTTTTACCTTATACATTAGCCATAAGTTTACTGTTTAACGCCCGTTAAACAGATATTTAATGAGCGTTAGACACGTGCTTATCGTCCATTAGACAGGTGTATAGCGTCCGTTAAA
>JAUMYJ010000007.1 GCA_030528715.1 Bacteroidales bacterium | reverse complement strand
ATACTCAAGCTAGCTTTGGGGGACTCCCTGCACTCTTTTCGCTTTACACTTTGAGTGTAGCTTGCTATATGCCTACTATTGCGCTCACCAACTCGGTAGCCTACACTATCATGAACCAACACGGCATGGATACGGTCAAAGAGTTCCCCTCAATACGCATTTTTGGAACGATTGGCTTCATCATCGCTATGATTGTGGTAAGTGTACTCAAATTTGAGCAGTCGGCAGCACAATTCATCCTTTCGGCTGCACTTAGTGTAGTATTATTTGTTTATACTTGGTTTTTACCACATTGCCCTACTGCGACCCAACAGGGCTACCACACGGCTAGCCTTGTGCAAGCGATGGGTTTAGATGCCTTTAAGCTCTTCAAAGATGCCCGTATGGCCACTTTCTTTATATTTTCAATGGCCTTAGGTATTTCACTGCAAATTACGAATGCTTTTGGTAATCCTTATATAAAAAGTTTTGCCGACATAGATACCTTTAAAGGAACATTTGGTGTAGAATACACCAATGTATTATTAGCTTTATCACAAACGAGTGAAACGCTATGTATTCTACTCATTCCTTTCTTCTTAAAACGCTTCGGTATTAAGTGGGTCATGCTCATTGCTATGACAGCTTGGGTACTTCGCTTTGGCTTCCTAGGTGCTGGCGACCCTGCGGGTGGAGTATGGCTGTTTGTCATTTCAATGCTTGTTTATGGCGTGGCTTTTGATTTTTTCAACGTAGCTGGCTCTCTCTTTGTAGATCGCGAGACACCAGCCGAGATGCGCAGTTCTGCCCAAGGTCTCTTTATGATGATGACAAATGGATTGGGCGCAACGATAGGTATGCTTAGCGCACAAGTGGTTATGAACCACTTCGTAGAGTCGCTCCCTGCCGATGATGCAGTAGCACGCCTCGAAGGCTGGCGCATGGCTTGGTATAGCTTTGCAGGCTATGCAGCCATAGTGACAATACTCTTTGCTGTCATTTTTAGAGATAGCAAAGGTAAGATTACCGATATTAAGCACTAAGTACGATGCTGGTCACGGCCATTATCGTCAACTACAACGTCAAATACTTGGTTTACCAATGCGTACGCAGTCTATTGCGTAGCACATTGGCAGACCAAGTAGAAATTTTTGTAGTAGATAATGCCTCAACCGATGGTTCAGAAGCTTTTTTACGCACTGAATTCCCCACAATAAACTATCCACAAGTACATCTTATTTTCTCGCGAGAGAACATTGGATTTGGGCGTGCAAACAACCTTGCACTAGCCCAAGCAAAAGGAGAATACGTACTCTTTATCAACCCCGACACCATCGTAACAGAACATACACTTAACGACTGCTATACTTTTGCAAAGCAACACTCAAATTTAGGCGCATTAGGCGTATATATGATGAACGATGATGGCCGCTATGCCCCCGAATCTAAGCGTGGCATACCGACTCCCCTACGTGCCTTTTTCAAGCTAATAGGGCTAGTAGCTCTCTGCCCCAAACACCCCCTACTAGGACAATACTACCTAGGCCATTTAAGCGCACACACCTCAGCCCCTATTGAGGTCGTTTCTGGAGCATATATGTGGGTATCCCAAAAGGCGCTACGTGTTGTAGGTGGTTTTGACGAGGCTTTTTTTATGTATGGCGAAGACATAGATCTAAGCTATCGTTTATTGCAAAGTGGCTACACCAATTACTATTTTCCCACACCGATACTACATTACAAAGGTGAAAGTACTGTAAAGACCTCGTGGCGCTATGTACAACGCTTTTATGAGGCAATGCTCATATTTTATACCAAGCACTTCAAGCACCATCATGCGCTTACAGTATGGAGTATCAAGGGGGCTATCATCACAAGTGGTTTATTTGCTTTAATACGCCACAAACTACTGCGTCGTACCCCTAGTTGGGAAGAACAGCGCAGCTACCTTTTTGTAGTAACCAAAGCAAGTCGTCAAATTGCCGAAGCCTTAGCCAGTAAACACCAACTAGATGCCATATTCTCTACTTTGGAAACATGGCAGTATGAACCACAATTAAATGAGCGCAATTACATTGTATTTGATGCCGAAGCTAGCGACTATACTACGATGATACACTACCTACACACACGTCCTGCCAAGCAAAAGCTAGCGACTCTTTATCCTTCACGAGCCTTGCTCATTACACAGCAACATATCTATACGCTATAACGAGCTATGCCCTCCACAATACGCCTACGGGCACTCGAACCCGAAGATCTAGATCTACTCTACCTACTCGAAAACGAGAGCGATGTCTGGAGTATGAGTGCTCACACGGCTCCCTACTCTCGCCATAGTCTAATGAAATTTATAGCCAATACAACCTATGATGTGCATGTAGATGGCTACGTACGTCTCATAGCTGAACGTGTTGATGGCGTAATAGTAGGACTAGTAGACCTCACAGGGTACGACCCAATAGATCTGCGCGCAGAACTCGGCATAGCAATTCTGCCCGAGCTACGCAACAAAGGCTATGGTCGCTCAGCTATATTCGCCCTACTCCATTATGCGAAGAAACACCTAGGCCTACGCCTCGTATCAGCCACTACACTAGATAGCAATGTCTTAGCACATAAATTGCTACTTAGCTGTGGCTTTGAGCATGCAGCCACTCTGCCCAAATGGTACCTCCGTGAACATAAGCACCAAGACAGCCACATCTACATCAAGTTTTTGTAAAAAAATGGCTTAAACATTTTGCCATTACATTTTTTCTCCTTATCTTTGCACTCGAAATTAAGCCACTATCTACTTAGTAGTGGCAAGGTCACAAAGGTGCGTTAGTTCAGTCCGGTTAGAATGCCTGCCTGTCACGCAGGAGGTCACGGGTTCGAGTCCCGTACGCACCGCTTCGGTAGTAGCTATCTTTTTATAATAAGGTGCGTTAGTTCAGTCCGGTTAGAATGCCTGCCTGTCACGCAGGAGGTCACGGGTTCGAGTCCCGTACGCACCGCCAACTACAAGTAGCTATGCCAAGAGGTTATCGTCTTGGCATAGCTTATTTTACAATAAAGGCCCACTAAGAAGACGCCATTAAAGCAGCAAAAGCCAAAGCTATATTGGCCATTTCACTATATTTTTGTATATTTGCAGCATATCAAATTGCTTATTTTATAACTCCATACAACCCTCATCACGTATGAAATTACATCGACTTTTTAGCGTGCTATTCGCCTCCCTTTTGAGCGTGGCGACTTTGACACTACAAGCGCAAACACTTGACTACATCAACCCACAGCCCCAGCAAGTAATCTTGCAGCAAGGCAGTGTAAAAATACCCACTCAATGGCGCTTGCAAAGCGATAAAAAAGCACAGGTAACATCGCTACGCACTGCGACAGAGCAACTACTTAACAGCATTGCCACACTTAATGCACAAGCTAGCTACTCGGTTACCATCGGCATACGTGGTGACAAAGCAATTAAAGCCGTAGCAAAGAAAATTCCCACTCGCGCTGAAGCCTATTACCTAAGCGTATCAGTCAAAGGCGTAACACTTGCTGCATCCGATGAGCGTGGCCTATTTTATGGTGTACAAACGCTACGCCAGCTAGCACAGCAAGGGCTATGGGCTGCTTGTGAGATTACCGACTATCCCGACGTACGCTACCGCGGTGTGGTAGAAGGATTCTATGGCACACCATGGAGCCACCGCGACCGCTTAGCTCAATTAGAGTTTTATGGTAAGAATAAGATGAACGTTTACTTCTATGGCCCTAAGGACGACCCTTACCACAGCGTACCAAATTGGCGCAAAAACTACCCAGAAAAAGAAGCCGAGCAAATCAAAACACTCGTAGAGGCAGCCAATAAAAATGGTGTTATTTTCTATTGGGCAATTCATCCAGGACAAGACATTAAGTGGACAACCGAAGACCGAGACAACCTTATCCACAAATTTGAGAGCATGTATGCCCTCGGTGTACGAGCTTTTGCTGTCTTTTTTGACGACATCTTTGGCGAAGGTACAAAAGCCGACAAACAAGCCGAGCTCCTCAACTATATTGACGATAATTTCGTAGCAAAGAAAAAAGATGTTGCGCCACTCGTCATGTGCCCCACAGAGTACAACAAGGGGTGGAGCAATATCAAGGGGGGCTATCTGCCTACACTAGGCGAGAAGCTCAACAAAGACATCGAAATCATGTGGACAGGCAACACTGTAGTAGCCACGATAGACAAGCCAGATATGGCTTGGATTAACGGCCACATCAAACGCAATGCCTACATTTGGTTTAACTTCCCCGTAAGTGATTTTGTGCGCGACCACCTATTACTTGGAGCCACTTATGGCAATTCACAAGAAATCGCGCCAATGCTTTCTGGCTTTTTGAGCAATCCTATGGAGCGCGCCGAAGCCTCTAAAATAGCACTTTATTCTGTCGCTGATTATACATGGAATATGAAGGCTTACGACAGCAATGCATCGTGGCGAAAAGCCATCAAAGACCTATTACCTACCGAAGCCACTGCACTGCAAACACTCGCTAAGCATAGCTCAGACCTTGGCCCCAATGGCCATCGTTTTCGTCGCGAAGAGAGTGTAGAGCTACTGCCACAGCTCACTGCGCTACGTGAAAGTAAGGGTAAAGATGCTCAAGCTACATTAGCCGTTATCGAAGAAGCAGGACGATTAAAACAAGCAGCAGACATTTTGCTTGCTAGCAAAGCCAACCCTTACCTTATCCAAGAAATTGCACCATGGCTTCGACTAGCCAAGCTACTGGGTGAATATGGCCAGCAAGTCATCATACTTAATGGGCAACAACAAGTAGGGCACACACAGGCTTTCCTAGAGACCTATCAATATGTGCGCGCGTTACAAACACTCATGTACGAAGTAGATGCCACTGAAAACCAAAACCCTTATCAGCCAGGTGTAAAGCTCGGCTCACTCCACTTCTTGCCTACTCTAAACGAGTTGTTTGCCCATGCCACCACCGAGTACAACAAACAAACTGGCATGGCACTCAGCACCAAAGCAACTTATCTGCCCTTTACCATGGCAAGCGATGTACCACAGCTCGCTAACCTCCCACTTCAAACACGTGGCCAAAACGTCAATATATCACCCTCTAACGAAGTTATCAAGTGGCAACGTGGGCAGAGTATAACGCTCCATGCCGATGGTGAGGTCACGCTACGCGACATTGCTTATCAACCAGGCAAGCCAGATATGGTAGCCAACTTTAAATTTGAAGCTCAAATTGATGGCCAGTGGCATACATTCCCATTGCAACAAAACGCCAAAAATTTCCTTCAAGCTCCTGAGGTCAGTGGTAAAAAAATCACCGCACTCCGACTTACCCAAATCGGTGAAGACACCTTAGAAGTCTACTTCCGTGAGTTCCGCATCGGCCTAACAAAATAAAGCCACATACATATACACATTATGCTAATACAAGGCTGTGCCATCACATCATAGTGATAGCACAGCCTTAATATTGAGCTAAGCACGATAGCGTTTACACGTGTATACAAACAGTGATACACAGAGGCGGACAGATACGAGAAGTACAGACGAGACGCCTCCCTTAGGCACGCTGGCTATCTAGTGGCACACGATTTAACAACGAACGCCCCAAAGTTACCTCATCGGCATATTCGATTTCATCGCCAATTGACACGCCACGAGCTAATACTGTCAGTCTTACGTCCATATCGGCTAAGCGACGTGAGATGTAAAAATTTGTCGTGTCGCCTTCCATTGTAGGATTTAGTGCAAGAATGAGCTCTTGCACACCACCTGCGTGTACACGCTCAACGAGTGAATCCAACTGCAAGTCAGAGGGTTTAATTCCGTCCATGGGGGAGATGACACCACCTAACACATGATATACACCACGATAAAGTTGCGTTTTTTCGATAGCCATCACATCTTGCACGTTTTCTACCACACATACAATAGTATGGTCTCGGGCTGTGTTAGCACAAATGTCACATAGCGGCTCGTCCGATATGTTGTGACACTGCTCACAATACTGCACACCTTGCACCAGCTGTCTCAAAGCCTCAGCCAAACGTAGTGCTTCCTCCTGAGTGAGACGCAGCAAATGAAGCATCAATCTTAAAGCAGTTTTGCCACCAATACCTGGTAGTCGAGACACTTCACCTACGGCACGTTCGAGAAGTTTAGAAGGGTATTCTTGGGTATACACAACAGAAAATCTATATTTATCGCGTTTAGAGGGCAAAAATACAAACAAAAAACGACATTTGAGTAGCCATTACTTGGCCGTGTGGAGAATTATGCGTAATTTTGTAGCCGATTAAAGGTTCGTGGAGGCTCAAAACAAGTGACTACGCAACAATGCGTTCGTCCGCCTTGCGAATAAAATCCGTTTAATTATAGACATACACAACATGTACGCAATCGTAGAGATTAACGGTCAGCAGTTCAAGGTAGAAGAAGGTAAAAAGCTCTTCGTAAACCGTATCCGCAATGCTGAAGCGGGTCAAGCTGTTGAGTTTGACAAGGTGCTCCTCGTAGATAACGCTGGCACCGTAACCGTAGGCGCACCTACCGTAGCAGGTGCTAAGGTCGTAGCCGAAGTAGTAACGCCATTGGTAAAGGGTGACAAGATCATCGTATTCCACATGAAGCGTCGCAAAGGCTATCGCAAGCGCAATGGTCATCGTCAACAATTCACAGAAGTTTCAGTAAAATCAGTAACGGCTTAATCTAGCCCCCTAAAACAGAAAACCATGGCTCATAAAAAAGGTGTAGGTAGTTCTAAGAACGGCCGCGAATCGGCCTCACAACGACTTGGTGTAAAAATCTGGGGTGGCCAGGTTTGCACCGCTGGTAACATCATCGTGCGTCAGCGCGGTACGGTTCACCACCCAGGTAAGAACGTGGGTATGGGCAAGGACCACACGCTTTTCGCACTCGTTGATGGCACTGTACAGTTCAAGCGTGGTCAACGCGACCGCAGTGTAGTGACTGTAATTCCTGCTGGCCAAGCTTAATCGTGGAGTATGCAAGGAAACAAGCATTAGCTTGTTGTGCCACTTGACAAACCCAATTAACACCTACATACTACCCTCCAAGGTAGTTGTGTAGGTGTTTTGTTTTAGGCATGCTACACCAGTACTTTCCTACACGCACCATAGCTCTTAACATATCTCACGCATAAAATGAGACTAATGCTTGTATCGCGTTAGGGTACATTTGTTCCCTAACGCGATACAAGTGTTTCATGCCACGATACAAATGTTCCGTGACAGGACATAATACTTTTCCTCTGCATTAGGACTAAGAACAGCTACACTAGCACTTTGTTAGCTGAGTACACTATAAGAGAAACTTTTCTAGGTATAGAGCCTCTTTTTTATGCTATTAAGGGTGTTAATATCATTTTAATTGATTATCTTTGTAAGTAATTGAAATCATATAAGTTTTAGCACCATGCGCGTTATTATACAACCTTGCTATGATGCCCTCTCAAAGTGGGCTGCCAACTATGTCGTGTCTCGCATAAACGAGGCCAATCCTACTGCCGAAAAGCCTTTTGTACTTGGTTTGCCTACGGGCTCTTCACCCCTAGGTATGTATAAGGCTCTTATTGAGGCCAATAAGGAAGGCTGTGTAAGCTTTAAGCACGTCGTGACGTTCAACATGGACGAATATGTAGGCCTACCTGAGAGCCACCCTGAAAGCTACCATAGCTTCATGGCCAACAATTTCTTTAACCACGTAGACATCAATCCAGCCAACATTCACATACTTGATGGCAATGCAGCCGACTTAAAAGCCGAATGCGAGGCCTATGAAGCTGCTATCGAAGCCATTGGTGGCATTGACCTCTTTATCGGTGGTATTGGTCCTGATGGCCATATCGCTTTTAACGAGCCAGGCTCTTCGCTCACCTCACGTACACGTATCAAAACACTCACAACAGATACACGTGTGGCTAACTCTCGCTTCTTTGGTGGTGACCCTAACGCTGTACCTGCTACGGCACTTACCGTAGGTGTAGGTACTGTTATGTCTGCGAAAGAGGTACTCATCATTTGCAATGGCCACAACAAGAGCCGCGCCCTCCACGCAGCTATCGAAGGACCTATCAACCAAATGTGGACAATATCAGCCTTGCAACTACACCCACATGGCATCATTGTATGTGACGAGGCTGCAACTAACGAAATCACGCACGGCACATATAAGTACTTCCTCGATATTGAGAAAGACAATCTCTAAACGAAATAACACACAGCACTACCCTCTTGGCTACACCTACGTCCTCTCTGAGAGGGTATAGGTGTAGCTTGCTTTTACATTTATACAATTTCTCACGCTCCCTATGGCTATGCGCTTTGTTTGTTTGATTATAGTGTTCTTACACGCCATAATGATACTTGGACAGCCAGCACGCATTGATGTACTACCACAGCCACAACATGTGGTCATAGGTCAACCTGATGCAGCGGTACGTCTAGACCATACACCTCGCCTATATAGCAACGTATCAAGGGCTATGCGTAAGCGCTTGACTAAAGTGCTACGTGTTGCAGGTATAGCTGTAAAAATCGTTACCAAAGCGGAAGATGCTCAAATTTCACTCATACTAGACCCCAAGAGTTCCATTGTATCCGAAGGTTATACACTACATGCCAGCACCAACCATAATCGCATAGATATACGTGCCACGAGTGAGACAGGGCTGTTTTATGCCATTCAAACAGCATTGCAGCTCCTAGCACTACAACCCGATGGCACCTGGCAGTGTGCTGCGGTAAATATTCACGATGCACCACGCTACCCCTATCGTGGTCTACATCTTGATGTATCACGCCACTTTCGCTCCGTAGCTTTCATCAAGAAACAAATTGACGCCATGGCACGCTATAAGCTCAATCGACTTCATTGGCATTTAACAGATAGCCCTGGTTGGCGTTTAGCTATCAAACGCTATCCTCAACTGACCGAACAAGTAGCTTATCGCCCCTACCCTAACTATGTTGCATGGTGGAAAGAAGGGCAGCGCTTTTGTACCGCTAGCGATAGTGCAGCACAAGGAGGCTACTATACTCAAGCAGAAGTACGAGACCTCGTACGCTATGCTGCCGAACGGCATATCACCATCGTACCCGAGATAGAGATGCCTGGCCACAGCGATGAGGTAAACGTAGTATTTCCCAAGCTATCATGTTGGCAAGTGGGAGGGCTAAATCGTGAGCTATGCATCGGTCGAGAGGAAACTTTTACTTTTTTAGAAAATGTCTTGCGTGAAGTTATCACTCTCTTCCCTTCGGAATACATCCACGTTGGCGGAGACGAAGCTCGCCAAAAAGCATGGAAGGCATGCACACACTGCCAAGCCCGTAAGCAAGCCGAAGGATTAAAAGACGAATATGAATTGCAGTCATACCTCATCACACGTATCGAACGCTTTCTAAACAAACATGGACGAAAACTTATTGGGTGGGACGAAATTCTCGATGGACAAGTATCTCCCACAGCTAGTATCATGTCTTGGCGTGGGGAGCGTGGAGGCATTCGTGCTGCACAGACCAAACACTATGCCGTGATGACTCCTGAACCTTATTGCTATCTAGACCATTACCAAGATGCGCCACTCACACAGCCACTCGCCATTAGTGGCTATACTCCACTGAGTAAAGTGTATGCCTACAACCCTACTCCAAGCGCTCTTACTACAGAACAGCAACAATACATTCTAGGTGTGCAGGGCAATACGTGGAGCGAATATATCGTTACCGATGAGCATTGGGAATACATGGCTTATCCACGTCTGTTAGCATTAGCCGAAGTAGCATGGACAGACACGACACGTAAGGCGTGGCCACACTTCCGCACCCTTGCACTGCGAGAAACAGACTACCTACGAAGCCATGGCTATACCCCATTTGACCTGCGCAAGGAAATAGGACAGCGCCCCGAGGCCATTACACCACGCAAGCACTTAGCCTTTGGTTGCCCTGTAAGCTATCTTACCCCCTATTCGAAGCAATGGCCAGCAGGAGGCGACACAGCACTTACAAATGGCTTAGCAGGTGGGTGGAGCTATACCGATGGTTCATGGCAAGGCTTTGAAAACGGACACATGGCTGCAATAGTAGACCTCGGAGACTTGCGCCAAATTACGTGTATCACCACTGAATGGATGCAACTTATCAACAAGCGACTCTACCTACCACTAACCGTAGTGTATAGCACCTCTACCGATGGGCAAACCTATATCCCCCTTTACCACTTCGTAACCCACGCTGATGATAACAACATGCACCTCAATCTTACACCTCTTATTTGGCAAGGAGCTACTCAAGCACGCTATATAAAAATAGAAGCCGAAAACACTCTACACCCTAGCGCATGGCTGGCGATAGATGAGATTAGGGTAGAATAGTAGCAATAAGCCATATATTGAGTTCGAGCTACTCAACCCCGCCAAAACATAATGGCTTGGCACACGTATATGAACTGCCATCGCACAAATATACACACGAGCAGCCAATGACAACAAATACTCCCACCTTACGCTCTATGCGAACAAGGTGGGAGTATCTATGTTTTAGCACACGGCTAGACGACACATGTTCCTTCAACAGGCTTAAAGCCATTGAGCAAGCTACGTACGTCCATACGTTTTTTACCTGCCAATTGTAAATCTAACAAGCTCACATAGCCATCAATCGTAGCTATGTGAATATAGCTACGATAGTCGGTAAGGAGTGTACCTACGGCATAGCTATGTGTGGCAAATATCTTTTCGCTACGATAGATTTTGACCACTTGCTCCTTTTGGCCAGGCTGTTGTAGCATGGTCCAAGCTGCTGGATAAGGCGATAAGCCACGGATAAAGTCATAAACACGCTTCGTCCCAACAGCCCAATCAATACGGCAAGTGTCTTTGAATATTTTAGGTGCAGAACGTAGCACAACCCCTTCTGTAAGTTGCTCCTGAGGGATTAGCGTAACGCAGCCCGATAAAATCTTTTCAACGGTATCAACTACAAGAGATGCGCCCAAGTGCATTAGTCGGTCGTGAATAGTACCTGCACAATCATCGTCTGCGATGGGAATACTTGCTTTTTGAATGATGTGGCCAGTATCTATCTCATGTGTTAGGAAGAAAGTGGTAACACCCGTTTCTGTGTCACCATTGATTATTGGCCAGTTGATAGGTGCTGCGCCACGATACTGTGGCAGCAGAGAGCCATGGAGGTTAAACGTGCCCAATCGTGGCATAGACCAAACCACTTCGGGCAACATGCGAAAAGCTACAACGATCTGTAAGTCGGCTTGATAACTTCGCAGTTTCTCCACAAAGCCTTCGTCTTTGAGTCGCTCAGGCTGCAGCACTGGTATGCCTTGATGCTCGGCATAGCGTTTTACGGGGCTAGCCTGCATTTCAGATTGGTGGCGACCTTTAGCTTTGTCGGGCATCGTAATAGCAGCTACGACATTATAGCCCTGCTCCACAAGGGCGCGGAGGGAAGCCACAGCAAAGTCGGGCGTTCCCATAAATATGATGCGGAGATCTTGCTTATTCATGAAATGATAAAGGGTTACTCTTGTGAAAAATCAACGAGTACTTTACGATAAGTAGCATAAAGCTTGTCTTTGTAGACAAAACCTATAAAACGATCGTCTGTACTCAATACAGGAAGGCATTCGGCATCGGTACGCTCAAACTTTTGCATTACATCGCTCATTTGCTCATTGCTATACACGGTAGTAGCCGCTGGCTGCATAAGTTCTTCGGCCGAATAACGTGTATAGAGTTCGGTACGAAAAATGTAGCGTCTTAATTGGCGTAAGTTGAGCAAGCCAAGCAAACGCTGACTACGATCTACCACAGCAAAGACAGGAGCTGTGCTATTACTCGCTTTGAGTACGAATTGTCCCAAGCTCATCTCGGGACCAATAGTAGGAGCAGACTTATCAATCACAGAGTCTAAGGTCATGAGTGTAAGAATGCTTTGATCTTTATGATGTGTGAGTAGCTGGCCGCGCGCTGCTAAGCGTTGCGTGTAAATGCTATGTGGCTCTATACTCCTCATCGTCAGATACGAGCTGCCGGCTACAATCATTAACGGCACAAAAAGATTGAAGCCCGATGTTGTCTCGGCTATAAGAAACACGCCCGTAAGGGGGGCATGCATCACGCCACTCAAGATACCTGCCATACCGAGCAAAGCATAGTTTTTTTCGGGCAGCGGTGTACCTATTTCATAGGTATTATAAAGGCGTGCAAATACCCCCCCCGCTACACAACCCAAGAAGAGTGAAGGAGCAAACGTACCACCACACCCACCGCCACCTGTCGTGGCTGTGGTAGCAAATACTTTGGTCACAACGATTAACCCCATAAAGAGTAGCAGATACTCTGAATGCCCATAAAAGAGCGAGTTATTCATCAACTCCTCCCACACACCATTTTTGCCAATAAGCACTTCTATCGTGTTATAGCCTTGACCATAGAGCGGTGGAAAGAGAAAGATAAGCACACTGAGTACCGTACCACCTAAGGCTAATTTTACATAGAGGTTGCTAAACTTACGAAAGACCCCCTCAAAGCGAGTCATAGCCTTAGTAAAATAAATGCTTATAAAGCCACAAAAAACACCCAAAGCAATAGAGGTCGGAACATGCTCTACGGCAAAAGGTACTTCGAGTAAGTAGTGAAATTCGCTCGCTGTCCCCGAGAAAACATACGTCACACAAGCTGCCGTTACACAAGCGATAAGTAGCGGCATGAGCGAGGCCATAGTAAGGTCTAACATCAGCACTTCAAGCGAGAACACCAAGCCTGCGATAGGTGCTTTGAACATGCCTGCGATTGCTCCCGAAGCACCACAGCCCACCAAAAGCATAAGTGTACGATGGTCTAGCTTAAATACCTGACCTAACGTACTACCGATAGCCGAACCCGTGAGCACAATTGGCGACTCTGCCCCTACCGAGCCACCACACCCGATAGTGATACCACTAGCCACGATACTACTCCAACAGTTGTGCGAGCGGATATGCCCTTGTCTACGAGAAATTGCATAGAGTATTTTGGTTATACCATGGCCTATATCATCACGAACCACATATTTTATAAACAATGCCGTGATGAATATACCCACTACGGGATAAACCAAATACCCCCACTGCGCCTGTGTCTCGTCAAAGCTATGTGTCAGTAGGTGTGCTATACCCTCAATAATAAACCTCAATGCAACACCAGCCAAAGCCACCAGCACACCAATCACAAAACTTAGTGTGAGAATGAAGCGGCGCTTACGACGATTTTCTTGTTTCGTAAATGGGATATAGCGACTAAAACTCTGTAAGTCAGAAAAAAAAGCTATGGGTGAGAACATAAGCATGTATGATGTAGCAGTAAGCCGATAAATGAGCCGAGATTGTATTAGCCTCGTAGGCTTAAGGTGTTGTGCCACGTCGTGGTACGTTTGTACCACGACATGATACACATGTTTCAAGACACGATACAAGTGTACCTCATCTAGATACAACAAATTATACCTAGGCTATGATGGCCAGACGTAACAAGGGAGGAAAATAGATTTATAATATCTACTCACGAATGATAGATACTTCTCCCCCTACCCCTAGCTTAATGATAGATGATGGTTGAGCAGGTGTATGCTCGCCTTGACGCGTAGTACAGACATAGTCTACTGCCTGCTTTATGGCATCGGTAATTTCGGCAAAAGTAGCTGGTGTAGGTGCACCGCTCACATTGGCAGAGGTAGAGACAATCGGCTTTTTGAAACGCATGCATAACGTTTTACTAAATAGTTCGCTCGTCACACGCATGGCCACACTTCCATCTTGTGCTACGAGATTAGGAGCTAGATGCCGTGAGCCATCGTAAATAATAGTAAGTGGCTTTACAGCTACATCTATCAAATCCCAAGCTACATCGGGCATAGCACTAACGTGAGCTTGTATCTTGACAGGACTATCTACCAGCGTGATGAGTGCCTTACTATCTTCGCGCTGCTTGATAGCATACACACGCTGCACAGCCTCAGCGTTAGTAGCGTCGCAACCAATACCCCATACAGTATCGGTAGGATAGAGGATTACCCCTCCGCGATGCAACACATCTAATGCCTGCCTTATATCTTCGTGCATGGCTTGTTTTTGCTCGTCAGTCATAAACATGGAAAGTATGCTTAAAACTCGCTCGTAAAGTGGAAGCGAATGTCCTTGAAATCACTCTGTGCCATTTGCAATACGTAGCCACTATCGGCTAAGAACACATCACGTCCCTCACGATCCTTGGCCATGTATTGATATTTGCGTTTCTTAAAGTTTTCGAGGGCAGCAGGATCGTCGCTCTCTATCCAGCAAGCCTTGAATAGACTTACTGGCTCCCAGCGGCACTTGGCATTGTACTCGTGCTCTAAACGGTATTGGATAACCTCAAATTGCAACTGACCCACTGTGCCTATGATAATGCGATTGTTAAACTGATTAACAAACATCTGTGCCACACCCTCATCCATAAGCTGCTCAATGCCTTTTTGCAATTGTTTGGTTTTCATAGGGTCGGCATTTTCAATGTACTTAAACATGAGAGGTGAGAAGCTAGGTAAGCCCTTAAAATGCAGTAGCTCTCCTTCGGTAAGGGTATCGCCTATCTTAAAAATACCATTGTCTGGTAGGCCGATGATGTCACCAGGGTAAGCCTCCTCAATCGTACTCTTACGCTGTGCCATAAATTGCGTGGGCGATGAGAAGCGCACCATCTTATCCTTACGAATATGCCGATAAGGTGCATTGCGCACAAACTTTCCACTACATACCTTGCAAAATGCGATACACGAGCGATGGTTGGGGTCAATATTGGCTGTAATCTTAAAAATGAAGCCTGTGAATTTGCTTTCATCGGGCTGCACAAGACGCTCTTCGGCTTGTACTGGACGAGGTGATGGAGCTATCTTTACAAAACAATCAAGAAGCTCTTTGATACCAAAGTTATTTAAGGCCGAGCCGAAAAATACAGGTGCCGTATTGGCCTCTAAATAGTCATTAACGTCAAACTCAGGGTAGACACTTTCGATGAGCTCCAAGTCTTCGCGTAGTTTGATAGCATCGGCATCACCTACATATTGTTCGAGTTCAGACGTATGAATGTCTACACTCACTTTTTCAGTGACCTTTTGTTTATCGGGTGTAAAGAGGTCAAGCTTTTGCTCATAAAGGTTGTATACTCCCTTAAAGCGTGCGCCTACGTTAATAGGCCATGAGAGTGGACGTACGTTTATTTTCAGCTCAGCTTCGAGTTCGTCAAGCGTGTCAAAGGGGTCTCTTGCCTCGCGATCCATCTTATTAACAAAAATCATCACGGGCGTTTTACGCATACGGCATACTTCCATGAGTTTACGCGTTTGCGCCTCTACACCCTTAGCACCATCTACAACCACAATGGCCGAGTCTACGGCCGTAAGCGTGCGAAACGTATCTTCGGCAAAGTCTTGGTGTCCAGGGGTATCTAGGATATTGACTTTATAGTCTTCATAATCAAACTCCATAACCGAAGTCGTCACCGAAATGCCGCGCTGCTTCTCTATCTCCATCCAGTCACTGGTGGCCGACTTTTTGATTTTGTTGTTTTTTACGGCTCCCGCCACTTGGATTTGCCCACCAAAAAGCAGGAACTTTTCAGTCAGCGTGGTTTTACCAGCATCAGGGTGGGCAATGATGGCAAAGGTACGACGGCGGAGAATTTCTTCGTTCATATAGAGGTAAGCTGTATGATATTTTAATAAGATAGGTTAGTCATTGGCACGATTAACGACGTTGAGGGGGGGCGTATCAATGCGACGCAATGGGAAGCGTGGCAGCTCATCACACTGACGCAAATAGTCAATACACTCACACAATGACATAAACCAATGCTTTGGCACTACACCATACGTGTCGTAAATCTTTTGCTTACTCAATAGCGAGAAAGCTGGACGCTTTGCTGGCGTGGGGTAGTCGGCCGTAGTACAGGGGAGCACACGGCAGTTGGGGTCAAGGTCGGCCATACGAATAGCTGCCACAGCAAAATCATACCACGAGGCCATACCCTCATTGGTATAGTGATATATACCTGCCACGAGGCCAGCTTTATGATAGAGCATTTCAACAAGCACCTCTGCCAAGTCAGGCGCATAGGTAGGTGTCCCTATTTGGTCTGCCACGACACGTATTTCAGAACGCTCCATAGCTAAACGAAGCATCGTGCGCACGAAGTTTTTACCCAAAGCTGCATAAAGCCATGCAGTACGCACTACGGCAGCACGTTTGCAGGCCGTTAGCACAGCCTGCTCACCCTCTGCTTTGGTTCGGCCATAAACCGATTGTGGACTCGTAGGCATATCCTCAACATAAGGTGTGGTGGCTGTACCATCGAATACATAATCGGTCGAAACATGTATCATTTCCCCTCCAACACGCTCAATGGCTTGAGCTAAGTATCCAGGAGCTATGGCATTGATAAGGCGACATGCCTCCTCATCGTTTTCAGCTGCATCTACGGCCGTATAAGCAGCACAATTGATAACCGTAGTTATTTGGTGCTGGTCAATAAAAGCTTGTACCGCCTCAAAATCTGTGATATCTAGCTGCGCAACATCGGTCATATAGTATTCGATATCTTTTTTACGGTAAGCTAGCTGGCGTATGGCGCGTCCGAGTTGACCATTACAACCCGTTACGAGGACACGTTTAAAGGGTTGTTCTACGTTATAGAGTGGTTGCATAATTGTTTTCGTCTAGTCAAGCGTATAAACTAAAACTCTAATGGTTGTTCTTTATCTTTGAAATAGTAATCTGAGAGTAGGCCTAGAAAAGTCGTGATGTCTTCTACGGCTTTTTGTGTGGCTTCATTGACAGGCTTTTGTTGCAGATGTAGCAACATCACGCCATAGAGCACGTTGAGACACGTTTCTATTTCCGAGGTTTCGGTATCTTTGTTTTTGCGACGAATTTCTACGATATAGGGCAACACTTTCATGTAAGCACTCTCGTAGAAGGGGAAGTTTTTTGAGCGACTAAGCTGTGCATGCAAATCGTCTAGCGTGATGACGATATTTTTACTCACTTGCAGGTGTCCCTCTTTTTCTACGCCCTCATCTTTCATCATGGTGGCAAGGTGGGCATACCATTCGGCCATAGCCTTTCGTGTGGCCTCATCAAGGCTAAATTGCGCCACATACTCGCTCTCCAAGCGCTTCGCATCACAAGCGTAAGCGCGTAGAATATTCTCGACCTGCCACATATATAGCAGGTATTCTATACGGCTTTTATTTTTCAGTTGTTCGGCTATAATCATAATCTTGCAAAAGTGTTAGGGCGTTACTTTAAGGTGGAAGAGGGTGATGATAGCACCAACAATAGCAACGATAATGACGATGACACCCACTGTCTTATTAAAAATATGAATTGTACGATCACTTACTATTTCACGCAAGCGATCTACCGCATAAGTTAAGATATACCACCATGCCATAGCACCAACCATAATGCCTAAGAAACCCAAAGATTGCTCCCACTCATGCTCGGGCACCATGAAAGCAAAGCGAGCAAACAAGGCCATAAACAAAAAGATGATACCAGGATTAGATAGTGTAATCAAAAAGCCAGTCAGGCCATTATGTATAAGTGTACCACGATGGCGATTAACATACGACAACTTACGCCGCATCTTGGTCTTAAACATATAGAGGCCAAAGGCAAGCAATAAGGCACTACCCAAGAGTTGCAACACAAAGAGATTACGCTCATCTTCGATAAAATCCATCGCAAACGACATACCTAGCCCCGTAATCAAAGCATAAAACAAGTCACTCAGCGTGGCCCCCATACCTGTCATCAAGCCATAAGCACGTCCTTTTTGTAGCGTACGCTGCACACACAAGATACCCACAGGCCCCATGGGAATGGAGGCTGCGATACCTATCAGCACGCCCTTAACGAAGAGCTCTAAGCCACTAACGGGCAGTAAAGCCCAGAAATTTCCTTCCATAATCTAACCTACAAAGTTAGCACAAATTTATTATTCTACAAAACCGAAGTTTATTTCTTTTTCTATCTTACAAGATGACCTTACGCATAGCTAAGGGAGTACTTTTTGCTACCTTATTAGCGATCATACCACAAGTTAATACGAGCGCACAGACTCAGTACACTACACCTCTTAAAGCTGTTATCAAAGAGAGCAAACACCACATACGTCTGCACATCACCGACAACAGCCAGCAAGCCCTCATGATGGCCAGTTACCAACTTTTGCCACTAGGCATACCCACCACGACTGACCTCAATGGTATAGCCACAGCAAGCGCATACAACCTAAATGGGTACCGAGTAGGCACGAGAGCTACTTTCGAGCAACTACCTAGTGGCATCTATATCATGAATGGTAAGAAAATCATAAAATAAGCCTAGCCGAATGACAGCAACTCTTTCACTTTTTCAATCGTATACGCATCAGCCTCTCTAAGCATATTTACTGATAGAACAAAACGTGACGCAGCTTTTCATCACTATGATTAGAGCCTATCTGCGGGCTTTTTTGTAAATTTGCATCATCAAAATAACACCTCAACATTTGCACCCATGCAGCAGCAAAAAATCATTATTCTTGACTTTGGCTCGCAAACGACACAGCTCATTGGCCGTCGTGTGCGCGAGCTAGACACATTCTGCGAAATCCTACCCTACAACAAGTTTCCTCAAAATGATGACAGCATCATTGGGGTAATTTTGAGTGGATCGCCTTATAGCGTATATGACGAAAAGGCATTTAAGACTAATCTAGAAACGTTTCGTGGGAAATACCCTATTCTAGGCATCTGCTATGGAGCACAATATATAGCCTATGTAGGTGGCGGTCACGTAAAGCCTGCCAACACTCGCGAATATGGTCGTGCCAACCTAACTAGTGTGAGCAACAACCCACTCTTGAAAGGCATCAGCACTGGTTCACAAGTGTGGATGAGCCACGGCGATACCATTACTGATCTACCCGAAAACTATAAGACCATAGCTTCTACCGACCAAGTATGCAATGCAGCCTATCAAATTGAAGGTGAGCAAGTGTGGGGTGTACAATTTCACCCCGAAGCCTACCATAGCCTAGATGGCTTGCAGCTCTTACGTAACTTTGTAGTAGATATTTGCGGTAGCCACCAAGATTGGAGCCCAGCATCATTTGTAGAAACAACTGTGGCTGAGCTCAAAGAGCAGCTAGGCAACGATCGTGTCATTTTAGGCCTTAGCGGCGGTGTAGATTCATCGGTCGTAGCAGTACTACTTAATAAGGCCATCGGCGATAACCTCACGTGTATCTTCGTAGACCATGGGCTACTGCGTAAAGATGAGTTTCACCGCGTGATGGAAGACTACAAGTGCCTTGGCCTTAACGTTATAGGAGTAGATGCGAGCGAAAAATTCTTTGCCGACCTTGCTGGTGTAAGCGATCCTGAGCAAAAACGCAAAATTATAGGAAAAGGCTTTATCGAAGTCTTTGATGCCGAAGCACAAAAAATCACTGACGCGAAATGGCTAGCACAAGGCACCATCTATCCCGACCGCATTGAGAGCCTTAGCATCACTGGCATGGTCATCAAAAGCCACCACAACGTAGGAGGCTTACCCGAAAAGATGAACCTAAAACTCTGTGAGCCGCTACAATGGCTATTCAAAGATGAAGTACGTCGCGTTGGTCGCTCAATGGGTATGCCCGACCACCTCATTGACCGTCACCCTTTCCCTGGGCCAGGTTTAGCTGTACGTATTTTGGGAGACATCACACCTCAAAAAGTACAAATTCTACAAGAAGCTGACGACATATTCATTCAAGGTCTACGCGATTGGGGCTTGTATAGCGAGGTATGGCAAGCTGGTGTAATCTTACTACCAATTCAAAGTGTAGGAGTCATGGGAGATGAGCGCACCTATGAACAAGCTGTAGCTTTACGAGCCGTCACTAGCACCGATGGCATGTCTGCTGACTGGGCGCACCTACCTTATGATTTCCTCGCTAAGGTAAGCAACGACATCATCAACAAAGTACGCGGCGTAAATCGTGTGTGCTACGACATTTCGTCAAAGCCGCCTGCAACCATTGAATGGGAATAATAACACCTACAACATAAGTTGCATCATATTTAAACACAAAGACAAGGCTATACAGCAAACAAAACCCGCTTGCTGTATAGCCTTGGTTACTTTGCCCCAATGAGGTGAAGTATTTTTATAATTTGGCTGCCCTTAGACATCATTTTAGCCGCTCAAAAGCGCAGTTATCTCACTAGAAATGCGTATCTTTGTACCTTAATTCTCAAATAAAGAACGACTCATTAGCATTCCTGTATGGAAACGATTACTGTAAAGGACCGACAGTTTTACCTCTCAATACCCGAGGCGAATATCTTAAAAGAAGTAGCTCGCGTGGCCAAAGAAATCGAACGCGACATGGTAGGCAAAGACGTAGTATTCGTTAGTGTGCTCAATGGCGCATTTATGTTTACGGCCGACTTGCTCAAATGCATTGAGATGCCCTGCGAAGTACAATTTACACGTGTAGCCTCGTACGAGGGCACACAAACTACGGGCAAGGTAAAAGAACTCATCGGGCTAAATATCGATTTGCGTGGGCGATCAGTAATCATCGTAGAAGATATTATCGACTCAGGCATCACGATGCAGCACCTTATCGAAACGATGAAACGTGCTGGCGTGGCTGATCTGCGCGTAGCAGCTCTACTCGTAAAACACGACAATTTACAAGTACCCGTACAAATAGATTACGAATGCCTCAGTATCCCCAACGACTTTATCGTAGGTTATGGTCTAGACTATGATGGCTTCGGAAGAAACTTACGCAACATATATACCGTAGTGGCCTAGGTCGATACACACACTCAAAAACTCTATTACAACTATAATACAACGACATGAAGAATATCGTAATCTTCGGTGCTCCTGGCTCTGGCAAGGGCACACAAAGCGATCGTATCGTAGAAAAATATGGTCTTAAGCACATCTCTACGGGCGACGTACTCCGTGCCGAAATAAAGAATGAAACCGAACTAGGCAAAACAGCCAAGAGCTATATTGACGCTGGGCAGCTTATCCCTGACGAGCTCATGATAAACATTTTGGCTGCCACTTATGACAGCCTACTACCTTGTGCTGGTGTTATCTTCGATGGTTTCCCACGCACTATTCCTCAGGCCGAAGCACTCAAAGCGATGCTCGCTGAGCGTGGCGCCGAGGTTAGTGGCATGATTGAGCTTGACGTACCAGACGAAATGCTAATGGAGCGTTTATTGCTACGTGGTAAAACCAGTGGCCGTGCCGACGACAACGAGGAAACGATTGCCAAGCGTCTTGGCGTGTACAAATCACAGACTGCTCCCCTCATTGAATGGTATAAGGGCGAAGGTAAACACAACTATGTAAAAGGCTGGGGCGAAGTAGACGCCATTACCAACGACATCATTGCCATCATCGAAAAATGGTAAGCGCACAAGCCTAATATGGCATGCGTAAACTAGACACCTACCCATCAACGAGGCGCAGGCGAAACACCATCGCTCGCGACCTCGTTGATACCGATTATCCACACGCAATCTCTCAAAAGCTATCCTACTATTATGGCCGAATCTAACTTTGTAGACTACGTCAAAATATTCTGTCGCTCAGGTAAGGGCGGACGGGGCTCTATTCATATGCGCCGAGAAAAATACATTCCCAATGGTGGCCCCGATGGTGGCGATGGTGGACGAGGAGGTAACGTGTACCTACGCGGCAATCGCAATTACTGGACCCTACTACACCTACGCTACGAACGCCACGTTTTTGCAGGCAATGGGGGTAATGGTGGTAAGGCTAAATCACATGGTGCCGATGGTGAAGACCGCTACATAGATGTACCTTGTGGCACTGTGGCCTACGATGCCGAAACAGGTAAATACCTCTGCGACGTAACCGAGGACGGACAAGTCGTTATGCTCTTGCAAGGTGGGCGTGGCGGTTTGGGGAATTGGCAATTTCGCACCGCTACCAATCAAGCACCACGCTATGCACAACCTGGCGAGCCTATGCAAGAAATGATGGTAGTACTAGAGCTCAAACTCTTGGCCGACGTGGGGCTGGTAGGCTTCCCCAACGCTGGCAAAAGCACGCTACTATCAGCACTCTCATCAGCCAAACCTAAAATAGCCAACTACCCCTTTACGACATTAGAGCCTAGCCTAGGCATTGTGGCCTATCGGGACCACAAATCATTTGTTATGGCCGATATCCCAGGCATCATTGAGGGCGCAGCCGAAGGCCGTGGTTTAGGACTACGCTTCCTGCGACACATTGAGCGCAACTCCCTCTTGCTGTTCATGGTACCTGGCGATAGTGACAACATTAAAGAAGCCTATGAAGTGCTCCTTGACGAGCTACGCAAGTTCAACCCCGAGATGCTAGACAAACAACGTGTGCTAGCAATTACTAAAAACGACTTACTTGACGATGAACTTGAAGAGCTCCTTACACCCGAACTACCCGAGGGTATCCCCACCGTCTTTATCTCCGCCATTACGGGGCGCAACATTGAACGGCTCAAAGATATGCTTTGGGAAGCTCTAAACAGCGAAAGCAACAAAATGGCAGCTATCCGCCAAACAACCTTCGTACATCGTGACCGCGATGTAAAGCCTCTACGCGAAGACTTTGCCACTTGGCAACTTGATATAGAAGATAGCCCCACCATCTACGAAGATGGTATCAGTGACGAAGACCTCATAGACGACACAGACTACGCGGTTGATACCATCGAAGACGTCGTCTATGATCTTGATGATTTAGAAGATATAGACGACGAAACGCACACCGCTACCAACGCTTAATGCAATATCATACTCATGCCCAAGCCAGTACCTAGCATACCTCTACTCCACCATGCGTTTGACACCGCCCCCACAGCTCGCCGACTTACTGCCTTTACCACACAGCGAGGCAAGACACACACAGCGGAGGCCGAGGCATACGCAGGCTATAACATGGCCTTCCACACGGGCGATACACCTGAGCGCGTTGCTGCACATCGCGCTCTACTCTGTCAAACACTCAATATTGAGCTTGACCAACTCATCATACCAACACAAACACACTCGCTCAACATTGCCAAGATAGATACGACACATAACACACTTTCGCCCGATCAGCAAGCGAAAGCTCTCCACGCAGTAGATGCTATCATAACTGACCTACCTGGTATTTACTTAGGTGTACTTACAGCCGACTGTGTACCCATTTTACTCTACGATCCCGAGCATGAAGCCATTGCAGCGATACATGCTGGCTGGCGTGGTACTGTAGGACGGATTGCTGCCCATACGCTTGCAGCAATGCAACAGCACTATCATACACGTCCCGAAGCTGTGCAAGTAGCGATAGCCCCTAGCATAAGCCTACAAGCCTTTGAAGTAGGGCAAGAAGTCTATGATGCCTTTGCTAAAGCAGATTTTCACATGCCAGATATTGCAGAGCCTTTTAAGAAGCGTTGGCACATTGACTTGTGGTGGGCTAATGCTGAGCAACTACAAGCCCTAGGCGTTCCTTTCCACCACATCTATTGTGCTGGTGTGTGCACGGTTGAGCAGGCTGACACCTACTTTTCAGCACGCACCCTCGGCCAAAATTCAGGACGTATGCTCACTGCCATCGGCCTTCATGATACAAAGATTTAACCCACCCTCTTACATGAAAGACCTTAAAATAGCCCTCCTGTTTTCAGGTGGTGTTGATAGCTCGGTAGCCACACATTTGCTTTACGAAGCAGGCCACAAGCCAGACCTCTTTTACATCAAAATAGGTATGGACACCGAAGACGACTTAACCTGTACTGCCGAAGAAGACCTCGAAATAGCCACAGCCACAGCTCATCGCTATGGGTTAAAGCTTGAAGTTATAGACCTACAACAAGCGTATTGGGAACGTGTCGTAGGCTACACCATCGAACGCGTACGCCAAGGCCTTACCCCAAACCCCGATGTTATGTGTAACCGTCTCATAAAATTTGGGTGTTTTGAAGAGCTCGTAGGCTATAAATACGATAAAATCGTAACAGGACACTACGCACAAATTAAAGAAATCGATGGCCAGGTGTGGCTTGCCACAGCCAAAGACCCCGTCAAAGATCAAACAGACTTTTTGGCTCAGCTCGACCGCAAGCAAGTCGAAAAGCTATGGTGTCCACTAGGAAACTTACTCAAAGAAGAAGTGCGTGCAGTAGCCGAACGTGCTGGGCTACTCAGTGCTAAACGTAAGGATAGCCAAGGCATTTGTTTCTTAGGAAAAATCAATTATAACCAATTCATAGAGCGTTTTTTAGGCGAAAAGCCAGGCGATATTATTGAGTTAGAAACGGGCAATAAGCTGGGGCGTCATCGCGGTTTTTGGTTTCACACCATAGGCCAGCGCAAAGGCTTAGGCCTTGGGGGTGGTCCATGGTTTGTAGTCAAGAAAGATGTGGCACGCAACCTCATCTACGTATCACGTGGCTACGACACCGAGAAGCAATATGCCACAGGCTTTGCACTAAATGGCTTTCACTTCATCACGGCCGACCCTTGGCCATCAGAGGGTGAATTTCCTATTCAATTTAAGGTGCGCCATACAGAGGTATGTACTCCTGGTACACTCGTGCGTAAGGGCAACGATATCCACGTCCGTAGCAGTCGCCCTATTCAAGGCGTTGCCCCAGGACAGTTTGGTGTCATCTACGACGAGCATGCTGATCTGTGTATCGGTAGTGGCGAAATTGGCGAGACCATTCGCCTTTAAATTCTAGCGTCACAGGGCTTTTGAGAAAAGTCTGCGATGCTAACCTCGAAGTGCTGTGCCACGTTAGGGTACATGTGTATCGTGTCTAGAAACACTTGTAGCAGGTCTTGGCACACATGTACCAAGACCTGCTACAAGACTTAGAGCCAAGCCCCCACAACCTTAGACCATGACAATGGCATGCCAAGGCTGTTAAGCACGCATAACTATAACAGTTTTAGCTATAGCGATAAAAGGCAAGATGGCGTAAGCTATTAATAAACAGACTGTCAAATACTAAGAGCTAAGCGTGGTAGCTATACTATCTCTATAGTTTTTAGCTACATTTTGGCTCACAAGCTTGCTTATATGCGATATTCTTTGTATCTTTGCACCACATTCGAAAGCACTATAATCAGGCTTACAACCCCATTAAGGTATATTACCTATGGGAAGCGGCCATAAAATAAAAGCAAAATGAAGAAAGACCTCCACCCAGAAAACTACCGCCCAGTAGTATTCAAGGACATGAGCAATGGCGACATGTTCCTCTCTCGATCTACTTGTAAGACTAACGATACTGTAGAGTTCGAAGGTGAAACTTATCCCGTAGTAAAGCTCGAAATTTCTAGTACATCGCACCCATTCTATACAGGTAAGTCTAAGCTCGTTGATACTGCTGGTCGCGTAGACAAGTTCATGAGCCGCTACGCCAAGAGCCGTAAGTAATAGAGACGGCTTGCTTACGCTAGCGGTAGCTTTGGCTACGAGCAAGCGTGTGCAGCAATAGCACTTATACGAACATAACCCATATAGCGAGAATGCAATGACAATCGAGTCGTTGTATTCTCGCTATTTTGAGTAAAACACCTTTTCCCCGTTATGGTTTCTTCTGTTCAGAGCATGTTGCAATTTGCTGCGCCTGCTATCCCACATGTGCGTATCGGGCTAGTGGGTGTAGGTAGACGTGGACTACGCACCATTGAGCGCTATGCTTATGTAGAAGGTGCTAGCATCGTAGCTGTGGCCGACACCATGCCCGAGGCTGTGACTGCAGCCGAGGCTTTGTGTATAGCTCGTGGCTACCCTACGCCACGGCTATATGCAGGCAAAGATGCTGCCGAAACACTTTTGGCAGAGGCAGATATAGACTTGGTGATGATTTGCACCGATTGGTTTACCCACGCAGCACTCGCAATTGCAGCCATGCAAGCTGGTAAGCATGTAGCCGTAGAAGTACCTGCGGCCGTGACACTTGAAGAATGCCACGCCTTGGTAGCCACAGCCGAAGCGACACGCCGCCATTGTTTTATGATGGAAAACTGCTGCTACGACCCCTTTGCACTTGGCACCTATGGCATGTATCGTACAGGCCTATTGGGCCACATCAAACACTGCGAGGGGGCCTATGCACACGACTTATATAGCGACTATGCACGCACGGGGCAAGGTGAGGGTGTGTATCGCTGGCTCGAAAGCTATTATCCTTTTTCAACAGGCAATGCTTATGCTACACATGGCCTTGGGCCTATCGCTTTGCTACTGGGTTTGCACCGTACAGATCGCATCACGACACTTTATAGCATAGCCTCAGGACAAGTATCTTTGGCAGAGCGCAATGTAACCACACTACTGCGTACTGCACACGGACATACCATCTCACTCGAACTTGACCTTCATACGCCACGACCTTATTCGCGCCGTCAGACGATAAGTGCTACCGAAGGCTACGTGAGTAAATATCCTACACCCATCGTACAGCTACGACACGATGCCATAGCCGACACTGATGAAGTCGCCATGCAGCGCGTATGCCAATATATACCTGACCCCCTGCGCCATATCTACGAAGAAGGCTTGGCTAAAAAAGTACCCAATGTGATGAACTACCTCATGGATACTCGCCTAATCTACTGCCTGCGCCATGGACTACCACTCGACATTGATGTATACGATGCCGCTGAATGGTCGGCTATAGCAGCTCTCTCCGCCGAATCGGAACGTACAGGAATGCCAGTAGACTTTGTAGACTTTACAGCACACTGCTCAACAAAGCGCGAGCAACACACATTCTTCTAAACAGCACATAACACAAACAACCTTTTACCAATATAGCGTGTAGACGACCAATACGCAACTTGCAAATTTACAATAACATATAAAACGATGGACATAGCCGTAGTAGGTACTGGATATGTGGGCTTAGTGAGTGGAGCTTGCTTTGCCGAAATGGGTGTCAATGTCACATGTGTAGATATTGATCACGAAAAAATCACGCGCTTAGAGCAAGGCATCATACCTATCTATGAGCCAGGCCTTGACGAAATCGTACAGCGCAACTACCAAGAAGGCCGTTTGCGCTTCACGACCGACCTTACGAGCTGTCTTGACAAGGTAGACCTCGTATTCTCAGCCGTAGGTACCCCCCCAGACGAAGATGGTAGTGCCGACTTATCGTATGTACTAGCCGTAGCACGTACGGTAGGTCAGCATATCAACAAATATACGGTGCTCGTGACCAAAAGCACCGTACCCGTAGGTACAGCTAAACGCGTCAAAGCCACCATTCAAGAAGAGTTAGACAAACGTGGCGTAGATATTCCATTTGACGTTGCAAGCAACCCCGAGTTTTTGAAAGAGGGCGCAGCTATTAAAGACTTTATGAGCCCAGACCGCGTGGTAGTTGGTGTAGAGAGTGAGCGTGCACAAGCACTGATGACCAAACTCTACCGCCCTTTTTTGCTCAACAACTTCCGCGTGATTTTTACTGACATACCTAGTGCTGAGATGATCAAGTATGCAGCCAACTCTATGCTCGCGACACGCATCAGCTTTATGAACGATATTGCCAACCTATGCGAAATCGTAGGGGCTGACGTCAATATGGTACGCAAAGGTATTGGCTCAGATTCACGTATCGGTAACAAGTTTCTCTATCCAGGCTGTGGCTATGGTGGGAGCTGCTTTCCGAAAGATGTCAAAGCCTTGATAAAAACTGCCGAGAGCCATGGTTACTCCATGCAAGTACTACGTGCCGTAGACGCAGTAAACGAAGCACAGAAAACAATTCTTTTCGCCAAACTCAAACAGTATTTTGGCAATGAGCTGCGTGGTAAGCGCATTGCTTTGTGGGGGCTAGCCTTCAAGCCCGACACAGACGATATGCGTGAAAGTACTGCACTCGTAACGATACGTTTACTACTAGAAGCAGGCTGTATAGTATGTGCTTTCGACCCCGTAGCAATGGACGAAGCCAAACGCAGATTAGGAAACAGCATTAGCTATGCCGCCGATATGTATGAAGCCACACTAGGAGCAGACGCCTTATTGCTACTTACAGAGTGGAAGCAATTTCGTTTGCCCTCATGGCCTGTTATAAAGCGAGCGATGAACCAAGCCGTTGTGTTTGATGGCCGCAATATCTATGAACCTAGCGATTTGCGAGCTGCTGGTTTTGAGTATTTTGGTATTGGTCGCTAAGACAATCTTAGACTTACGTCCTAAATAACTAAAATTTCTAATAGCGTGTGGAGCTATATCATTTAAGTGATATAGCTCCACACGCTTATATATTAACTTTGTATTTTTACCATTGCCACCATTTTTTCTTAGGCTTTATAGCTTGGGTACGCATAGTGAGTATTTCTATATAGCTCTTGCGTGTTTGTATCATTTCGGCAATGACACCCCAATCAATAAGCCCTCCCATATTGCGATCGTCAATGAAAAGATCTGCTTTAAGTTTACGGCTATAATGCGGGTCATCAGTTGTTTCCCCAGGATAGTTTGCATTTACTGCATAAAACTCAATGCCACGCTTGGCACACCACTGCACAGCAGCATCAAGATATTCACCCTCGCGTACGCTCCACAAGAACACTTGATGTCCCTGTTCAATAAGCATGCGAATGGTTGCAGTAGCAAAAGGTATTTCACGCCCTATATCAGGGTAGCGATGTTCTACGATAGTACCATCAAAGTCAATAGCTATTTTCATGTCGTTTAGGTATTCTAATGTTAGGGGGTAAGTAATAAACATTTGCCACGGACAATATAGAGCCCACGCGGAAGAGTACGTGCAGCAACCTCTCGTGTAGAGAAGTGTCCTGCAATCTGCCCTTGGAGTGTATAATATATGTCGGTCGTAGGTACAAAGGCACTATTACCTATACCACTTATCAGCTCATCTATACCAAAGACTAAGGCAGTAGCTGCCGAAGAAGGAAGACGCAGATAGGCACGCCCAGGCAAAATCATACTCCCCACGGCAGCACGTACAAAGTGCGTACCCGTAGCATTGAGCAGATAAGTTGGAGGGTCTGTTTCTGTTAACCGAAGTGTATCTGAACTCCCCCTAAGCGCACCAGGCAAAGTCCTAGTAAGCCAGCCGTCAGAAGACGTTGAGGTAAGCGATAAGACTTGGCCTAAGCTATGGTCTAACGGTTGATAGATAAAGGCTTGCCCAGCTTTCAAGCGTGTAATAGGTACAAAATGGCATTCTCCTCGCTCATATACAATTGTTGCAAAGCGAAAAGGGAGTTGAGACACATCACAATCAAAAGGTATCACTCCCGTATGCCAGCCATTGTCTGTGGTAGCTGGATAGGTAAGTGTCCACGTGTGGTGTGGATCAGTAACAATGTGCTCAGGATAATGCCATGGTACAAGTGCAGAGGTCGTTATCGAAAACATCGGTGTGTAGCGTTGGGCATCGCGCATCAAAACGTTAGCCCATTGTGACAGCCAGCGGCTCTGCACATTATGGGCTATAATCAAGCGCTGTGCTGCGTTACCTGGCTGTGGTAATATCGTCAGCGTATCGGGGCAAACCATAGCCGTGATGTCAAAAGACTGAAAATTTTGCCAAGGTATCTGAGTCCAAGCCTCTGTCGTATACCCACCTGACACCTGCATGAGTGTTGACGAGATACCCCTCACTGTCAACGGAGGGCATAAACCAACAAGCGACACCGACTGCCAAATAGTCGCATCAATGGCTGTAAGGGGGCAAAGTGCTAAGCTATTAGGGGCTTGGAAGTGTGTTGCTAAAACATACGTAGCATCAGCATGCGTACAAACCACACGTCCATCAACGAGGTGCCATACCCTAGCCTCTGTATCTGGCTGTGCCCAAGTGAGTGACGAGGAAGCATCTGGCACAAGAGCCTTACCATGCAAAAGCAATGCAAATTTCCCCTGCTCATTAGGCGGGCTAGCGTGCCACATCATAGTCGTATCGGTAGGTAGCCATGTACCATCATGCATGGCTAGCGCAGCAGTGTGTTTGCCTACACTTAGCAACGCCTGCGTATGATTACTCATTAAGCCCAAACTTTGACCCTCTGTCAGAGTGCTAAGGCTGGGCTGTCTAGGTGTAGTAGTCAAGACCCGATAAAGATAGGGGAATAGTGTCTTACTAGTACTCACGTATCGAATGGTAGCTACTTCGGGAGCAGTAACTGATGGAGCAAGCTCACTTTGCTGTGCTGCGGTGAGTATGCGTAAGTGCCCCTCTGGTTGCCAAGCTAAATGCCATCTTTCTGCATAATGCAGAGAGGCAAAGCCTATCGTACGATTATGGTCTTTTAGGTGGTGACTTGCTGAATAACCAATGTACACACCATTATGATGTGGTGTTATCTGCCATAGCAACGTATCGCTATCAAGGCGAAGAATACCATTCGTAAGCTTAACCCTTTGCGTCCGTAAGCCCTTCTTATGAAGTTTATGTGTGAGCGCATAGTAAAGCGTATCGCCTCCCTCTATCGCTGCAAAAAGGATAGCATAGCGTGCATCAGCTTGCAGCCGATGTGTACTATCTACACGATAGAGTTGTTGCAGTGGCTGTGCACTTACGTAAACACATGAGTTAAGCAAGGCTATCAACACACCTATCCAGCGCAAAAGCATAGAGTTCATACAGAGATACAGCACAATTATAGCGTAAAAGAGACTCGCAGATGCATCAGAGACTTAGGACTCACTAGCAAGTTTCAGCAGATATTGGCCATAGCTATTTTTGGCCATCGGTTGAGCGATTAAGCGCAATTGCTCTGCTGTAATCCAACCTTGACGGAAGGCAATATCTTCTAAACAAGCTACCATAAGACCTTGACGTTTCTCTATAACCTCAATGAAAGTACTGGCCTCTGCAAGCGAGTCGGTAGTACCTGTATCTAGCCAGGCAAAGCCACGGCCAAGCACTTCCATCTGTAAAGTATCAGCTTCGAGAAATTCTTGATTAACAGTCGTTATTTCTAGCTCACCACGTGGTGAGGGACTAATATTTTTAGCCACTTCTACTACATGGTTAGGGTAGAAATAAAGGCCTACAACAGCATAGTTTGATTTTGGTTGTTTCGGTTTTTCTTCGATACTCAGCACTTTGCCTTCTGTATCAAATTCAGCCACACCATAGCGCTCTGGGTCACTCACGTAATAGCCAAATATGGTGGCTTTACGCTCATCAGCTGCACGCTTTACAGCGCGTTTTAGCTGTGCGGTAAAGCTTTGGCCATAAAAAATATTATCGCCCAATACCAAGCATGCATCATCGTTGCCAATAAACCGCTCTCCAATGATGAAAGCCTGTGCCAAACCATCGGGAGAGGGCTGCTCGGCATACTCAAAGCGCACACCAAAATCACGGCCATCGCCTAGCAAGCGTTTAAAGCCAGGCAGGTCATTAGGCGTAGATATAATGAGTATCTCACGAATACCAGCCAGCATCAATACCGAGATAGGGTAGTAAATCATGGGCTTATTATAGATAGGGATAAGCTGCTTACTAACTCCCTTTGTGATGGGGTAAAGGCGCGTGCCACTACCACCTGCTAATACAATTCCTTTCATAGTGAAGTCTCGGTACTATCTTTACTTTTTTTCTTGCGTACGGTCGTTTTGTTCTTAGGCTGTTTAGCTTGTTCCGTAGCCTTAGTTGTAGCCTTGTTGTCCTTAGTTACTTGTTCTAGCAAATCTTGTAGCTTAGCAATTTCTTTGTCACGGAGAGCCAAGGCATCTTCTTGGTTTTTAATGGTTGTGAGCAGTGAGTTAAGTTCATCGCTATCAGCGTCCGCAGGGAAAAGATTATTGACACGTGTTGTAAAATCCCCCAAGATATTCATGTAGTTAGTAAAAGCATCATAGGGCGAATCGTAGATACCGCGATAGCCACCATAACTAGATGGTTTAGTATTGATAAAGCGAAGATTATTGCTTGCTTGTAGATAGTCCCAGTCTTGCTTTATACGGCGGTCTGAACAGAGCATCACACGGTCGGCCACACTGTATAGTTTTTCAAATGCTTCGCGCTGCATTACATTGCCCAGCCAGCTACTGATATCACGCTCTTCGTCCACCCAAGTAATGGGGTATGGCACATGGAGTGCACCAGCCGATTGTGCTTTGGCACAAATTTCAGATGGCGTAGCAAAAACCACACCACGCTTACGCAGTTGCTCAGGCAGTGCTTTGAAGAACTCTAAGATGTTTGACGATAAGGGTTGGAAAATACCCAAGGCGCAAAGCTCCATAAACAAATTAACCACTGGCCCATCATCTGCTTGATTAGCCACCCAATCGGCATACGTGTCAGCAAATAGTGGATACTCGCTCCACGATGAGTCGTTGAAACGCAAGCTAATGTCCTCCGAAAGACGGCTGTCGCGTAACAGCAATTTTAAATTAGGATTATAAGCGCAATGATACACATAGTGCGGACTCTTCCAGCCCAGCACATGCTTGGCACCTTCGGTAAGCATTCCCTTAAAACCCATTTGTGAAACAGTCAGACCGATGTCGTCTGAGTAAATGAGTGCAGAGTTTCGGAATACTTGAGGCCTTTGGCCAAAGAGTTCTTCTACTTTCTTACAAAGGCGCTCTACCTCGTCTTTAAAAGCCAAGTGGCTATCGGTAAGTGAAGCTAAGCCATGCGAATAAGTTTCAGCCAAAAACTCCACAGTACATTTATGCGACAACTCTTGTAATAACTCAATGACTTGCGGAGCGTAGGTTTCGAGAAGCTCAATAGCCGTACCTGAGAGCGAGAATGCCATTTTAAGGTAGTCGCCATAGGTTTCTGCCATCTCAATAAGTGCTTTTAGAGCAGGTACGTACGACTGTTCTGCTGTAATGGCAATTGCGCGCTCATTTTCGTAGTCATCATAATAGTAATGGTCGCGACCAATATCAAAGAAGCGGTAGCGTTTGAGATGAATGTTTTGATGTATCTCAAAGTAAAGACAAACTGTTTTCATTCCAAATGTGGGTTTAGCGTGGCACATATTGATTATAGAGGTGGCGTATGCGTTGGCCTACGCGCTCCCAAGTGATTTGATCTACCTCATGCTTGCCTTCGCAGCGTAGGTAGTCATAGAGTGCATCATTAGTGCATATTGAGTAGATGGCATCTGCCATGGCGTTAATATCCCAATAGTCTACCTTAATACACTTGTCTAAGATTTCAGCACAACCGCTCTGTTTGCTGATGATGGTCGGTGTACCACACTGCATAGCTTCGAGTGGAGATATACCAAAGGGCTCTGACACCGAAGGCATTACATACACATCACTATCACGTAAGGCAGTATATACATCATCGCCACGCATGAAGCCTGGAAAATGAAAGCGGTCGGCTATTTTTCGCTCAGCTACTAGCTTTATCATCGCCTCCATCATATCGCCACTACCTGCCATACAAAAGCGTATGTTGCGCGTGCGCTGCAACACGAGTACTGCGGCTTCTACAAAATACTCAGGCCCTTTTTGCATGGTCAATCGGCCTAAGAAAGTCACGATTTTCTCTTTACGCTCACTTTGTGGACGACGCTCCGCCATCAGCGCTTGGATATGTTCACTGAGTGGGTACACAGCATTATGCATTACAAAGCATTTACCAGGATGTTGGTGATAGTGGTTAATCACGGTCTGCCGTGTTAGCTCACTCACACACATGATGCAGTCTGCATGGTCTAGCCCATCTTTTTCGATGGCATATACAGTAGGATTTACTTGCCCACGACTGCGGTCGAAATCAGTAGCATGCACATGCACCACAAGGGGCTTACCCGATACGTTTTTGGCATGAATGCCTGCTGGATAAGTTAGCCAGTCATGCGCATGAATAATATCGTACTGCTGCTGTCGTGCGACTACACCTGCCACGATAGAGTAGTTCTCTATCTCATCATAAAGATTAGCTCCATACTTACCCGAGAAACCCATACAGCCAAGGTCGTCAGTAAGGCGGTAATTAAAATCGGCATAGATATTATCGCGCAGGGCAAAATAGAGGTGTGGGCTCATAAGGTGACCTATACGCTCTTGCACGTAGTCAAACGACACATCACGCCACGCTACTGGTACTTGACTCATACCTATGATGTTCATAAACGAGCGATCTTCATCGCCCGTAGGACGAGGCAGGCAGAAAGTAATTTCCATATCCTCTTGCAGCGACAGGCCTTTGGTAAGGCCATAGCTTGCAGTACCCAAGCCACCTAATATGTGGGGAGGAAATTCCCAGCCAAACATCAATACTTTCATAATCTTAGTGTGTTTAGCTATTATCCTTTGTTATATCGATCAAGGGTGTACACAGCACGTAAGAGGCAACTCACGTTCATCGCAAACGAGATAGCACCGCGAGCATGGTAAGGAGGATTGCCATCAAACAGCTCGGGGATAGCACCCACGCAATGCGAATAAAGCTCGTCCTCGTAGCCTATAAGCTGACGCTCAACGTACCCTACCCCACTACGCTTGTACACTTTAAGGTAGGCCTCAATATAAAAGCCAGTGAGCCACGGCCATGCCGTACCTTGATGATAGGCATAGTCTCTATGCACTTGCGCTCCCGCAAATATCGGGTTATAGCCTCCACTCTTGGGGCTAAGCGAGCGAATACCCTTAGGGGTAACTAGTTCGCGTGTGCAGATGTCTAGCACACGTTTTTTTTGCGTAAGGTCAAGCGGTGAGAAATCAAGTGCAACGGCAAAAATCATATTAGGGCGTACGCTCCAATCTTGATTATAGCCATCTACGTAATCTAGCAAATAGCCGTACTCGTTAAGAAACGTTTGCTTAAAGTTCGTGCCGATATGCTCGGCTAGCGCACGTAGACGTTCTAGCTCCTCGGCACTTTCTTCGGGTGAACACTCTTCTAGCAAATGAGCAGCAAACGCTACTGCGGCATACCACAAGGCATTGATTTCGACAACATAGCCAGTACGTGGCGTTATAACCTTTCCTTCGCGCTCGGCATTCATCCATGTAGCAGCCTTCTGTTTACCATCAATATAGAGCAAACCATTGCTATGCATTTGCAAGTTAGGGTGCCGACCATCTTCTATAAAGTAGAGCATGTCAAAGATTAAGTCACCATATTTGTCATAGCACACCTCACGCGACACTCTTCTAGCATAGCGCTGCAACGACCAAATAGCCCAAAGCAAGACATCGGGCTGGTCAATCTCCTCAATAGCTACCGAGAGGTCACGCCCAGCCATAAAGTCGTAGAGTCCTTTGGAGGCCGTAGCCATATACCGGTCAAAACTCTCTGGCTCACCAATAGATAGTGTAAAGCCAGGCAGCGAAACAAAAAAGTCACGTGCACGACAATTAAACCAAGGATAGCCAGCCAAGATATAGCTCTCACCATCTTTCTCTTGCTTAAATTGGTGTGCTGCGGCTAGCAAGCTGTCGTAAAAACTACCACGCTTATCCGTTTGAGACAACTCAGCCTCAAACTCACGTGCTATGGTAGCCATACTTTCCTCTTCAAGGCTAGCAGTAAATACTACTTGCTCTCCTTTCTTAATAGATACTTCAAAGTATCCAGGACAATAGAGGTCTTCACTCGAATGATAGCCACGCTCACGCTCCTTTGGATAGTCTAAGCCCATATACCAATTGTCCTCAGAGGTAAATTCACTCGCTTTGCTCAGCTGCATATAGAGTTCAGGAAAACCCTCATAAAGACGCATGCTGATGCCTTGATTTACTGCGGGTTTACTACGATTGATGCTATCATTGCGCTGTGTCCAATGACGTACCGAACGAAAACCCAGAAAAGGACGTAAACGTAAAAAAGTGGGAGAATGAGCTTCAAGTAGCGTATAGCGCACCATGATGCATGCACCTTCGCGCTGCAATAGCAACTCTTTTTTGAGTTTCACACCACCGATGCGATAGGTTATCGTAGGGATACGCTCCCACTCAAACCCTACGATGTATTTGTGCCCCTTAGGGCTAAAATGCTCGCCTTGATATTTGTGAACGGCGAGGTTAAACTCTGCACCATGCTGCACTACTGTCTCATTGAGCGATGAGAGCAACACATGCCTCTCACCATCACCCCCTGGCAGCGGTGCTACGAGCAGGCCGTGATACTTGCGAATGTTGCACCCTACTACCGTAGTACTACAATAAGCACCAGCAGGATTGGTGATGAGCAGTTCGCGATACATGGACTCTTGTAGATTCGTCAGCAACGCTTTGTCAAGCTTCAAGTAACACATATCTTGGAGTCTATTTGAATAGTTGAAAATTTGTTCTTATTGCAGATATTATAAATAGCATAAACGTAGCTAATGCTTGCCAATGAGCCATGATGCACATACTATAAAAATCAGCAACAATAAGCGAAACATGTGAGATAGCTTGCCATAGGCCACCGCCCAATCTGAGCCACTTGATGTCACACCCTTACTATGGCTCAAAAATAGCAAAAAAATAAGAAACAACCAAGACCAAGGCATAGAAAAAATTAAAAGTATCGGCCAAACATATACAAAAACCGACTAGACCACACTAACTCAAAGACTACTTCAATAGTAACGCAGCTGGCTTTTGTATTAGCCATTCCCTAAGCAATGCCTTACTCAAAGCTTTGTTCCACGTCTTGGTACACATGTGTCAAGACGTGGAACATATGTGTCTCGGCACGAGACACACGTACCCTAACTCGGTACAATACCTTACGGCTAAATACCAGCATATATGACCTAGCTCTCACAGCCACACAGCATAAGCTAATGGCTTCACAGCTTAACTTTCAAAAAAGCATGCACGATAAAAACACACTAGGCTACGCCTTATTAAGGCGTAGCCTAGTGTATACTATACTTTTATTATAGCAGGGTAAAGCTGATTAGCCGTTTACCTTAGCCATGTGAGCAATGAGGTCGAGTACCTTGTTAGAGTAGCCAATTTCATTGTCGTACCAAGACACGATCTTTACGAACTTGTCTGTCAATGCGATACCAGCCTTAGCATCGAAGATAGACGTACGAGCATCACCGAGGAAGTCGCTAGATACTACGTCTTCGTCTGTGTAACCGAGGATACCCTTCAATTCGCCTTCGCTAGCAGCCTTCATAGCTTCGCAGATTTCTGCATAAGTAGCTGGCTTAGCCAAGTTTACAGTAAGGTCTACTACCGATACGTCAAGCGTAGGAACGCGGAAAGCCATACCAGTAAGTTTACCATTGAGCTCAGGGATAACCTTACCTACGGCCTTAGCAGCACCAGTAGAAGAAGGGATAATGTTGCCAGCAGCAGCACGACCACCACGCCAGTCTTTGAGTGAAGGGCCATCTACAGTCTTTTGCGTAGCCGTAGTAGCGTGTACGGTAGTCATCAAGCCGTCTACGATACCCCACTTGTCGTTGAGCACCTTAGCCACAGGAGCCAAGCAGTTGGTCGTACAAGAAGCGTTTGATACGAACTGAGTACCCTTAACGTAAGTATCCGTATTTACACCGCATACAAACATAGGCGTGTCGTCCTTAGAAGGTGCAGACATTACTACATACTTAGCACCAGCATCGATATGAGCTTGTGCCTTGTCCTTAGAGAGGAAGAGACCCGTAGACTCTACTACGTACTCAGCACCTACGGCATCCCACTTGAGGTCAGCAGGATTGCGCTCAGCCGTTACGCGGATTTCTTGACCGTTTACGATGAGGATGTTCTTTTCAGTGCAGAAAGAAACTTCACCCTTAAACTGACCATGCATAGTGTCGTACTTGAGCATGTAAGCCAAGTAGTCTACTGGGCAAAGGTCATTGATACCTACGATCTGAATGTCGCTGCGCGTTTGAGCAGCACGGAAAACGAAACGGCCAATACGACCGAAACCGTTAATACCTACTTTAATCATACTATTATTTTTATGTTGTGAGTTGTACATAACAAGTAGACGCTCAGCATAGCAAAAGCCCTATCGCAAAAGGTAAAGCCCTAAACATGCGTGCAGCAGGGCAATAGGTGGCTTTTTTCTGCCGTTGTCACTGCAAATTTACAAAAAACTTTTCTAACTTTGCACTCGCAACAATGACTAAATGAACCATAACATGAGTTTTATCCAAGAATTTAAAGAATTTGCAATCAAGGGCAATGCCGTAGATATGGCCGTGGCCGTAGTCATTGGCGGTGCCTTTGGCAAAATCGTGAGCTCGATTGTAGACGATCTTATCATGCCCATCGTAGGCGTTATCACAGGTGGTGTAAACTTTACTGACCTAAAATACACGTTAAAGAGCGCTGCTCCTGCTGTAACTGATGCCACGGGGCAAGTCGTTACCGAGGCCACCGAAGCCGTAACCATCAACTACGGCAACTTTATCCAGACAACGGTAGACTTCTTGATTATCGCCTTCTGCATCTTCCTCGTAATCAAAGGTATGAACTCGCTCAAAAAAGAAAAGCCTGCCGAAGAAGTGCCTGCTGCCGACCCAGTACCGACTAAAGAAGAAGTACTCTTAACCGAAATCCGCGACTTGCTGAAAAATAAGTAAGTCACATAGGCGACTTGCTGCCATATAACCAAAGTCTCCCATCACCTGAAAGGCTATTTCAGAGTGATGGGAGACTTTCCTATCTGATATTAGCAGTCTAGGCTACAATGCTTGTAGTCTACCCCATAGATTGACCACTCCAACCACCAACAGCCATAGCGCGGAAAGATAATAGAAGACTTCTACGAGCACGCTTTTCCACATCAGTGGCTGTCTTGTCAAGGTACTGCGGACAATCTTGAAGCGCACATCCAAGTAAAATGTACTTCCAAGTACCAAGAGTGATGCTAAACTAAGTTTCAGCATAGAATGTTAGTTAATAAAGGTTAGCCTTGTACAGACAATAGCTGTATTGCCCTACGCTTATAGCGATGATTACTCATTGAGTAAAGAAACGAGGAATGGTTTATTGTACTTATGCTTACACTACTTAATACTATTTATATTCAGGAGGAAGTGAGTCAGTAAAAAAGCCATAGAGGTAAGATGCACCTTTCCCTAAAAGGATGAGTGCAAAAGCATAAGCTAGTAGCTCAAAAAGAGCTATTTTCCATGTGAACTGGCGTTTTCTTATTCTTTCTCGCGTTGTTTGGAGTTGGTCAATAAGGTAGGCCAATGAGCTCAAAACGAGAAGCACAGATAAGATAAAGAAGAACCAGCGAAACATACCATTCATTCCTTACAGTGCTTTTTGTTAAAGAAACTCAGCTTTAATTAAGCAGTAGCCAAATTCCGCAGCTGTCCAAGCTATGGCAGCTGGGCCAGCAACGCGTTTGATAGCTTGTAACGCGACTCGTTGTGCAACTTTTTTAGCAAATCTTCCACGAATCATCTCCGCAATTACTGCGAAGTCCTCAAAACCGATCGCCTCCAATAAACAATCTCCGACATCACCCCATGTTAAACGCGTTTGAGAGAAGGCCGTTGTTTGTACCGCAGTAAAGTAGAGACCAACGTAATACAATCGACTATCCAAACTATCGTCGAAAATTTCAGTTATTTCCGAGTCACTCACACCACATTCATTAAGGAAAGCATTTGTTTGCTTTACCACATTGTCGATTTCATTTTCGACTGCAGTGGGAACTGGCAGAGCTTCACCTTTTTCACCTGCACGTACGGCGCTCTCGCTATAGGTCGTAAGTACTGGTAGGCTATGTTGGACATGATCTGAAAGCTGCTGCACACTCAGACTTAGATCAACAGTGGCTTCTTCAGCCACTTCAGAAGTCGCTTCGCTTTTACATGAAGCTACAAAAAACGCAAGCAACAGAAAGGCTAACATTCTATACATATCAACTGAATTATTAAAGTGAACTATTGAAAAGATGGGAAACACACTCCACAAGCCCATTGTGTATTTGGAATCACGATTCCAGATTTTACGAATCGGATAATACTACACAAATTTATCTATCATACGAAGTCAGTTCTATCAAGCTGAGTAAAATCTAAAAATCTAGATATAGTGAACGATTAGCCAAAGTACTCTCTCGTTATTTTCACCTGCAAAAATAGCAACAAAAACAATATGCCTAAATTAAAAAAACTAAATCTTATCTTTATAAACAAACCGAACTACAACTTCCAAAGACATGTAAAATATAAGACACACTGATTAGATAGACGCAAAAAAGCACAAAGAAATAATCTAAGTTAAATCTCATCATTAAGTTATCAACAAATAAGCCACGCCCTATGCCTTTGTAGGCTAGGTCGTGGCTACATATTGCACTATTTCTTAGCGATTTACTTTTACTTCGAGAAAATCTATGCAGTTAGTCGAGTGGGTACTCATCAAAGGCATAGAGGAGGGTAGAAAGGTAGCGTTCGCCCGTGTCAGGAAGAACTACGACGATGCGTTTGCCTGCATTTTCGGGCTGCTGTGCGAGCTGTGAGGCAGCAAATAGTGCTGCACCCGAAGAGATACCTACCAAGAGGCCTTCTTGTTGCGCCACTTCGCGGCTGGTGCGAATAGCGTCATCATCGCTCACACGAATTACTTGGTCTACGACATCACCATTGTAAGTATTAGGCACAAAACCTGCACCAATACCTTGTATCTTGTGCTTACCTGGTGCCTCACCCGAGAGTACCGCAGAAGCATCGGGCTCTACGGCAACGATACGAATATCGGGGTTTAGTGCTTTAAGCCGCTGCCCCGTGCCACTAATCGTGCCACCAGTGCCCACACCACCTACAAACATATCTACCACGCCATCGGTATCACGCCAAATTTCTTCGGCTGTGGTACGTGCATGCACCGCTGGGTTAGCAGGGTTGTCAAACTGACGCAGAATAACTCCACCCTCTATGCTCGCTTGCAACTCCTCGGCCTTAGCAATAGCACCTTTCATACCAAGTGCACCATCAGTCAGCACAAGCTCGGCACGGAGGGCTTTGAGCAGATTTTGACGCTCTACACTCATGGTAGATGGCATCGTAAGGATAACGCGATAGCCCTTGACTGCACCTACCCAAGCAATACCGATACCAGTATTACCACTTGTGGGCTCAATAATAGTGCTACCAGCAGTAAGCACACCACGAGCCTCGGCATCTTCGAGCATAGCCAAAGCAATACGGTCTTTGACACTTCCACCAGGATTAAACAATTCGAGCTTTACGACAACTTCGGCAACATGCTGATGAGCAGCAGAGAAGCGTGGTATACGCACGAGAGGTGTATTACCCACAAGTTCAGTAAGATTGTTTTTGATATTGGCCATAATGTTATATCGTTTAAGTATCGACAGCGTGTATCGAGTTGTTATTAAATTGATGATGCAAAGTTAAGACAAATTCTAAGGAGATGCAATCCCACGAGTATGGTATATAGCTCACAAAGCTACGCTATGGCGTAGCTTTGTGGAGTTGATATGCGAATAAAAAAACGCGAGCGTACTTGTCCTCTTGGCATTAAAGAAAAGCCTTATTTAAGAGCCCCCTACCTGCTAAGCAACATGTTGAGGCGTGCAAAACACGGACAAAGTTGGAGTTTTGTAGTGGTTTAACGCTTAGTAAATCGCATGCCCATCTGCATGCCTTTGACACCATTGGCTACCGAAGCAATAGACTTGATAGAAGCATCGTACTTGCTAGCGACCTTGGCAAGGGTATTTACACCTTTTAGCAAGGTGTTGGTTTGAAAACTTATTTGAAGTTGATTACCTGTGAGTTTGGCATTAGCGGTTACGGCTGTTACACCATGCGCTTTGAGCACAATTGTATTGTTTTTAATTTCATACGTACCACTAAGCTTTTGACCATTTACCGTGCAAGTATAGGTATTGTCTTTTTTGAACGTAAGCGTGGCCTTACCTGCTTCAAAGCCTATACGTTGGAGCTGTGTAGCCATTTTCTTTTCGACGTTGGCAGCAGCTACTGCACCACCTGCATTCGAGAGGAATTTTTCGCTCTCGAAGACGACCGCAGGCTCGTTATAGCTCCATGTACCTACAACATCGGCCTGCGAAAGAGGAGCAGTGCCTATAAGTGAGCCTACAACAGCACCTACGGCAGCATTACTACCAGCAACCGACTGAGCTGCTTTTTTAGCGAGGTCAAAGAGACCTTGAGCTTGTAGCGAAGCTGGAGTAGCTACAATAAATAGGGCGCATAAAAGCGCACGCATACTTTGTTTGTTCATCTTTATATAAAATATCTTATGGTTAGTATTTACTATTTAGTCTACAATAAACTTGCAGCTCTGATGCCCCGATACACGAACGTAAATGCCACGTGGAAGGGCAAGTGTAGTGTGAGGTACACCAAATGGAAGCGTAGCAACATGCAAGCCACTCAATGTATAAATGCGTGTAGGCTGAGCCGTAAGTGGTGTATTTATATTAACTGAGGGGATAGCTGTGAGTGTACTATCAAGGAAAGTAAACGACACGGTGCGATCGAGGTTAATACGGATATTATAGATAGGCTTGTCAAGCACACCTGGCGTACCATTACCATCGCTATTATAAACAGCCATGGGGCGCAGCGATGTAGAAGAAAATGCAGTATAACGCCCCTCTGTGCCTGGAAAAAAATCATTTCGCAAATTATAGAAAGCCGTGTCAATCGGCTTGCCACTGCGCAAAGTAGTAAGTGCCGCCATATAACCCGATTGTTGGCCATCGGCTGGCACGATGTAAAGGCGCTGCTTATTTGGTATGGCATTGACGCGGTTCGTACGCCAAGCTGTAGCATCGTAGGCCACGTGTGTAATCATGAGCCCAAACCCTAGTACAGAGGGAAAAAAACGTGAAGGTTGACGATTTTCGAGAATAAAATACTCATTAGCATCGTATGGATTAGCAATTTTCACGGCACGATGCATAGCATTTCTTTGAGTGAGAGGATTGAGAGTTACTTCGGCAGCTTCTTCGAGCGTAGGAATATCAAGCCAACCCATAAAAGCACGCTCGTATGCCATATAGCCTATGGGACTATAACGATTGCCACTATGCATACCCAAATCCATTACAGACCAAATATCAGCACCATAGCCCACTGCCGAAGTGCTAGTATCATAAAAATCGGGTAAGCCTAGCACATGGCTAAACTCATGTACAAAAGTGCCTATACCCTCGCGGTAGGGTACATCACGGCGGTAATACACCTCAGGCGAAATAAAGCGAGAGCGAAAATTCAAACCATTTACAGCAAAGTGGCCATTCGACATTTTGGGATACAAGCGGTTGTCATGCCCTACTCCTGAGACGTGTTCACCTTGCCCCGCAAAAATAATAGCTACCGTAGGGATTGAGCCTGAACCATCTTTGTACGGAGCAAAATCTTTGCCCTCGGCCATAGCCATAGCTACGGTCTCTTCTACCATCTGTTTCCAACGGACGTCTGTGAGCGAGCCTTGATTGGCACCATAATAACGCATCGGATGTGGCAAACGATAGAGACCTACGACCTCAAAATTTGGCGTAAACTTCCCATCACTCTGTGCATCAAAATAAGCTTTAACTGAGCCATTGCCACCTTCATAAGCATAGTTACTGCCATTGAGCATAGAGTCCATTGCCACTATGGTATTGAAAGATTGAAAAGTAGTATCAGTAAACTCAACCAACAGCACTGGAATGCGTGGTGAGCCCAAAGCACGAAGTACAGCCGTTTGCTGAGTGGCAGCAACACGTGTTTCTACATGAGGCTCGCGCCAAAAGCGCATAGAGGCTGCGGCTTTACGGCTCGTCTCACTAGGCGCAAGCGAAACTGCCACAGGCGTATAAATCAAGGATAAATCGGGCTGTACAAGAGCGTAGCGATGCGTTTGTGTTGCCACATCATACCATGTAGGAGCATCGTCAGGTGTAAGCCAAAATAAACGATGTTCATCACTCACACGCGTTAGCACTATCTGCTCACCTGAGGGTTGCGTAATAGTATGCTGCACGCGGCGTGGCGGTAGCTCATCGTGGGCTATCATAACATACGGAATAGCCCAAAGCATCAGGCTAAATACGACACGAAAAACATGCTCCATAAATAAAACCGATATTGAAGGATAAACAAATACTACTTAAAACAATAGGACAAAGGTAAGCAAAAAAAAGACAACAACAAATCCACACAGCATAAAATAGTACTAGTTCAGCAAACTTTCCTCTATATCAAATCGTGTGTTTCTACTTCTTAACATCTAGGGATTGTATGAAAACTAGGTAGAAGATGATTGTATGTGCTTATTTATGCTTACTTTTGTAGATTGATATAGACAGAATAACATTGATATGCGAATACTTATTTTAGGTGCAGGGATCACGGGATTGTCACTAGCACAGCAGCTACGCGGCCAAGCCGAGGTGCTCGTAATAGAAGGGACAGACCGTATAGGTGGACTAGCCAAAACAAAACAAGTAGATGGTGTAACCTATCACATGGTAGGTGGCCATTGCTTTAACTCCAAACATAAAGAAGTACTTGACTTCGTATTCTCTCTACTTCCCAAAGAGCAATGCCACTTAGTAAAGCGCATCTCACGCATACAAGCCGATGGCTATGAAATAGACTACCCTATAGAGTTCTCAATACGCCAAATCTTTGCGCAAGACCCCACACTTGCGCAAGCTATTGTACGCGATTTTTTGGCCTCCAACGATGACGGGATATATGAAAATTTAGAGGTTTGGTTTCGCAAAAAATTTGGTAACACACTGGCCGAATACTATTTTCTTCCCTACAACACTAAGATATGGGGACGTGCACCACGCGAGATGAGCCACACTTGGGTAGAAGACAAGCTACCCATTCCCGACAAAGCTTCGTTCTTTGCCTCACTCATGCAGACACAGCAAGACACAATGTCTCACGCTACCTTCTACTATCCCAACACAAATGACCAACAAACGCTATACGAAGCACTTGCTACGGGGGTAGATATTGTTTTCAACGAATATGTCACAAAGATAGAGAAAACAAGCGAAGGCTGGCGCGTAAACGACCGCTACGAAGCAGATATACTCGTAAGCACTCTACCGCTCAATCTCTTGCCGAGCTACCTCATAGATGCTCCGCAAGATATACTTGACCTTGCAAGCCTACTGCGCTACAACAAAGTATCTAACATACTTTGGGAGAGCCAGCCTACCGAAAAAACTTGGAGCTACCTCCCCCACCCCAATAGTCTATTCCATCGCTACATTCACATCGGTAGCTATTTCGAGCCTGCCAAAGGCTATACAATAACAGAGGCAGTAGGCGAGCGCAGTTACGATGAGCTCGTAGCTTGTGGTATGCAAGATCCATTCTTAATTCGCCCATTAGACTATCACGTATCAGACCACGCCTACGTTGTCTTTGATGAAAATCGTGACCGAGCGGTTAATGGTATACTAGCCTACCTAAATACTATCGGGCTGTATAGCATTGGACGCTTCGGACGTTGGGATTACTATAACATGGATATCTGCATCAAACAGACCATGGATATTTACAAAGAGCTAAAAGCCCAATTATGATAGCATACCTCATTGGTGATATTGCTGTACGCGGAGGGACGCACAAACAGTTTTTGAAATTACTAGAATATACCGAAGCCCAAGGCAAGGATTTTTTTGTCTTGACTTTTGTATATTCACCTGAAAAGACTTACCCCGGCTTTGCACGCTTTGCTGAGCGTATCCACATCATACCACTCCCCACAGCCACAAACCTATGGCAAAAAGTCAAAGCCAAACTTCAACTCATACGAGACTTACGAGCTGCCGTGGCTGATGCCACGATAATAAATATCCACGACTTGGGTTTTGAGCAGCTCCTCCCCGCCTTTGCTGGTAAACCTGTTGTATGGCAAATTAACGACCTACCCTATTGCTTTAAGGTAGGCGTGTCAAAAACACGTACTACGTGGAAGGATAAACTCCTTTGCTGGTGGATACGCCATACGGCCAATCTATATGTTAATGCCATATCTGTAAATGTGACCAAAAACGCAGAACGTGTGAACAGCTGCTTTGGCCGAAAAGCACATGTCTTTTATTGTGGTATTGAGCCTATCGGCTTAGCGCGAGATACTATGGCCACCGAGATACGTCGCCAAAAACGTGCAATTAACCTCCTATCGTCAGGTGTGTTTATGCCTTATCGCAACTACGAGACACAGGTAAAGGTCATTGAGGAACTCGTGGTACAAGGTATTGATGCGCGGCTCAATATCATCGGCTCAACTGCACTAAGCCCAGATTATACCGAAGAGGTACGCGCCTTGATTGCTCAGAAGCACCTCGGAGAACGCATCACTATTTGCGGTATGGTAGACGAAGCCGACTTTGTGCGCTTACACACAGAGGCAGATGCTTTCATGTTTATCAATATTGACCAAAGCTGGGGGCTAGCAGTCTTTGAGGCCATGAGCTGTGGTATGCCTGTACTTGTAAGTCAGAGTGTAGGTGCCACAGAGATTTTAACTGATGGTAAAGACGCTATTTTTGTACCTCCTACCGAGGTCACGACAATCTCTGCCGTCATCAAACGACTCATTGACGACCCTAGCTATTACCATAATATTGCACATACAGCACAAAACTTTCACCATGGCTATACATGGCAACATGCTTATTGTGAGCCTATGCTAAACCTCATCTTAGCACACGAAGTACAAGGCTAACATGAACTTTACAGACAAAATCCACACGCGTAATGGACGCATCGGTATCAATATTATAGCGAGTCTTGCTCTCAAAGCGGGAGCAATACTCGTTTCGTTTTTACTCGTGCCAGCTACACTAGATTACCTTAACAAGTTTGAATATGGCGTATGGCTCACCCTTAGCTCCATAATGATGTGGATTAGCTACTTCGACGTAGGTATGGGTAATGGACTACGCAACAAACTCGCTGAGGCACTCACCAAAGGCGACCTTGCGCTAGCACGTAGCTATATCAGTACGACACTAACCTTATTGACACTTATCGTTACGGCTATCTATGCACTCTATTTCATAGTCCATCGTTGGATAGACTGGCCTAAGTTACTGGCTTTACCTACCCAGCAACTCACCACGGATATTGGGCATCTCATGCTAATTATGCTCATTCCATTTTGCGTGGGTTTTGTACTCAAATGCCTAGGCAGTATCTATCAAGCAAAACAGATGCCATTTGTCAACGACCTACTCATAGGCCTAGGGAGCGTACTATCGCTCGTGAGTATCTATGTGCTACAATGGTTACAGCCCGAAGGCGATTTACAAAGTGTAGCATTGTGTTTTAGTTTTGCCCCGATGGTGGTATATGTGATAGCATTCCCTATCACATTTATGCGCTTTAAGGAGCTACGTCCCAAGCTAGCTAGTGTGAGTCGCAAGCATGCTCAGTCGCTCCTTTCCTTAGGTGGACAGTTCTTTATCATACAGATAGCTAGCCTATTGCTTTTTGCCACAGCCAATGTTTTTGTGAGTCGCTATGGCGGTGCAGAGGAGGTCGTAAACTACAACATTGCCTTCAAATATTTTTCGGTTCTCCCGATGGTCTATCTTATCCTCATCACGCCATTCTGGTCAGCAGCTACCGAGGCATTTACCAAAGGAGATTATAACTGGATACGCTACAGCCTACATCGCATGTTGCTAGCTTGGGCTGGGCTAAGTGCTATAGGTGGAATAATGGTAATATGCTCATCACTCGTCTATCAGTTATGGGTAGGTATGCAACTGCCTCTCACATTGTCACTAGCTATGTGGCTATACATGACCATCGGCAATTGGAACAATCTCTATGCCTACTTCATCAATGGTATCGGCCGTACGCGTGTACAGCTTTATAGCTCAGTTCTTACCTGCTTAGCCTACGTTCCCTTAGCCATTTATTGTACCCAAGCTTGGGGTGCTGTGGGCATCTGTATGGCGATGAGCATTTCTTTATTATTTTCAGCCATTCTCCTCCCGATACAATACCGCTATTTGATGGCTGGTAGCACTCATTGGTTTTGGAGTAAGTAGTTTTTAGTGTTTCGTGTTAGGGTACAAATGTATCTTGACGCGAAACGTTTGTTGCCAGAGCTGGCACAAATGTATCCTGGCACGAAACAACAACTAAGCGTTAACAAAAAGCGTGTATGAGTATATAACACTCATGCACGCTTGATATATTGTAAAAGTTTAGGCCCCAATCGATAAGCTGGATAAAGCAATGGTGGCTTAAAACCATTGAGTAAAAACGCTTGCCTACATTGCCTAATACTGCGGTATAAGGCTGAGAAACCATTACTAGCCCCCCCGACCCTCATAAGCACCAAAACCTCAGGCAAGTGACGCGAACGAATGTGGTGACGCTCAAATAAGCGCAACATGAGCTCAAAATCGGCCGAAATAGGGAGGGAGGTATTAAATGTACCATAGCGTGTATAAACCTCACGGCGCACGTATAGCGTAGGATGAGCAGGATGCCAACCGCGAAAAAAAGCTCCTAAGGTATATTCACCCGAACTCCAAAAGCGTACGACACGTGAGAGATCGTTAGCAGAGACATAATTAAGGTTACCATGTACAGCTTGCAGCTGTGGCTCGCCTTGAAAGGTAGCAGCAATGTGCGCCAACACATCGCGGTGGGCAAAGACGTCATCTGCATTAAGCAAGCCTATAATCTCGCCGGTAGCCATAGCAATGCCTTTATTCATCGCATCGTAGATGCCATGGTCTGACTCAGAAACAACCTTTGCAATACGCTCACCATAGCTTGTAACAATAGCCATCGTGCCATCGGTACTATGGCCATCAACTATAATGTACTCAACATGGGGATAGCTTTGTGACAATACGCTATCAATGGTGTCACGAATAGTGGCTACACTATTGTAAGTTACGGTAATGACGGATAGCGTTAAGGCTTGTGATGCGTTTGCCATAAGTCGCGATATAATTGTATGTATTGCTCTTGCATGCGTTGCCAAGAAAATCGCTTGGCATTTGCATATCCCAAAGATACTACTTTTTCTCTAAATAAAGGCTCGTGTAGCAGCCTGTCGACGTAACTCATCGCTTCGGTAACATCAGGACGTGTTAGAAGTATTGGGTAATCACCAATAACCTCGGGTATAGACGAGAAGCCACAAGCAATAACAGGGCAGCCACAGCGTTGTGCCTCTACAATGGGGATACCAAACCCTTCGTACTCAGAAGCATAAATCAGTGCTGTGGCCTTAGCATAGAGGTAGCGTAACGCTTGCTCTTCGAGGTAGCCATAGGCATGCCAACAGACACGATGCTGATTGAGCAATGCTTGCTCGGCAGAGCTAAGTGGTGGCCCTACGATAGCCAAGCTTTGCCCCGTAGCCTGAGCCGTCGCGACAGCTATATCAAAGCGTTTATAAGCCGCACGACTACCCACAAAAAGAAGATAGCTATCGTGTTGCAGTGTAAGGGGTGGGGTGTACTCATGAGGAAGTGGCTGATACGTATCGCTCACTCCATTGTGAATGATACGAATACGCTCAGGGCTAATCTCAGGATAGTAGTGTAGAAGGTCGTCTTTGGTGTTTTGCGATATACACACTACGATATCGGCCGCACGCAGTGCAGCACGCTTCTGCCAGCGGTGTATCATGGTAGCTAGCGAATGAGTAAAGCGCTCGTAAATAAAGTCGTGTACCGTGACTACATTGATAGCCTTGGCGTGGGTAGAGTAGCGGTAATAAGACGAGTGAAAAATAAAGGGTTCACTAGCGACACCTTGAAAATGCCATGCTCTGCTCATGTAACGCTTAAATATAAACCAATGACGTGACAACCGACGCAGTAGCTTAGGGGCTATGTGCAAATGACGACGAACGATATTAAAGGCAGATGCACCCTCGTATTCGAGTATCTGCACCTCTGCATCGGACGCAGCCAACAAGCCTTTCAGCAACTCTCCCCATACGACAGAAATGCCTCCAGAGCGTTGCCAAGAAAAGATGATATTATCTATTACGATACGCATGTTTTATGAGCGATTAAAATGAGAAAGAGGCACGATGCTTGACCATTTGATAATAGCTAGCCCCATACACTAACGCTATGAGCAACACACCATTGACAAAGAAGTCAAACAAAAAGCCAAGACCTAAGCCAATATCTGTGACACCCGAAGCAAAATGAACGTAGATGTAAGTAAAAAAAGCCGTACCAATAATCCCAGAGGGTAAATAATAGGGCAAGCGATAGAGTACCCAAGAGATGAGCAAGCCACTAAAATAGGCTAGAAAGAGCCCCCCCCAACCAAAAAGGATATAACTCAAAACGGGCATACGTGCATTAGGGCCAAGATTTTCACCCGCGGTCTTAGGATAGATGTACCAACCAAGTTGATTGCCAATAGAGACGATGTCCTCGGGCGAAATAAGACGGAACGCGGCCAATGGGCCACTAAAAAGATAGCGCAGTGGGGCGTCTATCTCAACAACATCGTAATTGTTATAAGGAAAGGCGATGAAAAATGCATCACCCGAAGCGCTCAATCGTGTCACAAAGCCTATAAGCGCCGTTATCCAAGTACCTTCGTCCTTAATCGTTTGTATGAGAATGATAGCAATGGCAGCAAGAACGCCCACAGATAAAAACAACCCAACGCGTTTAGCCTGAGGTACCTTGCCTAAGTAATAGACACTATATCCCCAAAAGGCAAACATTACATTCAGCAGACCTGACTTAGACCCATTGAGTAGTAGTATCAAAGCTACACCTATCAAACCGAGTAGGCTTATGACACGTTGACTACCACGTTGTAGCAAATAGAAACCATAAACCAAAATATAAATAGCTAGAAAGCCATTGATTCGGATAAACAATCCAAAGCCCCCCGACTCAGAGTAGACTGAAAGGCGACTCTTGTCTAAAAATAAAGGGATACCATAGAGTGCATAGCTTAGAAATGTCACAGCCATGTAAACTACACAAGCAAAAACATAGAGTTGGTAGCCTACTTCATAGTCAAACTTTAAGGTTACAGCGGAGAGTTTTTGCCGAGGTCGTGCCAGTGTAAGAATACCTGCCCACAACAAGGCTTCACTCAACAGAAAGTATAAAAGAAGCTCAACACTACAAAAACCCTGCTGATAAAGAAATGGAGGAACAGCATTGGCAAACATAGCAAACAGCGCAAAATAGCGCATAGGGTCAAACCAACTATCACTACAACGACGCATCACTGGCCATAATACCAGTGCCGATAGCAATAGCCAGAATAAATAGCTCTCCCAGTTGAGTGCTACCAATAGCATAAACATTTCTGTTCCCATAAGGCAAGCTAGCGTACAAATAAGAATTGAGTACTGCGCTGCTTAATAGCACACTTGATACTAAATATATCCCAATACGCATAGACCAAAGGCAATAGCCAAGGATTACGCTGACGCTCTAAGATGAGTGCGCCCTCGCGCATCGCACGCAAACGACGCACTTTACTATTGATGGACTCATCGGCTGCATAAAAATTTAGCACATGATGGAGCGTATAGTCTAGCACATATAGCGTCTCGTGATGTTGGCTATAACGCCACATAAAGTAATTGTCAGTAGCGTAAAAGGCCAAACGCTCGTCATAGCCTGCAAAACGCCCACGCAGATAGCGCCCTGCGATAAACATACCGCTATTGATAGCTGTAACCCCCTTAGCTGCAATAAGTCCACACTGCTCAGTTGTCCAATATGAGCCTTTAAACAAGCGTTGATGCGAAGGACTCACGATAGCACTACCACTACGGATAATAGGCAGAAACAAGTTGGTCTCGGGATAGGCCTGCTGCGCCAAAGCAAAGGTTGTTATCAATCTTTCATCGAAAGTGGTATCATCGTCTAGCAACAATAAGAAGTCTTGCCTAGCAACTTCATTGGCTATCACATGGTTATATACTTTCGAAAGTGGTAAATTTTGCCCATCGTGCTGATAAGTTAGTGTACAGCTATCGAACATGGCACGCAAGCATGCTTGCTGTGTAATAGTAAGTGCTTTCGGACTATTATCGCGCACGATAATGTGATGGCTATGTGTCAATAGCCACTTACGACACGCCGACAAGCTACGTAAGGTCGGTGATGCCTCAGGCAAGACCTCATATAAGACAACAAGTATGACTAAACGCTCCATGCATTGATACGACTAAGAACTCCTAAATACTTGAAACGACACCAAGCAATGCACTGCGCTATCAAACCACAATTTTTCCGTATGATAGCAAACAATTCATTAGCCGCTGACTTGTGATTAGACACTCCATCCATAGCATGCTCTGCAACCACCACATTCTCGACATGATAGCGTTTGCGACCTAGAAGGAAGAGACGTTGATTTAAGTCAAAGTCAGCAAAGACACGATAGTGTGTATCATAGGGTGAAGAGGCCAAAAGCTCACGTTTATAACATAAACCTTGATGGGGCAGTATATTGTAATAGCGTAGCTTTGTACGGCAATGTATGGGTGTTATTACACGACCTGCCTCGGTCACAACACTACCACATACAGCACCACACGCTTCATCGGCTACATAAGCAGTAAGTGCTGCATACGGCAGATGTAACAAACGGTCTCCAGCATTGATGTTGAGGATATAGCTTCCTGTCGTGTATGCCAAGGCATCGTTCATCGCCTCATAAATACCCCCATCGGCACGACTATGCATATAGTCAATGTGCTCCGTGTAGCGTTCTAGTATTTGTAGTGTGCCATCAGTGCTCCCACCATCAAGTACTACATACTGCAAACGCTCATCTTTGAGGGCAATAACACTACGCAACGTAGCCTCAATATTAGAAGCCGCATTGCGCACTACGGTGATAACACTAACGAGAGTAATATCAGTCTTCATTATCCACAGTTTGAACACTTTTATACCATTGTCTCAACGTCTGAATTGCAAGTACAACAAAGGATACAAAAAGCGTAAAACCCACAATACCCATCACACCAAAGACGCGCTTAGGGCCAGCAGGGCGTGTAGGAATACTTGCTGACTGAATAACCGTAAAAGCAGGTACACGCTCTTGCAGCTTACCTTGCAAAAAAATAAGTTGCTGCTGCACTTGATTGTATTGTTGGTATTGCAGCTGCATTTCATTTTCGAGTTCGGTACGACGAGTCTGATATTGGCTTAACACTGCACCTTGATGACTATCGGAATAACTCACATAGGCACGCTGTGCTTTTTCATAGTCAGCTTTGGCTGTTTTAGCTAATTGCTCACTATACGCTATATCATTGCGTATCTTACTCGTACGATAGTCTGTGATGTAGCCTTGTAGCTTAGCCATAATACCATCGGCAAGAGTTGCTGCTACCGAGGGCTCAAAGGCAGTAATACGCAAGTCTATCATGCCTGTTTTTTTATCAATAAAACATTGGATACGCTGTTGTATTTCACGCAACAGGCGTTCTTGCTCACGTGTCAAACGCTTGGGCTCTATTTGAGGTAATTTTTCAGGCATAGTGTCGTTACTCAACAAATGCTCCCACCAAGGCATGGGACGATACTTCATAACATAGTCATAATAGCTCATACGCTTGCCTTCAAGTGTTTCCACCTCTATGTTAAGCACGTCTACAATAAAGTTGGTCGACTTAAATATATCGGGATAAATATCTGGGTTTATCGCATCATCGCCCGACATACTATTAAGACTGATACCAGCAATAGAAGCTACATCTACCAAACCTCCTGGTAATGAGAAGCTACCATTTTGCTTTGTCTCAGGTATAACTTGCACCATACTGGTATAATAACGGGGCAAGCTAAACATATAAACTACAGCAAGTAATGTTGCCAACACAAAAATCCCTCCTAAGACACGCCAATAACGCACTAAGGTCGTTGTAAGCAAAACAAAAAGATTGAGTTCTTTGCGCATACCTTGCTTATTTTAAAAGCGTCACAATAACAGCTGCAATAGAAGCCAACGAGCCACCAAGCGCGAAGAGTTCTGTCATCGTAATACCACGACGTGCAGCCCGCTCTGGAACCACGATTTGACACCCTGGCTCAATATCTTTAGCACTACGCACACGGCTTACCGTGCCATTGGCACGCACTACAAAAACTTTGCCCTTGCGTGCCATCGTACTAAACCCACCAGCTGAGTTAATATAATAATTAAGATTTGCATTAGGGTGATAAGCTACCGTACTTGGAAACATTACAGCCCCATGGATATATACCGTATTGTTATACTGAGGGATAATCAAGCGATCACCAGGACGCAACACCAAATCCCAACGGTCATTACCAGGATATTTGATGGCCATATCAAGATTGATACCCACATGGCGTGACAGCTCTACTTCAAGCAAACGACGCTGCATAGTAGTATCAGCCGCCGACAGGTGCTTTACTAAAGCGCGCTGCTGTGCTATTTCTTCGGGTGTCAACTCACGTACTAGGCGCGCACCCTTAGCATAGGCTTCGGGTGTTAATCCACCAGCCATAGCTACAAGTTCACTCAATCGTTGCCCCTTTTCATTAAGCGTATAGGTTCCTTCAAAAGCGATTTCTCCCTCTATCTGTACATGTTTTTGGTCACTATATGCAGGGCTACGGCGCACATACACCTCATCGTAAGGTTCTAATAAGAAGCCAGGCTCCCCTTCTACCACAAAGCCGTCTTTAAGACGCAGCGTATAGGTACGTGCAACAAGGTTACTCGACTCTTCGGCAGTACGCTCCAAGATACGGCGCGACACATCTACCTTAACTACTGACGCAGCCTCTGTTAAGCCACCTGCTTGCAGCACAAGATCTTCGATGGTAGTACGCTCTGCATAATTATATACCCCAGGATAGAGTACTTCACCCATAATGGTCAGCGTGCGTGCCTCTTGTAGTTCTTTACGGCTAGGTACAAAGAGTACATCTTCATTTTTAAGCCCAACATCTGCCAAGCGATGCTCTAAGATACCTTTGAGGTCAAGGGCTATAACTTCAAGTGTGCGGTCAGGACGACGGCGATGCAGTACACCTCTTGCCACGATAGCATCTTCGGTCACACCATCAGCACGCGATAAGAGCTCGCGTACGGTGCTAACCTCACCGCCTAGACTATACAAGCCTGGTCGAAACACCGCACCCTTTACCTCTACCATATTTTCAAAGCGGTTTAACGCAGAGTCTACAAACACAGAATCGCCATCAGTCATTTGGAACGTACCACGCTCAAATTCTCCCAGTGTATGCACGGTATAAGCCCCCGTACTCTTACGTAGCACCCGAACAGATTTTTGATAAGCATCGCCAGTGAAGCCACCAGCATAGTCTATGACTGTGGCTAAGCTCTCATTACGTTTTACTTCATAGTACATGGGGCGTTTGACTTTACCTGTCATGTGTACAAGCCCTTCATAAGCCCCTACGACTATCATATCATTAGCAGCCAAACGCACATTGCCCGCTAACTTACCCGACATGATATAAGCATACACATCAACCGTCGAAATCAAACGGCCACCACGATATACTTTTATATTACGCAGTGTACCGATATCGTTAATTCCTCCCGCCATATACAGCGCGTTAAACACCGTTGCAAAGGCCGAGAGCGTATACGTTCCTGGCGTTTTTACCTCACCTGCAATGTTTACTGTAATCGTCTTAGTTTGCCCTACTGAAAGGCGAATTTGTGAGCCTTGGTGACGCAACCCCACCGTAGCGCGCAACTTGGCGGTAGCTGCAGCCACAGTCATACCCCCCACTTTTACTGGGCCATAGCCATCTATCTGTATCGTGCCTTCGGGAGAGACCATGCTTTCTAGGCTCTTTTGCGAGGCCCCATAAATGTCTACAAACACGGCATCACCAGGACCTAAAATATAGTCATTAGGTGTTGCGATGTTCATGTTGGGCTCAAAGCTCAGCTCTCTATTATTAAAAATATCACGCCCAAATACCTTGCGTTTATCTGTTTCAAGTTGCTCTACAAGTGCCTTATAGAGTTGTATCGTGTCAGGCATGATTTCACCAATTTCTTCGGCCATCAACTGTTCATTACGGCGCATCGTCTCAGAGGCATCGAGGTCAAGCCCTCTACGCTGTGCATGCGCATTGCCTTTTATGGCAGTGCGCATGGCCTCTTTGCCTTTGTCTGCTGTAGTAGCAGGTGTACCACCATTATTTGCGCGTATGCGTGTGGCTGTTGAGCTACGCTTACCTATCGTAGTATTATTGGCACCATTCTCTTTCATAGAAGAGGCCACACGACGCAACTGCGTGATATTTACACCACGTGTCACAAGTTTCGAGGCTATTTGGGCATCACTCACACCAGCCGATTTTTCTTTGAGCATGAACTCCATAATCTGCTCATCTGTCATGCTGGTTTGAGCATAACTTTGCTGCCCCCAAGCACACGCCAGTGCAAGAGCAACACTATACAACCATTGTTTAAGGCTCATTTATCGTAAGTTTATGCTATATTATTCTTTTTATAATATCATTCTTTTTATAGAGCAATACTAATTTGATGTAGCAACGTCAATAAAGTACATTTATTGCCTAGAAACAACACTTTCTACGCTCATACTTAAACACCGCATAAGTCAACACTAAATGGATACACAACCACAGCACCCAATCGCTCAAAAACACCCATGTTGGCCCTATCAATTGTGCCATACCAAGGTTATATACAATGAAGCCTAAGGCTATCATGAGTAAGTAACACACGACACGTTTGTGCGAATAGCCTAGACGAAGGAAGCAATGATGAATATGATTGCGGTCGGGCAGGAATGGGTGCCTGCCAAGATAAAGCCGTAGTAGCCCTACACGCACTACATCTAGACAAGGTACAGCCACAGCTGCAAGACCTAAGACAATAGGGTTTAAGGGAGTGTCACTCAATAAATAAATAGTGCCTTTACGATTTATAGCTAAGAGTAAAAAAACGATTAAGAAGCCTAGGGCTTGACTTCCACCATCTCCCATAAAGAGCTTGGTTTTCTGCTCTGCGCTCCCCCATATATTATAGAGCAAAAAAGCTAGTAAAACGCCTATACCCGCAGCAGCTAGCCAAGCATAAAAAGGGGCAACGACCATGAGCACACCACCCAACATCGCTAATGCAACAATACTCAAGCTAGCCGCTAAGCCGTCTACACCATCAATCAAATTGATAGCGTTTACTACAAAAACAACTAAAAAAAGCGTGAGCAGCCAACTTACCACAACAGGCAGGTCAGTAATACCAAAGAGACCATTAAAACTCGTTAGTCCAAAGCCCGAGAGACAGAGCAATATCCCTGAAACAATCTGCACGCTAAACTTCACAGCATAGCGCACCCCCATCAAGTCGTCATAAATACCCACGACATTGATCAGCATCATAGCCGCCACGAAACCACAGAACTCATTCATAGAGCAGCCCGAAGGGTATATAGCACACAAGGCACATAGCGTAACAATCAATACGGGTACAAAAGCAGTTCCTCCTAAACGAGGCACAGGAACATGATGCACTTTGCGTTCATCTACCTCATCAAGCAGTTTCTTTGCATGTGCTATCTTGATTATTTTAGGTAGTATGCCTAGTGCTAATACACAGCTTACAGCCAAACTCAATGCACTAAGTAATAACACTATTGACATTCTATCAAAACTTAATATTAAATATTAGTAACACCCTCATCGCAAGTGCTATGAGAATCTCCTCTACGTTTATTGGCTTTCACACTCAAGACTACACCACTAGCTATATGAAGCTATCCGTATAGCACTTATCTTGCAAAAATAGTATTTTTTTGGCATATACCCATCATCTATGAGACTGTTATAGGCACTTTGAACTTTTTTAACCACAAAATGCTGGACAGTTTCGTTTTTATTCGTAAATTTGTAGTCAAAACATGCTTTTAGGGGCCAGACTGGATTTGACAGCGGGCAGAAAAGGTATGTAAGCATGCAGTGCTTCGTTAGTCTGGCACTTTAATCTCAGCTTTCAACGTTTTTAACTGGCGAAAATCAATACGCTCTCGCTGCCTAGTCGAAGTATAGTAAGCTAGCTTTATCGGTCTGCTAGGCAGACCGACGAGACATCACTCAGAGGCTCTGTTCCCGAAATACTCTGAACCAGTGGTGTAGGCAAGTCGGGAATAGCCTACGGTGGCCTCGCACCAAAGGCGAAGTTTTAGAGGATAAGGTGTAAGTTGGTGGCCTTGGTCTTGCTTACACACGAAAACAAAAGCAAGGATAAGCATGTAGAAAGCGTATTGTTTCCCCGTTTGGACGAGGGTTCAATCCCCTCCTGGTCCACACACGCCAAGCCATATTGTGCAAGCATTTATTTTGTCTTCAACTACCCAACAAAGTGGTTGAAGACAAAATCTTTATATACAACAAACTACCCTCCTAGTCTATAAGGCCTATCACGGCTTAGTAGCTACATGCTAACATTGGCGTACTAATACTTGTTTCTTGTCTTGGCACAATTGTACCATGACTAGACACATTTGTTCCGCGTCTCGGTACAAATGTACCAAGACACAGAACAAATATTATCTCTTAGTATAATACAGCGCATTCCAATAGCGCTCTGCCATCTTATAATGTCTTAGCTTAGGGCTGCTGTATAGCTTCAAGCTGCAACACAGCTCCTGTTGTAGGGACGAGTGTGAGCTTGGTGGTAGCATTCTTATTAAAAAGCGCCCCACCGAGGTATTCTACACGACCAAGTTGTGCCACAGCTTGCTGCCCCGTATAAAGATGCTGTGTAGGAGTATAAATTTCTAAACGACAGTGTGTAGGAAGGTTATAGCGCACATCTTCGGCATCGCGCTTAGCTATGGCTTTGGGGTCTAACGGCACACTATCGGGTAGACTTTTAAGATCAGTTAGACTGATATATATGGGTGCACCAGCTAAGTCGTCAGGTGCAACAAGTCCTAACTTTTGTGAGAGGCGGCATAGCACATGGTCTTTGACCTCTGCCATCGGCTCATAGCGTAGCACAACGGTTTGCTCCTCTTCGGTCGTATAGCCTTTGAAGGCTTGCAGCAGGGCTTGCTCTTGCTGATCAAGCTGTGCTAACATAAGTTTAAGCTGCTCGCCGTCCTTAGGCATAAAGTCGGCTTGTCCTTTCATGAGCAAATTGCGAGAATCGCGCAAGTCAAGTATTTCATTGGCCGTGAGCTCTGCCATTTTTAGCGTACTGCCAGCCAAAAGAATGTCTTCGCCCATATAGTCGCGTGGGTTAAGTGGCTTCGGTGTACGTGTACGAAGGGGTAGTGGCTCTGGCAGAGGGGCAACACTAGGCGCATCTGCCGTATTTACACCGAGTAATAGCCCATCAACACTTAACGTAACTAAGGGAGCTATGGTACGCTTTTTCAGAGCTATGCTATATACCTTACTCGTATCGGGAAGGCCATAGGGCTGCACACTTATACCCTCAATACTCCACGAAGTCGTAGGTGTAGCACCAACATCGGCCAAGCGTAAGTAGGCTGCGGCATAAGGCTGAAACTCTCCTGGGAAATAGGTTGTTTTTTTGAGCTTAATGCTGATGGCAAAAGCTGTTCGCGGTAGGTAATAGGTTACGCCCTCGGTGGTAACACCAGGCTTATAGGCAACCACCTCGGTTTGTGCCATAAGAGGTAGGCAGGCTAAAAAGGCAAGGCACCAAGTCAAGTAAATGGTCTTCATGATGTATTCGTTTGTAGTTGTAACAAAAGCTTAGGGCTAATCATAGCAAAACACAGCGCATTTGCTCAACAAGAGCTAATACGAGATGTAACGTGCTTTTGTATGGCTCCCCACCTCACGAGTATGAGTGGTAGGATATGCCTTTGTCAATGAGTACAAAGATAGCATTTTTGCGTCAAATAAGACACCCTACCTTGTATTTTAACACGCTCCATAGAGAGAATTCTCTATATCCTAGCCTTTACCAATAGACACACAGCCCTATGTTTGATGTAGGGCTGTGTGTCTATTTTGGTAAAGGCTAGGCATACGCTAAATGACTACACCTTGCATGTATTCGGCCATTTCGCTTTGTACCTTGCGTGCCTCATCGGCTGCGACCTCGGCAAAACGCTCTGTACTATCGGCAAAAATAATACCACGCGAAGAGTTGACCAAAAGGCCACAATCCTTAGTCATGCCATACTCACAAACTTCTTTGAGTGAGCCACCCTGTGCACCTACACCAGGCACCAATAAGAAGTGTGTAGGAGCGATGCGACGCACGTCGGCAAAACGCTCTCCTTGAGTAGCTCCTACGACATACATCATACGGTCATCAGCAGCCCATTGCTGACTAGTGCGCAGCACTTCTTCAAACAAACGTGTGCCATCGGTATTTGTACGAAGCTGAAAGTCGTGTGAGCCTTTGTTACTCGTGAGTGCAAGCAACACTACCCAACCCTTATCATAAGAGAGAAAGGGTGTCACAGAGTCTTCTCCCATATAAGGAGCTACGGTAACAGCATCAATAGCCATTGTCTCAAAAAAGCAACGAGCATACATAGCGGAGGTATTGCCTATATCGCCACGTTTAGCATCGGCTATAATAAACTGGTCGGGGTAGCTGGCTTGCAAATAGGCAATCGTTTTCTCAAAAGCTACCCAACCTGCCAAACCTTCACTCTCATAAAAGGCTAAATTAGGCTTATAGGCTACACAATAAGGAGCCGTAGCATCAATAATGGCTTTATTGAAGGCAAAAATAGGGTCTTCCTCAGCCAAGAGGTGCTGTGGTATCTTGCGAATATCGGTATCAAGGCCTACGCATAGAAACGAGCGTTTGCGCTTGATGTTGTCGATGAGTTGCTGACGATTCATGATTAAGGGGCAATTAGAGTTCGGCCTCTTTCATACGCTCAGCATTCTCTTCAATGATGAGCTGGTCGATACAATCTTGGATATCTCCATTCATAAAGGCCGGTAGGTTATTTTTATTGTAGTCTACACGATGGTCCGTAATGCGATTTTGCGGATAATTATAGGTGCGCACTTTGGCTGATCGGTCACCCGTAGATACAAGTGTTTTACGACGAGATGCAATGTCGTCAATATACTTTTGATGCTCTTTGTCGTAGATAAACGTACGTAGACGTGCCAATGCACGCTCTTTGTTCTTAGGCTGATCGCGTGTTTCGGTACACTCTATGAGGATTTCTTCGCTCTCTCCGGTGTTTGGATTAGTCCACATATAGCGTAAGCGCACACCAGACTCTACCTTATTAACATTTTGCCCTCCTGCACCGCTAGAACGGAAAGTATCCCATTTGATTTCCCCTTCATTAATTTCAACATCAAAAGCTTCGGCCTCAGGTAATACAGCGACGGTAGCAGCTGAGGTGTGCACACGCCCTTGTGTCTCGGTGGCAGGTACCCGCTGTACACGATGCACACCACTCTCATATTTAAGTGTACCATAAACATCGGCTCCAGTCACCGAGCAAATAATTTCTTTGAAACCACCTGCAGCACCCTCGTTAACCGAAGAAACCTCAATACGCCATCCTTTGCTCTCACAATACTTGGTGTACATACGGAAGAGATCGCCCGCAAAAAGTGCAGCTTCATCGCCCCCCGTACCACCACGGATTTCGAGGATAGCATTCTTGGCATCTTGTGGATCCTTAGGCACAAGTAAAAACTTGATGCGCTCTTCAAGTTCAGGAATAGCACGCTCGCACTCGGCTACTTCTTCGCGTGCCATATCTTTAAGATCGGCATCGCTTTCGGTCACGAGAATATGCTTGGCTTCTTCGAGATTGTTGAGTAACGTAGCATATTGATTACGCGTATTGGCAAGTTCTTCGAGGTCTTTATACTCTTTGGTGAGCTTGACATAGCGTGCTTGGTCAGCAATCACATTGGGGTCTGTGATGAGTGTACCCACTTCCTCGAAGCGGGCTTGGAGGTCATTAAGTTTATCTAAAAGGTCTGTGCTAGCCATGAGATTAAGAGATTAGTAATTAAATGTACCAAATTCGCTCTCGATTGTAAGTGAACGTGGTCCTTCTTCGACACGGCCTACAATTTGCGCGTCAATATTAAAACTTTGACTAATGGCCATCACACGCTCGGCCTGCTCTGGCGAGACATATATCTCTAAGCGATGGCCACAATTAAACACTTTGTACATCTCAGCCCAATCAGCACCACTTTCTTGAGCAATAGCGCGGAAAAGCGGTGGGAGGGGGAACATATTGTCCTTGATGATGCGGCAATCCTCACTCACGAAGTGCAACACCTTGGTTTGCGCGCCCCCAGTACAATGTACCATACCATGAATATTGGGGCGCATTTCATCGAGGATACATTTTACTACCGGAGCATAAGTGCGCGTAGGTGATAACACTAGCTTACCTGCATCAATCGGTGCCCCCTCGACAGCATCTGTAAGGCCATAGCGACCGCTATACACGAGTGCTTCGGGAACAGCTTTGTCGTAGCTCTCAGGATATTTTTCGGCCAAATACTTGGCAAAGACATCATGGCGTGCACTCGTGAGGCCATTACTACCCATGCCACTATTGTAGCTACTCTCATAGGTAGCCTGGCCCGAAGAAGATAGCCCTACGATAACATCACCAGGGCGAATACGCGCATTATCAATCACCTCATCACGACGCATACGACACGTCACGGTAGAGTCTACAATAATAGTTCGTACGAGATCGCCCACATCGGCCGTTTCTCCGCCTGTACCATAAATGCCTATACCCATATCACGCATTTGTGCCAAGAGCTCATCTGTGCCATTGATTATGGCTGAAATGACCTCACCTGGGATAAGTAATTTATTGCGCCCGATGGTACTTGATACAAGAATATTGTCTACTGCACCGACACAAAGTAGGTCGTCAATATTCATGATGAGCGCATCTTGTGCGATGCCTTTCCATACGCTTAAGTCACCTGTTTCTTTCCAGTACATATAGGCCAATGACGACTTTGTACCTGCACCATCGGCATGCATAATATTGCAGTACTCGGGCGAGCCGCCAAGAATGTCGGGAATAATCTTGCAGAAAGCCTGAGGAAAAATACCCTTATCAATGTTTTTAATGGCACTATGCACGTCTTCTTTCATGGCACTAACGCCACGCATCATGTATCGCTGATTGCTACTCATAGTGAAGTAAAGTATAGAAAATAATTGATAAGCCTAGCTTAGAATTGCACCGAAGGAGCCTGCTCTGCACCAACAGCCGCTTGGAATGCTTGACGGCGTTCAAAACCCATCAAGCTCGCAAAGATGCTAGCTGGGAAAGTACGCACAGCTTGATTATAACTTTGTACGCTCTCATTGAACAAGCGACGACTCTCGGCAATGCGGTTTTCGGTGCCTTCGAGCTGAGCTTGCAATGTAGAAAACTGCGCATCTGCTTTGAGTTGTGGGTATTGTTCTTGCACCATTAACAGCTTGCCAAGTGCTTGCGAAAGCTGAGTCTGCGCAGCCTCATATTGCTGCATTTTTTCGGGTGTAAGGTCACTAGCATCTAGTGTTATTTGTGTAGCCTTAGCACGAGCTTCCACTACACCTTGCAGTGTCGCTTGCTCGTGAGCAGCATAGCCCTTGACCGTAGCCACAAGATTGGGTATAAGATCGGCACGGCGCTGGTATTGCGTCTGCATATCCGCCAATGTTTTATTTACATTCTCATCTTGTGTTACGAGTGTGTTATAGGTAGAGATACCCGAACAACCCACCATAAGCACTACTACTAAGAGTATGGCCAAACAACCGAGGCCTGCAAACTTCTTTGTCATATCGTTATTTATTTAATTACGTTTGTCTTACTTATTTCGAATAGTTAAAATGATGTGATGTTAGAAGCGCCCACCTGCACCCCCACCTCCAAACGAGCCACCTCCGAAGCCTCCTCTACGACCACTCCCCATAGTACTGCCAAGGAGTGCTCCTAAAAGCACAGCACTGGTATGGCCATGATTACCTCCACTACGTGGGTCTTCCTCTTCTCGCTGCTCTACATAATTACAATGTGTACATTGATAAGTTACAAGGCGTGTCCATCGATGGCCATTGTGACGCAGTGGACCTGTATGTGACACATAACGATCGCCCTTATGACACTTCGGGCAGCGTTTACGCTTGCGACGCATATAAACTATCATCGCTATAACGAAAACCTTCATAACAATAACGCCCAAAATCCAAGGTGGCTGGCTATCGGTATACTTACGTACCAATGAGCCATCTTTCGTGAGTGTGCCATCAGCCAAAGCTACTTCTGCAAGGCGACGTACCGTTTGTTCTACTGCCACATCTATATTGCCACGTAATAGTTCAGGAGCTAATACTTCTGCCTGAATACGGTGTATCATAGCATCAGGTAGAACACCTTCGAGTCCACGCCCTGACACGATATAGTAGCAGCGGTCTTGCATAGACACGACCATAGCAAAGCCCGTAGAATTACGCTGCCCTACACCATATTTTTGCGCCAAACGGAGAATGTATTCGTAACAATCTCCCCCAGCCACACGATTGACTATAACCACAACACCCTGCACGCCAATACTATCTTGTAGCTGGCGCAATACTCTATCCGTAGCCTTTTGTGCTTGTAGACTCATCAATCCCTCAGGGTTGATAACGTAACGTGTACGATCTTCTAAATGAGGCATCGGTGTGTTCTCTATTGTCCATAGTGTTTGGGCAATAGTGGCAATGGCTATCGCTAAAAACGCAACTAGCAATAATGCTAAGCGCATCAAATGTTGTCGAAAAAGTATCATCATGCTACATAAGCATTTTTAGTCTTGTTGTAATGAGCCATTCCATATAGCCCAAGCAGCCTCGGCTTGACCATAGAGCATACCTAAGCCACTGATTACCTGCGCACCACGCTGCTTAGCCTCACACAGAAAGCGTGTCATTTCAGGATTATACACCACATCGTAGAGCAAATGTTCTGGCTTTAAGGAAGCATAAGGTATGGGAGGGCAATCGTCAATATTAGGATACATACCACAGGGGGTTGTATTAACGATAAGCGTATGGTCTTCCATAACCTCATCGCTTAGTGTATCATAAGTGAGAGCCCCCATCTGTGGTCTACGGCTCACAAGCGTTACGCTAAGGCCACGTTG
>JAUMYJ010000033.1 GCA_030528715.1 Bacteroidales bacterium | reverse complement strand
ATTTCAAATTGCTCCGGACAATACTTATCCAAAAAAGAGATAGGAACGCCCATAACCCCCTTGTAATCGGAGGGTATGGCATCGGTAAAGGGCACCTCTATTGCATCATAATTGTCGTAGTGGTCATAAGCCTCTTTGCCCTTCATTTTCTTGTTGTAGCGTAGATTGTCTTTCATTGTCATAAGTGCCAATGGCTGGTGACGACGTCCATGCTCGAGGTTGGAATACCAACAAGAATTGCCTAATCTTGTATAGTCTCCAATGTACCCTAACCGAGCCGCTTTTTGCTTATCTTTTTCATCAACCTTAGCACCTTTAGGAACTGCAAATACCATGTCCTTCCCATTCCCTGTGGCTCCCAGCCAGATTTTATTGTCCTTGATGAGAGGAAATATTTCTTTGTAGGTTATGGCATTCATATTGCCAATAATAGCAAATTGTTTCTCGCCCTTCATAATCCAACCCAAGAAGTCACGGAAGAGCGAGAAGGGTGGGTTCGTAATGATGATGTCGGCTTCATCCCTCAGAGCCGTTACCTCAGCGCTACGAAAATCGCCCGTACCCTTGAGATACTCCCACTCAAGGTCGTCTATATCAATTTTGCCGTTATGGTTCGTGTCGTGCGTAAGTGTAAATATCTTGCCACAGATAGCCGATTTGTCGGCATTATAGCGAGGGTCTTCGGTTTCAAAAAGAGTAGGCTTCCAATCCGATTTGTAGTTTTTGCTCTCCTGAGCAAAGCTGGTGCTGATGAGTTTCTTCAAGCCCAATTCTTCAAACTTTGCCACGAAGAAACGGGTAAAGTTGCTCCACTCGGGGTCGTCACAAGGCAGTAGTACCGTCTTGCCTCGAAATACATCTGTGTTATACTCGATATAGGCATTCATCTCAGCCTCTATATCGTAATACTGCGTATAAAACTCGTCGTTCTTCGCAGCTTTGGCTTCTTTGAGGTTTTTATTTGCCATGGCATTGTATCTATGATGTATGTGCAAATTTACTATATTTATGGCAATAGACGAAATTATGCCTACAGAAGATGTCGTGCCACTGGCCTATCAAGGTGTGGCACGACATATCGTCTGCGGTCAAACTATGATGTGTTTCTTAGGCGAGTATCCTTTTGACCAACTCGCTTACTTGCTTGCCATCGGCACGGCCTGCTAGCTGTTTACTAGCGATGCCCATGACTTTGCCTAAGTCTTTGAGCGTGGTGGCACCGACTTCACCGATAATACTTTGAATAGCTGCTTCAAGCTCTACGGGCGAGAGTGGTTTGGGTAGATATTCGTCAATTACGGCTACTTGGGCCAGCTCGTCTGCGGCCAAGTCGGGGCGGCCTTGCTCGGTATAGAGTGCAGCCGTGTCTTTGCCTTGCTTGCTGAGCTTAGCTAAGATTTTAGTGGCGGCTTCATCACTGAGCTCACCATCGGCACCTGGGGCAGTTTTGGCTTCGAGGAAGAGTTTTTTGATGCCGCGTAGGGCTTCGAGACGTATTTTATCTTTGGCTTTCATCGCAGTAACGATGTCGGCACTGATGGTGTCAAAAAGGGGCATAAATTAGGGCGTGTGTTAAAAGTTAATGGTGGGTGCAGGAGCTTCTTCGGCTGTCGTGGAAGGTATGCTAGTGGCGGTAGAGCGCGAGCGGATATTGCTGAGTGTGTCGGTGCTACGGCGGTAGGTGGGCGAGGACTCTACGGCCAAGATTACATCGGCATTGTCAATGTCGGCCTCGCTAAAAATAAAGTTGTTGTAGCGACGGCGTACTCGATTGGTGCCATTGGTATTCTCGTAATAAGAGCGACGACGCAGTTCGTCGGCCTCGCGCTTTTTTTCTTCTTCTATTTGCAGGTCGGGGGTGAGTGTCTTAGCAGGTGCGCGCTTGAAAAGAGGCGATACGGCCTCTACACCAAAGCCTGTGGCCAAGAGCATTACTTTTACTTTCTTACCTAGACTCTCATCGTGTGACATACCCCACTTAAACTCGTAGTCTTTTTCGTTAAAGCGGCTCATGAATGCATCAATTTGGTCGCTCTCGTGCATCATGAGTGGTCGCCCCGTTTCTTTATCGGGGTTATAGCTTACGGATAGGAGTATTTTTTTAGAGTTGAAGATGTCGTTGTTGTTGAGTAGTGGTGAGTGGAGGGCTTCTTTGAGTGCCTCTTCTACACGGTTATCACCCTCGCCCATGCCCATACTCATAATGGCGATACCACCATCTTTTAGCACTGTGCGTACATCATTAAAGTCGACGCCCACTTTACCATGTACGGCAATGATTTCGGCAATGCTGCGTGCTGCGATGGTAAGCATGTCGTCTGCTTTTTCAAAAGCGTCATCTAGGCTGAGGTCGGCATAGATTTCACGTAGGCGCTCATTGTTGATAACCAATAGGGCGTCTACATGCTCGGCTATGCGCTCTACACCATCAAGTGCTTGGTCTATTTTTCGATTACCCTCGAACTTGAAAGGTATCGTTACGATGCCTACCGTAAGCACGTCCATGCTCTTGGCTTCGCGTGCTACGATAGGGGCTGCACCTGTTCCTGTGCCTCCGCCCATACCTGCGGTAATGAAGGCCATCTTAGTGCCATCTCTGAAGAGGTCTCGTATGGCTTCTAAAGCCGCTTCGGCCGCCTCGCAGGCTACCTCTGGTTTATTGCCTGCGCCTAGCCCCTCACCCAGCTGCAAGCGGTGTTGTACGGGCGAGTCTTCAAGGGCTTTGCGATCGGTATTACATACGACGAAGTTAACGTTGTGTATCCCTTGACGATACATGTGATTAACGGCGTTACCACCGCCACCCCCTACGCCTACTACCTTGATGATGGCGTTGGGGTCTTTCTCACTGTCGAGGTTAAATTCTAGGTTTAAGTCTATTTCTCGCATAGCGTTGTCGCGATTATTAGGGCGAGGTGTACTCGTTCAATATAGTTCTTAGTGAAGTTCGTAGGTTGCACCCGTATCAATATCTAGTGTAATGATTTCGGGGGACGTTGGGGGAGGTAGTGGTTGTGTCAGAGCCCCTTGGAGTGCCTTGATTTCGGCCGTAGCAAAGCGGCGTTTGAGCTCGATGTTGCCCATAATTGTACGCTTGTAGGCTGGTTGCTTAGCTAAGTGATTGATGAGCGCTTCGTTGTCGAGGTCCGCTACGTGACGAAATATAAAAGGCTCGGGCTTGTGTTGCTTTGCTGTGCCATAATAGGCCTTATAGCGTGCCTCTCGTCGTGCTTTTTCTTCGTTAGTTTCAGTTTCCCAATCATCGCTATCGGCTGTTGTGTAGGAGGGTGTTTCCTCGGTGTCAAAACCAGATGCTAATAGCGTGACGCAGACTTCGTCTTGCAGGTCGGGGTCAGAGCCAAAGGCTGATTTACACAAGATGCGTTGGCTATTGAAGTGCTGGGTAAACTCATAGAGTTCGTCAATCTCGACTGTGCGTAGGATATGTTCTTGGTTTTGAGGGTAGCGCACCACGATGAGCATGCGTGTGGCATCGTAGATGTTACGATTGTCAAGCAGAGGTGAGTTGACTATATCTGTTAGTGCGCGGTACACACGTCGTTCGCCACGTGTGTATACTTGGTTCATCACTGCAAACCCACCATTTTCTAGTACGGTCTTAACATCGTTGAAGTCGGCATTTTGAGTAAGTGAGCGTGTGATTATCTCAATGATACTACGTACTGCCATGTAGAGTACTTCATTGACCTTTGCATTAGCCTCTTCTAGTGCGAGGTCACGGTAGATGGAGAGAATACGCTGGTTGTTGATTACGATGAGTGCATCAGTCACTTGGCGCATTGCGGCAACGCCTTCGAGGGCTACTTCGATACGCTGGCGATGTTCATAGATATAGGGTAGCGTTACTACACCTATGGTAAGCAATCCCATCTCACGTGCGATACGTGCTACAATTGGTGCTACGGCTGTACCTGTGCCTCCTCCAAGGCCTGTGGCTATAAACACCATGCGTGTGCCATCACTCAGATGCTCACGAAAATCTGCGGCGTGCTGCTCACCGATGTGCTGGCCTACTTCCACTTTGGTGCCAGCACCTAGCCCCTCACCGAGCAGTAGTTGGGTTGGTACGGGTGAGTCACGTAAGATTTGTGCATCGGTGTTGCACACCGTAAATGTAACGTTGCTGATGCCTTGGCGGTAAATGTAGTTTACAGCATTGCAGCCACCACCACCCACACCAAACACTTTTATGATAGGGCGTTCGGTAGAGGTGTCAGGGAGTTCGAGTATTGGCTGGCTTAACATGGGGTAGGTAATAGTCCTAAGTGTGGAGTTACATGCTGTCGTCTTCGTCACGTGTGTCGCCTGTGCCTAGGAAAGTGGTGAAGAATGATTTGACACGGCCAAACATGGTTTTGTTCTTTTCTTCTTCCTCTTCCTCATCATCGCCAGGTGGTAATGGTTCCTTGGCCTGTGGCATGATTTTGGCTGGCTCTTCGCGCTCAGGCTTGGCAGCACCCTCAATAGTAACGTTGGGCTGTGTCTTGACAGGTTCGCTAGGGTTTTCTGTGGGCGGTGTGTCTTGTACATCGCCAAAGAGGTCTTGTGGCTCATTGGCTTTGAGGTCTCCACCACAGCAATTGTCTTTGGCACGTTTTATGAGACCAAAGATGGTGTTGTAAGCACCGCTTTCGATGTTGAGGCTTTGTATCTCACCTACAATACCAAAGTGTGGGTGTGTGGCAATGCGTACCTTGTCAATACCTAGTATATGTGTGGCAGCTTCACGTAGGTATTTGATATTGCTACCACCACCTGTAATGATGACACCACCTAAGAGGTCTTCGGGGCGATAGTGGTTCATGCGCATTTGCTCACGTACGTTAGTTAGAATTTCTTGCATGCGTGCTTCGACAATCTCTACGATGAGCGATTGCTTTACGGTGCGACCATCACTTAGTAGATAGTCGTTGTCCGTGACCTCTTCGGTTACATTGAGGTCGGTAAAGGCCACGCCAAATTTACGTTTGAGCATTTCGGCTTCGGCCTCTTCGATGCCAAGTGACATAAGATCCTTTGTGATATGTGCACTCCCTAGTGGCAATACTGCCAAATGGTGTAGCTTGCTTTTGTTGTATATGGCTACGGTAGTCAGCTGTGCACCAAAGTCTATGAGTAGGCAGCTCGATCGTGTTTCGCTCTCGCCCAATATGGCACTTTTGAGGGCGCGCGTGCTGATGCGAAAGCTCACATCTTCGAGGCCCGTATCGTTAAAGCTACGTTCGAGGTTCTCAAATATGGTACGTCGTGTGATGATGTTTACAAACTTGCCTTCGAGTGTCTCGCCCAGCACACCTACGGGGTCTGTTGTTAGCGTCTGTCCTCCTACCCTATACTCTATGGGGTAGCTGTGGTGTGTCATTAGGCTCGGCTGGTGGTTGGTCTTGGCCTCTGCTTGCATTTGGTCTACCATTTCTTGTGTAATGGTGTCTGAGGTGTAGGTAAGTTTTTGAGAGACTATGACAGAGTGCATACCTTGGCATTCTAGGGCTACATAGACCTTTGCAATGCGCTTTTGTAGGCGCTCTTGTAGCTCATCAATAGCCTCTTTGATGCTACTCTTGGTTTTTTCAAGATTGTGTACAGCACCATAGAGCATGAAGCTCGCTGAGGGGATTTCTTTCGTTGCTAGCACATTGAGGTTGCCATCGGGCTGCATGTAGCCCACCATGGCTATCAGTTTAGAGCTACCGAGTTCTATGGCAGCTATAAATTCGTTTTTACTCGTACTCATGTTCTTATATTGCTTCGAATTGCATTGAGAGTATGGGGAAATGGCCATTAGCGTTTGGTCGCGATTACTTGGCCAGCGTAGGAGAGGTCAATACGCTTGTATTTGTGCCAGCCCACTACGTTGTTTACCTTTGTATAAAATAGACGCAGCTGTCGTAGTTTGCGTGGAAGGTGCTCGGGTGGGCCTAGTAATATCTCTTGGTCGCCCACACGCATAGCTAGTGTGAGATGGCCTTGCTCATTGACATGCACTTGCTGCACTTGTTCGCGCCAAAGTGGGTCACTATCTATAAGTACACCTAGCTCGGCCAATGTGCCGGTGGCAAGAGCTGGGCTGATATGGCCTGTGGCCACAGGGAGATAGGCTGGATAAGTAGATTGGTAATACATTTTGCCTTCTGCATCTACATAATAGTCGGCAGCATCGTTGGGTATAATACGCATGACGGGGTGCTCTTGCCACACTTGGATTTGTATTGCTGCGTTTGTTTGCTTAAAATCGTTGAGTGGATAGATAGCACATACTACGCTGTCAATGAGCTTGTTCCGTCGTAGCACTTCTTCTATTTTTCGTGTGTTGATGTCTTTTATGCGTTTACCCGTAGGGTCTACTTTTTGCTTGCGTAAGATGTCCATTACCTCGGCTTGACGTATGAAGCCTATGCGCGCACTGTCTACAATCTCTACTTGCACGAGTTGGCATTGTCCCGTACGATCTATGCTGCTCCACTGTGTGAGGGCAAAGTAGAGGTACACTAAGAGAGTGATTATAGTTAGTAGGCGAAAGAGCTTACGCATAGCAATGAGGCTAGATAGGTGGTGTTAGGTAGCGTGTACGTAGGTCGGCTTCGAGCTGTGGCATGTAGTTGTCAGCATCGCCTGCTCCGAGCACTACGAGTACATCTATATTTAGCTGCTGTACCGTTTGGGTTAGCATGTCCTTGGTGATGAGTTGCTTAGGCTGGTGTGCTGGCAAGTGGTCGTATATGAGCTTACTCGTTACACCCTCTATGGGCAATTCGCGTGCTGGATAGATGTCAAGCAATACTACTTCGTCCAACGCAGCTAGGCTCTCGGCAAACTCTCTATAAAAGTCGTTGGTACGGCTATATAGGTGTGGCTGAAATACGCCCGTGAGTTTTCGCCCTGTAAATACTTCGCGAAGTGACTGTATGCTCTGGCGAATTTCTTCGGGGTGGTGGGCATAGTCTGAGAGTAGTACTACTTCGGGAGTCTTGATTTTGAAGTCAAAACGACGTACCACGCCAGTATAGCTTAACATGGCAGCTCGGATTTCATCGGCCGTAGCACCTGCTAGCTGTGCCAAGGCCATAGCTGCGATACCATTGTCAATATTGATACTGATGGGTACACCAAGCTCCACGTTGTCAATTTGGCCAAGTGGCGATACGAGGTCAAAGATGATGCGACCATGGCCGATACGTTCGTTGGCTGCGTAAAAGTCTCCCGAAGTACGGCCGTAGCGATACACACGTACGCTAGGTGCAGAGTGTATATCAAGCATCACATCGCTATGCACTAAGAGTGCCCCTTCGGGCTGTATGAGTGAAGTGTAATGTTCAAAACTTTCGCGGTAAGCTGCTGCCGTGCCGTAGACGTCAAGGTGATCGGGGTCGGCTGAGGTAATGACCGAAGCATAGGGTCGTAGGTGGTGAAACGAGCGGTCGAACTCATCGGCCTCTATTACTACGTAGTCGCTTGTGGGCGAGAGTAGGTAGTTTGTGTTGTAGTTTTTAGTAATGCCACCCAAAAAAGCGTTACACCCTACGTGGCTTTCATGTAGCAAATGTGCCAGCATGGCCGAGGTCGATGTCTTGCCATGTGTGCCTGCTACACATAGTCCACGATGTAGTTGAGTAAGTGTACCGAGTAGTTGTGCACGTTTTTGCACCTCGAAGCCTTCTTGAAAAAAGTAGCATAGCTCGCCATGCTCGCTCGGGATAGCAGGTGTATAGATGATACATGTTGTTGCTGCCTCTTTGAAGTCGCTTGGTACGGCTGCAATATTGTCTTCGTAATGTATCCACGCCCCTTCGTCTTCGAGTGCACGAGTCAGGGTGCTAGGAGTGCGGTCGTAGCCACCTGTACGTATGCCTCGTGCCAAGAAGTAGCGTGCGATGGCACTCATTCCGATACCGCCGATACCGATGAAGTAGACGGCTTTGATTTGTGCTATGTTCATGGGATAACTTGTGTCGTAGCGTGTTTAGGCGTGGCCATTGCGGTAGGCTTCGGCTAGGGCTATTACTTTTTGGGCAATTACTTCGGCTGCGTTGGGTTTGGCTAGTAGACGAATAGCTGTGCTTAGCTGTGTGAGTTTGTCGGGCTGTCGCACGGTGTTGATAGCTAGTGGTAAAAGGGTACGTGGCGCATCAGCATCGGCCACAAAGAGGGCAGCACCATTGTCTGAGAGTGCGCGCGCGTTCTTGGTCTGATGGTCTTCGCTCACATTGGGCGAGGGTACGAGTATCGTAGGCTTACCCAGCAGGCAGAGCTCGCTGATGCTACCAGCTCCAGCACGCGAGATGACCAAATCTGCCGCGGCATAGGCACTCCCCATGTCGCTGATGAAGTCTACCACGCAAAGGTTGTCGGGCTTGCCACCTTCTGCAGCTAAGCGTGTGGCTATTTGACTAGCATATACTTTGCCCGTTTGCCAGATGAATTGTACATCGCTTTGGCGCAGTAGTGGCAGGTGGTTTAGCACGCTCTCATTCATCGTTTGTGCACCGAGTGAGCCACCTATGAGTAGCACCGTGGGCTTATTGGTAGCAAAGCCCCAGTCGGTCAATACCTCTGTTCGTGGACGGAGCTGTTCGAGCAGCTCTCGACGCACGGGGTTACCTGTGAGTGTAATGCGATCAGCAGGAAAGAAACGCTCCATGCCTTCATACGCGACACAAATGGCCTTAGCACGCTTAGCCAGTAGCTTGTTGGTTACGCCTGCATATGAGTTTTGCTCTTGCAGGAGTGTAGGTACACCGAGATTGGCAGCCACGTGTAGTGTGGGTCCACTAGCATAGCCTCCTACGCCCACAGCACAATCGGGGCGAAAGGTTTTGACGATATCTTTGGCCATTTGGCGGCTTTGCCATAGCTTGGCCAAGACCTTGATATTGGCCAGCAGGTGCTTGCGGTCAAATCCCATCACGGGTAGCCCCTTGATGGGGTAGCCAGCTTGTGGCACACGTTGCATTTCCATGCGTCCCTCTGCTCCTACAAATAGAAACTCTGTGTCGGGTCGCAACGCCTTGATAGCGTTGGCGATAGATATGGCAGGAAAGATGTGTCCACCCGTACCGCCACCACTTATGATAATTCTCAACGGACTATTCATGACGTGCTGTGTTAGAGTAATTGCTATATCAGTGCAAATATACCACAAATAGCCCAAAAAAGCAAGTCATTCGCTTACTTTTTAGGACATTTTACAGCCCTATGTTCTTCTCTCATTGGCGTATCTAGCACGTATCAATAGCCTAGCGATAGCATAGGTCATCATTGACCGAAGTACTTGTTCGAAGTCTGCGGACAAATGCCCGAAGACCTCAGCTCTTTGTCCGTAAACCTCAGCTCTTTGTCCGCAGTCTGCGGACAACGGTTCAAGTGTAGGCACATAGCATTTGGTTCTCGAAATTTTAGGCATTGATAATCATAAAAAGTGGGAATAGTCGTGGCGTAAAGCCTAGGCTATACGCTACCTATTATAGGTCACGTACTTTTTCATGATAATTTGCTGATAGCTTGTATGATGTTAGTGTAGATTACGTGTGTAATGCGTGCTCAATTAGCCAGATGTACGAGTAAAAAGCATTTATACGAAAACTGGTGTTGGCTCAAATTACCCTCTGATGTGTTGGCTGATTGCTAATGGTGAAGTGGCTGGTATAAAAATGCGTTTTCACAGCGATAAACGAGCTGTGAAAACGCAGAAAAATAGCTTTGTAAAAAGTCCTATTTAGTAGGCTAAAATAGGGTAGCGTTTGTGGCGTATGCCCTCGCTAAGGCGGTAGATAAGATAGCCTGCTATGAAGCCTGCAAAGGCATCGATGGCGTAGTGTGCTTGCGTGTAGACGGTGCTGATGCAGAGGAGGATATAGATAGGCATAAGCCCCCAAAATACACCCTTGCGCCAGCGGTAGGCTAGCATCATCATGACTGTGCTTACGCCCACGTGCGATGAGGGGAAGGCAGCCGTAGGATATTCGCCACGAGCTTGTGTTTGCTCTACCAAACCCATGAAAAAACCGCCATAATCGGTGGTGGGTAGTAGTACATTATGGTGCTGAAAATAGTCACCTACGTTTGGAAATACACCACTCACAATCGTATCTAGACCTACGGCTTGAAAGTAGTATTGTGGCCCTGTGACGGGCACAAATAAATAGACTAGGTAGAACAAATAAAAGCTACATAAGGCAATAAAAGCACTCTTCTCAAAGCGTGAAAAGCGGTCGAAATAGATACCTACAAGCACCGTAACGATGATAACGTAGTAAGCCCAATAGCCAAAGTTGAACGCTTCGCTCCACCAAATACTATTAAGCCACTCGGGTAGCCATAAGCTGGGTTGTCCACCAAAGATGTTTTGTTCGAGCTGGGAAAACCAAGGATCTAAGTTTGGCCATAGGAGGTTAAAGCGGTAAGTCTCGCCATACCAAGTGCCCAGCCCTGCAAAGGGAAACAAGTAGCGTACAAGCAGTGTGGCGCGACATGGCCAAGCATAGTAAAGCCCTATTAAAGAGCCCATAACGATTAAGCTGGTACCACGCGCTATAAACATCTCAGTAAGGGGCATACGTGAGCTAAACACTAAGGCGATGGCCATGCTTAGCCCCAGATAGCATAGTGTGAGTGCTTCAACGCTGATAAGGCGAAGTGTGCGGGGGAAATGAGCCGTACTGCGGCCAAAAAGGTGTGATAGTGTGCGCATAGGATTATAACCAATGGTGTTCTCGATACCAAGCGATAGTCTCGGCTACGCCACGAGCAAGCGTGTACTGAGGCACATAGCCCAGCTCAGCGCGGGCTGGGGCGATGTCGCACTGCCAATTGCGTTGCTTTAAGATGTGATACTTGTCTGCGTTGAGTGGTGTTGCTACCCCTAGGTAGCGGCTACATGCTTCGCCTATAAGGCAGATGCCGTGTAATAGCCACAAGGGAGCCGTGATGTGGCATACGCCACGTACACCCAAAGCCTCTTGTAGCAAATTGGCATAGGTACGACTACTATACACACCGCCGTCGGTGATGAAGTAGCTACTGCCAATAGGCGCACGCAGTAAGGCTAAAAAAGTAGCCTCTACCAAATCCTTGACGTAGACAAATGTAAGCTCTTGTGGGCGATAGCCTGCACCAAAATCTATACGCTGCTTGATGCTTTTGGCCATGAGAAAATAGTCTGTCTCGCGTGGACCATACACGCCAGTAGGACGCAGTACTACGTAGGGAAAGTCTGCCAACTTGTGGAGGTATTGCTCGGCAGCCCATTTGCTACGTCCATAGGCTGTATTGGGCTGTGGTGTGTCGGTGTCAAGTATGGGACGATACACCCAGCCATCGGTTGAGGGAGAGGTGGCCGTTTCGCGAATGGGACCAAAAATGCTTAAAGAGCTCATGAACACGAAACGCTTAGGTACCATTTGTAAGGTAATGAGAGCTTCGCAAAGGTGACGAGTTCCCTCTGTATTGACACGAAAGAAGTCGGCCTCACTACGTGCTTTGGTAGCTCCTGCAGCATGCACGATATAGTCCCAAGCACCATGTGTATCATGGTGTGTGCGTAGCTGGTAGGTAAGTGTATCTTGGTGTTCTAGGTCGAGTGTGATGAAGTGTATGCGCTTATCTTGTAAGTAGCGTCGACTACTGCCTTCGCGTATGGCTGCCCATACCTGCATGCCGAGGTCAAGTGCACGCGCTACTATAAAGCTACCTATAAAACCGCTAGCTCCTGTAACAAGGAGAGAAGTATGTTGAAGAGTATCCACGTAGTATAAATAAAATGATGTGCAGGCTAAATGCGATGTGCGGAGCGGCTTGCCGCTCCGCACATCGCATCGGTTACGAATTATTGAGAGACAATCCTACACAGGCTGTTAGCTATCGGCAGGTGTGCCGCTATTGTTGTGGCGTGGGCGACGCTGTGCACGTGCTACGCGACCACGGTGCTGGTATTGCCGCTGGCGGTGCTGTGGCGTTTCGGTAGGTGTTGTGACAGCTGCCTCATTGGTCTTGCTCTTGCTTGTGCTGCGGCGACGGCCACTAGTATTGCGACGGCTTTGACGGCTTTGACGTGGTTGGCGTGTAACACTGGCTTGTAGGTCAAGCTCAAGGTCTACAGCTTGTGCCGTAGCATTGTCTGCTTCGCTAGACAATTCATTGTCCTCTGAGGTTGTTAAGTCTTCTGTAATGAGAAAGTTAGGCTCAGTTGTGGTGTCCGTCTTTTGCAAAGCTGTTATCAGCGTGGCAATGGCGGGTTTAGTAGCAGCTTTTTCGGTAGCTTTACTTGCTTTGGGCTGAGCTGGGGTGCTGCGTTGCTCGCTATGCGTTGTGGGCAAAGGCGATACTTCCGTTGCTGGTGCAGCCTCTTGCAGTGCATGAAGCAGTGTTGCAATCGCAGGTTTTGTCTCTGTGGTGTGCGTGGTGCTAGCCTCTGGCTGAGGAGTTGATAGCTCGGTCGAGATTTGTGGGTGCTCCATTATAGGCTCGGGGGTAATTTCGGGAGCTATCGTTGCAACAATGCGTTTAGGCTTACTAGCCTGCTTTTGCTCGGGCTTTGCTTGTTGCTGTACTTCTGCTTCTGCCTTGTACTGCTCTGCACGTTGCTTTTGCTCGGGCTTTGCTTGTTGCTGTACTTCTGCTTCTGCCTTGTAC
>JAUMYJ010000006.1:47630-67485 GCA_030528715.1 Bacteroidales bacterium | reverse complement strand
TAAGGATAAATTTGGTATTTTGGGTGGCTTGCCAGCTTCTACTTGTGCTAGTAGGGCAGAAACATCATGGCAGATGCGTAGGTAGATAGGGCTGTCGCGATAATATTCATGGCGTTTGAGTGCCTGTGAGGCACTGAGTGTTGCGTTGCGGTAGGACGCCAGCTCGTTTTGTCGCTGTACATCATGCACTGCCAAAGACTGAATGTTGCGTTCTCGCTGGCGTTGTAGGCGGTCTACTACTTGCTGTACAAGCGGTGCTACTAGCTGGTCAAAGAGGTCGTGACCTCGCATATATAGGTAGGCGGTACTAGGGGTTAGACCGAGGCTTTCAAGCTCAGCAGTCAGTGCTTTATAATCTTTTTTGGCTTGTGGGAATAGCCGTTGTAGCTGTGCGATACGTTTATTGACTTGTCGCTGTACGTACTCTAAGTCTTGTGCGATTTGTGCTATGGCTACTTGTCCTAATTGTATCGTGCGTGCAAAGACACCTAGGTCGAAGTGTTTGTGTTGGCCATGGCGATAGCACCAAATATTCCACACCAAGAGTGGCCAAATGATTTCGGAATAGGCAGCAATGAAACGCTCAAAGTCAAAAATATCCTCATCGTTGAGCGAGGCCATCACACACACGGCTTGTAGTGCGGGCGCGTAGCATTGTAGGTTTTCGATGCTATATGCGTATGTGTGAAAGATATAGGGGTGTCGATTGACGAAGTGTGATTGTGGTGTGGTGTCTTGCAGTACATAGTCGTAGTCGGCATCTACACAAGCTATCATGTAGCTCCCTAACTGATTGCCTAGACTGTTCATAATGGCAGCTTTTTTACCTTTGCTCAGATTTTGGCGTGAGGGCAGCATCACATCAAAGCGGTAGTGTGTGCCTTCGACTTCGCGTAGTAGGTTGTTCCAAAAAAGCACATCGTCATAGCTCTCTACGTAGGCTACAATGCGTTGCCGGCCGCCTAGGTGGGCAGCCGTGAGGCGTGAGGCGGCAGCCATATAGTTGCTATTGAGGTATTGTGTGAGGCGGTGCGACATGGTGTGGCTTAGCGTTTAGTCGGTCAAGATATCGGCTACATCGGTCACGGCATCAAGCCAGCCGTCCATGATAAGGGCTGGTGAGTGGGTCGTGAGTATGATTTGTGCGTTGGGGTTTAGCTGGCGAATGAGGTCTACGAGTCGTTGCTGCCATTCAATGTGTAGGCTTACCTCTGGCTCGTCCATTAGCAGCACGCAGGGGCGTTGGTCTTGTGTTAACACCGTAAGTAAGATGACGAGCATTTGTTTCTCGCCACTCGAGAGTTGATAGGGGCGTAAGTGCTCACCTTTTTGTAGAAATACCATTTCGTTGAGTGTGCGGTCTACCTGTTTGCCGGTCTCGCTAAAAAGGTCGTCTACAAGATCTTGAAAGCGGAGTTTCACTTGTGCTACCTCTGTGGCTTCGGCACGACTAGTCTCACTGCCACAAGTTAGCAACTCTATCATGCGATTGCCTAGATTGACTTGATAGTCAAGGTAGCGCCGCTGTAAGAGAAAGAGCTGCATGTCTAGCTCCGTAGCAGCTGTCGTACCAGCTAGCTTTCGCAATACATCGCCCGAAAGTGCGGGGCGGTCGAAACTACGAATAACATCAAAGGGTATCGATGTGCTGCCTTGGGGCATTAGTGTCAAGTGTATGCCCTGCTGATGTGCCTCGTCAATACCTAGCTCTAAACCGCGTACGATAGCGTTGATGATGGTGCTTTTGCCCATGCCATTGACACCGCTCAGAATGTTGATGGCAGGGTGTAGCTGCCAACTGATGCTGCCATGGTCGGGCCAAAGACGATCAATGGCCACGTGGGCAATATGAGGGAGAAGTGTAGTCATGAGCCAATGCAGTTTTAGTTAAGTTATGCCATTTCGTCAATGGCTGCGTTGATAAAATCTAGAAAAGGTTTCGCCACAGCAAAAGAGCGAAGTGTTTGCTCTACCCAATCGGTAGTAAAAAAGAATGCATCACTCACAGGGTGCCACACACTATAATCTTGTGGGCGGAGGTACTCGGGGTAGGGAAATGCTTTGTCAAAGCCCTTGGGCAGAGTTTTTAGCCGCTCTTGACCAATGCCTTGGGGCATGTAGAGGGTGCTAAATGGTGCTTGCGTAGTGATGGCATGCAGTGTCTCTACCTCGTCTACAATGTGCTGACGCACGGCTAGGCGTGAGCGTGGCGAGAGGCAGTACGCACCAGCAGCCACAAAGCAATTACCTGGCTCAAAGTGCATGTAATAGCCGCCTTGTTCGTCGGCCTTGTCATAGACCGTGAGATATACGCCAAAATGCCGCTTGTAGGGGCTCTTGTCGGCCGAAAAACGCGTGTCGCGATTGATGCGAAAGAGGCACTGCTTGGCTTCTACCATACTAAACCGAGGGTCAAGCCGAGGCATTTCGCTTAGAAGCTCTGAAACACGTGCCATGAGGTCTTGGCGTGCGGCTTCGTAGCGTGTGCGATTGTGTTCAAACCATTCGCGGTTATTGTTGTGTGCGAGGTCGCGTAAGAAAGGGAGTATATCGCTCATCGTGTTGTGTATTACTGAGGGCACACGTGTACCCTCATGTACAAAAGTAAGCATTATAATCGAATAAACAAGGCATGAGTGCTTTTTTGTGCCAGCTAAGGTATTGTGTCGTGTCTTGGTACACTTGTATCTATACCTGGTACATTTGTGTCGTGACTTGGTACAAGCGTACCAAAACTCGGCACAATACTTTGCGTGTAGCATCGGCATACGAGGGTGTAAGCGTGTCTACACTCTTGCTTTGCGCTCTCGCCACAGTTGCCAAGCGTTAAACGTGTTTTGCCAAATTACATAAGCCCCTGGCACAAAACTCGCTGTGGGTAGTAGGTAGGCATAGGCCAGCCAAATCGCAAAAATGGTGTTCTTTTGCCCCAAAGCCTGCCCAGCAGCAAGGCCTGCGCCATAGCGTTTACCGATGAGTCGTCCAATCCCAAAGTTGAGCATACAGGCTACCAGCGCCATGCCTGCATGCGCTAGGAGCAAACTATGTGTAGGGGCAGTGGCCATGAGGTGTAGTGTCTTGACCGTAACTAAGGCCAAGGCTATACTCCAAAGATAGAAGCTCCACCCTGAGCGTTTGTACAATGCACTATGCAGGCGTGAGTAGGTGTAGCGTATTAACCAAGCAAGAGAAAGGGGGAGCAAGAGCAAGCGTGCCACCTGTATCATGAGCTGCCAACTTAGTAGCCATGAGCTTAGGTGTGTGCTTTGTGTTACGCTTGGAAAGAGTAGGGCGATGAGTGCTGACACTACTACCCCTTGCAATAGCACATGTACACTCACTGCCCCAGCATCAGACGAGGTGGATAGCTTACTGACGATGACAGTAGCTGCTGTGGCCGTAGGAGCTACGAAGCACACTAGCAGCCCCTGAGCTAAGGCTAGCGACTCGCCCTTTAAGCCCATGGCATGTACCACTGCAACAACGGTAGTTGCTAGCAAAGCTTGCACAGCAATGAGTGGCCACTGCCAAGAGCGTAGCCTTAGGTCGCTAGGAGCCACACGGCTAAATGTAAGGAGCAGCATCGTAAAAATGAGGCTAGGCATGCTCCATTCACTCAGAGCGAACAATGCACTATGGTAAGGTTGAAACGCTTGTATGTGTTTGAGCATAAGATAGGCCACACTACCAGCAACGATGGCTAGCGGGAGCGTCCAGTTGCGGTAAAAATATAGCATATTTTGGCCGAGATTATAGCCAAGGTGTCGTACTTTGATAGGCATAGGGCAAGGTAAGCATGGCCATTGATGACTCATGTGGTGCAAAGTTAGGCGTATTTGCTCAAAAAAAGTAGAGCTAAGCCTAGCTATTCGTGTAAAAAGTAGTATCTTTGTAGCATATAAGTGTAAGAACCGAGGGGCGCATATCATTGCGTGCTGTGGTTTTGTATGACTAACTCAATTATTCTATAATTATAATTCATCATGAGAATTGCTCAAATCATTGGCCGCGAAATCCTTGACTCTCGCGGTAATCCTACTGTAGAAGTAGACGTGATCCTCGAAAGCGGTGTTAAGGCTACGGCTGCCGTTCCTTCTGGTGCCTCTACGGGCGAACACGAAGCCCTCGAATTACGCGATGGTGATAAGAGTCGCTACCTCGGTAAGGGTGTACTCAAAGCTGTTGAAAACATCAACACTAAGATCGCCCCTGCCCTCGAAGGTATGTCTGCCCTTGAACAACGCGCTATCGACCACGCTATGATTGCCCTCGATGGCACACCTACTAAGAGCAACTTGGGTGCTAATGCTATCCTCGGTGTGTCTTTGGCCGTAGCCAAGGCCGCTGCTGCTTACCTTGACATGCCACTCTACCGCTACATCGGTGGTACCAATACTTATACGTTGCCTGTACCTATGATGAACATCATCAATGGTGGCTCACACTCTGATGCTCCTATCGCATTCCAAGAGTTCATGATACGTCCAGTAGGTGCACCTTCATTCCGTGAAGGTTTGCGTTGTGGTGCTGAGGTATTCCACGCGTTGAAGAAAGTCCTCCACGATCGTGGCCTCTCTACGGCCGTAGGTGACGAGGGTGGCTTCGCTCCTGCACTCAATGGTACAGAAGATGCTCTCGAAAGCATCATCAAGGCTATCGAACTTGCTGGCTACAAGCCAGGTGTAGACGTTATGATTGGTCTTGACTGTGCTTCGTCTGAGTTCTACAAAGATGGTATCTACGATTACAGCAAGTTTGAAGGCGAAACGGGCAAGAAGCGTACTTCTGCCGAGCAAGCTGCTTACCTCGAAGAGCTTGTTACCAAGTATCCTATTGACTCTATCGAAGATGGTATGAGCGAAAACGACTGGGAAGGCTGGAAGGAGCTTACAGCTCGCATCGGCGATCGCTGCCAGCTCGTAGGTGACGACTTGTTTGTGACCAACGTAGATTTCCTTTCACGTGGTATCCGCGAAAAGTGTGGTAACTCTATCCTCATTAAAGTAAACCAAATCGGTAGCCTTACCGAAACACTTGACGCTATCGAAATGGCTCACCGCGCTGGCTATACCTCAGTAACGTCACACCGCTCTGGCGAAACAGAAGACGCTACTATTGCAGACATCGCCGTAGCTACCAACAGCGGTCAGATTAAGACTGGCTCGTTGAGCCGCTCAGACCGTATGGCTAAGTACAATCAGCTGCTCCGTATTGAGGAAGAACTCGGTGACCGTGCTGTGTATGGCTGGGCTAAGGTAAAGTAAGTGAGTTTTACCTAGTCACGGCTAGTTACTAGCATTATAACAACTCCCCACCCCTCGGCATAGTCGAAGTGTGGGGAGTTGTTATAATCTAATCGTTTGGTATAACGTAATGGTTTTATGGGAAAAGCACAATAACCTATATGATAAATATAGGCTATATTATTAACCTCTAGGAGTAGTGTGAATGGCTGCGGCTAATCGTTCATCCAAAAGTGTGCGTAGAGTGGTAGCAATATACCAAAAATTTCAAGTCGGCCAGCCAACATTAAAAAGCTAGAAAGCCATTTGCCTGCTGGCTGTAAAGCCGTCCAACCATCGTTGGCACCAAATTGGTGGCCAAGTGCAGGCCCTGCATTAGAAAGCGATGATATGGTAATACTTAGTGAGTCGATAAGTGGGTCGCCCATGAGTACAAAGCTCGTAGTGCCAATAAAGATGAGTACAATGAATAAAAATGTAAATGCGACCAAAGACTCACCGACTTTACTATGCTCTTTGCCACCCACATTGATGCGTAGGTAGGCACGTGGGTGAAGCAGATGCATCATTTCGTTACGTGCGTATTGATAGGCTACGTAGAGACGGATACACTTATAACCGCCTGCGGTGCTACCTGCGCTACCGCCAAGTGTGAGTAATACGAGGAACAATACCACTGTAAAGCTAGGCCACATGTCGATGTCGGTTGTTGTAAAGCCCGTGGAGCTTTGCAGTGAGGTTACGTGAAAGAGTGCTTGGCGAAATGCTCGCTCAATGGGATAGCTTTGTGTCCAAGCCATATAGCTAGCAATGGCCAGTGTGAACCCAACACAAATTGCAGCATAGGTACGAAACTCAGTGTCGCGCCATAGACTGCGCCAGTCTCGCTTGATAAATAGTAGATAAAGCAAGCCAAAATTGACCGCGGCCAAAAACATAAAGATAGAAAGCACATATTCCACCGCAGGCAGCTGAAAGGCTTCGATACTAGCTTGTTTGGTTGAAAAACCACCTGAGGCGGCTGTCGTTAAGGCATGGCACAGCGCATCAAAAGGTTGCATACCTACTACCCATAATGTTATAGCACAAGCTAGAGTTAGGCTTGTATAAATACCCCACAGCCACTTGGTTGTGGTGCTAAAACGTGCATGTAATTTGCCTAGCTTAAACCCTGTAGACTCGCCCGAAAACAGCCGTACATCGCCCGAACCGAGAGAGGGTAAAATAGCCAGCGTAAAAAACACAATACCAAGCCCACCTACCCACTGTGTGAGGCTACGCCAAAAGAGAATGCTATGAGGTAAGTCTTCGATGTGCGTTAGCACGCTAGCTCCCGTAGTCGTAAAGCCTGACATGGTTTCAAAAAAAGCATCGCTCACATCGGGTACAGCCCCAGAAATGAGGTAGGGCAACATGCCAAATACCGAGAATACAAGCCATGCCAGGGCTAAGATGAGAAAAGCATCACGCCGAGAGAGCTGACCTTGTCCATGGCCACCTAGTGCACGCAATATTGCGCTTGTGCCGAGTGTTGCTAGTGCAGGCCAGCCAAAGGCGGCAGGATGATATTCGCCATACCATGCACCTACGGCATAGCATAGCACAAAGAAAATGGTCTCAAAGATAAGCAACTTGCTAATCACGTCACCTATCGTGCGCCAGTTGATGATAGACATTGTAGCTATTATTGGCTAGGGGGTGTGTGGTGCTTTGTTGGCCCAGCGTGCTAAGCCTGCAATAAGGCTGCCTGCTTTGCTGCGTACAGCCGTTACGGCGTTGTCAAGCAGCTGTGTGGGAGCTTCAAAGAGGTGTTCTGCTGTAGTGAGTGCGTGTTGCAGGCAAAATACGGTTACTAAGTCTCCAGCTTGTATGTGGGTATTGCCGTTGATGAGTATCGTCTGCCCATCACGCACGAGTGCTCCGAGGTTGATGGTCGAGGGAATGCTCAGCTCGCGTACAGGGCAGCGTGTGATAGGTGAGCCTGGGTGTACCTTGAACTCAGCCACATCGGCCTGAGCGATAACAAGGCTTTTTACATTGTTTACATCTTTGCTCAGCAGCATATGGTAGATGTGTGCTGCGGCAATGCGTTTCTTGTTGATGATAGTGCCGATGTCGAAGCTCTCAGCCATGTTGACGTAGTCTAGGCTCTCAATCATGGCTACGGTCTTGCGGTAGCCACTACGCTTGGCTGCGATGCAGGCCAAAATGTTTTGCTCGGCATTGCCCGTGAGGGCCAAGAAGGCTTGTGTGTTGCGCTCGCCACTAAATGCCTCTTCGGATAGTAGTTGCATGTCTCGGCCATCGCCTTGTAGATACATCGTATTTTTGCGTTGGCAGGCGTCCATGAGGTGAGCGCAGCGCTGGCCATCTTGGTCGATGACTTTCACGTGTATGTTGTCGTCTAGCTGGCGTAGCAGTTGTATGGCGGTAGTAGAGCCTCCCATGATGATGAGATTGCGTATTTTGCCGTAGTCTTCTTTGCCTGTTATCGACTTGATTTCGGCAATGTGGTTGCGTGTCGTGAGAAAATAGGCCACATCGCCATCAAGAAGCATTTCATCGCCACGAGGTATGAGTGTCTCACCATTGCGCTTCACCACCGCTACCATATAGGGCACTTCGGGCTTGCATACGTCGCGCAACTGTTTGCCTACGATAGGTGCACTAGCGCGCACTTTGATGCCTAGCATGAAGAGGTCTTCGTGAATTTCCCACCATTGGCGTACCCAGCTGCGTTGTAGCCCATGGATAATTTCTTGTGCGGCCAGCTGCTCGGGAAAGATGACAGAGTCTACCCCCATGCGCTTGAAGTGCTCGGCATACTCGGTGCGTGTAAACTCATAGTTGTCTACGCGTGCTACGGTCTTTTGGGCACCCACCCCTTTGGCTATACAGCATGCGAGGATATTGTCAGACTCACGTGGTGTAACGCCAATGAATAGGTCAGCATGGGCTACGCCTGCTGTTTCGAGTACACCTACTTGTGTAGGCTGCCCCTCAATGACTTGTAGGTCGTAGTCGGCTAGCACCTCACCGCGTGAGGCGTCTTCGTTGATAACCACGATGTCGTGGCGGTCGGAGGTAAGGAGCTTGGCCAAATGGCGTCCCACGGCACCAGCTCCTGCAATGATGATACGCATAGCGTTTTACTTTGGTCGTGTGTTGTGCATATAGTAGGCAAGTAATCTGCCTTAGCACTTAATTTTTGTCTAGTGCTCGCTAGACACGTGTTTATGGCGCGTTATACAGCTGTGCAACGTCCATTGTACAGCAAATTTAGGCTTAGACTAACGATAGACCTTTCTGTTCTCAATTGGATAGCATGTATTGCTTGTCTCTCTGATTGCTCGTGTAGTGTACTTATGGCAGTAGGCTATGTAGTGTGCTTGCTAAGCCTTCGCAGTCTAGGCCGAGCTCGTGGTAGAGCTCTTCGGGCGAGCCATGCTCTATGAAGCGGTCGGGAATGCCTAAGCGTACCACGCGCGTGGTATGGCCATGATCACTCATGTATTCGAGGATAGCACTGCCAGCACCCCCTGCCAGTGAGCCATCTTCGAGTGTGACTATGCAGGTGTGCTCGGCAGCAATACTTTCGAGCATGGCAGTGTCAAGCGGCTTAACAAAGCGTAGGTCGTAGTGGGCTATGCTTATGGGTCGTCCAGCTGCTGCACGCTCTTCCTCTACACGTGTAATGGCATCAGCAGCTACGTTGCCAATAGGACCAAGCGTAACAAAAGCTAAGTCCACACCTGCTTTCATTTGTCGCCCCTTACCAATAGGGATAGGTTCAAAAGCGCACTTCCAGTCTGTACGGCGACCACTACCGCGTGGATAGCGAATGACAAAGAGGCCATGGTTATCGGCTTGTGCCGTGTACATGAGGTGGCGTAGCTCGCACTCATCGTAGGGCGAGGCGAGAATGACGTTGGGCACAGTACGTAGCGAGGGAATATCAAACACACCATGGTGGGTAGGACCATCGGCACCTACGATACCAGCCCGATCTAAACAGAGTGTAACAGGGAGATCGAGTAGGGCGGTATCGTGTATCACATTGTCGTAAGCACGCTGTGCAAATGAGGAGTAAATGTTGCAAAAAGGCTGCATGCCCTCCTTAGCTAAGCCAGCAGAGAAAGTCATGGCGTGTCCCTCAGCAATGCCTACATCAAAGGCACGATCGGGCATGGCCTCCATTAGCTTAATCATAGAGCAGCCCGTGGGCATTGCAGGAGTAATGCCTACGATGCGTGGATTTTGATTGGCCAGCTCTACGAGTGTACAGCCAAAGACGTCTTGAAACAGAGGAGGCTGTGGTGTTGTGTCGCAGCTACAAGTGGTAAGACGTACGCCAAGGTCGGGGTCAAACTTGCCTGGGGCATGCCAAATGGTACTCTCGCGCTCGGCAGGCTCGTAACCTTTGCCCTTGATCGTGTGGAGATGTAGTATCTTGGGTCCCTGCATATCCTTGATATCTTCGAGGATACGTACTAGGTCGTCTACGTTGTGTCCATCGTGTGGGCCAAAGTAGCGTATGTTGAGCCCCTCAAACATGTTTTGCTGCTTGGTGAGGAGTGATTTTACCGAGTTGTTAAAGCGAATGATGCTTTGTCTTCCTTTTTCGGTCAAACCAAGATATTTCAAAAAACTACCTGCATGCTGGCGTGCTTTGTTGTAGGTGGCACTCGTGTGTAGTTGTAGCAAGTAGTGTTTGAGCCCACCTACACTTTGGTCAATACTCATGTCGTTGTCGTTGATGATGATGAGTAGGTTGTTGGGCGTAGAAGAGGCATTGTTTAGCCCTTCAAAGGCTAGCCCCCCACTCATCGCACCATCGCCAATTACCGCTACCACGTGTCGGTTTTCGCCTTGCTGCTTGGCTGCGATAGCCATGCCCAAAGCAGCCGAGATGCTATTGCTGGCATGGCCACAAGCAAAGGTGTCGTATTCGCTCTCATGTGGTGAGGGAAAAGGCTTGATGCCACCATACTGGCGGTTGGTATAGAAACTATCACGACGCCCTGTGAGTATTTTGTGGCCATAGGCTTGGTGGCCTACGTCCCACACAATGCGGTCGAATGGTGTGTTGAATACATAGTGTAGTGCCACGGTAAGCTCTACGGTGCCAAGGCTAGAAGCGAAATGGCCAGGGTTGCGTGCCAACTCGTCAATGATGTCTTGGCGTAGCTCTTGGCATACGCTAGTGAGCTGCTCTGGACGTAGGGTGCGTAGGTCGGCAGGGCTGTCTATCTTTGGCAGATAAGTATATTTGTTGCTAGGCTCCATGTCTAGATGTTAGCGTTTTGAAAGGCTAGTGTTGTGCGTAGAGCGAGGCCGAATTATAAACAACATGGTGCGCTGGGCTTTGCCAAGCGCGTAAGTTAGGCTGGCGCAAACTACGCAGTATGCAAAAATAACTATAAAAACTCGTACGCAGTCTTTTGATAGTTCGTTTTTTGACTATGGGTGACTTTTTTTTGAGGAAAATGCTCAAAGCGCGCTTGTATTCCGATTTTATTTCTAAATTTGCATTTGATATCTGCAATATCTACCTACTATTGCCATTTCTCACTTCAAATTATTAAACTAAACTGACGTGCAAATCTTAAAATTTCAGCCAATTCTGATGCCTACCGTATGGGGAGGGCAGCGCATTGCGCAGATGAAGCGCATGGCGCAAGCCGAGGCTCCGATAGGTGAAAGTTGGGAGTTGTCAGGTTTAGAAAGTGAAGAGAGTGTCGTGGCCATAGGTATATATGCAGGTGTAGGTATCAATACGCTTGTCAAAACACATGGTGCTCGGCTGATGGGTGAAGGCATCGTGGAGCGTTTTGGAGAGCAGTTCCCATTGCTCATTAAGTTTATTGATGCCTCTGCTGATCTGAGCATTCAAGTGCATCCTAACGACAGCATAGCTCAGCGTAATGGAGAGCGCAATGGCAAGACCGAGGTTTGGTTTGTCAAAGATGCTACACCCAATACCCGCTTAATGGCAGGGTTAACGTGTGACGTGACGCGCGAAAGCTTGGCCGCTGCGATTGCCGATAATAAGATATGCAATTATATTGCTACCTATCGTCCCCAAGCTGGTGATTGCTTTAATATCCCTGCGGGGCGCATTCATAGCATTTGTGCTGGTGCGTTTATCATCGAAGTACAGCAAACGAGTAATACGACCTATCGCGTGTTTGACTACAACCGCCTAGGGCTTGATGGCCTGCCACGCGAGCTGCACTTAGAGCAAGCACTTGCATGTACGACACTCACAGCAGCACAAGACACGCAGGTAAAATACACACCGCAGCTCAATGCCCTTGTACCACTCATGTGTAATGACTACTTTGCCATAGGGCGTTTAGAAATGACAGAGCCTATAACGCTCACGCTGCCTGAACGGCGTTCGTTTCGTATCTATGTAGCATATGCTGGCTCTGGCGAAGTAGTAACAGCCGATGGCGAAGTAACCTCGATAGTCGAGGGTGAAACAATTCTAGTACCAGCCTGCCAGCCCACATTGCTATTTCGTCCTTCGCCCAAAGGGTTGGGCTTGATAGAAGCCCACATAGACCACGCAGCCACAGCCGCTGCCCCCTCCATCGCACCCGTAGCTTAGTGAATAGAGCGTCAGATTCCGGTTCTGAAGGTCCTGGGTTTGAATCCCAGCGGGTGCACTTGCTGTCGAAACTAATATAGAGTAGTTTCATGCCTTAATTTAGTCTCTAATGTATTTGTTTTATGACGTATGAAAGTTTTATTCCAATCGCGTAAAACACTTTTTACAGTGCCAGGGGGAGATACGACACAAATACTCAAGACCAAGGCCTACCTCGAATTGCTGGGTGTGGTAGTAGATATTTCTTTAGAGTTAGAGCCTGACCTCAAAGATTATGATATTGTACATGTATTTAATCTTACACGTCCTCAAGAACTATTCTTGCAAGTGCGTAATGCCAAGCGACAAGGCAAAAAGGTGGCACTCTCTACCATTTATGTAGATTATACTGAATTTGAGAGAAAGGCACGAGGTGGCTGGTTGCAAGTGCTTAATAATTGCTTGCCCACAACGACTATTGAGTATTGTAAGGTTATAGCACGTGCTATACTTAATCGTGAGGTTAATCGAGGTACTTTGTTTTATCTATTATATGGGCACAAGCATTTGCAGCGCAAAATAATGCATATGGTAGACGTACTCTTACCTAATTCACGGAGTGAAATGCAGCGTATAGTTAGGAGCTTTGGAGTATTAGACAAGCAACATGAAGTAGTCGTTAATGCCGTAGATGTTGCAGTGTTTGACTATGATAAAACAACGATAACACCAGACTTAGAACAGTATCGGGATTGCATTCTTTGTGTGGCGCGTATCGAAGGGTTGAAAAATCAGCTTAATGTGATACGTGCATGTCAAGAACTACCCTATAAGCTGGTTTTTGTGGGTAAAGCTAGTGCAAATTTTCATCATTATTATGCTCAGTGTCAAAGTGAGGCAGCCGAAAATATGCATTTCTTAGGACAAGTCCCTCACGAACAACTCCCACAGCTTTATAAGCTAGCCAAAGTGCATGTGTTGGCTTCATGGATAGAAACGACAGGCCTCTCTTCGCTCGAAGCTGGCGTGATGCGTACGAATATCGTTGTGACGAAAAAAGGCGATACGGAAGATTACTTTCAAAATTTCGCTTATTATTGTGAACCTGACGATGTGGCTTCAATTCGCACAGCAATCGTGCAGGCTTACGAGCAGCCGTTTGATGAGGCATTTCGTGAGCATATATTGAATAGCTATACTTGGGAGGATACTGCACGCCAAACACTCGAAGGCTACAAAAAGGTCTTATAGCTTCTAGGTTTTGCTAACAATTGACACACCATGCTAGCTCATCGTAGATAGTTGAGCTAGCATGGTGTGCTAAGTTTATGATGTGGTACTATTAGAAATAAAAGCCTAGACCTAGGCGTAGCCCTACTTTACTGCCACTTGCAAAGTCGTTGATACTCATGTTGTAATAGACTGACGGCTCAATGGATACGTGCCCGTTTAGGTAGTAGCAGTAGCCTGCTTCGATGGGTATTTCGATGTCGTTGATATTTTTGGTAAGGTGCGAAAAGCCGATACCAGCACCTAAAAACAAACCATTTTGGCGGATATAGTAGCGCCCACCGATGCCAGCTGAGAAGTCATCAGTGTGGCGTGTATGGTTATAATTGAGGTTGGCTTTGACTAGCCAGCTGTCTGCGATGAAATAGCCTGCGCTAGCATCTAGGCCAAGCTGAAAGCCCGCTTGGTCACCATAAGACATGTTGAGCCCTGATAGGCCTGTGGCGATGTATTTTGTTCCAGCATCAAACTGGGCATGGGCTGCCATCGAGGTAGTGGCCAAAGCAAGGCCAAAGCAAATTTTTTTGAGTATTTGTATCATTGTTATGTCAATGTATGTAGGTGTTATTAGCTCTGTGGCTGTGTATCGTTTAGGTGTTTTTTGAGCTCTTCTTCGGCACGGCGGTCGCGGCGGATACGCATTAGACGGAGGCCAAAGAGCAGCCCAGTAATGAGGTAAGACCCTAGTATCATGAGGTATGAGTCGCGTGTATTGGGAATACCTCCTGTTAGGGCAAGGTAGATAAAACTCACCGTTATGAAAACAAGCAAGATCGTAGGCATCCAGAGATATCTATGGAGTTTAGGCATAGGGCTTGAATGTGCTTTATAAATTGGGTGTATAATAGGCAAAGATACGCATTATCTACTAGTTGTGCAAGCTATTTGATTGAAAAATGCTATATTTGTACTAGTGTCTATGCGTGCCGTTGCTGAGGCTGTGTCGGCTTGGTCGCGGTGTCAAGAGAGAAACATCGTGCAACTCTCGCGTAGAGTTTTTTTATAATTTAGTTGGTATCATGTTCTTCTGTTCTGTTTGTTGCCGTTGGCTGTTGGTGTGTGGCTGTGTTTTAGGTCTGTTGGACGTTGCTCTGGCACAAACCATTGAGCAAAGATGGTCGCCTGAGCATACGGTGAGAGCTTTTCAGCACTCACGCGTAACATACAAAGCAAAGCATGTGCCGCTTAGCGACGCCCTGTTACCTCCTAAGTACGAGGTACGTGGGGCTTGGCTCACGACCTATCTTAATCTTGATTGGCCACGAACACGTGTGCGGCAGCCACAAGACACACTGGTGCAGCAGCGTGAGCTCTTGGCATTGCTCGATGGCCTCAAAGCGATTGGTACGAATGTAGTACTTTTTCAAGTACGCACGCGTGGTGCCGTACTTTATCCCTCACGCTACGAGCCGTGGGACATATGCTTGACTGGGCAATTTGGCCGCTCGCCATATTACGACCCTTTGGCGTTTGCTGTACGTGCATGCCACGAGCGTGGCATGCAGCTTCATGCTTGGCTAGTTACTTTCCCTTTGGCTAAAAACAACGTAGCTGCTCAGCATGGTAAGCAAGGTGTCCACCGCTTGCAGGCCGTTGCCACGCTACGCACGAGCGAACACTATATGCTCGACCCTGGGCATCCACATACGGCTGACTATTTGGCCAACTTGGCTGCGGAGCTCGTGCATCACTATGCGATTGATGGTGTTCATCTTGACTATGTGCGCTATCCTGAGCATACTATTCGCTATGATGATAGCTACACGTATCGCACCTATGGTCGTGGACAAGCCAAAGAAGACTGGCGACGTGACAACGTGACACGTGTCGTGGCGCGTGTGGCCGAGGCCGTGCGTAGCGTACGCCCTTGGGTGCGTATGAGTGCTTCGCCTGTGGGGAAATATGCCGACACACCGCGCTATTCTGCTGGTGGGTGGAATGCACGCAATGCCGTACTTCAAGATGCTGTACTCTGGCTCGAACGTGGGTATATGGATATGCTCTTCCCGATGCTTTATTTTAGAGACAATCATTTCTTCCCCTTCGTGCTTGATTGGCAAGAGCGCAGTTGTGGCCGTACGATTGTGCCGGGCTTAGGTACTTATATGCTCACTGAGCGTGCTTGGCCGTTAAGCGACCTTACGCGACAACTGCACACGTTGCGCCGCTGGGGAATGGGGCATGCCCATTTCCGTACGCAGTTTGCCCTTGATAAGCATAAGGGTGTGCAGCCTACATTGGCATGGTTTAATGCCACACCTGCCCTTGTCCCTCCCATGCGCTGGGCCGATAGTGTGCCACCTACTGCCCCTATGGAGGTAGTGGCCAGGCGTGATACAGCATACTATACGTTACATATGCGTTGGGCCGAGGTGTCAGATGCTACGCCCGTAACTTATAATATCTATGCTGCACCAAAGGCTGGACTACTGCCCGATGTGCGCGATATACGGCAGCTTGTGGCATATGGTCTTACAGAGCCTCATTATACCTATGCACCGGCTTTGCCTCAGCGCCTCTATAACTCTATGGCTATAACGGCGGTAGACGCCTATGGCAATGAGAGTGCGCCTACGTTTGTGCACTTTAATTTTTGATACGTATGCCTGCATTCATAGAAACGATTTGTTTAAACGATGGTGTGCCACAGCATTTGGACTTGCATCAGGCTCGCTTAAAGCGTACGCTGCATCATCTCGGTACGATGCCTATGCCAGAGCATAATTTGCAGCTCTATATACCTTCCGAAGTGCCACAAGGTCGCTGCAAATGGCGGGTAGTGTATAGTGCTTTTGGTGTGTCATCAAGCGAAGTAAGTCGCTATATACCACGCCCAGTACAGCGGTTGAAACTTATTGAGGAGCCAACCCTTGACTATACATATAAAAGCACCGACCGCCACGCACTTGAGCTTTGTTTTGCTCAACGTGGTGCGGCCGATGATGTGCTTATTACGCGGCATGGCTTGTTGACTGACACTACGATTGCCAATGTTGCTTTGTTTGACGGCAAGTGTTGGTATACGCCAAGGCAGCCATTGCTGGCTGGTGTGCGGCGTGAACTTTTGTTGGTTACGGGGCAGTTAGTAAAGGCAGATATACATTATACCGATCTGTCAAACTACACGCATATCGCGCTCTTTAATGCATTGCTGCCCTTTGGAGAGCTACTGCTCCCCATTACAAATGTACAGGCTTAGCCTACTTTATTCTTCTAGGGTAAAGCGTATCGTTTTATGCATGCGTATGGCCTCTGGGCGTTCGGAGCTTGGCCCTTTGATATCTACTTGCAAGAGGTATTGCTTGGGCTGCTGGCTAGATAGAATTGTGTAATGAAACGTGACGGGGAGCGTCACCCTACGTGTTGCAGTTTGCGCTTCATCTTCCTTTTTGGCTTCGCGATAGTAGCGCATAATATCGCGCATTAGTTCGTCAAATTGTGTCAAGGTAAGCCATTGCTCTTCGGTCGCTTGGTGCTCTGAAATCGCTTGTTCAAGTTGCATTGAGGGCTTAACGGCCTCAACGTCCATGAGATGTTGTGATCGGGCGTCAATGATGTTGTAAAACGGATTGCTTGGGCTATCGTTCAGTGCTTCCTCCAAAGGGTCTTCGGGTAGGTCTACAGTCATTGTAGCCGAAGTGGGACAAGCGTTGAAAGCCGTGCCAAAATGTATCAAAGGAAGTAGACAAGCGTAGGTGTCGGTTGCATCGCTCTTGTTTAGCCAGCCTATAAAATAGGGTATAGCTTGTGTCAAACGTGCTACTTCGGTGATGTTCGTTTGTGGGTAAGTCAATGCTTTGTAGCTATCGCCTACAGCTACAATGTGATCCTTAGCGTAGACTACCATAGAGTCGCTACCTATGCCTAAAAAGCGGTTTTTAGCATCGTAGTGTATCGGTGTGGTTACATCTGAGTTTAGGAAATAGATACTTATCGCTGTGCTAACCTGTCGCATAGGATCGTAGCCAATGGTAGCAAAGGCGAGGGTGTCGACCATGAGTGTGGCATTGCCCACTTGGTCGTAGTCAATGGTAATGGGTTGTTCGAGCTGATTGACCGTAATTTTTGCTATGCGTCCCTTTGTATCGTAGGCATAGCGATAGTTCATTTGTGCCTCTACGAAGTTTACCTCCGTGAGGCGTAGTGCTGTTTGACCCTGTGCTATGAGTGTCCATACACTTGCGCATACAAGCATTGTTAAACGTTTCATGAGGTGTGGCTTTAAGGAGTGGTAGGTATTGGTGGCTGAGCTTTGTGGTGTACTTCTTGCCATTCTTCTTCGCAGTGGCTTTGAGCTGTGATACCGCCACCTGCGCGAAAGTAAAACCCATCGCTTGCTTGCTCCATGTAGCGTATCATGACTGCTGTATAGAGCGCGTGGCCGGTGCAAACGCCCATAATGCCAGTGTAGTAGTGGCGTGCGCATGGCTCGGCCTCGGCTATGAGTTGCTGTGTAGCTCGTTTGGGTGCTCCCGTAATAGAGCCTGCTGGTAGGAGTGGGGCTAGAATGCTCCCCCAACGCCCCCATAGCTCTGTATGTAGTGTGCCTGTAATCTCGCTGCTCGTTTGCCATAGGCCGCCACGTGGTGTAGTGATTTGCTCTGCATAGCGGTAGCATGTTACACGTACGTTGCTGGCTACTTGGCTTAGGTCGTTGCGCATGAGGTCTACGATGGTAGCATGCTCGGCACGTTCTTTGGGGCTGTTCAGCAGCTTGTCAAGTGCTTGTGGTTGGTTAGCTGGTATAGTGCCTTTCATGGGGTAGGTCGCTATTTGCGTGCCCTCTATTGTTACAAACGTTTCAGGCGAACAAACGCAAAACTGGCCAGGGACATAGAGCTTGTAAGGGGCTTTGGCACGCAGAAATAGTGCTTCAAGTGTGAGTGAAGTGTGTAGTGGTACGCGCCAGGTTAGGTTGGTCAGAAAGCTGTCGCCACGTTTCAAGCCCTGCATCACGTGTTCAAAGGCCTTTGTATAGGCTGCCCGATTGGGAATATCTGCTTGCCAGTTAAATGGTGTGTTTGTGTCAGTAGCTGTGGGCAAATGCGCCACACGTTGTGATGGCAGATTAAAGTCAAAATACCAAGTGCATGGTTCAGTGGGCTGCAATGCTGCTGTTAGTTGCACGATATGCCAGCACTCTTGTGCATAGTCGCAGTAGAACGCAAAGGGTATGCCAGCTATGCCCCACGCATCAAGCTGAGCGATGGCTTCTTGTTGTGACCATATACGGTTATCCATGGCGTAGTGTAAAGGTGTGAATAAAGTTGGCCAAGGCCTTGGCCCCAGCTATTGGCATAGCATTGTAGAGTGAGGCGCGAAAACCACCCAGTGTGCGATGCCCACGTAGCTGCATTAAGCCTTCTGTCTTGGCCTCGCTAAGGAAAGTCTCTTCAAGCTGTGTATAAGCGGGTGTGAGCTCAAAACGTATGTTCATCAAGCTGCGGTGGACAGCTTGCACAGGTGCTGAAAAGAGTGGTGAGTTGTCAATGGCTTCGTATACGATAGCTGCCCGTTGCTTAGCACGCTGCTGCATGGTACTAATGCCCCCTTCACGGACTATCCAACGGAGGGTTTGTAGCGCGCAGTAGATAGGTACGGTAGGGGGAGTGTTGAGCATCGAGGCTGCTTCTATATGGCGCGTATAGTCAAGCATTGCAGGGAGGGCTCGCCCGTGTTTGTTGAGTGCTTTGCGCCGTACGATAGCAAAGCATAGACCAGCCATTGAAAGGTTTTTTTGAGCACCGCCATAGATGAGGTCGTAGCGTTCTATGGCCAAAGGCCGTGTGAGAATATCGCTCGACATATCGGCTACGAGTGGCACATCTACCTCGGGTAGTGTATGCCATTGTGTGCCATAGATGGTGTTGTTGCTCGTGATGTGTAGATAGTTCGCTCCCTGTGGTAGGTCAAAGTGCTCTGGGATAGTGGTGTACCCTGTTGTAGCACTACTAGCCACTACGTTTACTCGTCCCCACAGCTGTGCCTCGGCAATGGCTTTGGTAGCCCATACGCCTGTATCGGTGTAAGCAGCTTGTGTACGCAAAAGATTGGCCGCTAGCATGGTAAATTGCAGTGTGGCTCCACCGCTAAGAAAAAGTACCTCGTGTGTATCGGGCACAGCAAGCAAGCTGCGCATGAGGCTGCGTGCTTCTTCGATAATGGGTACAAAGGCTTTTGTACGATGCCCCACCTCGGCTAGTGATAAGCCACTGCCTTCAAAGTCTAGCAAAGCGGCTGCCGTAGCTGCCATTACCTCTGCGGGTAAAGTACTAGGACCAGCACAAAAGTTATAGATAGGTTGTCGTACCATATTTACTAGGTCTTATTCAAAATAAAAGCTATTATGAGAGTGCAAATATACGCCAAAATCGTAGCACAAATGCTTTCGTACGCCCTAAAAAACACCTTGTAGACGAAAAAAAATAGGCAAAGCCTTGGCGGTTATCTAAGAAATGTGTAACTTTGCATCCGATAACAATGAAGAATGGCACCGTAGCTCAACTGAATAGAGCATCTGACTACGGATCAGAAGGTTACGGGTTTGAATCCCTTCGGTGTCACCATTCGGCGCTGTAGCTCAACTGAATAGAGCATCTGACTACGGATCAGAAGGTTACGGGTTTGAATCCCTTCAGCGTCACAACGATTACACGTTATAATTAAGCCACGGCGCCGTAGCTCAACTGAATAGAGCATCTGACTACGGATCAGAAGGTTACGGGTTTGA